>NZ_JBHVVE010000014.1:0-279844 GCF_042883725.1 Kitasatospora sp. NPDC058184
ATGGTACTGCAGGGGGGACCCTGTGGGAGAGTAGGACGCCGCCGAACAATTCTTCAGAAGAACCCCCATCCGGGTCCCGGATGGGGGTTCTTCGCGTTTTCAGAGCCTCTTCGCGTTTCCGGGCCGGCTGCGGGGCGGGCCGGAAAGAATCTTGGCCGGCCGTGTCGAGAACCCGTGCCCGGCACCGTCCCCGGAGTGGACGCGGCCACAATGGGTCGCACCAGCTCCGAGGATCCGAGGAGAAGACGATGGCCAAGTACCTGTTGCTGAAGCACTACCGGGGCGCCCCGAGCGCGGTCAACTGCGTGCCGATGGACCAGTGGACGCCGGAGGAGGTCACGGCGCACATCCGGTACATGCAGGAGTTCGCGGACCGGCTGGAGAAGACCGGCGAGTTCGTCGACGGCCAGGCGCTCGCGCCCGAGGGGACGTGGGTCCGGTACGACGGCGAGGGGCGTCCGCCGGTCACCGACGGTCCGTTCGCCGAGACCAAGGACCTGATCGCCGGCTGGATGGTGATCGACGTCGACAGCTACGAGCGGGCCGTCGAGTTGGCCGGGGAGCTGTCGGCCGCTCCCGGGGCCGGGGGCGAGCCGATCCACGAGTGGCTGGAGCTGCGTCCGTTCCTGGCGATGCCGGCGACCATCACCGAGTGACGTCCCCGATGGACGAGGCCCTGCTGAGGAGTCTCACGCCGAGTGTCATCGGTGTCCTCGTCCGCCGCGGAGCTGACTTCGCGGCGGCCGAGGACGCGGTGCAGGAGGCGCTGGTCGAGGCGGTCCGGCTCTGGCCGGCCGAGCGGCCGCGCGATCCCAAGGGCTGGCTGGTCACCGTGGCCTGGCGCAAGTTCCTGGACGCGACCCGGTCGGAGGCCGCCCGCCGGCGCCGGGAGGACCTGGTCGACCAGGAGCCGGAGCCGGGGCCCGCGGCCGCCGTGGACGACACGCTGCAGCTCTACTTCCTGTGCGCCCACCCGTCGTTGACGCCCTCGTCGGCGGTGGCGCTGACCCTGCGGGCGGTGGGCGGGCTGACCACCCGCCAGATCGCCCGGGCCTACCTGGTGCCCGAGGCGACCATGGCGCAGCGGATCAGCCGGGCCAAGCGCACCGTCTCGGCCGTCAGGTTCGATCAGCCGGGGGACGTCGCGACCGTGCTCCGGGTCCTCTACCTGGTCTTCAACGAGGGCTACTCCGGCGATCTCGACCTCGCGGCCGAGGCGATCCGGCTCACCCGGCAGCTCGCCGCGGTGATCGACCACCCCGAGGTGGCCGGACTGCTGGCCCTGATGCTGCTGCACCACGCCCGGCGGGCGGGCAGGACCGCGCCCGACGGCGCGCTGGTGCCGCTGGCCGAGCAGGACCGCGGCCGGTGGGACACCGGGCTGATCGCCGAGGGCATCGGGATCCTCCAGGGGGCCCTGGCCCGGGACCGGCTGGGCGAGTTCCAGGCCCAGGCGGCCATCGCGGCGCTGCACGCCGACGCGCCCACCGCCGGGGAGACGGACTGGGTGCAGATCGTCGAGTGGTACGACGAGCTCGTCCGGTTGACCGCGAGCCCGGTGGTGCGGCTCAACCGCGCGGTGGCGGTCGGCGAGGCCGACGGTCCGCGCGCGGGGCTGGCGGCGCTCGCGGAGCTGGACGACGCGCTGCCCAGGTACGCGGCGGTGGCGGCGTACCTCCACGAGCGCGACGGGGACCTGGTGGCGGCGGCCCGGTTGTACGCGGAGGCGGCGCACCGGGCGCCCGACCTTGCCGAGCGCGACCATCTGACCCGTCAGGCGGCCCGGCTCAACACGCTTCTGAAGGATCGTCGGACGGACTGAGTCCGGCCGGGGGAGCGGAGCTCAGAGCCGGCCGGCGGCCTTCAGCGCCAGGTAGGTGTCGGCGAGGGCCGGGGCGATCCGGGTCGGCGGGGCGTCCAGGACGGTGACGCCGTGGCGGGTGAGGTGCTCGGCGGTGGCCCGGCGGTCGGCCCGGGTCTGTTCGGCGGCGGCCGCGCCGTAGACGGCCTCCAGGGTGCCCCGCCCGGCGGCGAGGGCGTCCAGCTGCGGGTCGGCGACCGAGGCGAGGACGACCTCGTGGCGCTTGGTGAGCATCGGCAGCAGCGGACGCAGGCCGTCCTCGACCGGGGCCGCGTCGAGGCCGGTGAGCAGCACGATCAGCGAGCGCTGCGGCGCCATCTTGAGCGCGGTGGCGACCAGTGAGCGCATGTCGGTCTCGTGCAGCGCGGGTTCCAGCCCGGCCATCGCGTTGGTGAAGGCGGGCAGCACCTCGTGGGCCGAGCTGCCGGCCACCGCGACGCGCTTGCGGGAGTCGTGGGCGAGCAGGTCGACCCGGTCGCCGGCCCGGGTGGCGAGGGCGGTGAGCAGCAGTGCGGCGTCGAGGGCGGCGTCCAGGCGGGGCGCGTCGCCGACCCGGCCGGCCGAGGTGCGGCCGGTGTCGAGGACGACGAGGATGTGCCGGTCGCGTTCGGGGCGCCAGGTGCGGACGGCGACGGTGTTGCGGCGGGCGCTGGCGCGCCAGTCGATGGAGCGGACGTCGTCGCCGGGCAGGTACTCGCGCAGGGAGTCGAACTCGGTGCCCTGGCCGCGGGTCAGGACGGAGGTGCGGCCGTCGAGTTCGCGCAGCCGGGCGAGCCGGGAGGGCAGGTGCTTGCGGCTGGCGAACGGGGGCAGCGCGCGGACCGTCCAGGGGACGAGGTGCGAGCCCTGGCGGGCGGCCAGGCCGAGCGGGCCGAGCGAGCGGACCGTCACCCGGTGGGCGTGATGGTCGCCGCGGCGGGTGGGGGTGAGCACGGTGGTGATCCGGCGCCGTTCGCCGCCGGGGAGGGCCAGGGTGTGCCGGGAGGCGGCCTCGGCGGTGCCGGGGCGCCAGGCGGAGGGGGCCCAGGCGTCGCGGACCAGGCCGCGGAGCGGCCGGCCGGACGGGTTGGTGACGGTCAGTTCGACGGTGGCGGGCTCGCCGAGCCGGACGGTGGTGTCGCCGGCCCGCCCGAACCGCAGGCCGCGGACCGGGGCGGCGAGCACCAGGTCGACCGCGACGGCGACCAGCACCGCACCGGTGACCAGGCCGATCCCGGTCCAGGACGGCAGCAGCAGGCCCACGACGAGCGCGCCGAGTGCGGCGAGCAGGGCGGTTCGCCCGGTGAGGGCCATGCGGTGCGCTCCTTCGGAAGCCCGTGCGTCGGAACCCGTGGGCCGGCGGCCGGAACGGGGGCGGTACGGCGGGGTGGGGTCAGCGGGGTGCGGGCGTCTGGGTGAGGACGGCCTGGATGACGGAGTCGGCGGTGACGCCCTCCATCTCGGCCTCGGCGCGCAGCGCGACCCGGTGCCGCAGGGTGGGCAGGGCGAGCGCCTTGGCGTCGTCCGGGGTGACGTAGTCGCGGCCGGCCAGCCAGGCCCAGGCGCGGGAGGCGGCGAGCAGGGCGGTGGCGCCGCGCGGGGAGACGCCGATGGACAGCGACGGGGACTGCCGGGTGGCCCGGCAGAGGTCGACGATGTAGGCGAGGACCTCGGGGGAGACAGTCAGCTTGGCGATCTGCTCGCGGGCGGCGGCGACGTGCTCGGGGCCGGCGACCGGGCGGACGCCGGCCGCGCCGAGGTCGCGCGGGTCGAAGCCGGCGGCGTGCCGGGAGAGCACCTGGAACTCCTGGTCGCGGTCGGGCAGCGGCAGGACCAGCTTGAGCAGGAAGCGGTCCAGCTGGGCCTCGGGCAGCGGGTAGGTGCCCTCGTACTCGACCGGGTTCTGGGTCGCGGCGACCAGGAACGGGACGGGCAGCGGGCGCGCCTCGCCGTCCACCGTGACCTGGTGCTCCTCCATGGCCTCCAGCAGGGCGGCCTGGGTCTTCGGCGGGGTGCGGTTGATCTCGTCGGCGAGCAGCAGGTTGGTGAAGACCGGGCCGGGCTGGAAGGAGAACTCGGCGGTGCGGGCGTCGTAGACGAGCGAGCCGGTGACGTCGCCGGGCATCAGGTCGGGGGTGAACTGGATGCGCTTGGTGCCCAGGCTGAGCGCGGTGGACAGGGTGCGCACCAGCAGGGTCTTGGCGACGCCGGGGACGCCCTCCAGCAGCACGTGGCCGCCGCAGAGCAGGGCGACGACCAGGCCGGTGACGGCCGCGTCCTGGCCGACCACGGCCTTGCCGATCTCGGCGCGCAGGGCGGTCAGCGCGGCGCGCGGGTCGGTGGCGGGGGTGGCGGGCGCCGTGCCGGGGACGGGGCGGAGCTGGGCGGTTGCCTGGTCGGTCACGGGTTCCGTACCTGCCTTTCGAGGGCGTCGAGGTCGTCGGCGAGCCGCAGCAGTGCGGCGTCGTCGGTCGGGGGCGGGCCGTACAGCAGGGCCCGGACGTCCCCGGCGGGCCGTTCGGACAGCCGGTCGGCCAGGGCGACGCAGAGCGCGTCGGGGTCGGGTGCGCCGGCCTGGAGCGGGACGCCCAGGGCGGGGGCGAGGCGGTGCGCGGTGGCGCCGCGCAGGGCCTCGGCAGCGCGGCCGCGGGCCTTGGCGCGCCGGTAGAGGCGGGCGCGGCCCTCGGTGGTCTCGGCGGCGCGGACCACCACGGGCAGGTTCTCGCTGACCACCGGGCCGAGCCGGCGGCCGCGCCAGAGGGCGGCGAGCACGGCGGCGACGGCGAGCTGGTAGCCGGCCCAGTGCCAGCCGCTCGGCAGGAAGTCGCCGAAGCTCTTGGTGCGGGCGCCCTCGGGGAGCGGGGCGGAGTAGTCGGGCAGGTGCCAGGTGAGGCGGGGCTGCGAGCCGAGCAGGCCGAGGGCGAGGGCGGCGTCGCCGTCCTTGGCGAGTTCGCCGTTGTGCAGGAAGGTGCCGCTGCCGAGCACGACGACGTCGCGGTCGCCGTCGCCGGCCGGGAGGACGACCAGCGGGTAGCCGTGGGCGCGCGGGTAGCAGCCGGTGCCGCGGCTGCCGCTGGTGTAGAGCATGCCGCCCTGCTGGGCGCTGCCGGCCCGGACGGCCTCGGTGAGGGCGCACTCCGGGGGAGTGGAGCGGACGGAGGCGTACGGGAGCCCGCCGGCGTCGTCGGACAGCCGGATGCCGGGGGCGAGCGCGGTGAGCGCGGCCGGGCCGGGGGCGACCAGCACCAGGCGCCGGTGCCGGGCGGCGGCGACGGCGCGCAGCTGGGCGGGGTCGAGCAGGTCGGGTTCGGGCAGGACGAGGGTGTCCGGGCCGGCCGCGGCGGTGGCCGGGTCGGTGGTGAACTCGGCCTTGAGGCCCTGGCGTTCGAGCAGGGCGACGACGGCGTGGGCGCCGTCGCGGTCGTACGAGCGCGGGTCCAGCGGCGGGTAGCGGCGGTCCTGGCCGAGGGCGGACACGGCGGCGGCGCCGATCAGCAGGGCGGCGAGGACGGCCAGGTACCAGCGGGCGCGGCGCCACAGGCCGCGGGTGGTCGGGGCGAGGCTGGTCGCGGCGGCGGCGGCGGCGGGCGGTTCGGCGCCGGGCGGTGCCGCGGGTGCGGGGGCGGGGACGGTACTGGTCATGCCGCTCCTCCCGAGGACGGAGCCGGAGCCGGTGCGGGGGGCGCGAGGACCGGGCGGGTGCGCTCCAGCGTCCGGTCGAGCTCGTGCAGCAGCCGGTACGCGCTCTGGTCGGCGGTGCGCTCGCCGTACGCGATGTCGTCGAAGGTCCGGGCGGCCGCGGCCAGTGCGGCGGCGTGCTCGGGCAGCGCCCGGCCGGCCTCGGCGGCGGCCTCGTCGGCGGTGCGGCCGGGGCGGTTGTCGAGCAGGGTGCGCTCCTCCAGGCCGCGCACCAGGGCGCGCATCTGTTCGCGGACGGCTTCGGTCCAGCGTCCGGCGGCGGCGTGCCCGGCGGCGTCCGTCCGGTACTGGTCGGCGCTGCGCGGGCCCTCGGCGCCGTACACGTCCTGGACGGTGCGGGCGGCGCGGCGGGGTGCGCCGAGGCGCCACCAGACCGCGCCGCCGACCAGCACCGCGACGATCAGGAAGAGGACCAGCCCGGTGGTGCCGGTGGTGCCGTCGCCGGAGATGCTGTCGAGCGCCTTGGCGATGTGGTCGTAGATCCAGTCCGTGACGCGTTGCAGTACGGACGGGTCGTGCTTGTGGTACTCCGCGTCGAGCAGCTCGTCGCGGGCGGCCTCGCGCGCCGGGTCACGCGGCACGGTGACGGGTGCGCCGCCCGCGGCGAGGAGCCTGTCCCCCCAGTTAGGCATCCGGTTCAGCGCCTCGCCGGTGCCGGGTCGCCCTGCGCGCCCCAGCCGGTGCCGCTCTGCTCGGGCAGGCCGGCCGCGCGGGCGAGTTCGATGTCCAGGGCCTCGCGGCGGATCCGCTGGTCGATGTAGACCAGCACGCCGACGGCGGCGATGAAGGGGGTGGTGAAGGTGCCGGCGATGATCCCGGCGACCGCCAGCAGGAGCAGCATGGCCACGCCCTGGTCGGCGGTGTCGGGCAGGCCCTGGGCGTCGAGGCTCTCGAAGCCGAGCAGCAGGCCGAGGAACTGGAACGGGACGACCACGACCATCGCGACGACGAGCGCCAGCACGTGGCCCAGCAGGTTGATGCCGAAGACCCGCCACCAGGCGCCGCGGACCAGCCGCCGCGAGCGCGACAGCGCCGTCAGCACGCCCTGCTTCTCCAGCATCAGGGCGGGCGCGGCGAGGCTGAAGCGCATCCACAGCCAGACGGCGACCGGCACGGTCAGCAGGCCGACCAGGGTGAGCAGGCCGGCGATGGCGACGGAGCCCTGGCCGGCGAGGGTGTAGCCGATCAGCGGGGTGAAGCCGAGCAGGACCACGCCGGGGCCGAGCAGGACGGTGAGCAGGGTCAGCCCGAGCAGCTGCAGCAGCCGGGGGCGGGCGTCGCGCCAGGCCTCCCCGGCGGTCGCCGACCGGCCGAGGACGGCGCGGCTGACCACGATGGTGAGCAGCGCGGTGGCGAACACGTTGAGCAGCAGTTCGAGCGGCAGTCCGGCCAGCATCCGCAGGGTCTGGGTGGCCTCGCCGGTCTTGCCCTTGACCAGCAGGTTGACCAGGAGGCTGCCGGCCTGGGCGACCACGGCGAGGCCGAGCGAGAGCGCGAGCACGGTGCGCCAGTGCCGGCGGACGGTGGTGACGGCACCGTCGAGCAGTTCGCCGAAGCTCAGCGGGCGCAGCGGGATGACGCCCGGCTTGGGGCTCGCCGGGGCGCCCCAGCCGTACGGGCGGTGGCCGCCGGGAGGCTGCTGGCCCCACTGCTGTCCCCAGTGCTGTCCGTTCCCGGGGGCGCCGGCCGGGCCGGTCCAGCCGGGGGCGGCCTGTGGTGGTGCCGACGGCCCGGGCACGGCGGCGGGCGCGTCGGCCGGGGGCCGGGCGTCGTCGCGGGGCGGCTCGGACGAGCTGGGCGAGGCCCAGCCCGGGGTGTCGGTCATCACTGCTCCTCGGAGGGCGTCACGGGCGCGACTGCGAACGGATCTTCCGCCCGCGCGCAGCGCCCATCGTGCCATGGGGCCGGAAACCGGCCCCATGGCGATCCGGTTGCTGATCGGCAACGGTCCTCCGCGGCGGGTCGGGCGGTGGTCCGGCGCGGGTTCGCGGGGGGTCCGGAGGCGTTTCCGGGGGAGCATTCGCCCGGTATGGCCGGAATGCACCGGTGGGGGAGTTGGCCGTTCTGGAGCATTGGCACTGCTGTGCGGCAGGTCACAATCCGGTAATGAGAAGATGGACGCATGAAGGGACGCGTCCTCGTCGTTGATGACGACTCCGCACTGGCCGAGATGCTCGGTATCGTGCTGCGGGGTGAGGGTTTTGAGCCGTTTTTCGTCGCGGATGGGGACAGGGCGCTAGCCGCCTTCCGGGAGACCAAGCCGGACCTGGTCCTGCTCGACCTGATGCTGCCCGGCCGGGACGGCATCGACGTGTGCCGGCAGATCCGGGCCGAGTCCGGCATCCCGATCGTGATGCTGACCGCGAAGACCGACACGGTCGACGTGGTGGTGGGCCTGGAGTCGGGGGCCGACGACTACGTCACCAAGCCGTTCAAGCCCAAGGAGCTGGTGGCCCGGGTTCGCGCCCGGCTGCGCCGCGCCGAGGAGCCGACGCCCGAGCAGCTGACCATCGGCGACCTGGTGATCGACGTGGCCGGCCACTCCGTGAAGCGGGACGGCCGGGGCATCCCGCTGACCCCGCTGGAGTTCGACCTGCTGGTCGCGCTGGCCCGCAAGCCCTGGCAGGTGTTCACCCGCGAGGTGCTGCTGGAGCAGGTCTGGGGCTACCGCCACGCGGCGGACACCCGTCTGGTCAACGTCCATGTGCAGCGCCTGCGTTCCAAGATCGAGAAGGACCCGGAGCGCCCCGAGATCGTGGTGACCGTCCGCGGCGTCGGTTACAAGGCGGGACCCAGCTGACGTGACGGAGCGGGCAGACGACACCCCGTCGGGTTCCGCGACCGACGGGGCGGGGGCCGTGCGCGGCGACGTGCTGAGTTCGACCACCCGTCGCCGACGCGGCCCTTCCGGCGTGTTCGCGCTGGTGAAGCGTCAGCTGCGCCGTCCCACGCACCGGGTGGCCGCGCTGTACCGCCGGTCGATCCAGCTGCGCGTGGTCGCGGTGTCGCTGCTGGCGTCCATCGCGGTCGTCCTGGTGCTGGGCGTGGTCGTGGTGGCGCAGGTGCGCACCGGCCTGCTCGGAACCAAGACGGACGCCGCCCGCGCGCAGGCCCGGATCGGCTTCCAGGTCGAGCAGAAGAAGATCGACGAGGCCCGGGACCAGAAGCTGCGGGGCACCGCCGACCCGACCGTCGACGAGATCGGCACCTGGCTGCTGCGGCAGGTCAACGACCTGGCCGGGAGCGGGCAGACGGTCTACTCGGTGATCGCGATGTCCCCCGGCACCGGCGCCGTCGTCCCCGACGGGGGCGGCTTCGCGCCGCGCTACTCGGGCGACATCCAGCCGATCAGCATCCCGGACACCCTGCGGGCCAAGCTGGCCGCCGAGCCCGGCCAGATGTTCGACCAGCCGACCCGGATCCAGCGCTCGCCCGGGAGCAGCGTCACGTCCGAGCCCGGGCTGGCCCTCGGCATGCAGTTCCGCGGCCCGGCGGAGACCTCGTACCAGCTGTTCTACGTCTTCTCCTTCGGCCAGGAGACCGACACCCTCAACCTGGTCACCGGCACCCTGGCGACCGCCGGGGTGTTCGTGGTGATCCTCATGGGCGGCATCGCCTGGGTCGTGGTGCGCCAGGTGGTCACCCCGGTCCGGATGGCCGCCGGGATCTCCGAGCGGCTCGCCGACGGGCACCTGGAAGAGCGGATGAAGGTCACCGGGACGGACGACATCGCCCGGCTCGGGGAGTCCTTCAACCGGATGGCCAACGCCCTCCAGGCGCAGATCCGCCAGCTGGAGGAGCTGTCCCGGGTGCAGCGGCGGTTCGTCTCGGACGTCTCGCACGAGCTGCGCACCCCGCTGACCACGGTCCGGATGGCCGCCGACCTCATCTACGACAGCCGCGAGGACCTGGACCCGATGGCGGCCCGCTCGGCGGAGCTGCTGCAGGGCCAGCTGGACCGCTTCGAGTCGCTGCTCGCCGACCTGCTGGAGATCAGCCGCTTCGACGCCGGCGCCGCGATCCTGGACGCCGAGCCGGTCGACCTGCGCGAGATCGTCGCCCGGGTGGTGGAGGCCGCCGAACCGCTCGCCGAGGCCAAGGGCAGCGCCGTGGTGATCCGCGGCGACGGCGAGCCGGTGCTGGCCGAGGTGGACTCCCGCCGGATCGAGCGCATCCTGCGCAACCTGGTGGTCAACGCGCTGGAGCACGGCGAGGGCCGCGACGTGGTGGTCCGGCTGGGCTCGGCGGACGGCGCGGTCGCGGTCGGCGTGCGCGACTACGGCATCGGCCTCAAGCCGGGCGAGGCGTCCCGGGTGTTCCACCGCTTC
This sequence comes from Kitasatospora sp. NPDC058184, assembly GCF_042883725.1. Taxonomy (NCBI): domain Bacteria; kingdom Bacillati; phylum Actinomycetota; class Actinomycetes; order Kitasatosporales; family Streptomycetaceae; genus Kitasatospora; species Kitasatospora sp. NPDC058184. Next base: position 9,868 of record NZ_JBHVVE010000014.1, read on the forward strand.
TGGCGGGCCGACCCGTCCCGGGTGCGGACCACCGGCGGCACCGGCCTCGGCCTGTCCATCGCGGTCGAGGACGCCCACCTGCACGGCGGCTGGCTCCAGGCCTGGGGCGAGCCCGGCGGCGGCTCGCACTTCCGGCTCACCCTGCCGCGCACCCGCGGCGGCGAGATCAGCCGGGCGCCGTTCCGGCTGGAGCCGGAGGACTCCCGCAACAACCGGGGCCTGGGCGCGCAGGGCACGCCGTACCGGCGGGCGATCAGCCCGGCCGGCTCGACGGCGACGGCCGCCGTCGAGGAGCAGGCGGAGACGCCGGAGACGGTGAGCGGCGGCCTCGGCAGCGGTCTCGGCGGGGTGCTGAACATCGGCCCCGGGCTGGGCCGGCGCAAGCTGCCGGAGGGTCCGCGCGCGGACCCCTCGGGCGTGTGGACGGCCGCCGGGTACGGGGCCACCGGCGCCCAGGTGATGGTGGACCCGACGCCGGGACGGCCGTCGGTGGCACAGCGGACGGCGGAGCCGGACGCGACGGGTGGGACGACGGACGCGGAGGGGTCGCAGCGTGCGAAGGACGAGCAACAGGACTGAGCCGCGGCTCCTCGCGGTGGTCGGCGGGCTGCTCGGCGCCCTGGTGGCGAGCGGCTGCGCGGCCATGCCGGATTCCGGCGGCATCACCAGGGTGGAGCTCTCCCAGGGCTCGGCCGACAAGGACCTGCAGGCCCGGGTCTTCCCGGTGGCGCCCGCCCGGGGCGCCAAGCCGCGCGAGCTGCTGAACGGGTTCCTGGACGCGGTGACCGCCGACGAGGGGTACGACACGGCGCGCAAGTACCTCACCGAGAGCGCCGCCGCCACCTGGAACCCGGACGCCGGGACGAAGGTGCTCTCCGCCACCGGCATCCCGGTCGGCCAGGACGTCACCGACGCGGACACCACGGCGTCGTTGCAGGTGAGCGGGCAGCTGGTGGCCGGCGTCGACGAGCGGCACTCGTACGCGCGGGTCGCCGGGCAGAACAACGACTCGTCCGACTTCACCTTCGTCCGGCAGAAGGACGGCGAGTGGCGGATCGACAGGCTGGCGCCCGGCGTGATCATGAACGAGACCAACTTCCGGAACAGCTTCCGGCAGGTCGAGCGGTTCTTCTACACCGCGCCCGACCCGTCCTCGGTGGTGTCCGGGAGCACCGGCCAGGAGGTGCTGCTCGCCGACCCGGTCTACCTGCGGCGCCGGATAGACCCGCTCACCTCGGCCGTCCGGGCGCTCGTCGACGGCCCCTCCGTCTGGCTCTCGCCGGTGGTCCGCACGGCGTTCCCGGCCGGCACCACGGTCGACAAGGTGAGCATCGACGACAACCGGGTCGCCCACGTGCAGCTCGGCAAGGCGGACACCGGCGAGCCGATGGCCTGCCGGCGGATGGCGACCCAGCTCTTCTACACCGTCGCCGACCAGGGCAAGGGCCAGATCACGCGGCTGGAGCTGAAGGGGCCGCACGGCTCCTGCACGGCCGCCCGCGGTGACTCGCCGTCCACCGGCCCCGGTGCCCTGGCCGGGTCGACGACGGCGACGCAGTACTACCAGCGTGCCGACGGAGCCCTGGTGGCGACCGACGAGGTGCGCCCCGGCGATCCGGTCCGCGGGGTCCTCGGCAAGCCGCAGTCGAACACCAAGCCGCCGCTCGGCGCCTTCGCGGTCAGCCGCACCGGCTCCCAGGCCGCCGCGATCAGCGAGGACGGCCACCAGGTCTGGTCGGTGCCGCTGTCGGACAGCGCGGTGGCCATGGGCGAGCCGGTGCTCACCTCGCCGGCCAAGGGCGGCGACAAGGAGGACGGCTTCGCCTCGCCCACCTGGGACGGCCGCGGCGACCTCTGGGTGGTGGACCGCAACAAGCAGGCCCCGCGGGTGGTGATGGTGCGCGGCGCCAAGTCGTACACCGTGCCGGTCGAGGGGCTGACCGGCCAGACCGTGCAGGCGCTGAAGATCTCCTCGGACGGCGTCCGGGTCGCCGTGGTGGCCAGGACCCCGGGCTCGGCCGTCCGCTCGCTGTGGTTCGGACTGGTCGTGCACGACGGCACCCCGCAGGCGCCGACCGTGAAGATCACCGCGCTGCACCGGGCCGCTCCCACGCTCACCGACGTCGCCTCGGTGTCCTGGGCGGAGACCGACCAGCTGCTCGTGCTCGGCAAGGAGGCCGACCGGACCCAGCAGCTGTACTTCATCAGCACGGACGGCTCGCAGAGCACCGAGACCCAGCTGCAGAGCGCCGAGAGCATGCTGACCGTCTCGGCCTCGGAGTCCCGCGGGGACAGCCTGACCCAGACGCCGCCGGTGCTCGCGATGGGCGAGGTCAAGCAGACGGACGGCAAGCCGAGCGAGATCAAGGCCTTCCGCCTGGTCAACAACCAGTGGCGGGAGACCTCGCTGATCGACAAGCCGCGGTCCTTCTTCTACGCGGGCTGACGCCGCGTCCGAGCCTCTCCGGGGCCTCCGGCCCGGCCCGGCGGGGTGTCGGCGGCCGCGGTGACGGTCAGTCGGACGGGCGCACCGTGGCCGCGACGGTGGCGCCCGCCCGGACCGGGAGGCCGGCGTCGGCCAGCGCCCGGGCGGCCTCGGCGAGGCTGGCCCCGGTGGTCACCAGGTCGTCCACCAGCACCGGGTGACGGCCCGCCAAGCTCCCCGGTCCCGCCAGGCTCCCCGGTCCCGCCAGGCTCCCCGGTCCCGCCAGGCCCGCGCGCCCGGTCCGGGCGCGCGGCAGCACGGTGAGCGCGCCGTGCAGGTTGCGGCGCCGTTCGGCCGCGTTCAGCCCGGCCTGGTCGGCGACCGGCCGGGCGTGCCGCAGCAGCGGTTCGGCCCGGACGTCCAGGCCGGCCCGGCGCAGCGAGCGGGCGGCCGCCCCGGCCAGCCGCAGCGTCGGATCGTGCCCGCGGGCGCGGACGGCCGAGCGCGCCGAGGGCATCGGGACCAGCAGCAGAGGTGCGGCCCCGGCGCGCGCCCCCAGGGCGGAGCGCACGGCCCGGCCGAGGGCCTCGCCGAGCGGCGCGGCCAGCCGCAGCGCGCCCCGCTCCTTGTGGGCGAGCAGCAGCTGCCGGACCGGACCGGTGTACGGCGCGGCGGCGTGCGTCCAGGGCAGCGGGGTGGGGGCGGGCCGTGCGGTGGCCAGGGCGTGCCGGCAGGCCGGGCAGAGCTGGGTGCGCTCGCTGCCGCAGCCCGCGCAGTCGGCGGGCAGCAGGACGTCCAGCAGCCCGGCCAGTGCGTGGCCGAACGGCCCCTGGGCGGACGGCGGAGGAGCGGGGGAGGGGAACGGCGGCACGGCTGCTCCTGGCGGCGGCAGGCACGGAGAGTCAGCACAGAATCGGCCGTACGGGGGGCGTTGTCCAGGTATTTACCCTTACTTCACCCGCGAGAGGGTAGACAGGGTGGACCAGCTTGACCGCCCGACCGCAGTATCGGGTCATACCCTCCTTATCGCCTGGGGAGGCGAAAAACCCGTGTGAGGTGTTCGATAAGGCCCAGGGGGTTTCAAACGTCCCTGGTGGGGAGGAAGTGAGGTGAGGGCCAGTCGTTTCCGCCGCTGGCGGCGGGGACGGGGGGCCGGCAGTGGATGGGCTGGTCCAGCTGGGTCTCAGTCCGGTCCGGTAGCACCCGGATCGGCGTCAGCACGAGGGATCGGAGTTCTGCGTGGACATCGTCGTCAAGGGCCGCAAGACCGAGGTGCCCAAGAGGTTCCGCGAGCACGTGGCCGAGAAGCTGGAGAAGGTCCAGAAGTTCGACGCCAAGGCCATCAGCCTCGACGTCGAGGTGTCCAAGGAACACAACCCGCGGCAGGCCGACCGCTCCGACCGGGTGGAGATCACTCTCCGCAGCCGCGGCCCCGTGATCCGGGCGGAAGCCGCCGCCGGTGACCCGTACGCGGCGCTCGACCTGGCTTCCGCGAAGCTCGACGCGCAGCTGCGCAAGTCCGCGGACCGGCGTCGGGTGCACAAGGGCGGCGCGAACGGCCGCACCCCGATCAGCGTCGCCGAGGCGACCGCGGCCCTGGCCGCGCTGCCGGAGACGACGGCGCCGGAGGGCGAGACGAACGGCGCCGTCCGCAAGACCATGATGGGATCCCTGGAAGTGGAGGGCGAAGGCCCGCTGGTGGTCCGGGAGAAGACGCACCCGGCCGCCCCCATGGCGCTGGACCAGGCGCTCTACGAGATGGAGCTGGTCGGCCACGACTTCTACCTCTTCGTGGAGAAGGACAGTGGCCTGCCGAGCGTGGTCTACCGCCGGCACGGTTACCACTACGGCGTCATCCACCTGCAGACCGACCTCGCGGCCGGCCCGGGTGGCGGGGCGGGCGGCGCGATCGGCGGGGCCGACGACGAGGACTGACCGTCCGAACAGCGATGGAGGGGTGACCCCGGCGGCCGTGGCCGCCGGGGTCACCGGCGTTCGGGGGCGGTTGGGTTCGAACGGCGGCACGGTTCGAACAGCGGTGCGTCGAGGGTGCGGTGCGGTTCCAACGGCGGTGCGTCGAGGGCGGTCTCGCGCCCCGGACGGACGGGTCACCCGTTGCGGGGGAATCGGCATCGGAGCGTGACCGGGGCGGCGCCGGGGCGTGGAATGATTGGCGCACGACGACCCGCGAAGGGGGAGGAGCGGATGGGGGATCACTTCGGGCTGGGGCCCGGGGTCGGGCCAGGGCTGCCGTTGGGGGCGGAGGATGAGCCCGCGTACGAGCCGCACCGGGGTGAACCGATCCGCGTGTTGGTGGTGGACGACCACGCGCTGTTCCGTCGGGGGCTGGAGATCGTCCTCGCGGAGGAGCCGGACATCAAGGTCGTCGGCGAGGCGGGGGACGGCGCCGAGGCCGTGCTGAAGGCCGCCGACCTGCTGCCCGACATCATCCTCATGGACGTCCGGATGCCGCGCCGCAGCGGGATCGAGGCCTGCACGGCGATCAAGGACGTGGCACCGAGCACCAAGATCATCATGCTGACGATAAGCGACGAGGAGGCCGACCTCTACGAGGCGATCAAGGCGGGGGCCACCGGCTACCTGCTCAAGGAGATCTCCACCGACGAGGTCGCCACCGCGATCCGCGCGGTCGCCGACGGGCAGTCGCAGATCAGCCCCTCGATGGCGTCCAAGCTGCTCACCGAGTTCAAGTCGATGATTCAGCGCCGCTCCGACGACCGGGACCTGGTGCCCGCGCCCCGGCTCACCGACCGGGAGCTGGAGGTGCTCAAGCTGGTGGCGACCGGGATGAACAACCGGGAGATCGCCAAGGAGCTGTTCATCAGCGAGAACACCGTGAAGAACCACGTGCGCAACATCCTGGAGAAGCTCCAGCTGCACTCGCGGATGGAGGCGGTGGTGTACGCGATGCGGGAGAAGATCCTCGAAATAGGGTGAGCCTGGCGGGACTTAGCGGTCCGCCAGTAGCTTCTCCAGGGTCGGGCGCAGCCGCTCGTCGTGCAGCGTCCCGACCCGCACCGCGTCGCAGCCGACCCAGTCGGCCGCCTCGCGCAGCGCCGTCGCCAGCGTCTCGACGTGCCGGGCGCCCCGCCCCGGACCGTCCAGGGAGACCTGCCGGGCGACCAGGGTGCGCCCCTCGCGGGCCGGGTCGACCCGGCCGACCAGCCGGCCGCCGGCCAGCAGCGGCATCGCGAAGTAGCCGTGCACCCGCTTGTGCTTGGGCGTGTAGGCCTCCAGCCGGTGCGTCATGCCGAAGATCCGCTCGGTGCGGGCGCGGTCCCAGACCAGGGAGTCGAACGGCGAGAGCAGTGTGGTGCGGTGGCGCCCGCGCGGGGCGGTGGCGAGGGCGGCCGGGTCGGCCCAGGCCGGGGCCGGGGCGCCGTCCGGGCCCCAGCCGGCCACCTCGACCGGGACGAGCCCGCAGTCGGCGAGCACCGGGTCCAACTGCTCGGCGCGCAGCCGGTGGTAGTCCAGCAGGTCGGCCCGGGTGGCCACGCCGAGCGCGGCTCCGGCCTGGGCGACCAGGGTGCGCACGCACTCCCCGTCCGACCGCTCCTGCCCCAACAGGGCGTCGGGGATGGCCTGTTCGGCCAGTGCGTAGACCCGCTTCCAGCTCCGGCGCTCGGTGCAGACCACGTCGCCGAAGGCCAGCGCCCGCTCGACCGCGATCTTGGTGTCGGACCAGTCCCACCACTCGGCGGTCTTCTTGGCGCCGCCCAGCTCGGTGGAGGTCAACGGCCCCTCGGCCCGCAGCTTGTCCAGCACGGCGCGGTAGGTCTCGGGCGGGACCTGGTGGCCCCAGAGGTGGCCGCGGTCGCGGTAGCGGCGGCGCCGGAAGGCGAACAGCGGCCACTCCTCGACCGGCAGGAGGCAGGCCGCGTGCGACCAGTACTCGAAGCTCGTGCCGCCGCCCCAGTACGCCGCCTCGACGGCCGGGCGGCCGACCGCGCCGAGGCGGGCGTACGGCACCAGCTCGTGCGAGCGGGCGAGCACCGAGATGGTGTCCAGCTGGACGGCGCCCAGGTGCCGCAGCACCCCGCGCACCCCGCCGCGGCGGTCCGGCGCGCCCAGCAGGCCCTGGGCGCGCAGGGCGATCCGGCGGGCGTCGTCCGCGCTGAGGACGGCGGCGGGGGCGGGGCGGGCGGCAGCGGCGGTCATGCCGGGGAGCGTAGTCCGGGGCACCGACAGCGCGGGCCCGGGTCGGGACGGAGGGCCCGGGTCGGGGCGGAGGGCTCAGGCCAGGTCGGAGGGCAGCAGGGAGGCGATCCAGGAGTCGTGGAAGGCGCCGCGCTGCTCGGCGTACGAGCGCAGGGTGCCCTCGAAGCGGTAGCCGGCCTTCTCGGCGACCGCGCGGGAGCCGTCGTTGCCGACGTAGGCCAGCCACTCCAGGCGGCGCAGGCCCAGCTCGCGCAGGCCGTAGCGGGAGACGGCGCGCGCGGCCTCGGTGGTGTAGCCGCGGCCGCGGAACTCCTTCACGGCCCACCAGCCGATCTCGGCGCAGCCCGGGTCCTGGGGGCGCAGGACGAGCCCCTGGGAGCCGACCAGGGCGCCGGACTCGCGCTCGAACACGCACCAGATCAGGTTCGCCCCGGTGCGCCGGCCCTCGATGGCGAGATCGCGTACGAAGAACTCGGCGTCCTCGCGGCGGTAGGGCGACGGGACGACCGTCCAGCGCTGGATCTCCGGATCCTGGCAGGCGGCGTAGACCGCGTCGATGTCCGACTCCTGCGGGGGGCGCAGGACCAGTCGGTCGGTGGTGAGGGCGGGAAGTTCGGCGCGAAGTTCGTCCATGAACGGATTATTCCGCCAGGGGAGGAAGGCGGGCATCCGATTATTCGCCCGCCTTGGCGTCCAACTCCACGACCCGCCGACCGTTTTGTCCCGGTGGACGGTGCTATCGGGCCATGTGCTCGCCAGGGTGACACGGGAATACCGTGCTGACGCACCTCCCGGGGGGTTGGACTCCTCGCATACGATGGCCCGTGCGGTGGGGTGGACCCGCCGTGCAGTCGTCCAGTGCCAATACAGGCAAGGAGCCCGCTCATCGTGTCCGTCTTCGACAAGATCCTGCGCGCCGGCGAGGGCAAGATCCTTCGCAAGCTGCAGCGGATTGCCGCCCAGGTCAACTCCATCGAAGAGGACTTCGTCAACCTCACCGACGCCGAGCTGCGCGCACTGACCGACGAGTACAAGCAGCGGCTCGCGGACGGCGAGACCCTGGACGACATCCTCCCCGAGGCGTTCGCCACCGTCCGTGAGGCCGCCAAGCGCGTGCTCGGCCAGCGGCACTACGACGTCCAGCTCATGGGCGGCGCCGCGCTGCACCACGGGTACGTCGCCGAGATGCGCACCGGTGAGGGCAAGACCCTCGTCGGCACGCTGCCCGCGTACCTGAACGCGCTGACGGGCAAGGGCGTCCACCTGATCACCGTCAACGACTACCTCGCCGAGCGCGACTCGGAGTGGATGGGCCGGGTGCACCGCTTCCTCGGCCTCGAAGTCGGCGTGATCCTGGCCAACATGACGCCCGCCGAGCGCAAGCGCCAGTACGGGATGGACATCACGTACGGCACGAACAACGAGTTCGGCTTCGACTACCTGCGCGACAACATGGCCTGGTCGCAGGACGAACTCGTCCAGCGCGGCCACTACTTCGCGGTCGTCGACGAGGTCGACTCGATCCTGATCGACGAGGCCCGTACCCCGCTGATCATCTCCGGCCCGGCGGACCAGGCGACCAAGTGGTACGCCGACTTCTCCAAGCTGGTGCTGCGCCTGAAGATCGACCGGGACTACGAGGTCGACGAGAAGAAGCGCACGGTCGGCATCCTGGAGGAGGGCGTCAGCCGGGTCGAGGACTACCTGGGCATCGACAACCTCTACGAGTCGGTGAACACCCCGCTGGTCGGCTTCCTGAACAACGCCATCAAGGCGAAGGAGCTGTACAAGCGGGACAAGGACTACGTCGTGATGAACGGCGAGGTCATGATCGTCGACGAGCACACCGGCCGCATCCTGGCCGGCCGCCGCTACAACGAGGGCATGCACCAGGCGATCGAGGCCAAGGAGGGGGTGGAGGTCCAGAACGAGAACCAGACCCTGGCCACCATCACCCTGCAGAACTTCTTCCGCCTGTACGACAAGCTCGCGGGCATGACCGGTACCGGCACCACCGAGGCCGCCGAGTTCCACCAGATCTACAAGCTCGGCGTGGTGCCGATCCCGACCAACAAGACGCCGCTGCGCATCGACCAGCCCGACCTGATCTACAAGTCGGAGCCGGCCAAGTTCGCCGCCGTGGTCGAGGACATCGCCGAGAAGCACGAGAAGGGCCAGCCGGTGCTGGTCGGCACCGTGTCGGTCGAGAAGTCCGAGTACCTGTCGCAGGAGCTGCGCAAGCGCGGCATCCCGCACGAGGTGCTGAACGCCAAGCACCACGAGCGCGAGGCGCAGATCGTCGCGCAGGCCGGCCGCAAGGGCGCCGTCACCGTCGCCACCAACATGGCCGGCCGCGGCACCGACATCATGCTGGGCGGCAACTCCGACCACCTCGCGGCGGCCGAGCTGGCGCAGCGCGGGCTCACCCCGACGGACACCCCGGAGGAGTACGAGGCCGCCTTCCCGGCCGCGCTGGAGAAGGCCAAGGCCTCGGTGAAGGCCGAGCAGGACGAGGTCAAGGAGGCCGGCGGCCTCTACGTCCTCGGCACCGAGCGGCACGAGTCCCGCCGGATCGACAACCAGCTGCGCGGCCGCTCCGGCCGTCAGGGCGACCCGGGCGAGTCCCGCTTCTACCTGTCGCTGGGCGACGACCTGATGCGCCTGTTCAAGGCCGGCATGGTCGAGCGCGTGCTCTCGATGGCCAACGTCCCCGAGGACGTGCCGATCGAGTCCAAGATGGTCACCCGCGCCATCGCCTCCGCGCAGACCCAGGTCGAGCAGCAGAACTTCGAGATCCGCAAGAACGTCCTCAAGTACGACGAGGTGCTCAACCGCCAGCGCGAGGTCATCTACGGCGAGCGCCGCCGGGTGCTGGAGGGCGAGGACCTCCAGGAGCAGGTCGGCCACTTCATGGACGACACCGTCGAGGCGTACGTCCGCGCGGCCACCGGCGAGGGCTTCGAGGACGACTGGGACCTGGACAAGCTCTGGACCGCGCTCAAGCAGCTCTACCCGGTCACCCTGGACCTGGAGGAGCTGGAGGAGGAGGCCGGCGGCCCGGCCGGGCTGACCCCCGAGTTCCTGATCAAGTCCGTCCAGGAGGACATCCAGGGCCAGTACGGCGCCCGCGAGGACCAGCTGGGCGCGGAGATCATGCGCGAGCTGGAGCGCCGGGTCGTGCTGTCGGTGCTGGACCGCCGCTGGCGCGAGCACCTCTACGAGATGGACTACCTCCAGGAGGGCATCGGCCTGCGGGCCATGGCGCAGCGCGACCCGCTGGTCGAGTACCAGCGCGAGGGCTTCGACATGTTCACCGCGATGATGGAGGGCATCAAGGAGGAGTCCGTCGGCTACCTGTTCAACCTGGAGGTCCAGGTCGAGCAGCAGGTCGAGGAGGTCCCGGTCGAGGACGCCCAGGTGGCGCTCGACAAGCTGGAGAAGGACGCCGCCCGCCCGGAGATCAAGGCCAAGGGCCTGGAGGCCCCGAAGCCGCAGCGGCTGCACTACACGGCCCCCTCGGACGAGGTCGGCGGCGGTGTCATCGAGGGCGACTTCGACGACCTCGCGCCGGAGGACGAGGGCGACGGGATGACCCGCGCCGAGCGCCGCAAGGCCGCCAAGTCGGCCAAGGGCCGCCGCCGCAAGGGCTGAGCCGGCCGCCGGCCACCAGCCAGGACGCCACGCAGGGCGCCGTTCCCGGACCGGGACGGCGCCCTGCGCCGTTCCGTACCGCCGGGCGTGTGGTCCGTACCGGCGGGCGCGCGGCGGGGCGCTCACCGGGCCTCCACGGCGGTGCACTGCCACTGCCCGGCCGGGCCGCGCTGCTCCAGCCGGAAGGCCACCATGTGGTGGCGCCGGCCGAGGTCGACCCGCACGCAGGCCTCGACCGCGTCGGGTGAGGGCGAGCGGTCGTGCACCGGGCCGAGCCGGGGCCGGTCGGCGGGGCCGCCGCGGCGCAGCGCGCCGGCCCGGACCAGCGAGGCGAGCTGCCCGTAGCCGTCCAGGCTGGTGTGCCGCATCAGCTGGCCGGAGGGCCGGGCGCCGGTGAGCACCTCGACCAGCTGGCGGGCGAACCGGGCGGCCAGCGCCCCGGAGCCCGGCCCGGCGTTCGGCCCGGGGGTATTGGTGCAGGCGGCGCGCGGGTGGCGCGGGCGGCGGCCGGCCGGCTCGCAGCCGCCGGCGTCACGCGGACGGCGGTACGGGCGGGCGGCGGGGTGGGCGCTGTACCGGACGGTCACGGGGTGGCTCCTCGGCTGGGTGGTGCGGGTACGGACGGGTCCAGGCTGGGGGCGTCCCGCGCGGGGCGGCAACGGGTTTCCGGGGCGGCCGGGACGGGCCCCCGAATTCACCTATCCGGGGGAACCGGCCTGTGCGGCGCCGGGCCGGAGGGGCCGTCCGACGGCACCCGGTTGACGTGCGGGGACGGGCCGTACGGTCCAAAAGGGGACGCTCCGGCTGGGCGGACCGGGTGGCGGCGCCCGGCCGCCGCATTGCGCCGTACGGGCGCGGCGCGCACCATCGGAGCCTGACCGGGAGCGGACCGCCGGGCTCCCACGACGAGGGACGGCCGGTATGACGACACGGGTGGCGGCCCCGGCGGCCGCGGGCACCGCCCCGCCCGCCGGCGAAGGCGTGCCGCGGTACGGCGTGGTGCTGGGCGGCGGCGGGATGCTCGGCGCGGCCTGGACGGTCGGCGCGCTGTGCGCCGTCGAGGAGGCCACCGGGCGGCAGCCGGGCGGGGCCGACGTCCTGCTGGGCACCTCGGCGGGTGCGATCCTCGCCGCGATGCTGGCCGGCGGCGTCCGCCCCGAGCAGCTGCGCGACCACCAGCGCGGCCTGCCGATCACCGAGGGGCCGCTGGCCGGGACGGCCTTCGACTACGACACCGCCGTCGGCGGCGCGCTGCCGCCCCGCCCCCGGGCCGGGATCGGCTCGCCCGGCCTGCTGCGGGACGCCGTCCGGCACCCGCGCGAGTACCCGCTGCTGACCATGGTCTCGGCGATCGCGCCGCACGGCCGCGGCTCGCTGGCGCCGGTCGGCGAGCTGGTGCGCGGCCTGCTCGGCGACGGCGGAGAGCCGGAGCCCGGCGGCGGGGGATCGCCGCTGCGGGTGGTGGCCGTGGACTACCGCAGCGGCCGGCGGGTGGTCTTCGGCGACCCGGACGCCCCGGCCGTCCCGGTGCCCGACGCGGTGATGGCCTCCTGCGCGATCCCCGGCTGGTTCGCGCCGGTGCGGCTGGACGGCTCGGCGTACGTGGACGGCGGCTGCTGGTCCGCCACCAACGCCGACCTGATGCTCGGCCGGGGCCTGGACGAGGTGTACGTGCTCGCCCCGATGGCCCTGCGGCTGGACCCGAGGCCGGGGCGGGCCTGGCGGCGGGGCCGGGAGGACCGGGAGGGGCAGGACGGCCGGGATGGCCGGCTCGGGGGCGGCCGCGACACCCTGGCCGCCCTGCGCGAGTGGCGCGCCCGGGACCGTCCGCGCGGCGTGCTCGCCCAGCTGGTGAGCCGCTACCGCCACGCCGTCACCCGGCAGCTGCTGCGCGAGGCCGCCCAGCTGCGGGCCGAGGGTGTCCGGGTGCGGCTGCTCGCGCCGACCCTGGCGGACCTCGCGGTGATGGGCCCGAACATGATGGACCCGGCCCGCCGCGGCGCCGTCCTGGAGAGCGCCCTGCGCACCAGCCGGGAGGCGCTCCGGGCCTAGCGCGGGCCCGGCGCGGGTCCGGCGCGGGCCCGGCGCGGGCACCGCCCGGCCCCAGCCGGCCCCGGCCGCGGGCGCCCGCCCCCGGACCAGGGGTGATCACGGGCGGCCCGGCGGCGCTTATTCTTGGGGCGCTGGAGACTGTGCTGCTGGACGAACCCCGCTGGACGAACCGGAGAGTGCCCCCGATGCGCGTGTACGTGCCCACCACCCTGGCCGGCCTGGCGGCGGCGCACGAGGGCGGCGCCCTGGACCAGTCCGCCGCGTACGCGGTGACGCCCGCGCTGCGCGAGTGGTACGTCAGCGACGACCTGGAGGAGCTGGAGTACGCGGCGCTGAACCGGGCCGCCCAGTCCTCGCTGCGGCTGCTGGCCGCCGACCCGGGGGCCCCGCGCCGCCGGGTGGTGGTGGCGCTGGACGTGGCGGACGGGTCGGTGCGGCCGTTCCCCGGCGACGAGTACCAGGACCAGGCCTCGCTCGGCCGGGTGGTGCTGGCCGGCCCGGTGCGGTTGGCCAAGGCGGCCGCGGTGCACGCCGACGTGTCCGACGACGAGGTGGTCACGGACGTCGCGGCGGCGGTGGCGGCGGTGGCCGCGGCCGACGCCGGCGACCAGGACGCCCAGTTCACCGTGGACGGAGCCGAGGACCACGACCTGCTCTGGTTCGCGACCCAGGAGATCCCCTCCCTGCTCGGGTGAGTTCCGCCCTACCGGCGTGTCACCCGGCCGGGTTACCGTTTCACCCCGTGCGCACTCACATCGTTTGGGACTGGAACGGCACGCTCTTCCACGACATGGAGGCCGTGCTCGGGGCGAGCAACGCCGCGTTCGCGACCATCGGCGTCGGGCCGATGACGCTCCAGGAGTACCGCGAGCAGTACGAGATCCCGATTCCCCGCTTCTACCAGCGCCTGCTCGGCCGGACGCCCTCCGCGGAGGAGTGGCTGAGGCTCGACGACGCGTTCCACGACCGCTACCGGGAGCTCAGCCCGTCCTGCGGGCTGACCGAGGGCGTGCGCGAGCTGTTGGACGGCTGGCGGGCGGCCGGGAACAGCCAGTCGCTGCTGTCGATGTACGAGCACGACAAGCTGGTGCCGCTGGTCGACACCTTCGGCCTGAGCAGCGGCTTCCTGCGGGTGGACGGCCGCAGCGGCCCGTCCGGCGGTCAGAAGGCGGAGCACCTGACCCGGCACCTGGCCGCGCTCGGCGAGCTGGTGGACCCGGCCCGTACGGTGCTGATCGGCGACGCCGCGGACGACGCCCTGGCGGCGCTGGGCGCGGGCGCCCACGCGGTGCTCTACACCGGCGGTTCGCACACTCGGGAGAAGCTGGAGCCGGTCGGCGTCCCGGTGGTGGACAGCCTGGCCGAGGCGGTCGAGCTGGCGGGCCGGATCACGGGCTGAACCCCGGGGCCCGTCCGGAAGGGGCGGGACGGGATACCGGCGGACGTGGCGGGCGCCACGTCCGCCGTCCGCGTGTCTGAGCGGGCGGATCGCGCCCCGGCTGGTCAGGCTGGTGTCACACCCGACCAGCCCCAGGACGGAGCCCGCCATGCCCATCGACGCAGTCACCGAGGTGCCGGTCCCGGTCAACGAGCCGGTGCGGGCGTACGCGCCCGGCAGTCCGGAGCGGGACCGGCTGGTGCGGCGGCTGGACGACCTGGCGGCCGAGCAGGTGCCGCTGCCGATGACGATCGGCGGTGAGCAGCGCTTCGGCGGCGGCGAGCGGATCGAGGTGGTGCAGCCGCACCACCACGCCGCCAAGCTGGGCGTGCTCGGCAACGCCACCCGGGAGGACGCCCGGGCGGCGGTGGACGCGGCGCTGGCCGCCGGCCGGCAGTGGCGCTCGCTCTCCTTCGACGACCGCGCGGCGGTCTTCCTGCGCGCCGCCGACCTGCTGGCCGGCCCCTGGCGGGAGACGCTCAACGCGGCCACCATGCTCGGCCAGTCCAAGACCGCGCAGCAGGCGGAGATCGACTCGGCGTGCGAGCTGATCGACTTCTGGCGGTTCAACGTGGGGTTCGCCCGGCAGATCCTGGCGGACCAGCCGATCTCCTCGCCCGGCGTGTGGAACCGCACCGACCACCGCCCGCTGGAAGGTTTCGTCTACGCGGTCACCCCGTTCAACTTCACCGCGATCGCCGGCAACCTGCCGACCGCCCCCGCGCTGATGGGCAACACCGTGGTCTGGAAGCCCGCGCCGACCCAGACCCTGGCCGCGTACCACCTGATGCGGCTGCTGGAGGCGGCCGGCCTGCCGCCCGGGGTGATCAACCTGGTGACCGGCGACGGCCTCCAGGTCTCCCCGGTGGTGCTCGCCGACCCGGCGTTCGCCGGGCTGCACTTCACCGGCTCCACCGCCACCTTCCGCTCCCTGTGGCAGACCGTCGGCGCCAACATCGGCGGCTACCGCGCGTACCCGAGGATCGTCGGCGAGACCGGCGGCAAGGACTTCCTGCTGGCCCACCGCTCGGCCGACCCGGAGATCCTGAGGACCGCGCTGATCCGCGGCGCCTTCGAGTACCAGGGCCAGAAGTGCTCGGCGCTGTCCCGCGCCTACCTGCCGCGCAGCCTCTGGCAGCGGATCAAGGACGACTTCCTGGCCGAGGTGGACGCGCTCGCGGTGGGCGACGTGACCGACCTGTCCAACTTCATGGGCGCCCTGATCGACCGGCGCGCCTTCGAGAAGAACCGGGACGCCATCGACCGGGCGAAGGCCGATCCGACGATCGAACTGGCGGCCGGAGGACAGTACGACGACGCGATCGGCTGGTTCGTCCGGCCGACCGTGCTGGTCTCCTCCGACCACCGGGGCGAGATCTTCCGGACCGAGTACTTCGGTCCGATCCTCGCCGTCCACGTCTACGAGGACTCCCGCTGGGACGACGTGCTGCGCCGGGTCGACGCCGGCGCCCCGTACGGCCTGACCGGTTCGGTGATCGCGCAGGATCGTTACGCCATCGCCCAGGCCGTCGAGGAGCTGCGGTTCACCGCGGGGAACTTCTACATCAACGACAAGCCGACCGGCGCGGTGGTCGGCCAGCAGCCCTTCGGCGGCGGCCGGGCCTCCGGCACCAACGACAAGGCGGGCGCCGCGCAGAACCTGCTGCGCTGGACCTCGGCCCGGTCGATCAAGGAGACCTTCGTCCCGCCGACCCACCACGGCCACCCGCACATGGGCTGAGAGTGAACACCGGGCTCCGGTTTGGACATGCTGTCCAGGACGGACCCGACTTCCTGCGGGTTTGCGCCGACCTGTCCCTGTCCACCTTCGATTGATCCGGTTAGGCTGGCTGGCGTCGTCGGGTGGCTGCAGGACGAACGGAACGTCCTACCCGCTGGGAGGGCGTTTCATGCGTGCCATGAGCCCCTTTCAGTCGGATGGTGCGGCAGGATTGCGGTGACCCGTCGGTGTACATCCACACACCACCGAGTCACGCAACGGCGCGCGACAGGAGCCAAGAAGTCATGCAGACCAAGCTGGACGCAGCCAAGGCCGAACTGCTCAAGAAGGCAGCCGCAGCCGCTGAGAACAGCCAGGTGGGGGGAGCGGCGCCGGGGGAGGGTCTGAGCAACGGCGCTCTGACCGCGTACCTGCACCACTACTACCTCCACACCGCGCCCGAGGACCTGGTCGACAGAGACCCGGTCGACGTGTACGGCGCGGCCGCCTCCCACTACCGCCTGGGCCTCAAGCGCCCGCAGGGCACCGCCGAGGTGCGGGTCCACACCCCCTCGGTCGAGGAGAACGGCTGGTCCTGCGGCCACACCGTGGTCGAGGTCGTCACGGACGACATGCCCTTCCTGGTCGACTCCGTCACCAACGAGCTGTCCCGCCAGGACCGCGCGATCCACGTCGTGATCCACCCCCAGCTGGTCGTCCGCCGCGACATCACCGGCAAGCTGCTGGAGATCCTGGACGTCGACGCCTGCTCCCGCAGCCAGGCCGCCGGCACCGAGTGGCCCGCCGACGCGACCGTCGAGTCGTGGATGCACATCGAGGTCGACCGCGAGACCGACCGCGAGGACCTGCGCGCCATCGAGGCCGACCTGCGCCGCGTGCTCGGCGACGTCCGCGAGGTCGTCGAGGACTGGGGCAAGATGCGCGAGAGCGCCCTGCGCCTGGCCGACGAGCTGGCCGAGGAGCCCCCGGCCGGCCTGCCCGAGCAGGAGGTCGGCGAGGCCTGGGAGCTGATGCGCTGGCTCGCCGACGACCACTTCACCTTCCTCGGCTACCGCGAGTACGACCTGGTCGAGCACGAGGGCGAGGAGGTCCTCAAGGCCGTCGCCGGGACCGGCCTCGGCATCCTGCGCTCCGACCCGCACAGCCACGACGACGCCCACCACGCCGTCAGCGAGGCCTTCGGCCGGCTCTCCGCGCCGGTGCGCGCCAAGGCCCACGAGAAGAAGCTGCTCGTCCTGACCAAGGCCAACAGCCGGTCCACCGTGCACCGCCCGGCCTACCTGGACTACGTCGGCGTGAAGAAGTTCAACGCCGCCGGCGAGCCGATCGGCGAGCGCCGCTTCCTCGGCCTGTTCTCCTCCGCCGCCTACACCGAGTCGGTCACCCGCATCCCGGTCGTGCGCCGCAAGGTCCAGGAGGTGCTGGAGGACTCCGGCTTCTCCAGCGAGAGCCACGACGGCCGCGACCTGCTCCAGATCATGGAGACCTTCCCGCGGGACGAGATCTTCCAGACCCCGGCCTCCGAGCTGCTCTCCATCGCGACGAGCGTGCTCTACCTCCAGGAGCGCCGCAAGCTGCGGCTGTTCCTGCGCCAGGACGAGTACGGGCGCTACTTCTCGGCGTTCATCTACCTGCCGCGCGACCGCTACACCACGCGCATCCGGCTGCTGATCACCGACATCCTCAAGGAGGAGCTGAACGGCGCCACCATCGACTACACGGTGTACGCCACCGAGTCGGTGCTGACCCGTCTGCACTTCGTCGTCCGGGTCGCCCCGGGCACCGCGCTGCCGCACCTCAGCGACACGGACATCGAGCGGATCGAGAACCGGCTGGCCGAGGCCGCCCGGTTCTGGATGGACGGCTTCCACGACCAGCTGCACACCGAGCTGGGCGAGGAGCGGGCCGCCGAGCTCGGCCACAAGTACGCCAACGCCTTCCCCGACGGCTACCGCGCCGACTTCCCGCCGCGCACCGCCGTCGCCGACATCAAGCAGATCGAGTCGCTGCACGGCGAGGGCGACTTCCGCCTGAACCTGTACCAGCCGGTCGGCGCCGGCGACGACGAGCGCCGCTTCAAGATCTACCGGGTCGGCGGCCCGATCTCGCTGACCGAGGTCCTGCCGGTGCTCCAGCGCCTGGGCGTCGAGGTGCTGGACGAGCACCCGTACGCGCTGCGCCGCTCCGACGGCAGCACCGCGTGGGTCTACGACTTCGGCCTGAAGCTGCGCGAGGCCACCGAGCTCACCGACGAGGCCCGCGAGCGCTTCCAGGAGACCTTCGCCGCCACCTGGACGGGCAAGGCCGAGAACGACGGCTTCAACGAGCTGGTGCTGACCGCCGGGCTGACCTGGCGCCAGGCGATGATGCTGCGCGCGTACGCCAAGTACCTGCGCCAGGCGGGCTCCACGTTCTCCCAGGACTACATGGAGGACGCGCTCCGCAACAACACCCACTCCACCCGGCTGCTGGTCAACCTGTTCGAGGCCCGGCTGAGCCCGAGCCACCGCGCGGGCGCCCTGGAGCTGACCGAGGGCATCCTGGAGGAGCTGTCCGGCGCCCTCGACGAGGTCGTCTCGCTGGACGAGGACCGCATCCTGCGCTCCTTCCTGAACCTCATCAAGGCGACCCTGCGGACCAACTTCTTCCAGCACGCCGCCTCCGGCGAGTGGCACTCCTACGTGTCGATGAAGTTCGACCCGAAGGCCATCCCGGACCTGCCGGCCCCGCGCCCGGCGTTCGAGATCTGGGTCTACTCGCCGCAGGTCGAGGGCGTCCACCTGCGCTTCGGCAAGGTCGCCCGCGGCGGTCTGCGCTGGTCCGACCGGCGCGAGGACTTCCGCACCGAGATCCTGGGCCTGGTCAAGGCGCAGATGGTCAAGAACACCGTCATCGTCCCGGTCGGCGCCAAGGGCGGCTTCGTCGCCAAGCAGCTGCCGGACCCGGCGGTCGACCGCGACGCCTGGCTGGCCGAGGGCGTCTCCTCGTACAAGACCTTCATCTCGGCGCTGCTCGACATCACCGACAACCTGGTCGGCGGCGAGGTCGTGCACCCGGCCGACGTGGTCCGCCACGACGAGGACGACACCTACCTGGTCGTCGCCGCCGACAAGGGCACCGCGACCTTCTCGGACATCGCCAACGGCGTCGCCGAGTCCTACGGCTTCTGGCTGGGCGACGCGTTCGCCTCCGGCGGCTCGGCCGGCTACGACCACAAGGGCATGGGCATCACCGCCCGCGGTGCCTGGGAGTCGGTCAAGCGCAACTTCCGCGAGCTCGGCGTCGACACCCAGACCGAGGACTTCACCGTCATCGGCATCGGCGACATGTCCGGCGACGTCTTCGGCAACGGCATGCTGCTCAGCGAGCACATCCGCCTGGTCGCCGCCTTCGACCACCGGCACATCTTCCTGGACCCGAACCCGGAGGCGGCCTCCTCGTACGCCGAGCGCCGCCGCCTGTTCGAGCTGCCGCGCAGCTCCTGGGACGACTACGACCGGTCGCTGATCTCGGCCGGCGGCGGGGTCTTCCCGCGCAGCGCCAAGTCGATCCAGCTGACCCCGCAGGTCCGCGCCGCCCTCGGTGTGTCGGCGACCAAGCTGACCCCGGCCGAGCTGATGCGGGCCGTCCTCCAGGCCCCGGTCGACCTGTTCTGGAACGGCGGCATCGGCACCTACGTCAAGGCCTCCACCGAGACCAACGCCGAGGTGGGCGACAAGTCCAACGACGCCATCCGGGTCAACGGCGAGCAGGTCCGGGCCCGGGTCATCGGCGAGGGCGGCAACCTCGGCTGCACCCAGCTCGGCCGCATCGAGTACGCGGCCACCGGCGGCCCGGAGGGCACCGGCGGCTGGATCGACACCGACGCGATCGACAACTCGGCCGGTGTGGACACCTCGGACCACGAGGTCAACATCAAGATCCTGCTCAACCAGGTGGTCGCCGAGGGCGACATGACGGTCAAGCAGCGCAACGTCCTGCTGGCCGAGATGACCGACGAGGTCGGCCACCTAGTGCTGCGCAACAACTACGCGCAGAACGTGGTGCTGGCCAACGCCGTCGCCCAGGCGCACAGCATGGTCAACGTGCACGCCCGGATGATCAGCCGCTTCGAGTCGGCCGGGCAGCTGGACCGCGGGCTGGAGTTCCTGCCCGCCGAGCGCCAGATCCGTGAGCGCCAGCAGAACGGCCGCGGCCTCTCGCAGCCCGAGATGTCCGTCCTGCTCGCCTACACCAAGATCATCCTGGCCGAGGAGCTGCTGGCCACCGAGCTGCCGGACGACCCGTTCTTCCGCACCTCGCTGCACGAGTACTTCCCGACCGCGCTGCGGGCGAGGTTCGCCGACGCGATCGACAACCACGCGCTGCGCCGCGAGATCATCACCACGCTGATCGTCAACGACACGATCAACCGCGGTGGCTGCACCTTCGCCTTCCGCCTGAAGGAGGAGACCGGCGCGACCTACGAGGAGATCGCCCGGACGCACACCGCCGCGCGGGCCGTCTTCGACCTGGAGCCGATCTGGGCCGAGATCGAGGACCTGGACAACAAGGTCCCGGCCCGGGTGCAGACCAAGATGCGGCTGCACTCGCGGCGCCTGGTCGAGCGCGCCACCCGGTGGATGCTCAACAACCGCCGCCAGCCGCTCGACATCGCCGGCACCATCGAGTTCTTCCACGACCGGGTCAACCAGGTCTGGGCGTCGCTGCCCAAGCCGCTCCGCGGCGAGGACCTGACCTGGTTCGAGTCGATCTACGGCGAGCTCGCCGCGGCCGGCGTGCCGGAGGAGCTGGCCACCCGGATCGCCGGCCTCTCCTCGGTCTTCCCGACCCTGGACGTGGCCGAGGTCGCGGACCGCTCCGGCAAGGACGTCGCCGAGGTCGCCGACCTCTACTACGACCTGGGCGACCGGCTCCAGATCTCGCACCTGCTCGACCGCATCATCGAGCTGCCCCGCACCGACCGCTGGTCGTCGATGGCCCGGGCCGCGATCCGCGAGGACCTCTTCGCGGCGCACGCGGCGCTGACCGCCGACATCCTGGCCTGCGGCCCCGAGGGCGCGACCCCGGAGGAGCGGTACACCGCCTGGGCCGAGCTCAACGCGACCCTGCTGAACCGCGCCAAGAGCACCCTCGACGACATAAGGGGTTCGGACAACTACGAGCTGTCCAGCCTCTCGGTCGCGATGCGCGTCATCCGCACCCTGCTGCGCACCGGTTCGATGCGCTGACGGACGGCTGTACCGGAGGGGCCCGCGTCCACGGACGCGGGCCCCTTCCGCATGTCCGGCCGCCCGCCCGGAGGGCCGTCCGACGGCCCTCCGGAGAAGTCGCCCCGAGGGTCGTCCTGAGGTCCGTCCTGAGGTCCGTCCTGAGGTCCGTCAATTCCGGAGCGTGACAGCGGAATCACGCTGCGCGCGAATCGAAGTGTGGTCGGGATGTGTCCCTATGGTTAACGCGGCGTCACGAATGCCGCCATTTCTTGTCAGAGTTCCCAGCAAGTCGTGGAATTTCGCCCCAACTGCCCTTTTTGCTATCTGTTCTGACATGGCATGAGGTGCAGTAGGCTGACTCCGCGATAGGCGTCGCCGCAGGTCTCGTACCGGAACGCACTTCGATGTGGTGTGACATCGGGTGCCTTTCGGAGAGGTTCAGGCCGCCAGTCCCATTCGCGTTCCGGGGCCCGGACCGGCCCCACGCGATGCCACCTGAAGAGAGTTTCATGACGTCATTTGTGCAGGAACCCTTTTTCTGGGTCTTCATCGTGGTGATGCTCGTATCCGTCGGAGCGGCCCTCCAGGCCCGCCGGACGAACCTCGCCCTGCGACGGCGCAACGCCTCGCTGGAGGAGGAGAGCGCCCTGGCACAGCGGCAGCGCGAGGAACTCGCCGTGCTGCACGACCGCCTGCAGGGCCAGCACGCCTCCGAGCTGACGGCCGTCCGCCGGGACGCCGAGGAGGACACCAAGGCCGTCCTCAAGGCGGCGATGCGGACGCTGCAGGGCTTGGCCGACGAGCAGCAGATCGTCATCGACAAGGTGCAGCGGAAGTACGGCGACAGCCCGCAGATCCTCGCCGACCTGATGACGATCGACCACACCAACAGCCAGTTCGGCCGGCGTGCCCAGGGCATCGCGGTGCTCTGCGGCGGCTGGTTGGGCCGCCGTGAGAGCGTCGCCTCGGTCTTCGACGTGGTCCGCAGCGCCCAGGGCCGGATCCGGCACTTCGACCGGGTGCGGATCCACTCCCGGGTCAGCGTCTCGCTCGCCAGCAAGGTCGTCGAGCCGGTCGCCGTCGTGCTGTCCGAGCTGCTCGCCAACGCGACCAACTACTCCGCCCCGGACACCCCGGTGGAGGTCAGCGTCCAGGCCGTCCCCACCGGCGTCTGCCTGATCATCGACGACGCCGGCCTCGGCATGGGCCAGGAGGAGAAGGACCGCGCGTCGCTGCTCCTGAACCCGGGCGCGCCGATCAGCCTCACCAGCCTGGGCAACCCCCCGAAGTTCGGCTTCGCCGTCTCCGGCATGCTGGCCGCCCGCTACGGCTTCCGGGTCTCCGTCGACTCCGTCTCCCCGTACGGGGGCGTGCGGGCCGTGGTGCTGCTGCCGGCCGAGCTGCTGAGCAGCGAGGTCGCGGCCCCGCCCGTCGCCGAGCACACCGACTACCCCGACTACCAGGCCGCGCCGGTGGAGCAGCCCGCGCAGGCCTGGGCGCCGGGTGCCGGCCAGCGGCTCGTGTCGCTGTCCGAGCCGACGGCGCCCCTGGCCCCGGTGCCGACGCCGTACGCGGCGACGGCGGGACCGGAGACGACCGCGGACGGACTGCTGCCCCGGCGCCGCCGCCAGCGTCCCGTGTCGGTCGTCCCCACCCCGCAGGAGCCCGGTCCCGGTCGGGCCGAGGATCCGCGGGGCACCGGCCAGTACACGCCGTCCCGCCTCGGCGCGTTCCAGCGCGGCACGCTGTCCGGGCGCAACACCATGACCACGGAAGGAACCGAGATCCAGTGAGCCGCGATCTTTCCTGGGTGCTCAACGACGTACTCCAGGTACCGGGCGCCCGGCACGCTATCCTCGTCTCCGCCGACGGCCTCCTGCTCGAACGGTCCAGCGAGATCGGCCGCGACGAGGCGGAGACCAACGCCGCCGCGATGAGCTCGATGCAGTCGCTGAGCCGCGCGGTCGCCCCGTTCGTCGGCGGCGGCGCCGGGGTCTGGCGCCAGACCCTCCTGGAGTACGACCACGGCTGGATCTTCCTGATCGCGGCCGGCAGCGGCGCGTACCTGGCCGCCTCCACCGCCCCCGACGTCGACATGGAGGCGATGTCCTTCCGGATGCAGCAGCAGGTGGGCGCGCTCGGACGGGCGATGTCGGCGGCGCCGCGCCAGAGCACGCTCAGCGGCTCATGACGACCGGCGGCGAGGAACAGCGGGTCTCCGGCGGCTTCATCCGCTCCTACGTCATCACCGGCGGGCGCGCGTTACCGAGTGCGGACGACCTGTCTCTGATCACCCTGGTCACCATCGCGCCCGAGCAGGACCTCCCCGCGCTGCCGAGCCCGGAGACCCGGGCGATCTGGGAGCTGTGCTCCGGCGGCTACCTCTCGGTGGCCGAGGTCGCGGCCAGGCTGGAGCTGCCGGTGGGGGTCGTGAGGCTGCTGCTGACGGACCTGATCCGTGAGGGGCGGCTGCTGCGGCGGTCGGCCCCGCCCCCGGCCCAGGCCCCGGACCCGAGACTTCTAGAGAAGGTACTGCATGGACTTCAACGCCGGTTCGCCTGAGGACATCTACGTCCCGGGCGCGGTGACGACCGCTGTCAAGATCCTGGTCGTGGGGCACTTCGCGGTCGGCAAGACGACGCTCATCGGGGCCCTGTCGGAGATCGCCCCGCTGAGCACCGAGGAGAGCATGACGCAGGCGTCCGTCCGCGTCGACGACCTCCGCGGGGCGCCGGACAAGAAGACCACGACCGTCGCCCTGGACTTCGGCCGGCTGACGCTCGGCGACGACCTGGTGCTGTACCTGTTCGGTACGCCGGGCCAGCAGCGGTTCATGCAGCTCTGGGAGGACATGGCGCGGGGGGCACTGGGGGCGCTGCTGCTGGCCGACCCGACCCGCCTCGCGGACACCTTCCCCGTCATCGACCTGATCGAGCAGTACGGCCTGGAGTACGCGGTCGCGGTCAACAGCTTCGACCGGGAGAGCGGGTACACCGAGGACCAGCTGCGCGAGGCGCTCGACCTGCTGCCGCACACGCCGGTGGTGTTCTGCGACGCGCGGGACCAGCGCTCCTCGGCCAACGCCCTGCTGACGCTCGTCCGGCACCTGCTCGACCGCGCCTCCTGACCTCCCCACGGCTCCTCCCTCCCCCACGCCTTCCTCCCCTCACGTCTCCCGGGTCCGCACCCGCCCGGGGCCTCCTCCAAGGAACGACCCATGGAATCTCTGCAGCGACCCGTACCGCAGTCGCCTCCGCCGGGCTGCCCGATGCACGCCGGCGTGAGCACGCCGCTCTACGGGGAGATGTTCTCGGCCGACCCCGGCGCGGTCTACGACAAGCTGCGCGCCAACGGCCCGGCCGCGCCGGTGGAGTTGGCGCCGGGGGTGGACGCCACCCTGGTCACCTCGCACGAGGCCGCGCTGCGGGTGCTGCAGAACCCGGGCATGTTCGCCCGGGACTCGCGGCGCTGGGCGGCGCTGAACGAGGGCCGGGTGCCGATGGACAGCCCCGTCCTGCCGATGATGTTCTACCGGCCCAACTGCCTCTTCACGGACGGCGCCGAGCACCTGCGGCTGCGCAAGGCCGTCACCGAGAGCCTGGACCGGCTCAACGACAACCGGCTCAACCGGCACGTCGAGCGGATCGCCGGCTACCTGATCGACCAGTTCAGCGCGCTGGGCCGGGCGGACCTGCTCAACGACTACGCCAAGCTGCTGCCGCTGCTGCTGTTCAACCAGCTGTTCGGCTGCCCGGCCGACATCGGCGACCGGCTGACCCGCAGCATGTCCGCGCTCTTCGACGGCCTCGACGTGATCCAGGCCAACGAGGAGCTGACCTCCTGCCTGATGGACCTGGTCGCGCTGAAGCGCCGCCAGCCGGGCGACGACATCACCTCCTGGCTCATCCAGCACCCGGCCGGGCTGCGGGACGAGGAGCTCAAGGACCAGCTGGTCATGCTGATGGGCGCCGGCGTCGAGCCCGAGCGCAACCTCATCGGCAACGCGCTGCTCCTGCTGCTGTCCGGCGAGGGCGGTGCCGGACTGCGCATCGAGGACGCCCTCGACGACGTGCTGTGGAACAACCCGCCGATCGCCAACTACGCGACGCACTACCCGATGCAGGACCTCAACCTGGGCGGCGTCCCGATGGACGCCGGCAGCCCGGTGGTGATCAGCTTCGCCGCCGCCAACAGCGACCCGGTGCTGACCGACGCCCGACTGACCCTCAGCAAGGGGGCCCACCTGGCCTGGGGCGCCGGCCCGCACGCCTGCCCGGCCAAGTCCCCGGCCCAGTTGATCGCCCTGAGTGCGATCGAGTGCCTGCTCAACGCGCTCCCGGACGTCACGCTCGCGGTGCCCGCGGAGAGCGTCGAGTGGCGGCCGGGCCCGTTCCAGCGCGGCCTGGTCTCGCTGCCGGTGCGGTTCAGCCCGGTGGCCGCCCGCACCGCGGGGCCGGCCGTGGGCGCGGACACCGCCCCCGCTCCCGCGCCCGCGCAGGCCGCCGCCGAGCAGGTGCAGGCGTACCCGCAGGCCGCCGCCGGTCCGGCCCGGGCCCCGCAGAAGAAGGGCTGGTGGAGCTCCTTCCTGGACGTCTTCCGGGTCTGAGGCGTCCCGGGCTCCGGGCTCCCGGCCCGACCCGCCGTCGTGGGCCGTCCGGGCAGCGGCTGTTCGGTCACGGGCCGTCCGGGCAGCGGCTGTTCGGTCACGGGCCGTCCGGGCACGGGCCGTTCGGGTACCAGCCGTTCGGTCACCGGTTGTTCGGTCACCGCGAGGTGAACGGCGTGCGACGACGGTGCAGTACGTGACGGGGGCAACACGGATCGACGCTTGAGCGCGCTGGTGCTGGGTAGTACGCCGCCGTACTGCCCGCCCGCGTGTTGAAGGAGCCCGTGTGACCGCCATGTTGGAAGCCCGCCCCGCGGAGTCGGAGCACCCTGACGGCAGGGTCGACCGCCGTGCCGCCGTCCCGCTGCTGCGGAGGCTGCGGTCGGCCGAGGGGCTCGCCGACCCGAGCCCGGTCTACGACGGGCTGCGGGCGCTCGGGGACCTCGTCCCGGCGCCCTGGGGCGGCTACCTGGTCACCGGTTACGAGGCCTGCGACCAGGTCCTGCGCGGCAGGACCTGGCTCGTCCCCGACTTCGCCTGGCAGGAGCGGCAGACCGGGACGGAGCGCTGGGAGGCCGTCGCCACCCAGGAGATGAGCCGCACCCTCTCCCGCCTCAACGCCCCCGAGCACACCCGGCAGCGGCGCAGCCTCGGCAGCCTCTTCGACCGCAACACCCTCCGGGACATGACGCCGCGGATCGAGGCCGACGCCACCGAACTGCTCGACCGCCTGGCCGAGCGAATACAGGCGGACGGCGAGGCGGACTTCGCCTCCGTGGTCAGCGAGCAGCTGCCGATCGGCACCATCGGTCGCTGGCTGGACATCCCCCGCGCGGACTACCCGCACATCCTGACGATGACCCACAACCAGGTGCACGCCCAGGAACTGCTGCCCACCAAGAGCCAGCTGGCGGTCTCCGAGCAGGCCACCATGGACCTTCGCGAGTACTTCACCCGGCTCGTCCGGGAACGCCGCGACAACGACGGCGACGACGTGATCGCCGGCTGGATCCGCACCTGGGACGCGCTGGAGTCCGACCCCGAGGCCACCGACCGGATGGTCTACCAGCTCACCATGTTCGTCACCATCGCCTCGCTGGAGACCACGGCGACGCTGCTCTCCTCGCTGGTGTGGCAGCTGCTGCGGTCGCCCGGGACGTGGGACTGGCTGCGGGAGCGGCCCGAGCACATCGACGAGGCGATCGACGAGGCGCTGCGCTACGACCCGCCGATCCGCGTCAACAGCCGCGTCGCGGGCGAGGACACCGTGCTGGCCGGAACGTTCCTCCCCAAGGACACGATGGTCCACGTGATGTACGGCGCGGCCAACCGCGACCCGCGCCGCAACCCGGACCCGCACGCCTTCGACCCGCTCCGCCGGGGCACCCACCTCACCTTCGGCGGCGGCGCCCACTACTGCCTCGGCGCGGGCCTGGCCCGGCTGGAGGCGCGGGCCCTGATCGGTCAACTGCTGGAGCGCTTCCCGACGCTGCGGGCGGTGAGCCCGCCGGAGCACGCGCCCCGGATGGTCTTCCACCGGGTGACGTCCCTGAGAGTGTCCGCATGAACGTCTCCCCGCAGGCTCCCCAGTACCCCCCGTACGCGATGCAGCCGCCGCCGTACGTCCCGCACCCGTCGACGACGACCGGCTGGTACCCGCCGGCCCCTCAGTCCCCGCCGGTCCCGCAGTCCGCGCCGGTCCCCGAAGGCGCTCCCGCTCCCGAAGGCGCTTCCGTCCCCGAAGCCGCGGTGGTCCCCGAATCCGCGCCCGCCCGTACGGTCCGTTCCGAGCTCCGGGGCGCGGTGCTCCACGTCGAGCTGGACAGCCCGGGGACGGGGAACGCCGTCACCTCGGCCATGCTGGACGAACTCCTCGCTCTCCTCGCCGTCCCCGACCCGGCCGTGCGGGTGATCGTGCTCTCCGCGGCCGGCCGCGACTTCTGCCTCGGCGGCGACCGCGACGAACTCCTCGCGGGCCTGGACGAGGACCCGACCGGCGGCCGCATACGGGCCTACGGGGACAAGGCCCGCCGGGTCTGCGACGCCCTCGTCAACAGCCCCGCCGTCACCATCGCCCGGGTCCAGGGCCGGGCGACCGGTGCCGGCTTCGCCCTGGCGCTCGCCTGCGACCTGCGGGCCGGCGCCGACAACGCCGTCTTCCGGCTGCCCGAACTGGCCCTGGGCCTGCCCGTGGCCTGGGGCGGCCTGCTGCCCCGGCTGCTGCACGAGGTCGGCGCGGCCCGGGTCCGCGAGATCATCCTGACCGGCCGCCCGGTCGGCGCGGTGGAGGCGCGGGAGCTCGCCATCCTGCAGCGCGTCGTCCCCGAGCAGGAGCTGGACGAGGCGGTGGCCGAGTGGGCCCGCCCCATCACGCGCCGCTCCGAGGCCGCCCTGCGGGTCACCAAGACGCTGCTCGCCTCCCACGCGTCCGCGACCCGGCTGGCCGACGCCGCCGTGCTGGACTCCGAGCTGATGGCCTCCGTCCTGGCCGCCGCCCACTACACCCGGAGCCTGGCCGACCGGGGGCCGGCCTCCTGACCGGTGCGTGCGCGAAGGGGCCCGCGTCCTCGGACCCGGGCCCCTTCCGCGCGTGGGGGAGCCGGTTGTCGATCGTGCCCGCACGTTCGCTACCGTGTGCGGTCGACGAAGGAGAGATGATCATGGTGGGGACGACGCGCGGCGGGCGCGTGGCCGGGGCCGTACTGACGACGGCGCTGGTCATGGCCGGAGCGGCGGCCTGCGGGGGAGACGGGGGCGGCGCTGCCGAGGCGGCGGCCAGTACACCGCCGCAGCCGTTCGGCGCCGCCGGCTACCGCGGGCTCCAGCTCTCGATGACCAAGGAGGAGGCGCTCACCTCCGGAGCCCTGGAGCCGTCTCCGGTCTCGCTGCTCAACGGCTGCACCGACTACGCGTACAAGGGCGGCCCGGCGCCGGACCCGGTCCGGATGGCGGCCGAGGCGGAGGTCCGTACGAAGGCCGACAAGGCCCTGGCCAGGATCGACGAGATCAAGGCGGCCAGGAAGCCGCTCGCGCCCCCGCCGTCCGGGGCCTCGTCGAAGGAACTGCAGGAGTACCTCGCGGGCCTTCGGGAGCAGCTCGACCAGACCGAGGCGGGGCGGCGGGAGATGGCCGTGCTCTACAAGGACCTGGACCTCCTCGGGCCCGCCCGCAAGAACCGGGACCAGGCCTTCCTGACCACCGGCCGGGTCAACTTCGGCACCGAGGGCCTGCGCCAGCTGGTCGCCCCGGCGGGCGCCCGCACCGCCGAGGGCATCGGCGCCGGCTCGACGGAGGAGGAGCTCAAGCGCGCCTACGAGGGCAGGGACCTCAAGCCGATCAAGGAGGGCGGTTACGAGCTCCCGTCCGAGAGCGGCAGCGGCGGCCCGGACTGGTTCTACGAGTTCACCATGGCCGACGGCAAGGTCGCCGGGCTCGCCCTGGTGAAGCACAACACCTACTGCGCCTGAGAAACCGGTTGTGGATCGTGGCCGCACCCTCGGTACGGTGACCCTCGAAAGATCATGTGGGGGTTTGTGACATGGGGAAGAACCGGGCCACGGTCCGCGCGGTGGGCGTGGGCATCTCGGTAGTACTGCTGGCCGCCTCGGCGGCGGCCTGCTCGTCCGACGACAAGAAGGACTCGGCGAAGGCCGGGGGCGCCGCCGCGGCACCCTCGGCGGCGCCCACGACGAAGGGCCCGGAGGCCTTCGCGGCGGCCGGGTACCAGGGGATCAAGCCGGGCATGGCCAAGGACGCCGGGCTGGCCACCGGCGCCCTGGAGCCGTCGCCGGTCTCGCTGCTCGGCGGCTGCACGGACTTCGTCTACAAGGGCGGACCGGCGCCGGACCAGGCCCGGATGGCCGCCGAGGCGGCGACCGAGGCCCGCTACAAGGACCTCAGCGCCAAGGCCGACGCGGCCAGTGGGAAGGCGCCCGCCCCGGCGGGCACCCTGCCGCCGAACGCCTCCGCCAAGGACGCGGCGGCCGCCGCCGCGGGCTCCGCCGCCGGGGCCAAGGACTCGGCCGCCGCCGCCAAGCTGATCGCCGACTCGACGATGGCCCTGGTCGACCTGAGGGTGGCGCAGGAGGCCAAGGACAAGGCGTACCTGGCCACCGGCCGGGTCTCCTTCGCGGAGGCGGGCCTGCGCGAGCTGGCCGCCCCGGCGGAGGCGAGGACGGCCGAGGGCATCGGCGCCGGCTCCACCCTGGAGGCGCTCCAGCAGGCGTACGGCGCCAAGGGCCTCCAGCAGGACAAGAGCGGCAGGTACGTGCTGCCGGTCGAGGGGCAGCCGGGCTGGCAGTACGAGTTCACCGTGGACGCCGGGAAGGTCGCCGGGATGGCCGCGGTGAACCGCGACATCAAGTGCGCCTGACCGGCTGATCGTCCGACCGGTCGATGAGGGCCCCGCCGAACCGTCCGGTTCGGCGGGGCCCTCTGCCGTGCTCTGCCGTGCTCTGCCGTGCTCCGGCGGGAACCCGGCGGCCCGTGCGGACAGGTGGGGATGTGGAACTGTCACAGCGGGCGCGATTGAGGAGCGGCGACCAGTGGGCGTTCGGGGAGCTGTTCGATGAGACGGCGGACGATCTGTACCGGTACGCGGTGCGGGTGGTGGGGGACCGGGCCGCGGCGGAGGACGTCGTCCAGCTGACGTTCCTCGAAGCGTGGCGCCTGCGCGGCAGGCTGCGGGAGGACGACGGGCCGGTGCGGCCCTGGCTGTTCGGGATAGCCGCCCAGGTCCTGCGCAACACGACCCGGGCGGCCCGGCGGCACCGGGCGGCGCTGGCGCGGCTGCCCGACCGGGGTGTCCTGCCGGACTTCGCCGAGGAGTTGGCCGGGCGGCTCGACGACGACGCCCGGCTCGCCGCCGTCCGGCGGGCACTGGGTGGGCTGCGGAAGGCGGAGCGCGAGGTGTTCGGCCTCTGCGTCCTGGCGGGCCTGGACTACGTGAGCGCGGCCGAGGCACTCGGGGTGCCGATCGGCACGGTGCGCTCCCGGCTCTCGCGCGCCCGCACCAAGCTGCGCGCGCTGGTGGACGAGGAGCTCCGGGGCAGGCGGGAACTCCTGCCGGACACCGGACAGGTACGGGGTGGCCGCACCGAAGCGGCCAGGTCGACGACACCGGGGAGGACCCGATGAGTCCGATGAATCCGATGAACGAGGACGAACTGCTGCCACCGCCCACGGGGCCGGGGCTCCCCGCCGACCGCCGGCGGCAGCTGCGGGGGCACCTGATGAGCGAGTTCGCGCGCGGGCCGGCGGCCGCGCCCCGGCGGAAGCGGCTCGGCTGGGTGGCCCTGCCCGCGCTGGCGGGCGGCCTGGCGCTGTCCCTGGTGCTGGCCGGCGGGCCGACCGAGCGGGGCGCCGACCCCACGCGGCCGGTCGCGGCCGTGGTCCTGGACCGCGCGGCGCGGGCCGCCGAACAGCAGCCCGCCCCGGCGGCGCGCGGGGACCAGTTCGTCTACGTGAAGAGCCTGGACAACTGGGCGAAGTCGCAGGGCGAGGCGCCGCAGACCCGGGAGCTCTGGATGTCCGTTGACGGCAGCAAGCGGGGACTGCTGCTCGTGGACGGGCACCGGCCGAACCCCGGAGGAAGCGACGAGCACGGGGAGGCCGAACCCGTGCCGAACGCCGGGAGGTTCGGCAGCTACGCCTACGTCGCCGCCCTGCCGACCGACCCGGATGCGCTGCTGGCCAGGATCCACGCGGACACCGAAGGCCACGGGCCCGGCCCCGACGAGGAGGCGTTCAGGACCGTCGGCGACCTCCTGCGCGACCAGATCGCCCCACCGGCCGTCAGCGCTGCGCTCTACCGGGCGGCCGCGAAGATCCCCGGCGTCAGGGTGATCGACTCGGTGACCGACGCGGCAGGCCGCCCCGGCATCGCGGTCGCGCGCCGGGACAGCGGTGCGAGGGCCGAGGTCCAGTGGATCTTCGACAGCACCGACTACACCTACCTCGGCGAGCGCAGCGTCGCCGTCACCGACGGCGCGACCTTCAGGAAGGGCGACATCACCAGCCAGATGGCCGTCCTCGCCCGCGCCGTCGTCGACCAGCCCGGCACCCGTCCCTGAGGAGAGGCGCGCTTCTGCAGGCGGCGATGGTGCGATGGAAGGTCAGCTGCCCAGCGCCACGGCGGACGGCGACTGCCACCCCCGTAGGGCGGCGCGGGCGCGGGCGACGCCTCCGGGGGTCGCGGGCGCGCCGGTGCCGACGGCGACGGTTCTCGTGCCCAGGCCCGCGCAGGCGCGGCAGATGCCGGGGCGGGGCACCGGGTCGTGGCAGCGGCCGCACTCGGCGTACGGCGTCGGTGGGGGCGCGGCTCGTTCCGGCGGCAGTTTCCGTTTCAGGCGGTCCCGGAGGATCGCCACCGGGGAGTGCATCGGCTGCGGCAGCCCGGGGAGCAGGGCGTGGGCCAACTCGGCTTCGTCGCAGCCCCGTTCCAGCCACTGCGTGACGAGCGGTGCCAGCGCGCGGGCCTCGGCCTCGCCGAGGCGCAGGCGGGGTTCGGGCCGGATCACCCGGAACAGGGTGGCCACGGCGGCCCGCGTCCGTTCATCCGGGAGGGTGGGTTCTTGTCCCGGGTCCTTTACGGGAGGGGTGACAGCGCGGCCGGAACTCCCTCCACCGGAGGCCGGGCGGGGGACAGCCGGTTCGGGCTGCGGGGTGTCGAAGACGTGGGCCTCGGACCGGACCGTCCCGTCGGCCATCCGGACCCTGTCGACCCGGTAGTACCCGGCGTCCTTCAGTTCCTTGAGGGCCCGCCGGACGGCGCCCCGCCCCTGCGGACTGCTGTCCGCCATCTGCCGCCCGTCCTCCCGCCACCCGTCGGGGCGGGAGAGCAGGTCGGCGAGGAGGCCACGAGCGGTGTAACTCAACCGCCGGTCCTGCAACAGGCCGTTCGGAAGGACGGCGAACGCGCGCGTCTGAACGCTACGATGAATCCGCATCTGGAGGTCTGACTCCTGGTGCCTGACCCCGGGGTGTTCCACCACCGCCGGGGTCTCCTATGTTCTGTTGATGATGCGGAAAGTAGCACAGCGACTACGAAGAGTGCGAACCGTTCGAGCGTGAAAGCCCAAGCCCCCCGCGCCGAGTGCGCCCCCACGCCGGGCGAGGTGTTCAGGAGCACCGAGCGAGTCGATGCGGGCCGAGGTAGCAGGACAGGGCGGCGTGCGACGGCCCATCCGGAACCCCGCCGCTCGTCAGCAGCTTCACGCCCGGTTCGCTGCTGGTCATGCCCTGGTCTCCCGTACCGTTCGCGCCGGTCCTCGGCCGCCCGCCATGGGGCGGGCGCGTTCGAGGAGCCCGCGCACGTGGGGGTTGCGGCGGTGCGGCCGGGTCGCGGAGAGCATCGAGCGGAAGCGGTCGTCGGCCCGGCCGGACTGGATGGTCGGATAGTCGTCCAGGGCGAGGTGCCAGTTCTGGACGGCCTCTTCCAGTCGGCCGGCTTCGAGCTGCCACTCGGCGAGCATCGAGCGGTGACGCACACGGCCCCGGCGATAGACCGCAGGCCGGATCTTCGCGGAGTGCTGCAGTGCGCGGATCGCGCTTTCACGGTCACCGAGCTCGTAGTTGACCTGGGCGATGTGGTACGAGAGCGTGGCGGGATCGTAGGAGCCGAACGCCTTCTCTTTGGACTCGGCCCGCTCCATCGCGACTTCCGCTGCCCGCAGATGGTGCAGGGCTCCGGCCCTGTCCCCGGTCTGGGCGAGGGCATGGGCCTGCTGACCGGCGAGGAAGGCCCTCATGCGGGGGCCGGCCTGTGGGGAGGCGGAGGAGGCTGCTTCCGCGAGTCGCAGGGCGGCGCTGCCGTGGCCGAGGTCGACGGCCTGAACGCTCATGCCCCGCAGGGTGGTGCAGTAGGTGAGGTGGTCGCCCGCGTGCCCGGCCAGCTCCAGGGCCTTCAAGTAGTAGCGCTGGGCCAGGGAGTCGTGGCGTTCGTCCACGGCCATGTAGCCGGTCAGGTAGCAGTGGTCGGCGGCGGCCGACAGCATGGCCTTGCGGACGTCCTCACCGGCGTCCGCCCGCAGGTACGGGACGATCGTGTTGACCAGGAACGAGGCGGCCATCGGACGGGTCATCCGGCCGCCGAACTGGTCGTCCAGGTCGCTGATCCGCTCGGTCATCGCCGCGACCGCCTGGACCTCCGCCATGCCGATCCGCAGGTGGGGGTCGGTCCGCAGTCTCTCGAAGCGGCCCACCACGTCGGGCCAGCCGGGGATGGTGAGGGCCACCGAGTAGAGGCTGGCCGTGAGGATTCCGCGCCGGGACGGGTCCATATCGAGGCTCCCCAGGTCGATCAGCCCTGACACCGTATCCGTCGGCTGGTCGACAGGGGTAGGTGTCCCGCGGAATCCGGCCTCGACGGCGGTGATCGGCCGCTTGAGCCTCCGCGCCAGTGTCTCCAGGACGACCGGCAGGGCCTTCGCCGTAGGCGAGGTGCCGCTGAGCCAGTGGGAGACGGCCGAGGCGTCGTACTTCAGCCGCTGCCCGGCCTCGATGCCGGTCCGGTTGACGGCCCGAGCCAAATCGCCGTTGCCCCAGGCGGCTTCGGCCATCAGTGAGGCGAGCCTGTGGTTCGGCCCACGGTCGGTTCGCACGACAGTTCCCCCTGGCAGGTGGGTTTCAAGGGTTTCAACGTCCGGGCGCGCCCCGACCATAGCCGACCGCAGGGCATGGATGTTGACTGTTCGTCATCGGCCAATCACCAGCCGTGGTGCGAATGGTCCCGTCCGCGTTCCCCTTCGAGGTGCCCCCATGCTGATGTCCCGCCGCCCGCGCATGTTCGTCGCACGCCTCGACGCGCGGACCGAATCCACGCCCCTCGCGCGGTACTTGCTCCGGGCCTACCTCTCCGGGCTGCCCTCCGGGGACCGCTACCGCGACACCGCCGAACTGCTCCTCGGCGAGCTCTTCGCCAATGCCGTCCTGCATTCCGACGCCCCCGACGACCGCCACATCGAGGTCCGCTTCGCCCTCACCGGCTCCCGCTTGCGCCTCGAAGTCCACGATGCCGGCACCGGACGGCCGATCCTCCGGACCGCCGTCCCCGACGATGAGAAGGGGCGCGGTCTGTTCCTTGTCGACGAACTTGCCGAACGGTGGGGTTGCGCCGCCCGCCCTTGTGGTATCGGCAAGTTCGTCTGGGCCCATATCGCCCCCGTCACCACCCTCGCCTGAGAGCCGCTTCTTCCATGAACCTCGTCACCCTCGCCCGGCACACCCTCTCCCGTGGGGCCACCCCGGCCGCGACCTACGCCCTCCTGGCCCGCCTCGGCCACCCGCCCCTGCCCGTCGCGCGCGCCGTCTGCCTCGCCCTCGACATCCCCCACGCCGAAACCACCCGCCGCCTGGCCGAGTGCTACGACGCCCTCCTCGCCGACCCACGGCCCGACACCGAGACCGACACCGGCGAACTCCTCGAAGCCCTCGGCGTCTTCGACGTCCCCAAGTCGCTCACCGACACCGAACTCGCCGTCGTCGAACACTTCCTCGTCGCCATCGACGCCATGGGCGGCATCCGACCGGGCCACCACCACGGCCTCCAACGCTGGTTCACCACCGGCAACCTCATCTCCGCGTACCTCTCCCTCGCCGCCGCGCATCCCCTTCCCCGCACCGGTGACCCCGCCCTCTACTGGACCACCCTCGTCACGGCCGGCGAACTCCTCGCCACCACGCTCCCCTCCGACCGCCGCATCACCTACGCCCTCACCCGCTGCCGCGCCCGCGCAACCCACCCGTAAGCACGGGAAGTCGGCCCGGCCGACTTCTCACGCAGGAGTGGCCCGGCGCCGCTTCGGCAAGGCCGAAGCGGCGGCGGATGACGGGGTGAAGTGAGTGCTGCTCGGCGGCGGTTCCGGCGGCCCGGCCCTTCTCGGTCGGGCCTGCCTGGGCTTTGTCGTCCTGGCGGGCGGGCGACCTGCGGCGAGGAGCGCGGCGGTTGTGGCTCTCCCCGCACAGGAAGTCGACCTGACGACTTCCGGTGCGGGGAGTGGTGCCTGATGCCGTTGCCGCTTCGGGGTGGCCGAAGCGGCAACGGGGTGTGAGGCGAGGTGGCCGGGGTCACCGGCCGCGTGGGAAGTCGGCCGGGCCGACTTCCCACGCACAAGGCGGTGCCCGGAGGGGTCAGCGGGCGGCGGCGCGTTGGAGGGCGCTGGCGAGGAGGGCGAGGTCGGTGGGGCCGTTGCCGAGTTCGCGGACGGGCCGGCGGGCCGGCGGGGCGCCGAGCTGGAGCGGGTCTATCGCGACGACGGTGGGCCGCAGGGTGGCGGTGCGCGGGATGCGGCCGCTGATCCGGGCGGTCTGGAAGGCGGTGACGCCGCCGTCCGGGAGGCGGAGGTAGCCGCGGCCGGGGGTGTCCTCGGGCAGGGCGACCGCGTCGCCGAGGTGGATCAGCAGGTCGGAGTCGGCCGGGTCCTCGGTGCGCAGGGCGATCCGCAGCAGCGCGGCCTCGTCCACCTCGGTGCCGGCGCTCTCCTCCGGGCGGCCGGTGGCGACGGCGAGGTGGACGCCGAGCGGTCCGCCGCGGCGGGCGACGGCGGCCAGCGCGCGGGCGAGCGGGCGGCCGGCGGCGGAGGTGGGGGAGAGCAGGGCGTCGTAGTCGTCGACGACGACGACGAGCCGGGCGGGGGGAGCGGCGGGGCCGGTCGGGCGGGGGCCCTCCGCGCTGCGCGGCGGGATGATCCGGGGCGTGGTGGCCGCTCCGCCGCCGACGGCGGCGGGCACCGGGACCTTGGGGTGCTCGGCGTCCGCTTCCGGCCCGTCCAGGCTCTGCGCGTCCAGGATGCGGGCGGCATGCCAGGAGGCGAAGTCCAGCCCGTCGAACAGCCGTTCCCGCAGGGTGAGTTCGTCCTCCAGTGCCTCGGCCGCGAGCAGCGCTGCGCGCGGGTCGGCGGCGGCGTTCACCCGGCCGCTGACGTGCGGCAGCTCGGTGCAGCCGTCCAGTCCGTCCTGGCCGTCCGAGGTGGCCCGGCCCTCGATGATCGTGACGGCGAGCCGCCCGGGCCGCTCGGAGACGGCGAGCGAGGCGACCAGGGTGCGCAGCAGCTCGGTCTTGCCGGAGCCGCGGGCGCCGCCGATCAGCAGGTGCGGGCCGCCCGGGTCGGGGGAGGGGACGGTGAGTTCGGGGTCGGCGAGGTCGAGGGTGCAGAGCTCGTCCCGGGTGGTGCCGAGCAGGGCGGTGGCGGCGCCGATGCCGCCGGCGTGGGCGTCCCAGCGGGCGGACAGCTTGGCCGGGGTGACGGTGTCGAGCTGCAGCAGGTCGAGCAGCCGCAGCACGTCGGGCAGCGGGCCGCGGGCGGCCGGGGTGGCCTCGCGCAGCGGGGCGAGGACCCGGGCGAGCCGTTCGGCCCAGGCGTCCGAGACGGCGTCCAGCGAGACCTCGTGGAGGGTCTCCCGGCCGCGGGCGACCGGCCGGGACAGCGACAGCTGGGTGCCGACCTCGCCGGTGATCAGGGCGGTGGCGCCGAGGCCCCGGGGGAGCAGTTCGGGCTGCTCGGCGAGGCAGATCGGGAAGATGCCGACCGCCGGGCCCTGGCGCAGCAGCAGGTCGAGCGCCTGCCGGGCGGCCTCGGTGGCCGGGCGGCCGTCGACCACGACCACGGTGGCGGGGTGGCCGCCGAGGCCGCTGGGGCCGCTGAGCCGGGCGGTGAGCTCGGTCAGCCGGGCGGTGGCCTGTTCGTCGTCGAGGCCGATCAGCAGCCGGCAGTCCTGGCCGTCGACCGGGCGCAGGTGGGGCAGCCACAGGGCCCAGGCCCAGGTGTCGACGCGGTCCTCGGCGGCGCGGGCCGGGTCGGCGTCGACCACGACCAGGCTCAGCCCGGTCGGCGGGTGCAGCGCGGCGAGCTGGGCGACGACGGCGCGGGTGAGCGCGTCCAGGCGCTCGCGCGGGCCGCTGAGGCCGAGGCTGCCGGCGGTCTGCAGGTCGAGGGTGACCGGGACGGCGGGCAGCATGGTGCCGGGCGTGGTGCCGGGGCCGCCGGGGCGGTCGGCGGTGCCGAGCCGCAGGGTGAGCGCGTCGGGGTGGCCGGGGCCGCGCTCCCAGAGCCGGGGGCCGGGGCCGACGGCGTTGAGCAGCAGGGTGGCGAGGTCGGGCCAGCGTTCGCGTTGGGCGGCGGTCTGGCGCAGCCGGACCGCGGCGTGGTGGCGCTCGGCGCTCTCCTGACCGGGCGGTTCGGCGGCGCGGCCGGGCAGCAGGGAGAACAGGCCGCGGCCGCGGCCGGGCGCGGGTTCGGGGGCGGCGGGCGGCTCGACCACGGGCGGTGCGGGCCGGACCGGCCCGGGGGCGGCGAGCTGGAGGTGGCCGTGGCCGTCCGGCAGGGCGGCGCGGACGGCTCCGGCGGCCTCGGCCGGGTCGGGGGCGGTCACCTGGAGGGTGGACTCGCCGATCCGCAGCACGGCGCCGGGCTCCAGCGGGACGGCGGCCTCCGGCGGGACGGGCGGGACGAGCCGGCCGTCCAGGGCGGTGCCGTTGGTGGAGCCGAGGTCGCGTACGGAGATCCGGCCGTCCTCGGCGAGGTGCAGGGAGAGGTGCAGCCGGGAGACGTCCGGGTCGTCGAGCGGGACGTCGGCCTCGGCGGAGCGGCCGATCCGGATCTCCCGGCCGTGCAGCCGGTGCACGCCGCCGGCGTCGGGGCCGCCGACCACCCGCAGTTCGGCGGCGGCGGGGGCGTCGTCGGGGTCGTCGGCGGTCGGGTCGGGCTCGTTCAGGCTGAGGACGGCGCCGTCGAGCAGCGGGGGGTGGCCGAGCAGGGTGTGCTCGTCGACCCGGTGCGCCCCGGCGTACAGGTGTACGTGGGTGGCGGCCCGCGGCCCGCGCACGCCCACGGCACCCGCGAGCGCGCCCGCGATGGCGCCGAGTGCGGTGCCGACGGGCGCGGTCACCAGCACGTCCACGTAGGGAATGGCGGAGCCGGTGGCGGACGGGCCGCTGCGCGGTCGGAGGACGGTCAGCCGGATCTGCATCTCGCCCGCGGGTCCCTTCTGCTGATGTGAAGCCTGGTGCCGCTGCCCGGTGCCAAGGGCACCGTTGGGCCACACGAGTGGCGAGTGTCCATCCTGCCATCCGTCGTGGACGGTCCGCGCACCGTACCGGATTTGACGATCTTGCGATCGTGGCCGTGGCGGGGGCGACGGGGAGTCAGGTTTGCCGCCCCCTCGCAGCGTCCCGGGGACCTTCCCTAGGGGATCTCCCCCAACCCTTCCCCAGACCGTGCGGATGGCCTACCGACCACCTCAAAAACCCGTACGGTCACCGTTAGAGTGGCCGCAGACACGGGCCCGGCAGGCTCACCGCACCGGCGGAGGAGCGCCCCGCGCGGGCGGCACGGCGAGGAGTGCGACAGGTGCGGCCAGTCGGCAGCAAGTATCTGCTGGATGAGACCCTCGGGCGGGGTGCGACCGGCACCGTCTGGCGCGGCGTGGTGCGCGAGGACGTCCAGGTGCCGGGCTGCCCGCCCGGGCAGCGGGTGGCGATCAAGGTGCTGCGCGAGGAGCTGGCCGCCGACCCCGACGTGGTGATGCGCTTCCTGCGCGAGCGCTCCCTGCTGCTGCGGCTGACCCACCCCAACATCGTCCGGGTCCGCGACCTGGTCGTCGAGGGCGAGCTGCTGGCCCTGGTGATGGACCTGGTGGACGGCCCCGACCTGGCCCGCTACCTGCGCGCCAACGGCCCGTTCAGCCCGATCGCCGGCGCCCTGCTGATGGCCCAGGTCGCGGACGCGCTGGCGGCCAGCCACGCGGACGGGATCGTCCACCGCGACCTCAAGCCGGCCAACGTGATGCTCGCCTCCACCGTGGTGGACGGCGTCGAGCGGATGCACCCGCTGCTGACCGACTTCGGCATCGCCCGGCTCGCCGACTCCCCGGGCGTCACCCGCACCCACGAGTTCGTCGGCACCCCCGCCTACGTCGCGCCGGAGTCCGCCGAGGGCCGTCCGCAGACTTCCGCGGTGGACGTGTACGGCGCCGGGATCATGCTGTACGAGCTGGTCACCGGCCGCCAGCCGTTCCAGGGCGACAGCGCCCTCGCCGTGCTCCAGGCCCACCTGGCCCAGGAGCCGCAGCGGCCCAGCACCATGCCCGAGCCGCTCTGGACGGTGATCGAGCGCTGCCTGCGCAAGGACCCGGCCCAGCGGCCCGGTGCCACCTCGCTGGCGCACGCGCTGCGGGTGGTCGCGGCCGGGGTCGGCGTGCACGCCTCCCCGGCGGCGGTGGACGAGGCGCTGGCGGTCGGCGCCCTGCTGCTGCCGGACCCGCAGCCGACGGCCGTCCCCGGCAGCGTGCCGCCGCTGCCGCCCGTGACGGTGCCGGGCGCCCTGGCCCCGGGCTTCATGGTCCCCGGTACGGCCCCCGGCGCCGAGGATCACACCCAGGTGCTGCCGCCGACCAGCGGGCAGTACGATCCGGCCGCGGCGACCGCGGTGATGGGCACCCAGCCGCCGCCCCCGCAGGGCGCCCCGGACCGCACCCGGGTGATGCCGCCCGCCGCCGTGCCGCCGCCCCCGCCCGCCGGGCCGCCGCAGGAGGAGGCGCCGCACCCGTGGCAGACCCAGCTGCGCGCGGCGCGGGACCGCAACCAGCAGACCCAGGTCGGCTACTTCGGCCCGGAGGACTACGAGGACCTCCCGCAGCCGCAGGTCGCCCCGCAGCCCTACCAGGCCGGGCAGGGGGGCCCGGCCGGACCGGGCGGCCACGGCGGCCAGGGACACCGGCCGGGCCAGGGCGCCCCGGGCGGGCGCCCCGGCGGGCAGCAGCCCGGCGGCTACCGCCAGGCCCCGCCCCCGCCCGGCTACGCCCAGCGCCCGCCGGTGGCCCCGCCGCCCTACCAGGCGGGCCAGGCCGGCCAGGGAAGCCAGGGCGGCCAGCGGGGCCAGGGCGGCCGTCCGCAGCCGCCCGGCGGCTACCGGCAGGCCCCGGGCGGGTACGGCCAGTCGCAGGGCGGCTACCCGCCGCCGCCCGCGCCCACCCCGGTGCCGCGCCGGGCCGAGCCGCCCGCGCCGCAGTACCGGGAGGCCCCGCCGCAGCGCCGCGAGGAGCCGCCGGCCCCGGCCCGCCGCGAGCCCGGGCCGGCCCGCGAGCCGCGCCCGCGCAGCCGCAACCGGATGTACATCCCGGGGCTCGGCTGCTTCAAGGGCTGTCTGATGGTGCTGCTGGTGCTGGCCGTGGCCGGGGTGGCGCTGTGGAACTTCACGCCGCTGCCGCACTACTGGGACAACGTCGTGGGCTGGTTCGACTCGGCGCGCGACTGGGCGAACAGCCTCTTCGGCAAGTAGCGCCGCCCGAGGCCGGAGCCGATCCGGAGCCGGAACCGGTCCGGGTCCGGACGGCGTTCCGGCCTCCGGCCCGCCCGGGCGGCCACATTGACGCTATGTCGACAATTATCGAGATTTCTCGGCCGGGACTCCCGCTCCGGGCCCTTCGGGCGGCCCCCGCAGGCCCTCCGGGCGCGTAGGTTGGTCGCTGTTGTCCCGCCCCACCGAGCGCGCCGGACCCCCGGAGCGCTCCCGCGCCGCCCACGGAGCAGCATTGGCACGCAAGATCGGCAGCCGGTACACCGTCCACCAGGTGATCGGCCGGGGTTCGGCCGGGACGGTCTGGCTCGGTGAAGGGCCCGACGGCCCGGTGGCGGTCAAGCTGCTGCGCGAGGACCTCGCCGCCGACCAGGTGCTGGTCGGCCGCTTCGTCCAGGAGCGCACCGCGCTGACCAGCCTCGACCACCCCCGGGTGGTCGGCGTGCGCGACATGGTGGTGGACGGCAGCGACCTCGCCCTGGTGATGGAGCTGGTCCAGGGCACCGACCTGCGCTCCCGGCTGGAGCGGGACGGCGCGCTGCCGCCGCAGACCGCCGCCTCGGTCATCGCCGACGTCGCCGACGGCCTGGCCGCCGCGCACGCGGCCGGGATCGTCCACCGCGACGTCAAGCCGGAGAATGTCCTGCTCGACCTCGCCGCCGCCCCCGGCCCCGGCGGCGCCCCGCGCGCCAAGCTCACCGACTTCGGGGTGGCCCGCCTGGTCGACGCCCCGCGCCGCACCCGGGCCACCCGGATCATCGGCACCCCGGACTACCTCGCCCCCGAGATCATCGAGGGCCTGGAGCCGCGCGCCGCCGTCGACATCTACGCCCTCGCCACCGTGCTGTACGAGCTGCTGGCCGGCTTCACCCCGTTCGGCGGCGGCCACACCGGCGCGGTGCTGCGCCGGCACGTCACCGAGCAGGTCCCGCCGATCCCCGGCCTGCCGGACGGGCTGTGGCGGATCATCTCCGAGTGCCTGGCCAAGGCCCCGGCCTCCCGGCTGCGCGCCGCCGAGCTGGCCTCGCGGCTGCGCGAGCAGCTGCCCTCGCTGGCCGGCCTGCCGGTGCTCGCCGTGCCCGGCCAGGGCCGGGCCCCGGCCGAGGAGCAGCTGACCCCCGGCGAGGCCGTCTACGCCGAGATCGACGCCGGCCCCGGCATCCACAAGCGCCGCCGCGGCCCGGCCGTCCCGCTGGTGCCCGGCGCCGCCCCGGACTCCACCCGGGACACCCACACCAGCCTGCGCCGCCCGTCGGCCGACGAGCTGGCCGCGTACGCGCTCGAGTCCCGCGCCCAGCGCGCCGCCCCGGGCCACCGCCGGGACCGCCAGGCGCTGCTGCGCCGCCGCCGGCTGCTGGCCGTGCTGATCGCCACCGTGCTGCTGCTGGCGGGCGCCGCCGCGGCCTGGACGGCCTTCGCGGCCACCGTCCCGGACGGCGGCCACCCGGCCCGTCCGGCGGTGTCCGGCACGGCCCCGCGGGCGCCGTAGCCGGGGCCGTGGCCGCCGTCGTGAGGCCGGGGGGACCGGGGGTGTCGTCATGACCACTCCCGGAACCATTACCCTGGGGGCGTGGCAGCCGTCGATCCTTCCGAAGAGCTCAAGAACCTCGATACGACCATGGGGTCGATCGAGGCCGTCATCGACCTGGACAAGATCCGGGCCGACATCGCGGTCCTGGAGGAGGAGGCAGCCGCCCCCACCCTGTGGGACGACGTCGCGAACGCGCAGAAGGTGACCAGCCGGCTCTCCTTCCTCCAGGGCGAACTGCGCCGGGTCGAGGGCCTGCGCAGCCGTATCGACGACCTGGGCGTGCTGTTCGAGCTCGCCGAGGCCGAGGACGACGCGGACACCCGCACCGAGGCCGAGAACGAGCTCGTCGCCCTCCAGAAGGCGGTCGAGGAGCTGGAGGTCCGTACCCTCCTGTCCGGCGAGTACGACGCCCGCGAGGCGCTGATCAACATCCGCGCCGAGGCCGGTGGCGTGGACGCCGCCGACTTCGCCGAGCAGCTCATGCGCATGTACCTGCGCTGGGCCGAGCGGCACGGGTACCCCACCGAGGTGTACGACACCTCGTACGCCGAAGAGGCCGGCATCAAGTCCGCGACCTTCACCGTGAAGGCCCCGTACGCCTACGGCACCCTCTCGGTCGAGCAGGGCACCCACCGCCTGGTCCGCATCTCGCCGTTCGACAACCAGGGCCGCCGGCAGACCTCCTTCGCCGGTGTCGAGGTGCTCCCCGTCGTCGAGCAGTCCGACCACGTCGACATCGACGAGGGCGAGCTCCGGGTGGACGTCTACCGCGCCTCCGGCCCCGGCGGTCAGGGCGTCAACACCACCGACTCGGCGGTGCGCATCACGCACATCCCGACCGGCATCGTGGTCTCCTGCCAGAACGAGCGCTCGCAGATCCAGAACAAGGCGTCCGCGATGAACGTCCTCCAGGCCAAGCTGCTGGAGCGGCGCCGCCAGGAGGAGAAGGCGGCGATGGACGCGCTCAAGGACAGCGGCAGCTCCTGGGGCAACCAGATGCGCTCCTACGTGCTGCACCCGTACCAGATGGTGAAGGACGTCCGCACCGCGTACGAGGCCGGCAACCCGCAGGCCGTGCTGGACGGCGACATCGACGGCTTCATCGAGGCCGGGATCCGCTGGCGCAAGCAGCGCGAGACCAGCGCCGAGTAGCGGCAGACGACGACGAAGGCCCCCGACCGCAGTGGTCGGGGGCCTTCGTCGTACGTCTCGTGGGTTGTCAGGCCAGAGCCTGCCGCGCGATCAGCGCCACCGCGAGCAGCCCGGCCAGCAGGGCCAGCAGCATCGCGGGGGAGAGTGCGGCGAACGGGCTCTGCTGCTCCTGGATCCGGGCCCGGTTGGCCCGGCACACCGGGCAACGCCCGTCGCTGACGCGGCCGTTGCAGTTGGCGCACACCAGATGGTCGCAGGTCATGCGATCTCCTCCTCGCTGCTACAGCCAACGCGCCGGACGGGGCTTTGGTTCCATGTGCTGCCCTGTACGGGGGAGCGGCCGTGACGCGGTCGCCCCCTCCACTCTGCCAGGTTCCGGCGGTTCCGGCTCCCGGGCTGTGAGATGACCCCCGATATTCGGGGCATAAACGGACATTCTCCCCCAGGGGGCGGGCGTTGTCGCGGGCGGCCCCTGCGGGCCGGATGCCGATTCGCGTATGGTCCGAGTCCGGGAGCGGCCCTCCGCGCTCCCTTCGACCGCCCCCGGGCCGGGCCCCAGGGGCGGACCGACCCAAGGACTGGCGCCGCCTAGGATGGCCTCCGTGATGCAGCCGTGATCAGATTCGACAACGTCTCCAAGACCTATCCCAAGCAGAACCGTCCCGCCCTGGACAACGTCTCGCTGGAGATCGAGAAGGGTGAGTTCGTCTTCCTGGTCGGCTCGTCCGGCTCGGGCAAGTCCACCTTCCTGCGCCTGTGCCTGCGCGAGGAGCGCCCCACCACGGGGGCGGTGCACGTGCTGGGCAAGGACCTCGGCAAGCTGTCCAACTGGAAGGTGCCGCACATGCGCCGCCAGCTGGGCACCGTCTTCCAGGACTTCCGCCTGCTGCCGAACAAGACGGTCGCGCAGAACGTCGCCTTCGCGCTGGAGGTGATCGGCAAGCCCAAGAGCGCCATCAACAAGGTGGTGCCC
Organism: Kitasatospora sp. NPDC058184; assembly: GCF_042883725.1. Lineage (NCBI taxonomy): Bacteria > Bacillati > Actinomycetota > Actinomycetes > Kitasatosporales > Streptomycetaceae > Kitasatospora > Kitasatospora sp. NPDC058184. The sequence goes on from NZ_JBHVVE010000014.1 coordinate 54,122, forward strand.
GAGGTGCTGGAGCTGGTCGGCCTCGGCGGCAAGGAGGACCGCATGCCGGGCGAGCTGTCCGGTGGTGAGCAGCAGCGCGTGGCGATCGCCCGGGCCTTCGTGAACCGTCCGATGCTGCTCATCGCGGACGAGCCCACCGGCAACCTCGACCCGCAGAACTCGGTCGGCATCATGAAGCTGCTCGACCGCATCAACCGCACCGGCACCACGGTGCTGATGGCCACCCACGACCAGGCCATCGTCGACCAGATGCGCAAGCGCGTCATCGAGCTCGACAAGGGGCTGCTCGTCCGCGACCAGGCCCGCGGCGTCTACGGGTACCAGCACTGACCGACCAGCGCTGACCCGTAGGGCCGCCGGCCCGAACCGCCAGTCCCGGAGCAGTACCGACCCTGGAGTTGTTTCCCGCATGCGTGCCCAGTTCGTCCTGTCGGAGATCGGTGTGGGTCTCCGACGCAACCTGACCATGACCATCGCGGTCGTGGTCAGTGTCGCGCTCTCCCTCGCCCTCGCCGGTTCCTCGCTCCTGGTCCGCGACCAGGTGAACTCCATGAAGGGGTACTGGTACGACAAGGTCGAGGTGAGCATCTACTTCTGCACCAAGGCGGACGCCCGGAACTCGCCCCAGTGCGACAAGGGTGCGGCCACCGACCAGCAGGTCCAGGACATCAAGGACCAGCTGGACAAGATGACCTCGGTGGTCCAGTCGTCCACCTACGAGAGCTCCGCCGACGCGTACAAGCACTGGAAGGAGATGAACCCGGACAACCCGCTCATCTCCGTCCTGGGCGCGGACGCCATGCCGCAGTCCTGGCGGGTCAAGCTCAACGACCCGACCAAGTACGACGTGATCCAGAGCGCCTTCGCCGGCAAGCCCGGCGTCAAGTCGGTCGAGGACCAGCGGAAGATCCTGGAGAACCTGTTCGGCCTGCTGAACGGCCTCCAGACGGCGGCCTTCGTGATCATGGTGCTGATGCTGTTCGTCGCGCTGCTGCTGATCGTCAACACCGTCCGGGTGTCGGCGTACAGCCGACGGCGTGAAACCGGGATCATGCGCCTGGTCGGTGCGTCGAACTTCTACGTCCAGATGCCGTTCATCGCCGAGGCGGCCTTCTCGGCGCTGCTGGGCGCGATGATGGCCTCCGGACTGCTGATCGGCGGGCACTTCTTCGTCCAGAACTGGCTGGCCGACCGGGTGCAGTTCATCCACTTCATCGGCCTCGGCTCGGTGCTGGCGGTGATACCGCTGCTGATCGTGGTGGGTATGGGCATGGCCGGTGTGGCGGCGTTCTTCACGCTGCGCAAGTACCTCAAGGTCTGATTCCCGGACGCCCCGACGGCCCCGGACGGCACTGCGCCGTCCGGGGCCGTCGGCGTTCCGGGGCCCGTCGTTCCGGTTCGTCCCGCTCGGAGCGGTGTCTACACTCCGGTCCATGCTGCAAACTCCGCGCAGGGCCCGCCAGGTGGCCGCGCTCAGCCTGGTGTTCGGCGCCGTGCTGCTGGCCGGCGCGGCCACCGGCGCCTGGGGCGACCCGGGCGGGCCGCCGCACAGCCCGTCCGCCGACACCGCCCGGGCCACCGGCGGGCTCCCGGCGGACCCGGCCGGCGCCGCCCTGTCCGAGCAGCAGGCCGAGCACCTGCTGGCGGCCGGCGGCGACCGCTGGGGCGCGTACTACAGCGCCCAGGAGTACGCGGAGTTCAGCCAGGGCCTGGACGGCCGGTACCCGGGCGTCGGCCTCTCGGTCGGCCGCGGCCAGGACGGCGTCACCGAGGTCTCCCAGGTCGCGCCCGGCGGCCCGGCCGCCGCGGCCGGGATCGCCCCCGGCGACCGGCTCGTACGGATCGGCCAGGACCAGGCCGACCACCTGCCGGTCACCGAGGTGGTGGCGCGGCTGCGCGGCCAGGGCGAGGAGCGCCGGGCCGGCTCCGAGGTCACCCTGGCGGTCCGGCGCGGCGAGGGGGAGGAGCGCGAACTGCGGCTGCGGCGCGTGCTGCTGGACAGCCGGCAGGTCACCGCGGAGCAGCTGGGCAAGGGCGTGCTGCGGGTGACCGTGCGCGGCTTCACCAGCGGCGTGGCCGACCAGGTGCGCGCCGCGCTGCGCGCCCCGCACGCCGGCGTGGTGCTCGATCTGCGCGGCAACTCGGGCGGGTTGGTCGACGAGGCGGCCGGCACCGCCGGGATCTTCCTGGACGGCGGAACGGTCGGCTCGTACCAGGAGCGCGGCGAGACCAGGGAGTTGACCGCCCCGCCCGGCGGCGACCAGCGCACCCCGCTGGTGCTGCTGGTGGACGGCGGCACGATGAGCGCCGCCGAACTGCTGGCCGGAGCCCTCCAGGACCGCAGCCGCGCCGTGGTGGTGGGCTCGCGGACCTTCGGCAAGGGCACCGTCCAGCAGCCCAGCCGGCTCGCCGACGGCGCCGTGCTGGAGCTGACCGTCGGCCGCTACTACACCCCGGCGGGCCGCTCCCCGGACGGCACCGGCCTCACCCCCGACGTCCCGGCCGGCTCGGGCGAGGAGGCCGACGAGCTCGCCCTGCGGGTCCTCTCGGGGCTGGGCACCCGCGCCTAAAGCAGCTGCCCGATCCGGCCTCGAAGTGCGAGAATGGCCGCGTTATGGCAAAGGAAACCGGACAGAAGCTGATCGCGCAGAACAAGAAGGCGCGACACGAGTACACGATCCTCGACACCTACGAGTGCGGCCTCGTCCTCACCGGAACCGAGGTCAAGTCGCTGCGCGAGGGGCGGGCCAACCTGGTCGACGGCTACGCGTACATCCAGAACCACGAGGCGTGGATCGACAACGTCTTCATCCCCGAGTACACCCAGGGGACGTGGACCAACCACGCGGCCCGGCGCAAGCGCAAGCTGCTGCTGCACAGGATGGAGATCCACAAGATCGAGAGCAAGGTCCGCGACGCGGGCCACACCCTGGTCCCGCTCTCGCTGTACTTCAAGGACGGCCGGGTGAAGCTCGAACTGGCGCTCGCGGTCGGCAAGAAGCTCTACGACAAGCGCCAGACGCTGCGCGAGAAGCAGGACACCCGCGAGACGGCCCGTGCGGTGGCGGCGGCCCGCCGACGCCAGGGTTAATCCGCTGGACCCTCGCCCGTCGCCTCGCGTACTATGGCGCAAGCAACACGGACGATGACCGTCCGAGCTGTTTCTCAACAAAACATGGGGATGATCGGTTTCGACAGGGGATGTTGAAACAGGGGAAGCGAGCCGAGGAACGCGGCAATGATCTCGTTAACCACGTGTCGCAAAAAAATAATCGCCAACTCTAAGCGCGATTCCCAGCAGTTCGCTCTCGCTGCCTAATAAGCACCGATAGCGCTTGGGTGTCAGACCGGGGAGTTCCCGACCCGGACCCTGGCATAATCTAGGGAACTCAACCGTCCGCCCGGGCTGCGAGGGCGGATGGGAAATCAAACAGCAGCTGGGCCTGTTGGCGGCTTGTCCGTGTGACCGCCAGGGCCGAGAAAATCACAGCGGACTGCGCTCGGAGAAGCCCTGAATTAACTCCACTGGACCCGGGTTCGATTCCCGGCATCTCCACCACCCCATGTTGACACGAAGGCCGTCCTCCGCTCCGCGGAGGGCGGCCTTCGATTTTTGTACGTTCCGGAGCAGCGCGGCCGGGGGGTCGCGGCGTAGGATCATCCGTCCGCTCGTTTTCCGGAGCCGGATTCCGCCGCTACCACCGAGGCCATGCAGAGCAACACGCCCACCACCCCCGCCACCGACCACGAGACCGTCCGCGCACGCGAGATCGCCGGTGAGCAGCAGCACCTCGACACCGTCTACCACCGGTTGGAGGAGAAGCTCGCCGAGGCCGAGTACATCCTGGAGGACGCCGCCAAGCGGGTCCAGGTCGGCACCCCCGGCGCGCTCGCCGAACGCGACGCCCAGGTCTACCGGGCCGGCGCCCACCTCCAGCGTCTGAACAACGAGTTCGAGGACTTCCTGTTCGGCCGGATCGACCTCCAGCGGGCCGACGCCCCGGAGGAGCACGGCATCCCGTCGAACACCCCGCTCGACCCGGCCGACCCGGCCGTCGCCGAGACCCTCCACATCGGCCGACTGGGCGTGCTGGACGCCGAGTACGGCCCACTGGTGATCGACTGGCGCGCGCCCGCCGCCGCCCCCTTCTACCGCGCCACCCCGGTCGAACCGGGCCGGGTGATCCGCCGCCGGGTGATCCGCTCCAAGGGCCGCAAGGTGATCGGCGTCGAGGACGACCTGCTGCGCCCCGACCTCACCCCGACCCTGGACGGCGAGGAGCTGGCGGTGGTCGGCGACGGCGCGCTGATGGCCTCGCTGGGCCGCGCCCGCAGCCACTCGATGCGCGACATCGTCTCCTCCATCCAGAAGGAGCAGGACGAGGTGATCCGCGCCGCCGCCGCGGGCGCCACCCTGGTCACCGGCGGCCCCGGCACCGGCAAGACCGCCGTCGCCCTGCACCGGGCCGCCTACCTGCTCTACCAGGACCGCCGCCGCTACGCCGGGGGCATCCTGGTGGTCTCGCCGACCGCGCTGCTGGTCTCGTACACCGAGGGCGTACTGCCCGCGCTGGGCGAGGAGGGCCAGGTCGCCATCCGGGCGGTCGGCTCGCTGGTGGACGGCATCGAGGCGGACACCTACGACACGCCCGAGGCGGCCCGGGTCAAGGGCTCGGCCCGGATGGTCCAGCTGCTGCGCCGGGCCGCCCGCGCGGCGCTGGAGCTGGGCGCGCCGCAGGAGCTCAAGGTGGTCGCCCGGGGCGAGGTGCTGAAGCTGGACGCCTCCCGGCTGAAGGCCGTGCGCGGCAACGTGGTGGGCTCCGGCGGCACCCCGCTGAACCTGCTGCGCCCGCGCGCCCGCCGGCTGCTGCTGGACGCCCTGTGGCAGCAGGCCACCAGGGACCTGCCGAAGCCCGCCGACCACTACGCCCGCGAGCAGCGCCAGGAGGAGAAGGAGTCCTTCGACGAGTACGTCTCGGACGAGGCGTCGTTCCTGGACTTCCTGGACGCCTGGTGGCCGGCGCTGACCCCGCGCCGGGTGCTCGCCACGCTGCGCCAGCACCGGCACACCAACCGGATCGCCCGCCGGGCCGTCACCCCGGACGAGGCCAGGCTGCTGGCGGCCTCCTGGCGCCACCTGTCCGGGCGGGGCGAGGGCGCGCTGTCCGCGCACGACGTCGCGCTGATCGACGAGCTCCAGGTGCTGCTCGGCGAGCCGGCCCGCCCGAAGGTCCGCGAGGTGGACGCGGTGGACCTGCTGAGCGGCCTGGACGAGGTCACCACCTTCGCCGACCGCAGCGCCCGCCAGCGCGACCGCCAGCCGGTCGAGCGCACGGAGTACGCGCACATCATCGTGGACGAGGCGCAGGACCTCACCCCGATGCAGTGGCGGATGATCGGCCGCCGGGCCCGGATGGCCACCTGGACGATCGTGGGCGACCCGGCGCAGTCCTCCTGGCCGTTCCCGCAGGAGGCCCAGGCCGCGCTGGACGAGGTGCTCTCCGGCAAGCCGCGCCGCCGCTTCACGCTGACCGTGAACTACCGCAACCCGGCCGAGATCGCCGAGGTGGCGGCCAAGGTGCTGGCGCTGGCCGCGCCGGGCACCCCGTCGCCGAGCGCGGTGCGCCACGTCGGCGTGGAGCCGCGCTTCGCGGCCACCACCGACCCCGCGCCGGAGGCCTTCGGCAAGGCCGCCCGGGCCGAGCTGGAGCGGCTGCTGGCCGAGGTGGACGGCACCGTGGCGCTCGTGGTGCCGATGGACCGCCGGGGCGAGGCGGCCGGTTGGGCCGAGGGCCTGGGCGGGCGCGTGGTGGTGCTGGGCAGCCTGGAGGCCAAGGGCCTGGAGTACGACGCGACCGTGGTGGCCGACCCGACCGGCATCGCCGGCGAGTCGGAGGCCGGCCTGCGGGTGCTGTACGTGGCGCTGACCCGCGCGACCCAGCGGCTGACCGTGCTCTCCGGTCCGGACGACCTGCCGGACGCGGCCGGCGTGCCCGCGCTGCTGCACGGCTGACGGACCGTACCGGGTCCGACGGAAGAAGGCCCCTCACCGGGTGGTGAGGGGCCTTCAGACGTTTACGACACCGACCCGCCATGCTCGCCTCGCGGCAAGTGGTCCCTCGAAGGGACGAAGGTTGGGCCCGGGGGCTTGGATCGAGCCGGTGTCCCGTCCAATGTAACGCATCGGCCGGGAGAGGCAAGGAGCGAGCGGCGGGAGCCGGACGGCCATCGGGTGGGATTGTCGGGTCCGCACACTCAATGAACGTTATTTCTGGCTACCCCTTGGAAGGTGCGACGATCGACGTCTAGCATGCGCAGGCGATGCCTTCAACAAAATGTTGAGCCTGCGGGACAGACGGAAGAAGGAAGCGTCGATGGCGACGGTGCCCAGTGTCTCCAACTCGATCACGGTACGGCTGGAGGTCCCGGCCCGGGGCAACGCCGTCAGCGCGATCACCACGGCCGTGGAGTCCTCCGGCGGATCGGTGACCGGTCTCGACGTCACCGCCTCCGGGCTGGAGGCGCTGCGGATCGACGTCACGGTGGCGGCGGCCTCGGTCGCGCACGGCGAGGAGATCGTCGAGAAGCTGCGCACGATCGACGGCGTGTCGATCGGCAAGGTCTCGGACCGCACCTTCCTGATGCACCTCGGCGGCAAGATCGAGATGTCCTCCAAGCTGCCGATCCGCAACCGTGACGACCTCAGCATGATCTACACCCCGGGTGTCGCCCGGGTCTGCATGGCGATCGCGGAGAACCCCGAGGACGCCCGCCGCCTGACCATCAAGCGCAACAGCGTCGCCGTGGTCACCGACGGCTCCGCGGTGCTGGGCCTGGGCAACATCGGCCCGGAGGCCGCGCTGCCCGTCATGGAGGGCAAGGCGGCCCTGTTCAAGCGCTTCGCCGGGATCGACGCCTGGCCGATCTGCCTGGACACCCAGGACACCGACGAGATCGTCGCCATCGTCAAGGCGATCGCCCCGGGCTTCGCCGGGATCAACCTGGAGGACATCTCCGCGCCGCGCTGCTTCGAGATCGAGGCCCGGCTGCGCGAGGCCCTGGACATCCCGGTCTTCCACGACGACCAGCACGGCACCGCGATCGTGGTGCTGGCCGCCCTCACCAACGCGCTGAAGGTGGTCGGCAAGCGGATCGGCGACATCCGCGTGGTGATGTCGGGCGCCGGCGCCGCCGGCACCGCGATCCTCAAGCTGCTGATGGCGGCCGGCGTCGAGCACGCCACCGTGGCGGACGTGCACGGCGTGGTCCACCTGGGCCGCGGGGACCTCAACGAGAACCTGCGCTGGATCGCCGAGCACACCAACCGCTCGGGCCGCACCGGCAGCCTCAAGGAGGCCGTGGCGGGCGCCGACGTCTTCATCGGCGTCTCGGCCCCGAACGTCCTGGACGGCGACGACCTGGCCACCATGGCCGAGGACTCGATCGTCTTCGCGCTGGCCAACCCGGACCCGGAGGTCGACCCGGCCATCGCCCGGCAGACCGCCGCCGTGGTCGCCACCGGCCGCAGCGACTTCCCGAACCAGATCAACAACGTGTTGGTCTTCCCGGGTGTCTTCCGCGGCCTGCTGGACGCCCAGAGCCGCACCGTCAACACCGAGATGATGATCGCCGCCGCCCGTGCGCTGGCCACCACCGTGGCCGACGACGAGCTGAACGCGAACTACATCATCCCGAGCGTGTTCCACAAGGACGTGGCCAAGACCGTCGCCTCCGCGGTGCGCGAGGCGGCCCTGGCGGGGGCCCAGGAGGACCGCGCGCCGGCCCGTCCGACCCCCGGCATCGTGGGCACCCTCGACACCGCCGCGTTCCCCACCGTCAAGCTCTGACGGACGGCTCGGGCGACGTGTCGCAGATCGCTCAAATGTGCGAATAGCGGTCATACCCGCCCAGCTCGCCCCGAACCCTTGCGACACAAGGGCGAGGGGCGTGTTTGGGCTTGTCAGTCGTAGGGCGTACCGTAGCCCTGCACGGGGCAGGCGTGTCCGACAAGTACGGAACGTCCCCCTGGTCTTCCGGCGTGTCGTCCCGACCGCCGCCCGGGTCCGGTCCGCCGGAGCCGACGGAGCGTCACACCTCCGACGGGCGGGCGATGTTCGGGTGGCTCGGCCGGGGCCCGATTGGCTTTCTCGGGGCCGGTCGGGGCAGGATTCGTACCCAGGCGGGCGGGCGGGCCTTCGACGGCTCCGGCGCGCGGCATCGGGTACGGACCCGGCCTGCGACCACGCATTGCCTGCATGAGCACAGTGTGCGGACCTGCGGCCTATCCGGGTGCCCCCCGGTGGGAGCACCGATGGGCCCCCGCGCACCGCAAGCGAACAGACCACAGGAGTACACATGAACCGCAGTGAGCTGGTGGCCGCGCTGTCCGAGCGCGCCGAGGTGACCCGCAAGGACGCCGACGCCGTTCTGGCCGCCTTCGCCGAGATCGTCGGCGAGGTCGTCGCCAAGGGCGACGAGAAGGTCACCATTCCCGGTTTCCTGACCTTCGAGCGCACCCACCGCGCTGCCCGCACCGCCCGCAACCCGCAGACCGGCGAGCCGATCCAGATCGCCGCGGGTTACAGCGCCAAGGTGAGCGCCGGCTCCAAGCTGAAGGAAGCCGCCAAGGGCGCTGCCTGAGCCACCCCTTGAACGCCCGAGAGGCCGGGCTCCCCACTGGGGAGCCCGGCCTCTCGCCGTTGTGTGCTCGGACCGTCAGGCGTCGACCAGCTGCTCGCTGGGCAGCTCGACGTGGGCGCCCAGGTCGCGCAGCTTGTCCATGAAGTTCTCGTAGCCGCGGTTGATCAGGTCGATGCCGTGCACGGTCGAGGTGCCCTCGGCCGCCAGCGCCGCGATCAGGTACGAGAAGCCGCCGCGCAGGTCCGGGATGACCAGCTCGGAGCCGATCAGCTTGGACGGGCCGGAGACGACCGCGGAGTGCAGGAAGTTGCGGGCCCCGAAGCGGCACGGGGTGCCGCCCAGGCACTCGCGGTAGAGCTGGATGTGCGCGCCCATCTGGTTCAGCGCGCCGGTGAAGCCGAGCCGCGACTCGTACACCGTCTCGTGGACGATGGACAGGCCGGTGGCCTGGGTCAGCGCGACCACCAGCGGCTGCTGCCAGTCGGTCTGGAAGCCCGGGTGCACGTCGGTCTCCAGGGCGATCGCCTTGAGCTCGCCGCCGGGGTGCCAGAAGCGGATGCCCTCGTCGTCCACCTCGAAGGCGCCGCCGACCTTCCGGAAGGTGTTCAGGAAGGTCATCATCTCCAGCTGGCGGGCGCCGCGGACGTAGATGTCGCCCTTGGTCGCCAGCGCCGCGCAGGCCCAGGAGGCGGCCTCCAGGCGGTCCGGCAGCGCGCGGTGGTTGTAGCCGTTCAGCTCGTCCACACCGGTGATCAGGATCGTCCGGTCGGTGCCCAGGGTGATGATCGCGCCCATCTTCTGCAGCACGCAGATCAGGTCGACGATCTCCGGCTCGATGGCCGCGTTGCGCAGCTCGGTGACGCCCTCGGCGAGCACCGCCGTGAGCAGCACCTGCTCGGTCGCGCCGACCGAGGGGTAGGGCAGCTCGATCTTGGTGCCGCGCAGCCGCTGCGGGGCCACCAGGTAGGTGCCCTGCGGGTGCTTCTCGATGCTGGCGCCGAACTGGCGCAGCACCTCGAAGTGGAAGTCGACCGGGCGGCCGCCGATGTCGCAGCCGCCCAGGCCGGGGATGAAGGCGTGGCCGAGGCGGTGCAGCAGCGGGCCGCAGAACAGGATCGGGATCCGCGAGGAGCCGGCGTGCGCGTCGATGTCCGCGACGTTGGCGCTCTCGACGTGCGAGGGGTCGAGGATCAGCTCGCCGTCCTCGTCACCGGTGCGCACGGTCACGCCGTGCAGCTGCAGCAGGCCGCGGACCACCTTGACGTCGCGGATGTCCGGGACGTTGCGCAGTCTGCTGGGGCCCTGCCCGAGGAGGGCGGCGACCATGGCCTTGGGCACCAGGTTCTTCGCTCCGCGGACGCGGATCTCGCCTTCGAGCGGGTTTCCGCCGTGGACCAGCAGGACGTCGTCGGTCATCGTTCTCGCAATCCGGGGTGCCAGAGGAGTCGGGGGGAGGGCTCCGGGAGAGAGCCGGTGGTGGACCGGTCGTACGGGCGCGTTCGGGCCCCCGGCGAAACCGAGTCGGCACCGTATAAAGGCGTCCACCAGACGTAGATGGTAGTAGGCGTGCCGTTGGTTCCCGTGAGCCTCTCCCGTGATGGTGCTCTCTCCGGGCCCGGGCCCGCCCCCCGGTACGGCCGTACGGGTGTTCGTGGGCGTGGCCGTTTCCGGGCGTTGCGGTGTCCGAGCGGTGCGGTTCTGCGGGATCATGTGGGCATGACGGCGGCCCATTCGCACGGAGGCCGGTCCCAGACCGGCCGTCTGCTCGTCGCGACGCCCCTGCTCACCGACCCGAACTTCGCGCGGGCGGTGGTGCTGCTCCTCGACCACGACGTCGAGGGGGCGCTCGGCGTGGTCCTGAACCGGCCGACGCCGGTCGAGGTGGGCAGTGTGCTGGACGGCTGGAACAGACTCGTCGGACAGCCGGCCGTGGTCTTCCAGGGCGGCCCGGTGGCGCTGGACTCGGCGCTCGGCCTCGCGGTGGCGCCGGGGGAGCCGGGCACCGGCGAGCCGCTCGGCTGGCGCCGGGTGCACGGCGCGATCGGCCTGGTGGACCTGGAGGCGCCGCCCGAGGTGCTGGCCGGCGAACTGGGCAGCCTGCGGATCTTCGCCGGGTACGCCGGCTGGTCGCCCGGGCAGCTGGAGGCGGAGCTGGAGAGCGGCGCCTGGTACCTGGTGGACTGCGAGCCGGGGGACGTCTCCAGCCCCGAGCCGGAGCGGCTGTGGCGCTCGGTGCTGCGCCGCCAGCGCGGCCCGCTCGCCCTGCTGGCGACCTACCCGGACGACCCGACGATGAACTGAGCCGACCGGCCCGGAGCCGCGACACTGGCCGGGTTTCCGGAGGCGCCCATAGACTTGGCACCCATGAGCACTCTTGAGCCCGAGCGCGGCCTCGGCACCGGCACCCTGGTCGAGCCCGTCCCGCAGGTGTCCCACGGGGACGGCGACCACGAGCGCTTCGCGCACTACGTCCAGAAGGACAAGATCATGGAGAGCGCGCTCTCGGGGTCCCCCGTGGTGGCGCTCTGCGGCAAGGTGTGGGTGCCCGGTCGCGACCCGAAGAAGTACCCGGTCTGCCCGATGTGCAAGGAGATCTACGACGGCATCGGCAAGCCGCAGGGCGGCGACGGCGACAAGAAGTAGTCCGCGGCGCCCCGCACAACGCCGTTTTGCATAGCACCAGGGTTCCCCTGGTGGTCTATGCCAATCGTCGGGGCGTGGGCAGGATGTCGGAATGGACCTCATTCCCGCACCTTCGAGTGCCGCCCGCCGCCCGGACGAGGACTATCCGCTCGACGCCGCCACCACGCTGACCGCACCCCCCGCGCTGGCCGACGCCGAGCGCTGGCTGCGGGCCACGCTGTCCGCCGCCACCGGGCTGCCGCTCGGCCCGGGCCGGCCGGGCGCGGGCATCGAGCTGGTCCAGGACGGGACGCTCGCCGCCGAGGCGTACCGGATCACGGTGCGCCCCGGCCACGCCCTGCTCGCCGCGGGCGGCCCGGCCGGCGCGCTGTGGGGCGCGCAGACCCTGCGGCAGCTGCTCGGGCCGGACGCCTACCGCCGCTCGCCGCTGCGCCACGAGGGCTGGGTGCTGCCCGGCGCCGACATCGAGGACGCCCCCCGGTTCGGCTGGCGCGGCGCGCTGCTCGACGTCGCCCGGCACTTCCTGCCCAAGGCGGACGTGCTGCGCTTCGTCGACCTGCTGGCCGCGCACAAGCTCAACGTGCTGCACCTGCACCTGACCGACGACCAGGGGTGGCGGGTCGAGATCAAGCGCTACCCGAGGCTGACCGCGCGCGGTTCCTGGCGGGACCGCTCGATGGTCGGGTACCGGGCCGGACAGCGCCGCGACGACCGCCCGCACGGCGGTTTCTACACCCAGGACGACCTGCGCGAGATCGTCGCCTACGCGGCCGCCCGCGGGATCACCGTCGTCCCGGAGATCGACCTGCCCGGCCACACCCAGGCCGCCGTCGCCGCCTACCCCGAGCTGGGCAACACCGACGTGGTGGACACCGCCGCGCTCGGGGTGTGGACCGACTGGGGGGTGAGCCACAACGTGCTCAACGCCTCCGAGGAGACCCTGCGCTTCTTCGAGGGCGTGCTGGAGGAGGTCCTGGAGCTCTTCCCGTCCGAGTTCGTCCACCTCGGCGGCGACGAGTGCCCCAAGGAGCAGTGGAAGGACAGCGCCGCCGCGCAGGCGCGGATCCGCGAGCTGGGCCTGGCCAACGAGGACGAACTGCAGAGCCACCTGATCCGGCACTTCGACCGCTGGCTGGCCGAGCGCGGCCGCCGGCTGATCGGCTGGGACGAGATCCTGGAGGGCGGGCTCGCGCCCGGCGCCGCGGTCTCCTCCTGGCGCGGCTTCGGCGGCGGGATCGCCGCCGCGAAGGCCGGGCACGACGTGGTGATGTGCCCCGAGCAGCACGTCTACTTCGACCACCGGCAGGCGGACGGGCCGGACGAGCCGATCCCGGTCGGCTTCGTGCGCACGCTGGAGGACGTCTACCGGTTCGAGCCCGTCCCGAAGCAGCTGGACGAGGCCGCCGCCCGGCACGTGATCGGCACCCAGGCCAACCTGTGGAGCGAGTTCATGGACAGCGCCCGGGACATCGACTACCGGGCCTTCCCCCGGCTGGTCGCCTTCGCCGAGGTCGCCTGGTCCGCGCTGCCCGCCGAGCCGGCCGAGCGGGACTTCGCCGGTTTCGAGCGGCGGCTGACGACCCACCTGAAGGCGCTGGACGCGCTCGGCGTCGAGTACCGCCCGGCCGACGGGCCGCACCCGTGGCAGCGCTGGCCCGCCCCGGCCGGCCGGCCGATCGAGGGCCCGCCGCCGGTCCGTTAGGGCGTGTCCCGGGGGCCCTTTCCGGGGCCGCCGGGACCCCCGTGACACGCCCCGGTCGTGCTGACCGGGAACTTCTGAGCGGTCATCGGACGTCAAGAACTGATGAACATCTGCCCTGGCCCGGAGCGGGTCGGGGCAGATACCGCCCGGTATCGGTCCCAATCGGGCAGCCCCGTTCACCGGCCCCGAAATGATCATCGAGCATTGTGTGCCAGAGTTGCCCAACCCGGCCCGATCGCCCGTACCCTACGGGCCAGGCCGGGCTGCTGACGCAGGACGGCACGGCCGCAGGCCGGCGGGCGGCAGGCGATCGATGAGCAAGTGGAGCACGGTGGGACCCAGGTGAACCGGACGATCATGCTGCCGGCCTCCCTCGACGAGGCCGTCGACGCGCTGGCCGCCGCTCCGGCCGCGGTACCGGTGGCCGGAGCCACCGACCTGATGGAGGCCGTCAACGCCGGCCGGTTGCGCCCCGCCGCCCTGGTCGGCCTCGGCCGGATCACCGAACTGCGGGGCTGGCGCTACGAGGACGGCGGCACCGCCGTCCTCGGCGCCGGACTCACCCACGCCCGGATGGACCGCCCCGACTTCGCCGCGCTCATCCCCGCGCTCGCCGACGCCGCCCGCACCGCCGGCCCGCCGCAGGTCCGCAACGTCGGCACCCTCGGCGGGAACATCGTCACCGCCGCTCCGGCCGGCGACACCCTCCCGGTGCTCACCGCGCTGGAGGCCGGCGTCACCCTGACCCGGGCCGGGGGCACCCGCGAGGTGCCGGTCAGTCACCTGCTCACCGGACTCGACCCGGTGCGCCCCGGCGAACTGCTCACCTGGGTGCGCGTCCCGCTGCTGCACGCCCCGCAGGTCTTCCTCAAGGCCACCGGCCGCAGCGGCCCGGCCCGCGCCACCGCCTCCGTCGCCCTCGTCCTCGACCCGGCCAGGCGCTCGGTGCGCTGCGCCGTCGGGGCCGTCGCACCGGTGCCGCTGCGCCCGCTGGAGGCCGAGGCCTGGGTGGCCGGCTGCATCGACTGGGACGGCAGCCGGGAGATCGACCCGGCCGCGACCGCCGCCTTCGGCGAGTACGTGGCCGCCGCCTGCGTCCCCGACGACTACGGCGCCGAGGGCGCCTGGGAGGCCGTGACCGAGGGGCCGACAGCGGCCGCCGTTCGGCTGCGGCGTACCGTATCGGTGCTGGCCCGACGGGCGCTGGGAAGGGTGCTGAAGTGACCACAGACCCCATCGAGACCCTCGACGCCGACCCGCTCGGCCTCTCCCCGCAGGTCAGCCGCGAGCTGCGCCCGTGCGCCTCGTACACGCTGCGGGTCAACGGTTTCGAACGGCCCGTCACCGACGCCTGGATCGGCGAGAGCCTGCTCTACGTGCTGCGCGAGCGGCTCGGCCTGGCCGGCGCCAAGGACGGCTGCGAGCAGGGCGAGTGCGGGGCCTGCTCGGTGCAGGTGGACGGCCAGCTGGTGGCCGGCTGCCTGGTGCCCGCCGCGCTGGCCGCCGACAGCGAGATCAACACCGTCGAGGGCCTGTCGGCCGCCGGCGGCGCGAGCGCCGTCCAGCAGGCGCTGGCCGCCTCCGGCGCCGTCCAGTGCGGCTACTGCACCCCCGGCATGGCGATGGCGGTGCACGACCTGCTCCAACGCAACCACCGGCCCACCGAGGTGGAGGCCCGTCAGGCCCTGTGCGGCAACCTCTGCCGCTGCACCGGCTACCGGGGCGTGCTGGCCGCCGTCCAGACCGTCGCGGACGCCCGCGCGCTGGAGGCCGAGCAGGCGGAGGAGGCCGCCGAGGCCGCCGCCGCGCAGGCCGCCGCCGGGCCCGCCGCCGAGGCGCCGGCCGAGCCGGTCGCCGAGCCCGTCGCCGAGCCGCCCGCCGCACGGCCGGCGGAGGCGCCGATCGAGCCCGGGCAGGCCGTCGAGCCGCCGGTCTACGCCGACGCCGGGGACTGGATCGAGCACGTCCCGCAGCAGGCCGTCGAGCAGCAGCCCGTCCCGCAGCAGCCCGTCGAGCAGCACGCCGTCCCGCAGCACGCCGTCGGGCAGCCGGGCGTCGGGCCGGCCCCGGCCGGAGTGCCGTACGGCGACCCCCAGGGCGGCTACGACACCGGCGTGTACGACACCACCGTGCTGGCCCCGATCCGGGACGCCATCCCCGCCCAGGCCGCCGACGAGCAGGTGTACTACCCGCCGCAGGGCTACCCCGAGCAGCCCTACCAGGCCACCCCCGCGCACGGCACCTACCTGCCCTACCCGGACGGCCACCAGCAGCAGAACGGCTACGACACCGGGTACGACGCCCCGGTCTACGAGCCCACCCCCGCGCACGGCACCCCGCTGCCCGGCGCCGGCTACGACGGCACGCCGCCGCACGGCACGCCCGCGCACGGCACCCCGCTGCCCGGCGCCGTTTACGACGGCACGCCGCCGCACGGCACCCCGTACCCCGCTCCGCACCCGCACGGTGCCCCGGCCGAGGGCGGCGCCCCGGCCGGTGTCCCGTACGGGGCCACCCCCGCCCACGGCATCCGGCTCCCCGAGGACGACCACGCATCATGACGTCGCCTACCGACATCGGCGCAGCACTCCAGCAGGACGGCGGCGAGGGCGGCGCACCGGAGCCGATCGGCCTGGGCAGCTCCCCGCTGCGCGGCGACGCGCTGCCCAAGGCGCTCGGCATCTACCCGTACGCGGCCGACCTGTGGGCCGAGGGCCTGCTGTGGGGCGCGGTGCTGCGCTCGCCGCACCCGCACGCCCGGATCCGCGGCATCGACACCTCGGCCGCGCTGGCGCTGCCCGGGGTGCACGCCGTGGTCACCGCCGCCGACCTGCCGCCCGGCCCGGACGGCACCCCCGACGGCGCCCCGGCCGGGCCGATCGTCTCCGACCGGCCGGTGCTGGCCGCCGGCGTGGTGCGCCACCACGGCGAGCCGATCGCCGCGGTGGCCGCCGACCACCCGGACACCGCCCGGCTGGCGGTCGGCCTGATCGCGGTCGACTACGAGCCGCTGGAGGCCGTCACCGACCCGGAGCAGTCCTTCACCGCGCCGCCGCTGCACCCGGACGGCAACCTGTTCCGCCACCTGCCGCTGCGCACCGGGGACCCGGACGCGGTCGGCGAGATCATCGTCGAGGGCCTCTACCAGGTCGGCCGGCAGGACCCGGCCCCGCTGGGCGCCGAGGCCGGGCTGGCCGTGCCGCGCCCGGACGGCGGCGTCGAACTGCACCTGTCCTCCACCGACCCGCACGGCGACCGCGACCGCACCGCCGCCTGCCTCGGCCTGGAGCCGGACCGGGTCCGGCTGGTGGCCACCGGTGTGCCCGGTGCCACCACCGACCGCGAGGACCTCTCGTTCCAGGTCACCCTGGCCCTGCTGGCGCTGCGCACCGGCCGCCCGGTGAAGATGACGCTCACCCGCGAGGAGTCCTTCCACACCCACACCTCGCGCCACCCCGCGCTGCTGCGCTACCGCCACCACGCCGACGCCGAGGGCACGCTGGTGAAGGTCGAGGCGCAGATCCTGCTGGACGGCGGCGCCTACGCGGACGTCTCCGCCGAGGCGCTGGCCGCCGCGACGGCCTTCTCGGCCGGTCCGTACGTCTGCCCGAACGTCTTCGTGGACGCCTGGGCGGTGCGCACCAACAACCCGCCGGCCGGCCGGATGCGCGGCGAGGGCGCCCTGCAGGCCTGCTTCGCGTACGAGTCCCAGCTGGACCAGCTGGCCGCCCGGATCGGCGTGGACCCGGTGGAGATCCGCCGCCGCAACGCGATGTCCACCGGCGACCCGCTGCCCACCGGACAGGCCGTCACCTGCCCGGCGCCGGTGCGCGCCCTGCTGGACGCGGTCGCGGCCGAGCCGCTGCCGGCCCTGCCGGTGGACGACCCGGACGCCGAGTGGCTGCTGCCCGGCGGGCCCGGCGGCGCGGGCGACCCGGCGGCGGTGCGGCGCGGCATCGGCTACGCCGTCGGCATGGTGCACATGCTGGGCGCCGAGGGCGAGGACGAGGTCTCGACCGCGACGGTGCGGGTCAGCGGCGACCACGCGACGGTGATCTGCGCGGCGGTCGACGCCGGGCAGGGCTTCGCCACGCTGGCCCGGCAGATCGTGCAGACCGTGCTGGGCGTCAGCGAGGTCTACATCGCGCCGGCCGACAGCGACCAGTCGATCGCCGGGCCGTCCGCCCGCGGCCGGCACACCTGGGTCTCCGGCGGCGCCGTCGAGCGGGCCGCGCTGATGGTCCGCCACCAGCTGCTGCAGCCGATCGCGGCGAACTTCGGGATGTCGGCGGAGCTGCTCCAGATCGCCGACGGCAAGATCACCTCGTACGACGGGGTGCTCGGCATGCCGGTCGCCGAGGCGCTGGAGGGCAAGGAGCTGTGGGCGACCGCGCAGTGCCGCCCGCACCCCACCGAGCCGCTGGACGAGTCCGGGCAGGGCGACGCCTTCGTCTCCATCTCGTTCTGCGCGATGCGCGCGGTGGTGGACGTGGACATCGAGCTGGGCGCCGTCCGGGTGGTCGAGATGACCGTCGCCCAGGACGTCGGCCGGGCGCTGAACCCGCGCCAGATCGAGGACCGGATCGAGGCGGGGGTGGCCCAGGGCGTCGGCCTGGCGCTGCTGGAGGACCTGCGGACGGAGGGCGGGGTGCTGCAGAACCCCTCGCTCACCGGCTACCGGCTGCCCACCGCGCTGGACACCCCGGAGGTGCGGATCGCCGCGCTGCTGGAGGAGCGCGACGTGGTGGCCCCGTTCGGCGCCAAGGCGGTCGGCGCCGTCCCCGCGGTGGTCGCCCCGGCGGCCGTCGCCGCGGCCGTGCGCGCGGCCACCGGCCTGCCGGTCGGCCGGCTGCCGATCCGGGCGGAGGACGCCGTCACCGCCTGACCGGACGGTTCGGAAAGGCGACGGAAAGCGGTGCAAACAGCGGAAAGGAATTGCCGGCCGACTTTTCCGGGTCGACCGGCAATTCCTTTCTCCACGAGGCCATGGCGGGGATCGAACCCGCGTGTACCGCTTTGCAGACGGTTCCCTAAGCCACTCGGGCACACGGCCAGTGAATTCATAGTGGCCGATCCGGGGAGAGCGGTCAACGCTCCTTTGTAAATTCTGTATGGCAGTGTGTGCTACCGTCGGAGACCGGTGGCGGCATTTCCGCCACCCCGGACGAGCGCGTCGTACCCGGTGACGACAAGACGGCGCAGTTCAGCGGCAATCCGGCCGCTGTGGACTGCGGAGGCACCACCGTCATGGCCTGGCTCGTTCTGATCCTCTCGGGTTTCCTCGAAACCGTCTGGGCGGTCGCCCTGGAATCGTCCAAGGGCTTCACCCGCCTCGTTCCCAGCCTCGTCTTCGGCGTGGCCCTGCTGTTCAGCATGGGCGGGCTGGCGTACGCGATGCGCACCATTCCGATCGGCACCGGCTACGCGGTCTGGGTCGGCATCGGCGCGGTCGGCACCGCGGTCTACGGCATGGCCGTCCTGGGGGACGCGGTGACCATGGCCAGGATCGGCTGCCTGCTGCTGATCGTCTCCGGCGTGGTGGGCCTCAAGGTGCTGCACTGAGCCCCGGCGGGCCCGCGGCGTAGGTCCCGGGGCGGAGTCGATCACCGACCGGGGTCAGGGGTCATCGAGGCGGACGGCTCTTACGATGTTACGTATGACCACTGCCTCCCCCACCTCGGTCGACCCTGTTCCGATACCCCTCGACGACGACCCCGGTGGCGGGGTGCTCGGCGGCCGCTACCGCGCGCTGACCCTGGGGATCGTCTCGGTGGTCCTGGTGATCGCCTTCGAGGCGACGGCCGTCAACACCGCGATGCCGACCGCGGCCCGCCAGCTGAACGGGCTCGGGCTGTACGCCTTCGCCTTCTCCGGCTACTTCACCACCACCCTGTTCGCCCTGGTCGTCTCCGGCCAGTGGTGCGACCGGAGCGGCCCGCTGAGGCCGCTGTTCAGCGGCATCGCGGTGTTCGGCGTGGGGCTGGTGGTGGCCGGGACGGCGCCCGGGATGTGGGTGTTCGTGGCCGGCCGGGCGATCCAGGGCCTGGGCGGCGGGCTGGTGATCGTCGCGCTGTACGTGGTCGTCGGCCGGGCCTACCCGGAGCGGCTGCGGCCCGCGGTGTTCGCGGCCTTCTCCTCCGCCTGGGTGCTGCCCTCGATCATCGGCCCGCTGGTCTCCGGGGCCGTCACCCAGCACCTGGGCTGGCGCTGGGTGTTCCTGGCCGTGCCGGCGCTGATCCTGCTGCCGCTGGCCGTGATGGGCCCGGCGCTGGCCCGCTCGGAGCGGGAGCGCCCGGTGGTCCGGGGCGCGGCCTTCGACCGCCGTCGCACCCTGCTGGCCGCGATGGCGGCGGTCGGCGCCGGCCTGCTGCAGTACGCGGGCCAGCGGCGCGACCTGATCGGGCTGCTCCCGGGGATCGCCGGGGCGGCGCTGCTGGTGCCGGCCGTCCTGGGGCTGCTGCCGACCGGGACCCTGCGGGCCGGGCGGGGGCTGCCGGCGGTGATCCTGCTGCGCGGGATGGCGGCCGGGGCGTTCCTCGGCGCCGAGGCCTTCGTCCCGCTGATGATGACCACCCAGCGGGACCTCTCGCCGACGCTGGCCGGCCTGACCCTGACCAGCGGCGGCCTCACCTGGGCGGTCGGCTCCTGGCTCCAGGGCCGGCCCGGGGCGGAGCGCTACCGCGAGGCGATGATCCGGGGCGGCCTGCTGCTGACCGCGGTGGCGATCGGGGGCGCCGCGCTGGTGCTGTTCCCGGCGGTGCCGGCCTGGGTCGCGTCGGTGGCCTGGGGCGTCGGCGGCATCGGGATGGGGATGGCGATCGCGAGCGTCAGCGTGCTGATGATGAAGCTCTCCACGCCGGAGGACGCCGGGGCCAACTCGGCCGCCCTGCAGATGAGCGACGCGCTGGGCAACGTGCTGCTGACCGGGATGGCCGGGGTGCTGTTCGCGGCGCTGGGCGGCGGCTCGCTCGCCGCCGCCCACGAGGGCGGCGGGGCGGCCGGCTCGCCCGGCGCCTTCGCGGTGATCCTGCTGTCGATGGCCGGGGTGGCGCTGCTCGGCGCGCTGCTGGCCGGCCGGGTGCGGGCGAAGGCCTGACGGTCAGGACCCGGCGGGGGCTCCGGCCCCCACCGGGGCGCCGAGGAAGGCCTCCCAGCCGCCGGCCGGGGCCTGGCCCGGGGCGAGGGTCTGGAGCTTGCGCAGCACCGCCGGGTCCTGGGCGTCCAGCCAGTCGACCAGCTGCCGGAAGGAGACCAGCCGGACCTCCGGCTTGCCCGCGATGGTCCGGAGGACGTCCTCGACGGCGTTCATGTAGATGCCGCCGTTCCACTCCTCGAAGTGGTTGCCGATGACGTACGGCGCCCGGTTGCCGTTGTAGGTGCGGTCGAAGCCCATCAGGTAGGCGTCGCGGGCCTGGGTCTGGAAGCCGGGGTGGAGCGCCGGGTCGGCCTTGGTGTTGGGGCCGCACTGGTTGTACATGATGTTGTAGTCCATCGAGAGCACCTGGAAGGTGTGCCCGGGGAACGGGATGGACTGCAGCGGGAGGTCCCACAGGGCGCCGCCCTGGATCTTCTGCGGCCACACCTGGGTGCCGTTGCCGCTGCTGTCGTAGCGCCAGCCGCGCTTGACCGCGGTGGGCAGCAGGTTGCGCTGGCCCTCCAGACACGGGGTGCGGCTGCCGATCAGCTCCTTGCGGTAGTCGAAGGGCAGCGCCGGCAGGTCGGTGAAGCCGGTGTTGGTGCGCCAGTTCGTCACGAAGTCCATCGCCTGCTGGATCTCGCTGTCCCACTCCTCGGGGGACCACTTGCCGACGCCGGTGGAGCCGCAGAAGTGGCCGTTGAAGTGGGTCCCGATCTCGTGGCCCTCCAGCCAGGCCGCGTGCACGTTCTCCAGGGTGTCGCGGATGTGCTGGTCGCTCAGGTAGCCGATGTCGGAGGCGCCGGCCCTGTGCTGCGGCGGGCGGTAGAGGTCCTTCTTGGACTCCGGCAGCAGGTAGAGGCCGCTGAGGAAGAAGGTCATCTTCGCGTCGTGCTCCTGCGCCAGCCGGCGGAAGCGGGCGAACAGGCCGTTGTCGAGCTCGCCGGCGCCGTCCCAGGAGAAGACCACGAACTGCGGCGGGCGCTGGCCGGGCTGCAGCCGGTCGGGGACCGGCTGGTGCGGCTGGGCGCCGGTGTCCGAGGTGGAGCCGTCGCCGATCAGGACGGCCTGCGGCTTGGGGGCCGGGGCCGGGGCGGGGGTGTCGCCCCGCTCGTCGGCCGCGCCGGTGGCCGGGACGACGGCTCCGGGCACCCGCACTCCGCCGGTGGCGTGGTCGCTGCCGCAGCCGGCCGCCAGGGTGGCGGCGGTGGCGGCGCCCGCCGCCAGCAGGGTGCGGCGTGAGAGGGCTTCCATGGTCACTCCGTTCGTGGGGCGGTGGGGCGGCGTGCGGGAGTGCGGAGTCCGGTCGGACAAGTGGGTGATACAACCCGTGGCCGGGTCAGCATGGCACGGGGGCGGGGCCGGTCGGAGAGGCGCAGCGCGTCGTCCGGAGCGATCGCCCGAACGCCGCAACCGATCGGGTCCGTAGAACCGTCGGTAGCTCGTGTCGGGAGTGTTCCTGCGGCGATCGTATGCGGGGGGCGGCCGTCGCGCTCCGCGACCGGGTGCCCACGGGGCGCACGAAAGAGGGCGTCAGCCCTGCCGATCGGCGGGTGCCGGTACGACCGTCGTATGGACGTGCCTTACAGTCCGTTCCGGTTGAATTGTTTCCCAGGAAACTCCCAGGAAGCGGGGTTCCGTCGGCAGAGGGGAGCGCCCGTGGGCGTCCAGCAGAGCAGGGGGCCCTGGCCGGGCACCCTGGCGGCGGGTGCCGCGCTGGTGCTCGGTGCCTGGCTCGTGCACGACGGAGGCCCGTCGCTGCCGCCCGCACCGGGGGCCGGCCAGGCCCAGGCCGGGATCACGCCGGTCTCGGTCGTCCCTCCGCTGGGCCCGTCCGCGCCGACCCGGATCCGCATCCCGGCGGTGCGCCTGGACGCCCCGGTCACCGCGCTCGGACTGGACGCGGACGGCCACCTGCAGACCCCGCCCGAGGCGGACCGCAACCTGGCGGGCTGGTACCGGGGCGGGGCCAGCCCCGGCCAGCGCGGTACCGCGATCCTGGCGGGACACGTCGACAACAAGACCGGCCCCGCGGTCTTCTATCATCTGGGCGCGCTCCGTCGGGGGGACCGGATCGAGATCGCCCGGGCGGACGGCGCCACCGCCGTCTACCAGCTCTACGCCATCGAAGTGCACGACCGAAAGGACTTCCCGGACGATCGGGTCTACCGTCAGGCCACTGACGCGCAGCTGCGGGTGATCACCTGCGGCGGCTCGTACAGCGAGGAGCACGGCTACGACGGCAACGTCGTCGCCTACGGCTTCCTGGCCGACACCACCCCGCCGGGCAAAGCCGCATGAGCACGCTGACCCTTGCCTCCCGCTGGAACCCGATCGACTGGCCGCTCACCGAGGGCCTGATCCCGCACGCCGTGCTGGCGGCCGGCTGGGCGGCGCTGATCGCGCTCGCCGTCGGCCGCGGCCGGAGCTGGTGGCGGGTCCGCCTGCCCGCCGCCCTGATCACCGCCGCGGCGCTCAGCTGGCTGCTGGACGTCGTGGTCGACGGCTGGTGGCACCCCTTCCCGGAGGGCACGCCCAAGTACGTCACCTGGTGGATAGCCATCGCCCTGACCGGGCTCTGCCTGGCCGGCTACCGGATGCGCCGGCTCACCTGGCGGCGGCGGGGGCTCGCGCTGGGCCTGTGCGGCCTGGTGGTGCTGATGGCCTCCTCCGAGGTGAACATCGGCTTCGGCCAGTTCCCGAGCGGGCGCGTGATGCTCGCGCCGTGGCTGACCAAGACCGACGGGCTGGTCGCCGACAAGGCGGGCCAGACCGTGGCCGCCCCGCCGGGCAAGACGCTGGAGGAGGTCTGGCAGCCCCCGGCGGACCTGCCCGAGAAGGGCACCGTGTCGGTGGTGCCGATCCCCGGCACCAAGTCGGGCTTCAAGGCCCGCGACGCGTACGTCTACCTCCCGCCCGCCTACCAGGCCACCCCGCGGCCGCTGCTCCCGGTGATCGTGATGATCACCGGTCAGCCCGGCGTCCCGGGGGACTGGGTGCTCTCCGCGCAGATCAACGAGGCGCTGGACGCCTACGCCGCGGACCACGGCGGCCTCGCGCCGATCGTGGTGATGCCCGACCAGCTCGGCTCCACCTGGGCCAACACGCTCTGCCTCGACTCCAAGATCGCCAAGACCCAGACCTACCTGGCGGTGGACGTCCCCGAGTGGGTGCACCAGCACCTCCAGACGGCGGCCGGCCGGAAGTCCTGGGCGATCGGGGGCGCCTCGATGGGTGGAACCTGCGCCCTCCAGCTCGGCGTCAACGCCTCCGACGTGTACGGCACCGTCCTCGACATGTCCGGGCAGGAGGAACCGACCCTGGGCAGTCGGGAACAGACCGTCAAGGCCGCCTTCGGTGGTGACGAGAAGAAGTTCGACGCGGTCGATCCGCTCCAGGTGATGGCCCGCAAGAAGTTCCCGGACACCAACGTCGCGTTGGTCGTCGGCGAGACCGACGAGGAGTTCAGACCGCAGATGGAGAAGGTCTACCAGGCCGCGCAGGCGGCCGGAATGAAGTCCAAGTTCGAACTGATGCCGGGTGGCCACGGCTGGGTCGTCTTCCGGCCCGGCATCGCCCAGCAGCTCCCGTGGCTCGCCCAGCAGACCGGGCTGACCCGGTGACCGGGGCGGGGACGGCGCTGGCCACCGTCGGCGAGCAGCGCGGGCCGGGGCCGGACGCGGAGCGCTCGGCCGAGCGCGGCACCGACCGGGCCGACCGGGCGCCGGTCACCCGGACGCCGGAGCCGCGCCCGCAGAAGGTCCGGCGGGCGGCCGGGGTGCTCGGCGCCAGGCTGCGCTCGGCGCCGCTGACGCTGGCCCTGCTGGCCGGGCTCTGGCTGCTCGGCGCGGCCACCCGCAGCCTGGGCCGCGGCCCGTCGGACCGGCTGCTGGAGCGGGCCGGCATCGGCCTGTCCACGCTGGCCGAGGGCCACTGGTGGACGCCGGTCACCTCGATGTTCTGGTGCTCGGGCCGCGGCTCGTACGTGTTCACCAGCCTGCTGCTGCTCCTGGTCGGCCCGGCCGCCGAGCACCGGCTCGGGCGGCTGCGCACCCTCGCGGTGCTGGTCGGCGGGCAGGTGGTCGGCACCCTGCTGGGCACCGGGCTGGTCGCGTTCGGCTCCTCGGCGGGGGAGCAGTGGACCGCCTCGGTGGCCGACCAGATCTCGGTCGGCCCCGGCGTCGGCGTGTTCGCGCTGGCCGGGGTCCTCGGGTACCGGCTCACCGTGCTCTGGCGCCGTCGGCTGCACCTGCTGGTGCTGCTCGTCCCGCTGGTGATGACGCTGTACGTGGGCCACCTGCAGAGCGTCCAGCGGTGCGCCGCCGCGCTGGCCGGGCTCGGCCTGGGCGCGCTGGTCAGCCGGGGCCGCCCGCACCTGCGCACGCACCGCTCCTCGCACTCGGAGACCCGGGTGCTGGTGGCGCTCTGCCTGGTCGCGGCCGCCTTCGGGCCGCTGCTCGCCTCGCTGTACGACAACGCCAGCGGGCCGTTCAACACCTTCTCCGAGCTGTACTTCTCGCACCGGCTCAGCCCGGACGAGGTGGCCGACTTCTGCGCGCAGTCGGCGCACGACTGCGCCCGGGCGCACGCCGTCGTCCGGATCTTCGACACCCCGGGCCGGATGATGGCCGCGCTGATCCCGGCACTGCTGCTGGTGCTCGCCGAGGGGCTGCGCCGGGGGCTGCGGTTCGCCTGGCTGGTCACCGTGGCCACCGAGCTGCTCTGGGCGGCGCTGCTGTGCTGGCTCTACCTGGACGCCGGGCCGGTCAGCCGGGACGTGGTGCAGTACTTCGTCGAGGCGCTGCTGCTGCCGCTGCTGACCACCGGGCTGCTGGTGGCCACCCGCAAGCGGTTCCTGCTGCGGCTGTCCGGCCGCTCGGTGCGCCGGCTGGCCCTGGTGCTCGGCGGCGCGGCGCTCGCCTCCGCGGCCACCTACGTGGGGGTCGGGCGGCTGGTGGCCGGGGAGTTCGAGCCGGGGGCGTCCGCCCGCCGGCTGATGGCCGGGCTGCCGGCCCAGTTCCTGCCGCCCGCGTACAACGACCTGCTGCCGGACTACCCGATCGCGGTCGGGCCGGTGGCGCGCTTCCTGGAGACGTACTGCGGGCTGGCGTTCTGGGCGGTCGCGCTGGCCGTGCTGCTGTCGGTCTTCCGCCGGCCGGTGCTGCACACCGACGCGGCGGCGGCCGCCCGCGCGCGGGCGCTGCTGGCCGAGCACGGCGGCGGGACGCTCTCCTTCATCGCCACCTGGGACGGCAACCACTACTGGTTCGACGAGGGCGGCCGGGCGGCCGTCGCCTACCGGGTGGTGGGCACCGTCGCGCTGACCACCGGCGACCCGTTCGGCGCGCCGGAGGACCGGGCCCGGGCGGTGGCCGGCTTCGCCCGGTACTGCGACGCGCGCGGCTGGACGCCGTGCTTCTACAGCGTCTGCGGCGAGACCAGGGCCGCCACCGCGCAGCTCGGCTGGCGCTCGGTGCAGGTCGCCGAGGACACCGTGGTGCCGCTGCCCGAGCTGGCCTTCACCGGCCGCAAGTGGCAGGACATCCGCACGGCCCTCAACAAGGCCGGCAAGCAGGGCATCTCCGCGGAGTGGTGGGCGTACCACGAGGCGCCGCTCGCGCTGCGGGAGCAGATCCGGGCGATCTCCGAGGAGTGGGTCTCCGAGAAGGGCCTGCCGGAGATGGGCTTCACGCTCGGCGGGCTGGAGGAGCTGGACGACCCGGACGTGCGGGTGCTGATCGCGGTGGACGAGCAGCGGGTGGTGCACGGGCTGACCAGCTGGATGCCGGTGTACGAGAACGGCGTGCCGGTCGGCTGGACGCTGGACTTCATGCGCCGGCGCTCGGACGGCTTCCGCGGCGTCAGCGAGTTCCTGATCGCCTCGGCGGCGCTCGGCTTCAAGGAGGAGGGCGCGCGCTTCCTGTCGCTGTCGGGCGCGCCGCTGGCCCGGACCGGGCAGGACGAGGAGCCCACCGGCCTGCAGCGGATGCTGGACTGGATGGGCAAGGTGCTGGAGCCGGTGTACGGCTTCCGCTCGCTGCTGGCGTTCAAGGCGAAGTTCCAGCCGGAGTACCGGCCGATGTACATGGCGTACCCCGACCCGGCCGCGCTGCCCGGCATCACCAGGGCGATCGGCAAGGCGTACCTGCCGCACCTGACGGCGGCCCAGGGCGTCCGGCTGATGCGCAAGCTCTCGGGCTGACCCGCCCCTGGGGGCGCGACCGTACGGGCTTCCCGGGCCCCGGACCCGGGTCGCCGCGCGACGGACGCGGACGGACGGTTCACCACGCGGGCGGGCGCGTCACGGCCCGGAAGCACGGGGGCGCTCCCGCGGGCCGGCGCCCCCGTCAGCCGAGCAGCTGGGCGAGCGCGCGGTCGGCGTCCAGGTGCAGGTGCTCCTCGCCCTCCGGGACGACCAGCCGGCTGCGCCACAGGAAGCGGCGCAGGTCGGCGGCGTCGAACTGGAGCAGCGCGGTGCCCTCGGGCGCCCGCAGCTCGACCATGGTGCGCCGGCCGACCGCGGGCCGGACGTGGACGTCCCCGGCGCCGGACGGCAGCTCCAGACCGGCCGAGAGCAGCTGGCGCGCGAAGACCCAGACGATGTCCTCGGAGCCCCGGCGCTCGGCCGGGTCGTCCAGCGAGAACTCGGCGGGGAAGGCCATCCGGACGGCCAGCGGGTCCTCCGGCAGGTAGGAGAGCCCCACCCGCAGCCGGACGGAGCGGTGGGAGGAGAGGATCAGGCGGGCCTGGACGGTCTCTTCGACGGTGCGCACGGGCGGGGTCCCTTCGGTTCGGTGCGAGGCTGCGTGACAGCGGTGAGGGTTGCTGCGGCCTCACCCTGGTGAGAGTCCCGGGACGGGTGGTGCTTACCGGGTTCCACGAGGCAATCGGTGTGATCCGGGTCACATCGATTTCCGGCCGCGCGGGCCCGGCGCGGGGCGCCGCCTGGAGGCCCGAACGGCGCCGGACCCGGTACGCTGGGCGGGTTGTCCGATTGCCGCCCGACCGCGGGGTGAGGCCGCAAAACCGCCTCTGACCTGCGATGATCCCCCTCGGAGACCGTGAGTACTGCCGCCGCCTCCTCGATGCCGCTGTTCTCCGACGTACCGGAGCCGCAGGCGCCCGTCCGATCCGTCGGCCACGCCGCGCCCGCCGGTTCGCACCACCTCTCCCCGGCCTTCCCCGGCCGCGCCCCCTGGGGCACCGCGGGCAAGCTGCGGGCCTGGCAGCAGGGCGCGCTGGACAAGTACATCGAGACCCAGCCGCGCGACTTCCTCGCGGTCGCCACCCCGGGCGCAGGCAAGACCACCTTCGCGCTCACCCTGGCCTCGTACCTGCTGCACAACCACCTGGTGCAGCAGGTGACGGTCGTCGCACCGACCGAGCACCTGAAGAAGCAGTGGGCCGAGGCCGCCGCGCGGATAGGCATCCGGCTGGACCCGGCGTACTCCTCCGGGCCGCTCTCCCGGGACTACCACGGCATCGTGGTCACCTACGCGGGCGTCGGGGTCAACCCGATGCTGCACCGCAACCGGACCGAGGCCCGCAAGACCCTCGTGATCATGGACGAGATCCACCACGCCGGTGACTCCAAGTCCTGGGGCGAGGCCTGCTTCGAGGCCTTCGAACCGGCCACCCGCCGGCTGGCGCTGACCGGTACGCCGTTCCGCTCCGACACCAACCCGATCCCGTTCGTGGCCTACGACGCGGGCGGCGACGGCATCCGCAAGTCCATCGCCGACTACACCTACGGCTACGGGCACGCGCTCGCCGACCACGTCGTCCGCCCGGTGATCTTCCTCAGCTACAGCGGCAACATGCGCTGGCGCACCAAGTCCGGCGACGAGCTGGAGGCCCGGCTCGGCGAGCCGATGACCAAGGACCTGATCGCCCAGGCCTGGCGCACCGCGCTGTCCCCGCAGGGCGAGTGGATCCCCTCCGTCCTCCAGGCCGCCGACCGGCGCCTCACCGAGGTCCGCAAGGCGATCCCGGACGCCGGCGGACTGGTCATCGCCACCGACCAGAACGTGGCCCGCGCCTACGCCAAGATGCTGCGCGAGATCAGCGGCGAGAAGGTCACCCTGGTCCTCTCCGACGAGACCGAGGCCTCCAAGCGGATCTCCGACTACGCGGAGGGGACCTCGCGCTGGATGGTCGCCGTCCGCATGGTGTCCGAGGGCGTCGACGTGCCGCGGCTGTGCGTCGGGGTCTACGCCACCTCGATCTCCACCCCGCTGTTCTTCGCCCAGGCCGTCGGCCGCTTCGTGCGCGCCCGCAAGCGCGGCGAGACGGCCTCGGTGTTCCTGCCGACCATCCCGATGCTGCTGGGCTTCGCCAACGAGATGGAGCTCCAGCGCGACCACGTGCTGGACCGGCCGAAGAAGGAGGGCGACGGCCTCTTCGACGAGGAGGACCGGCTGCTCGCCGAGGCCGAGCGGGCCAACGACGGGCCGGACGGCGCGGGCGGCGACGAGTTCTCCTACGAGGCGCTGGGCTCCGAGGCGGTCTTCGACCGGGTCCTGTACAACGCCATGGAGTTCGGCATGCAGGCCCACCCGGGGAGCGAGGAGGAGGAGGACTACCTCGGCATCCCGGGCCTGCTGGAGCCGGACCAGGTGCAGATGCTGCTCCAGAAGCGCCAGCACCGGCAGATCCAGCGCAGCAAGACCAAGCCCGCCGAGGAGGCCGACCTGCTGGAGCTGCCGGCCGAGCAGCGGCCGGTGGTCACCCACCAGGAGCTGCGGGAGCTGCGCAAGGAGCTGAACGCGCTGGTGGCCGCCTGGCACCACCGCACCAACCAGCCGCACGGCACCATCCACAACGAGCTGCGCCGCCAGTGCGGCGGGCCGCTCACCGCGCAGGCCACCGCCAACCAGCTCAAGGCGCGGATCGTGAAGATCCGGGAGTGGGCCAACTAGTCCGGGCGGCGGCCCGGCGGGGCCTGTCGGCGGAGGGGCTTCGAAGGGCGGCGCGTCCGGTCATCGGACCGGGGGCGCGTCCGGAGCCCGACGCACCCGGCGAATCGCGGGGGTTCGTCCCGAATTCGAGGCGCTGTTGGAGTTGATCACGCCCGAATTTTGGACAACCACTTCCGTCGCGTCATTTCCTTCACTACCTTTCCCCCACGCTCTTCCGTCGGGCAACCCCCGCGGGACGGCGTCGCAGGGCCGTGCGCGTCAACGACGACGCCGTACGGCCCGAGCGCGGCCACCCCCACCTGCGCGCGACACCGACCTTGGAACGGCGCCGCCCGCCCCGCGAGCGCCGCGGAAAGGATTGCCCGTCGTGACAGCCGAGACCTCCCAGACCCTGGACCGCGGCGTCCGGGTCCTCAAGCTCCTCGCCGACTCCGAGCGCGGGCTCACCGTGACCGAGCTGGCCGCCCGGCTGGCCGTCAACCGGACCGTGGTCTACCGGCTGCTGGCCACCCTGGAGCAGCACGGCCTGGTCCGCCGGGACATCGGCGGGCGCGCCCGGGTCGGCCTCGGCGTGCTGCGCCTCGCGCACCGGGTGCACCCGCTGCTGCGCGAGGCCGCGCTGCCGGCCCTGCGCAGCCTCGCCGAGGACCTCGGCGCCACCGCCCACCTGACCCTGGTGGACGGCAACGAGGCGCTGGCCGTCGCCGTGGTCGAGCCCAGCTGGACCGACTTCCACGTCGCCTACCGGACCGGCCTGCGCCACCCGCTCACCGAGAGCGCGGCCGGCCGGGCGATCCTGGAGGCGCGCACCTTCCCCAGCCAGCGCCGGCCCGAGCAGGGCTTCGTCATCACCCGGGCGGAGGAGCAGTCCGGGGCGAGCGGGGCCGCCGCCGCGCTGGTCGGACTGAGCGGCATCGAGGGCAGCGTCGGCGTGGTGATGCTGAACGGCATGGTGCCCGAGCGGGTCGGCCCCCGGGTGGTGGAGGCGGCGACCGAGGTGGCCGACGCCCTGAGGTAGCGCCCGCACCCGGTGTCGGGTGTGTTTGGATTCCCCTTGTGTCCGACACCAAGCTCTCCAAGGCCCTCACCTCCCCGCGGACCCGCGCGCTCACGCTGTGCGGGGTGCTGGTCGCCGCGCTGTTCGGGGTGGCCGCCTTCGTCCCGCTGCCGTACACGATCACCTGGCCGGGCCTGACCGCGGACACCCTGGGCTCGTACGAGGACAAGCCGGTCCTCACGATCACGGGCGCGCCGCTGCGCACCACCGAGGGCGAGCTGCGGATGGTCACCATCACGGCGACCAACCCGGGGCAGAAGAACACCTTCTGGCGCTCGATGCAGGCCTGGTTCGACCCGAAGGAGGCCGTGCGCCCGACCGAGACGGTCTACCCGGAGAGCAACCCGGTGAAGGCCGACGAGGCGACCGCCGCGCAGATGGCCGAGTCGCAGGACGCCGCCACCGCGGCCGCGCTGAACTACCTCCGCCTGTCGCCGGACCAGGTGAAGGTCAAGGTCGACCTGGGCGCGGTCGGCGGCCCGAGCGCCGGCCAGATGCTGGCGCTGGGCATCGTCGACAAGCTGGCCGGTGACGGCAAGGGCGGCGACCTCACCGGCGGGCTCACCGTGGCCGGCACCGGCACCATCGAGGCGGACGGCACCGTCGGCCCGGTCGGCGGCGTCCCCCTGAAGACGCAGGCGGCGGCCCGGGACGGCGCGACGGTGTTCCTGCTGCCCAAGGACGAGTGCTCGGACGCCAAGGTGAACACCCCGAAGTCGCTGCGGCTGGTGCCGGTCGGCACCCTCGGCGAGGCGGTCTCCGCCCTGGAGGCGCTGAAGAGCGGCGGCAGCGTCCCGTCCTGCTGACCCCCGGCCGGCCTCGTGCGGGCCTCCGACCGGCCGGGCGTCCCCCCGCACGGGGTCGGCCCGGCCCGCGCGGTCAGATTCCGAAGGCGACCGCGGCGAAGTCCTCGCCGAGCCGGGTGCGCAGCTCGGCGGCGATCCCGGCCAGCCGGTGGGCCTGGGCCATCGGCAGGGAGACCGAGATCGCGCCGATGCCGTTGCCCGCGACGATCGGCACCGCCGCACCCGCCGAGCCGAGCGCGTACTCCTGGAACTGGGTGATCGGGACGGCCCGCCGCGGGCCCTGGCGGGGCAGCAGCGGCAGGCAGGCCGGGTCCCGCAGGGTGTACGGGGTGAACGGCACCATCGGGTAGCGGGCCAGGTGGGCCCGGCGCTCCTCGGCGGTCATCAGGGCGAGCAGGGTCTTCCCGGCCGCGTGGGCGTGGGCGCCGACCCGCCAGCTGTGCCGGTCGATCAGCGGCGCGCCGGGGGCCTCGGCGGCCTCGATCAGCTCCACCTCGCCGTGCCGGTACCAGGTGAAGTAGACGGCGGCGGACAGCTCGTCGGCGAGCAGGCCCAGCAGGGCCCTGAGCCGGGCCCGGTCGGTGGCCGGGCCGTCGTCCCGGACCAGCCCGGTGACGGCGGGGCCGGTCAGGTAGCGGCCGCTGTGGCGCTCCAGGTAGTGGTCGTGCACCAGGGTGCGCAGCAGGTGGTAGGCGGTGCCCAGGGCGAGGTCGGTGTCCCGGGCGAGTTGCTTGGCGGTGGCGCCCTTGGGGTAGCGGGCGGCCGCCGCCAGCAGGCGCAGGGCGCGCTGGGCGGAGGCGATGAGGGTGGGGGCGGTACCGTCGGCCGCGACGGCGTTCGTCATGCGGGGGCCGACCAGGGGGAGGGCGCGGCCGCCACGGGTATCAGCGGGCCGGAGAGCGGCGCCAGGATTTGTAGAACGTTCATACATAAATCTTGCGGCCCCCGACGCCTCCTGCCTATGCCGAATCGGCGCGTGGCGTGGCGCGGACCCTCCTACTCGGCGGCGGCCTGGTCCACCAGCGGCAGGATCCGGTACGGCACCGGGTTCTCCAGCACGATCGCGGTGGACGAGCGGACGATCCCGTCGAAGCCCAGCACCCGGTCGATCACCCGCTGCAGATCGGCGTTGGACCGGGCCACGATCCGCACCAGCATGTCCCCGATCCCGGTGATGGTGTGCAGCTCCAGCACCTCCGGCACGCTCGCCAGGTGCGCCCGCACGTCCGCGCCCTGCCCCTGGGAGATCTCCAGGGTGGCGAAGGCCGTCACCGGGTAGCCGATCGCCGCCGGGTCCACCTCCGGGCCGAAGCCGCCGATCACGCCCTTGGCCTGGAGCCGGTCCAGCCGGGCCTGGACGGTGCCCCGGGCGACCTGCAGCCGGCGCGAGCACTCCAGCACCCCGATCCGGGGCTCCTCGGCGAGCAGCCGGATCAGCCGGCCGTCCAGCGGGTCGATCGTGTCGTTCGTACTGCCCACGATGGAATTCCCTTGAGGGGCAGCGGAGTTGGGGGAGCCGGGGGAGCTCGGCGAGTGGGCGGGGGGCATTCGCGGCACCGTCCTGTGGTGGGCATTCTGTACAGCGGCGCGGCCGATTCTCCCGCTCCGGGGCACAGCTTGACCAGGAGGAAACGGAACAGTTGCGCGCGGGTCGGCCCGGCGACACCCTCCAGCCACACCCCCGTGCGCAGGGCCCCACCCCCGGTGCCGGGGGCGGCCACGATGGTCCGTACGCCTACCGGGAGGGCAGTCATGACCGACACCGCCGCCGAACCCGCCCTGTTCGGGGCAGACCTCCCAGCGGACCCGGCGGAGGCGGGGCCGCTGCCGATGGGCCGCGCCGACGCGGTGGTCTTCGCGGTCGCCGACGCCGAGCGGGCGGCCCGCCGCTACTGCGCCGCGCTCGGGCTGCGATGTACCGCGTACGCCGGGCCGGAGACCGGCGAGCCGGAGCTGCTCTCGTACGTGCTCGCGGCGCCGGGCACGCGGATCGTGCTCACCTCCCCGGTGCCCGCCGCCCCGCCGGGGCCCGCCGCGCCGGTGCGGACCGCCTCCCGGACCGCCTCCCGGGTGCGGACCGGCGGCCCGCGCGGCCGGGAGCTGACCGCGTACCTGGACCGGTACGGGGACGGGGTGCTGGACCTCGCGGTGAGCGTGCCGGACGTCTACTACGCCTACGACTACGCGGTGGACCGGGGCGCGCTGTCGCTGGCCGAGCCGTACGAGGCGCGGGACGACTACGGCGCGGTGCTGCTCGCCACCATCGGCGTGCCGGGCGGGACCAGGCACACGCTGGTGGACCGGGCGGGGTACGTGGGGCCGTACCTGCCGGGGTACGTGCCGTGCGACGGCCTCTGACGGGGCGTCGTGTGGCGGACCGGTTCCTGACGGTCCGCCGGGAGCGCCTCAGCGGATCGCCGTCTCCACGATCGGCGGGTGGCCGTTCCAGGAGGCGAAGACGGAGTTGGCCTCGTCGCCCCGGGTGAAGTCGACCCGCAGCCACTGGCCGTCGGTCCACACCTGCATCTGCCAGCCCGGGTCCGGGGTGGCGGAGACCAGGGTGGCCCGGTCCGGCTTCAGGTCCAGCGCGACCTTGCCGCCCGGGATCGGGTAGCTCTTCACCGTGGACGTCGTGGTGGCGGTGGGGACGGGCCGGCGGGTGGGCGGCGCGGCGGCGGTGGTGGCGGGGGCCGGGCCGTGCGGGGCGGTGGCGGTGGTGGCGGCGTTGGTGGTGCCGGTGGTCGGGGAGGCCGCCGGGGAAGGGGTCGTGGACTGTGCGGCGGAGCGCGGCTGGTCCGCGGTGGCGGGCGCGGAGTGCAGCGTGCCGTCGGCCTTCGGGGAGGGCAGCGGCAGCGCCGTGGGCCGTTCGAACGCGGCGCCGGTCAGCACCGCGTGCACGCCGAGCCAGGACAGCGCCACCGCCGCCCCGGTGGCCGCCGCCCAGGCGCCGAGCTGTACCAGTCCGTTCCGCATCGTCCGCACATCCTGCCGTATTTCCATACGGATGGAGACCGGCACCCCCGGTATTCAGCAGGGCAGTTGCACAATGTCCGGACCCACCCCCGAGGTACAGACCATTGACCGGCGATGGCGTACCGTGCAGGCCCATGGCAACAGTGCTCGTGGTCGAGGACGACCCCTTCGTACGATCCGCCCTCATCCGGCACCTGACCGACACCGGTCACGCGGTCCGCAGTGTGGGCACGGCTCTGGAGGCGCTGCGGGAGGTCGCCCAGGTCGGCTGTGACCTGGTGATCCTCGACCTCGGCCTGCCGGACCTGGACGGCAGCGAGGCGCTCAAGATGATCCGGGGCCTGACCAACGTGCCGGTGATCATCTCCACCGCCCGGGACGACGAGGCCGAGATCATCCGGCTGCTCAACGACGGCGCCGACGACTACCTGGTGAAACCTTTCTCCGGGGAGCACCTCAGCGCCCGGATGACCGCCGTGCTGCGCCGCTTCGGCAGCGGCGCGGCCCCCGTCGCCCAGGTGCTGCGGGTCGGCGGACTGGCCATCGACCTCCAGCGGCGGGAGGCCGCGCTGGACGGACGGCCGCTCGACCTGACCCGCCGTGAGTTCGACCTGCTGGCCTTCCTGGCCGCCCGGCCCGGCGTGGTGGTGCCGCGCAAGGAGATCCTCGCCGAGGTCTGGCAGCAGACCTACGGCGGCGACCAGACCATCGACGTCCACCTCTCCTGGCTGCGCCGCAAGCTCGGCGAGACCGCCTCCAACCCCCGCTACCTGCACACCGTCCGGGGCGTCGGGGTCCGACTGGAGGCCGCCGGAGGACTGCCGGAGCACCGGACATGAGGCGGTTCGGGCGCTCGCTGCGCTGGGCCCTGATCAAGGCCGCGGTGGCCGGGACCACCATGGTCGCGCTGGCCTTCCTGATCCCGCTCGGGCTGATGGTCCAACAGACCGCGCGGGACCGGGCCTTCACCGCCGCCGAACGCCAGGCCGCGGCGCTCGGGCCCGCCCTGGCCATCACCACCGACGAGGACGCGGTCAACCGGGCCCTGGCCAGTACGGACGCGGGCGGGCAGGGGCGGATGGCGGTGCACCTTCCGGCGGCCGGGCAGCCCGCCGGAGCGGGCGGCGCCGACGCGGCGGCCGCGGGGACGGGCGGGGGAGGCCCCGGGACGGTGGCCGCGGGGACGGGCGGAGGCGGCCCCGGTGTGGCGGCCGCCGGGACCGGCGGGGGCGGCCCGGGTGTGGCGGCCGCCGGGACCGGCGAGCCCGAGGGCCCGATGCTGGGGGAGGGGCGCGCCGCCGCGGCCGACGTGGCCACGGCCGGCGGAAAGGGCCGCTCCTTCACCGTGAAGGTGGCCGGCGGGTACGCCCTGCTCCAGCCGGTCGCGGTGGACACCGGGCGGACCGCGGTGGTCGAGGTGTTCGTGGCCGAGAGCGACCTCACCCGGGGCGTGGCCACCGCCTGGCAGGTGCTCTCCGCCGTGGCGCTCGGCCTGGTCGCCATCTCGGTGCTGGTCGCCGACCGGATGGGCAGCCGCATCGTCGCCTCCGCGCGGAAGCTCGCCGCCGCCGCCCGCTCGCTCGGCGCCGGGAACCTCGCGGTGCGGGTCCCGGTGGAGGGCCGGCTGGTCGCGGGCAGCCCGGAGGAACTGCGCGAGGCCGGCCAGGCGTTCAACACCATGGCCGACCGGGTGGTCCAACTCCTCGCCGCCGAACGGGAACTGGCCGCGGACCTGTCGCACCGGCTGCGCACCCCGCTGACCGTGCTGCGGCTCAACGCCGCCTCGCTCGGCGAGGGCGACGCGGCCGACGCCACCCGGCACGCGGTCGCCCAACTGGAGCGCGAGGTCGACCAGATCATCCGCTCGGCCCGCCGCGCCCCCGAGGACGCGCCCGTCGTCGCGGTCGGCTGCGACGCCGCCGAGGTGATCCGGGAGCGGGTCGCCTTCTGGTCGGCGCTGGCCGAGGACGAGGGGCGCCGCTGGCAGCTGGCCGGCGCCGAGCGGGCGGCGCCGGTGCCCGTCCAGCGCGGCGACCTGGCGGCCGCCGTCGACGCGCTGCTCGGCAACGTCTTCCGGCACACCGCCATCGGCACCGCCTTCTCGGTGGACGTACTGGCCACCGACTGCTCGGTGATCGTGCTGGTCGGCGACGCCGGACCGGGGTACAGCGACCCGGCCGCCGCCCTCAAGCGCGGCGAGGGGCACGGCGGCGAGGGCTCCACCGGCCTCGGCCTGGACATCGTCCGCAAGCTCGCCGAGTCCACCGGCGGGGACCTCGCGCTCGGCCGCTCCGCGGTGCTCGGCGGCGCCGAGACCCGGCTGCGGCTGCGCACCGGGCCGCAGGAGGCGGCGCCCGCGCGGGGCGGACGGCGGCGGAGCCGGGGCGCGCTGTTCCAGAAGTGACGGGGTTTCGGGGTGGCCGGGCGCCAGGTGTGGCGGTACGGCGCCCGTGCGCTCTTCCTTAACGGCGGCCTAAGGGACCTCTACCGCTCGCTCAGCCCGCCCGCCGCGCCCCCGGCCCACCGCTAGCGTCGGTCGCGCCGACCTCCACCCCGGCGCCGACCCCACCCCGGCCGTCACCCCCACGGCGACCGGTGTGCCCGTTCCCCCGGTCGGCGCCGGGGCCGGACACACCCTGTGCGTGGACACCCCGCTCCACCCGCCGTACGACCTGGTCGCAGGGGCCAAGGCCCATGCCGACGCGACGTGCTCCAGCGTCGTCCAGCGGCCGCCGGACTTCACCCGGGCCCTGGGGGCGTACACGGGCTGAGGGTCGCGATCGCGTGATCGCGTGATTCCCGGCCCTGGCCGTCCGTGCCCCGCTCGCGGCGAAGGACGGCTGGTCAGGGCCGGTTCGTCACGCCGGGTAGTCGATCGTGTCCGGTTCCGTCCGGGCGGCATCCGGTATCGTCGCTGGTTGGCCCAGCCGTGGACGGAGTGGACAGTGACAGCGGTGCAAGACGAGCGCAGCCCGGTGCGGACCGCACCCGACCCCTCGCCCGCCCCCCTGTCGGACCGGCTGCGCCGGGCCCTCGGCGCCCCCGTCCGGGCGCTGCGCGAGGCCCCCCGCCGCCCGCTGCTGGCGGCCTCCGCCGTCGCGCTGCTGTCCCTGCTGGTGTACGCGGTGGTCCGCCACTTCGTGCACACCTCGATGGTGGACATGATCGTCTACCGGGCCGAGGGCGCCGCCGTGGCCAACGGCACCGACCTGTACGCGCTGCGTGTCACCGAGTGGAACCTGCCCGCGACCTACCCGCCGTTCGCGGCGATGCTGTTCGTCCCGACCACCTGGTTCCCGGTCCCCTTCCTCCGGGTGGCGATCACTCTCGGCAACATCGGGCTGCTCGCCCTGCTGACCCACCTGTCCTTCAAGCTGGCCGGGTGGCCGCGCCGCGAGCTGCGGCCGATCGGCGTGATCCTGGTGACCGGCCTCGGGGTCTGGCTCGAACCGGTCTTCACCACGCTCCGTTACGGCCAGATCAACCTCGCGCTGGCCTGCCTGATCCTCTGGGACCTCACCCGTCCGGACGGGCGGCGGAGCAAGGGCGTGGCGATCGGCATCGCCGCCGGCATCAAGCTCACCCCCGGCCTGTTCGCGGTCTACCTGCTGATCACCGGACGGATCCGGGCCGCCTTCGTGGCCGGCCTCACCTTCCTCGGCACCTTCCTGCTCGGCGCCCTGGTCCTGCCCGACGCCACCTGGGGCTTCTGGACCAAGTACCTCTACGACTCCTCCCGGGTCGGCAAGACCTGGATCGTCGACAACCAGTCGATGCGCGGCGCCTTCGCCCGCCTGCTGCACAGTGCCGACCCCGGCACCGTCGCCACCCTCGGCGCCGGCCTGGTCGCGGTGGCCGGCCTCGCCGTCGCCGCCTGGGCCGCGCGCAGCGGCCGCTGGCTGCCCCGGGCCGAGGCCTGGGGCGTCTGCTGCGCGGCCGTCACCGCCGTCCTGATCTCGCCGATCAGCTGGACCCACCACTGGGTCTGGTGCGTGCCGATGCTCGTCCTGCTCGCCGCCGAGGCCTCGGTCGAGCACGCCCGCCCGGTCGGCGTCCGCCGACTGCGCTGGCGGGCCGCCTTCTGGGCCACGCTGGTCGCCTTCCTGTCCTTCGCGATGTGGGCCGCGAAGCCGGTCGGCCTGGCCGTCCTCGACATGTCACCGTGGCGCCAGCTGCCGACCTCCGTCTACCCGTGGGTCGGACTCTGCTTCCTGCTCGCCGCCGCCGTCCGGATAAGGGCCCGACGGCGCTCGGCCGGCGCGCCGCTGGTCCGGCTGCCCGGACAACGGGAGACCGGCGGCCCGGACGCCGCCCGCGGTCGTCAGCAGGCCCCCGCGGCCCGCTGAGCCGGCGGGGGCGCCGCTCCTGCTTCCCTGTTCCCGCGCTCGCGGTTCCCGCCGAGCCCGCTGCCCGTGCTCGTGGTCGCGGCCGCGGTCGTGCTCTCGCGGGTGTCCGTGTCCGTGTCCCTGCTGCTGTCCGTGCCGGTGCACGCTGCGGCGCACGCCTAGGCGAGCAGCTCGGCGAGCGAGCCGTCCATGTCCAGCGCGGCCAGCTCGCTGCCCGGCGGGACCAGCCGGTGCGCCCGCTCCAGCCAGGCCGCGACGATCGGCAGCGGGGCCTCCAGCAGGGCGTCCCCGGCGGGCGAGCTCAGGGCCAGACAGAGCACGCTGCGCCGGCCCGAGCGGGTCGGCCAGATCCGGACGTCGCCCTGGCCGCACGGGCGGAAGGTGCCCTCGACCAGCAGCTCGCGGGCGAACACCCAGGTCACCGGGGAACCGGTGTCCAGGTGGAAGGTGATGTACACCGCGTACGGGTCGTGGCTGCCGTAGGACAGTCGGGCCGGGACGGGGACGCTGTGCTCCGGCGAGAGCACCAGGTTGAGCTCCAGCTCGTGCTCGACGACGCTGACGGGACGCTCCATGATCGTCTTCCTCTCTGCCTTCGGGCGGTGCCCGGTTCCGGGCCCCTGTGACCTTTGAGAGGGCGGTCCGCACCGGCTCTTACACACGTTTCCGGGATTTCTTCGGGAAGTTTGGTGAGGGGTGGTGAACGGCGGGTGGCACGGCGCGCGGGCCATCGTCGTGCGCTGGGTTCCTTACCTTGAGCCACCCTCCGCTGTCCGGGGATTCGCGAACTTTCCGTCACGGCTTCGATGAGGTACTACCCTTTGTGACTGCCCGGCGACTGTCCGCCCATCGGTGGCTCCCCCACGCGCGCCGAACGCCGGGCGCGCGCCTGGTCGTGCGCGCGGGGGGACGCGTCTGCGGTGGTCGGGCCCGGTCGGCCCGCACCGTCCTCGTCAGGCCCTGCCAGGAAAGAAGACCCCCATGACGGACCGCCCCTTCGCCGCCGCCGGCGACCCGGCCGTCGCACCCGAGCCCGGCTACTACCCCGACCCCTCCATCCCCGGCTTCATCCGGTACTGGGGTGGCTCGGCCTGGGTGCCCGGCACCAGCCGGCCCGCGCCCGCCGAGGGCGAGGTGCCGGCGCCGCCCCGGTACGCGACCCGCCCTCCCGTCCCGGGCGGGCCGGCGGCGCGGGCGGTGCCGCCGCCGGTGGTGCTGCTGGAGGCGGTGGCGCCGGAGGCGGGGTGTGCGGAGCCGGTGGCTCCGGAGCAGGTGGCCCTGGGGGCGGTTCCCCTGGGGTCGGTTCCCCCGGGGTCGGCGCCTTCCGGGGTGGCGCCCCCGGGGTCCGTGGCGGAGGTGCGGGGCGGGCTGCCGGCGGGCGGGGGCGACACCGGGCCGGTGTACTTCGACCAGACCTCGGGCGGGGCGTCCTTCGTGCTCGGGCCGCGGGTGGCGGAGGTGATCGGCGGGCCGGTGTTCCGGACGGTCGACGGGCCGGGGGTGCTGTCGGGGGTTTCGCCGGGGGTGCCGTTCGGGGTGCCCTCCGGGGCACCGTCCGGGGGGCCGTCGGGTTTCGCCGGCGCCGAGCCGCCCGGGGTCGTGGACGCGCCGGTGGCCTTCGGCGCGGTGCCCGAGGCGGCCCCCGTCCCGGGGCTGGGGCTGGGGCTGGGCCCGGCTCCGGCCCCGGCCGCCGCTCCGGTCGCCGGGGATTTCGAGTCCGGCTGGCAGGCCGATCCGCGGGCGCAGCGGGGCCTGATGGAGACGGGCGACGCGCCCCGTTGGGTCTCCTGGGGGGTGCTTCCGGAGGCGCCCGACGCGGAACAGGGGTGTGCGGAGCCCGAGCGTGCTCCGATTGCCGCGGAACTGGCCGCCGCCGGCGCTCCCGCCGTGGCGGTGGCGGTGCGGGAGGCCCCGGTGCCGGCCGTCCTGGCCTCGGGCCCGGTGCCGGTGGTCGGCGAGGAGATGCTCCGGAGCCCGCTTCGGGCCCCGGTCCCGGCCGCGACCGCGGCCGCCTCGAAGCCCCTGGCCGCGGCGGCGGCGACCGCCTCCGCCCACGCCGCTCCGCTGCCCGCCGTACGGGCGGTCCGGGAGACCGCCGTCCAGCCCCGCCCGTCCGCCGCCACCCCCGTCCCCGCGCCCTCCCGGGCCGCCCGGACCTCCCGGGACGCCCGGACCACCCGGATCCCCGGGCCGGCCGGCCTCGGCCGCCGACTGGCGGCGCGAACGGTGGACACCGCCGTGCTGCTGGTGGTCGCGGTCGCCGCCGGGATCCCGCTCGGCAACTCGGTCTCCGACCACCTCCGGCAGAAGGTCGACCAGGCCCGGATGGCCAGCGCCCTCACCCGGCGCCAGGTCCAGGTCTGGCTGGTGGACGACGTGGTGCTGGGCAAGATCGCCGTGCTGATCGGCATCCTGCTGTTCGTCAGCCTGCTCTACGAGGTGCTGCCGGTCGCCCGCACCGGACAGACCTTCGGCAAGCGGATCGTCCGGATCCGCGTGGTGGACGCCGCCGCCCCCGCGGCCCGCACCAGGCTGAGCCTCGGCCGCTCGCTGCTCCGCTGGGCCGTGCGGCAGCTGGGCGCGGTGCTGCTGCTCGGCCTGGTCTGGCCGGTGTTCGACCGTACGGCGCGGCGGGGCTGGCAGGACCGCGCGGCCAGGACCCGGGTGGTGCGCGGCTGAGGACCGGTAGGGCCTGGTGCAAAACGGACAAAATGTCCCGAACATCAAGAATGTGTGATGTTCTACTCGGGGGCATGAGCACCCACGACCCCTCAGGCCCCCAGCCGGAGGGGGGCGGTACGCCCTCCTTCGACAAGCAGCCCCCGCAGCCGGGCGGCGGCACGCCGGAAGGCGAGCCGCCGGGCCCGACCCCGTCCCACGACCCGTCCGGTGACCGGTCCGGCGGCCCCGGCGCCTACCAGGGCACCTACGGCGGAAGCCCGTACGGCGAACCGACCCCCGGTCAGAACCCGTACGGCCAGAACCCGTACGACCAGCCGCCGCCCGGCCACGGCACCGGCTACGGCCCCGGCGCGTACGGCACCCCCGGCGCCGGCCCCGTCCCCGGCATGCCGCCGATCGGC
This sequence comes from Kitasatospora sp. NPDC058184, assembly GCF_042883725.1. NCBI lineage: Bacteria > Bacillati > Actinomycetota > Actinomycetes > Kitasatosporales > Streptomycetaceae > Kitasatospora > Kitasatospora sp. NPDC058184. The sequence continues at coordinate 95,425 of NZ_JBHVVE010000014.1, forward strand.
ACCTGGCCCAAGCGGTTCCTCGCCCGGCTGATCGACTACCTCCTGATGCAGGCCGTCGGCGTGATCATCGTGGGCCCCTTCACCGACCTCAGCACGCGCAACGGCTCCACCGAGGCGTTCTGGCTCGGCTGCGCCATCTACCTCGTCTACGAGGCCCTGATGCTCAGCCGGGACGGCCAGACCCTCGGCAAGAAGGCGATGAAGATCCGCGTCGCCATGCTCGTCGACGGGAACAAGCCCACCCAGTCCGCCGCCTGGACCCGCGCCGCCGTCTTCATCCTCCCGGCCGTGCTCTGCTGCGCCGCCCTCTGGTGGATCGTCGACGGCCTCTTCGGCGTCTTCGACAAGCCCTACCGGCAGTGCCTGCACGACAAGGCCGCGAAGACCGTGGTGGTCACCACGGAGGTCTGAGCGGCGCGGCGGGACGCGCCCGCGCCCGGCGGCGGATCAGCGCTGCCGGGCGTACGCGTGCCCGGCAGCGGTCGCGGTGGGGCGCGGCGGGGCGGCCGGGGCCCCGGAGCCCGACGCCACGGTGGCGGACCTGGCCGCGGCGGCGGACATCGAAAGCACCGTCACCACGGTGCCGAGCGCCAGCGCGAACCCCACCAGCACCACGACCGCCAGGACGCCCGAGGCGCCCGAGACGGCCAGCAGTGCCACCGTGGTGGCGACGACGGTGAACGAGCCGAGGCAGGCCTGGGCGACGGAGGGGCGCGGCATGGCGGGGGTCCTTCGCACGTCGGGGGAAACGGGCGGGAGTGGAGCCGGTTCCAGTGGTGCTACCCCGCGGGGAGGACGGGTACGTCCAGGCTAGCCCCCGGAGGCGGGGGCACAGGGGGCGCACGGGCTCACCCCGGGGTCGTCCGGCCCGCTCGGTACGGTGAGACCGGCGCCTGCCACGCACTGTCGCTGAGCACGTATCACCGAGCACCACGTACCCGGGGGAACCGACCATGCCCATCCCCGCCGACTGGCCCACCACCGAGGCCGAGGCACTCGCCGAACAGGAGCGGCTGCGCCCGCTCGTCCAGCCCCACGACGACCCGGGCCGGGACCCCGCCGCCCCCGGCACCCTGATCGCCGGTGTGGACGTCGCCTACGACGACGAACACGACCTCGTCGCCGCCGCGGCCGTCCTGCTCGACCGCGACACCCTGGACGTCGTCGAACAGGCCACCGCCGTCGGCCGGATCGCCTTCCCGTACGTCCCCGGACTGCTCGCCTTCCGCGAACTCCCCGCCGTCCTCGACGCGTTGGCCGCCCTCACCCGCACCCCCGACACCGTCGTCTGCGACGGCTACGGCCTCGCCCACCCCCGCCGCCTCGGCCTCGCCAGCCACCTCGGCATCCTCACCGGACTCCGCACCCTCGGCGTCGCCAAGACCCCCTTCACCTTCGACCACCACGAACCCGACGCACCACGCGGCTCCTGGACCCCCCTCACCGACCCCGCCACCGGCGAGGAGGTCGGCCGCGCCGTCCGCACCAGGGCCGGCGTCAAACCCGTCTTCGTCTCCGTCGGCCACCGCACCGGCCTCGACACCGCCGTCCGCACCACCCTCGACCTCGCCCGCCACTACCGCCTCCCCGAAACCACCCGGCACGCCGACTCGCTCTGCCGCCGCGCCCTCGCCGACGCCCGACGCACCGGGACGAACGCGAACTGACCATGCCCCGGGCGGGATTCGGGCCCGGTGTGTTAGACATGAGACACCGGGGCCCGGCCCCGGCCGCCAGGGGGACGGACGCACGGGGGAGGCGCCGACATGGGCACAGGAACCACCGGAACCGGATCGACCGGCGGAGCCGGACAGGGCTACCGCGTCGAGGTCGAACAGCTCCGCGCCTTCGCCGGCCAAGTACGGCTGCTGCTCGCCGACTTCCAGAAACACGCCGACGGCACCGACGCCCACGGCCGCAGCGGCATCGGCAAGACCGCCTTCGGGACCTTCGCCGAGGCCGCCGAGATCCACGGCCGCTACGGCACCATGCGGGACGCGCTGCGCGACGTCCTCAACCAGCTCCAGGAAGCCGTGAACGAGGCCCAGCAGAAGGCCGACCTCACCGCCACCAACTACGAGGAGCAGGACCAGCACACCGCCACGAAGCTCAAGCTCGGCGACGACGGCTGGTCCGTCGCCCAGCCCTCCGCGAGCAGCCAGGCCGCAGCCCAGCAGAACCGCACCCCGTCCACCCGCGGCAACGCCACCGTCTGACCGCCGCCCGCCCGCCCCGAACGGAGGCCGACCGCCCGTGGTCTACACCGACTTCACCAAGTACAGCCACGCCCAGCTCCGCACCATGGCACAGGCCCTCGACCCCGGCGCGGTGATGGCCGCCGGCGACCCCTGGCGCAAGGCCGCCGACACCCTCAAGCAGATCCGCCAGACCCTCACCAAGGCCAGCACCGAAGCCGCCACCTCCTGGGAAGGCACCACCAGCGACGCCTTCCACACCCGCATGCTCACCCTGGCCGCCAGCATCAACAACGCCGCCGCCTACGCCAACGACGCGGCCAACACCCTCCACAACACCTCCGAAGCCATGGCCAAGGCCAAGCGCGACATGCCCGAGGAACCCGGCAACTGGGACAAGGTCAAGGACACCGTCGGCGACGCCCTCTTCGGCGACGACGACGAACACATCCCCCTCGCCGACCGCAAGAAGGCCGAAGCGGCCGCCATCATGCAGACCCTCGCCATGCACTACCGCGTCGCCACCCCGGCCCTGAAGCCCCCGCCGATGACGAACCAGCGTGTCGACAAGCCCGTTGAGCAGGGATCACAGGACGACCCTGGCAACGCCGCGGCGATGGCGGCGGCGGTCATGTCGGGTACCTCGCTCGGAGCCGGGGGAACGTCCGCGCGGACCGCACCCGCCCCCGGGCCGCAGCGTCCGCAGTCCTCCCAGCCTCCGATGGCGGCCGGCTCCTCGGCCAGGAACGCGGCTGTCGCGACCGACTCCGGCATCAAGGGTGGTACGGCGCAAGCCCTGTCGAAGCCGTCGAGCACGGTGGGTCGCGGTCCCGAAGCGGGTATTTCCGGCACTCCGGTGTCCCGTCCGAGCGGTAGCGTGCCGACGCCTCCCACTTCGGGCACCCAGACCTCCGGCCTGAGCACCGGCCCGGTCACGGGCCCCGTGACCGGGCCGGCCCCGACCGGAGGCGGGCAGACGGTCGTCGGCCCGGCCGGACCGACCGCGCAGAATCCGGTGGCCCTGCCCGGGATCGGGAACGGCAGGCCCGGATACGGAGGCAGCGGGTCCACCAGTGGCGAGACACCGGTGCAGGGCGTGAGCCCGCGGGCGGGCCGGGCTGTCGCAGGTGGTGGCGGTGAGGTCAATCCGGGCTTCGGAGCCGGCGGCCGTGGAGCCACCGGAGGCAAGCAGACCGGTGCGCCTCAGGGCCGACCAGGCGGTTCCGTCCGAGGGGCGACGCCGCCCGATGCCGGGGCACACGGCAAGCAGGCGTTCACGGAAGGCGGGTCCGGGCTGGGAGTGCGGAACCGCCTCAGGGGCGAGTCCGGCGTCGCAGGTGCGAACGGCATGTCTCCTGGTATCCCGCTGACCGGTACCCAGGGACGCAAGAAGGAACGGGAGAAGGACGGCAAGCGGCCGGACTACCTCGTCGAGGACGAGGAGACCTGGGCGTCGGACAAGCCGACCAACCCGAACGTGGTGGAATGAGGCCGGTCCGTAGGCGGACTGGTGATCTGATCGCATCCCGCAGGTCGGTGGCCTGCGGGATGCCTCGCTGAGTGGGGTGACCGGGTTTGACGAGCCGCTGGTTGGCGCGTGGTACGGCGGTCCTTGCTGCCGGGGCACTGGTCTGGGGTGTTGCCGGGCCGGCGGCCTTGGCCGATCAGGTCAGGGACCAGCAATGGGCTTTGAAGACCTTCGAGGCCGAGGCCAAGGTCTGGCCGGTCAGCCAGGGCGAGGGCGTCGTCGTCGCGGTGATCGACACCGGGGTGAACCCGGACCACCAGGACCTGACCGGGCAGGTTCTTCCAGGGGCTGATTTCTCGGGTACCCAGTCGGATGGTCGTGTTGACACCAATGGGCACGGGACGGGCATGGCGAGTCTGATCGCCGGCCACGGCCACGGCACTCAGGCCGGAGTGATGGGCCTGGCTCCGAAGGCGAAGATCCTTCCGGTGAAGGTGCGGACGAACGACGAAGGCCCCATCCCCGAGCAGAACGACCTGGCGGCGGGCATCCGCTTCGCGGTGGACAAGGGCGCGAAGGTCGTCAACATCTCTCTCGGGGGGGGCTCGCGATTCGACTCGCAGACGCGAAAGGCGGTTGCGTACGGGGTGTCGAAGGACGTCGTTCTGATCGCGGGCACGGGCAACGACGGTTCAAGCAACGGCGTAGGGTATCCGGCCGCCTTCCCCGGCGTCGTGGCCGTGGGGGCGGCAGATTCCAAGGGTGTTGTGTGGGGCGATTCCACGTCCGGCCCCGAGACCACGCTCATCGCGCCAGGCGTCGGGATCAACCACGCCGGGGCGAAGTCACCGACGAGCTACCTGGTTGCGAACGGCACCTCCGATTCCACGGCCTACGTCGCCGCCACTGCCGCGCTGATTCGGTCGAAGTACCCCGACCTGTCCGCCGGGCAGGTGATCAACCGCATGATCAAAACGGCCACGCCGCCGGCCAACGGGACGGCGGTACCCGACAACCACTACGGCTACGGGCTCGTCGCGCCGGCGAAGGCCCTGGAGGCGAATCCCGCTGTGGACAACGGGCCCCGGGAGAACCCCCTGCTCGGGCGGATGGAGGCGAAGGGCACTCCGCCTCCGGTGGACGAGGAGACCGACGAGCCCGCCGTCGTGCCCATGGTCCCCGAGGGGGACAAGGGGAGCGGCGGGAACGGGGTCGGGGTGGTCGTGGGGGTGGCGGCCGGGGGGTTGGTGTTGGTGGTTGCCCTTGTCGGGGTGTTGGTGGTGCGGAGGCGGCGGGGGGCGGGTCAGTGAGTGGCGAGCCATTCGTCGCGTAGGGCGGCCATCTGGAGGACGTCCCAGTAGCGGTCGTCCCAGTGGTGGGCTTGGCGGGAGCGGCCTTCGAGGGTGAAGCCGGACTTGCGGTAGGAGTGGGCGGCGCGTTCGTTGTACTCGAAGACTTCGAGGTGGACGCGGTGGAGGCGGATGGTCTCGAAGGCGTGGCGCAGGACCAGGAGGGTGGTTTCGGTGCCGATGCCGCGGCCGGTGTGGTCCGGGGTGAGGGCGATCCGGTAGCCGGCGGAGGAGTTGTCGGGGTCGACGTCGTTGAGGGCGGCCTCGCCGAGGAAGCGGCCGGTGGCGGGGTCTTCGACGGCGAGGTCGAGGCGATCGGGCTGTTGGGCTCGGGTGGTGCACCACTGGTGGATCCGGTCGCGGGTGAAGGCGGTGCGGGTGCCGGTGAGCCGTTTGGTGGTCTCGTCGGCGCAGAGTTCCCACATCGGGTCGGTGTGCCGTTCGTCGAGGGGGACGAGTCGGATGGTGGGGCCGTGCAGGGTGGGCTTCACGGCGAGGGCGGCGAGATCGGTGGGAGCGGTCATGGCGGCCAGGATGGATGGTCGGCTTCCGGTTCGTCCACGTGTTTAGTCCTGGCGTGCGGGCGCGCACCGGTTGGGGTGCGCGCGGGGACAGGGGCGTGTGTCGGGCGGACGCGCCGGGTGAATGCGCCGGGGGTGGCAGTATTTCGGCGACCGCTGGCGTCATTGCCGCTGGTGGGGTTCCCCCGGTGGCGGAGATGCTGGGCCCATGAGCACTCCTGAGCGCACGCGGGTCGAGAGCACGTCGATCGCCGCCACGAACACCGCCGACGACGGGATCGTCCCCGACACCAAGGACTGGACCTGGGTGCTGGAACGCCCGTGCCCCGACTGCGGGTTGGAGACTCCGCGGGTGGTGCGGGAGGACGTGGCCGGGATGGTCCGGGCCAATGCGGAGGGCTGGCTGGCGGTGCTGGCGGGGGATGTGGACGGGTTGCGCCGGCGGCCGGCTCCGGGGGTGTGGTCGGACCTGGAGTACGCGTGCCACGTCCGGGACGTCTTCCGGCTGTTCGAGGTCCGGCTGAACCTGATGCTGGACCTGGAGGACCCGCTGTTCCCCAACTGGGACCAGGACGAGACGGCCGTCGCCGAGCGCTACGGGGAGCAGGACCCGAAGGTGGTGGCCGGGGAGCTGGCGGAGGCCGCTGAGACGCTCGCCGCCGCTTTCGAGCGGGTGGCGGGGGCGCAGTGGGCGCGGACCGGGAGCCGCAGCGACGGGGCGCGGTTCACGGTCGAGTCGTTCTCCCGGTACCTGATCCACGACCCGGTGCACCACCTGTTCGACGTGACGGGCGAGCGGGTCTGAAGCCGGTCCTGAAGCCGGTCCTGGAGCCGGCCCCGGGAGCGGGGCCGAGGCCCGGTCTGAGGCCGGACCGGAGGCGGCCGGGGCGCGGGGTCACCAGCCGGAGGCCTCGCGCAGCATGGTGCGGCGCAGCCGTCCGGCCACGCTGGCGGCGTCGGTGCCGATGACGTCGGCGATCTCGGGGGCGGCGAGGCCGACGACGTAGTGCAGGATCGCCAGGTCGTCGTCGGCCGGGTGGCGGTCCGGGGCGGGGGTCGCCTGGCGGGTGTGGTCGGCGACGGTGCCGCGCAGGATCTCCCAGGCGTGCGCGGTGGGGTTGGAGCTGCCCATCAACTCCCGCCAGTGCACCGCGATTTCCGCGAAGGCCTGTTGGACGGCGACGGCCGCGGCGCTGTGCTCGGTCAGCCACACGCGCGCGTAGCTGAGGTACCGGGGGCGGTGGAGTTCGCAGAACGCGGTGAACTCCAGGGGCACCTCCGCCGGCTCGCCGGGCCTCGGGGGCGGCTCGGCTGAACTCTCGTGACGGTTGGTCATCTCGGCTTCTCGGAAAGGGAGATGGGTTTCTGACGGTCGATCATCTGTGCTCACTCTACGGTAGGCCCTCGGTGCGCTGGGTGACCAATCCGATGGAATGCCCGGAACCCGCCGCCGCCAGGCCGGTTCCGGTGGCGACCGGGTGCGGCGAGGTGGCGGGACGGCCGGGCGGAGGGCCGGCGAGGGCCGGTGGGGCGGTGCTGCGCAGTGGCGCGGGAGTCGTAGGTGCGAGCGTGTCGCGGCTGGTCAGAGGGTGTGGGGCGACGGCGGCCGCAGGGCGGTTGATGTGCCACCGTAGGCCCTGTGGAGGCTGGCGTCCACGCCCAGGGCGCGAACCTGGGTGCGCACAACCACCCGCACAACCGCACTCACGATCGTGGGGAAGATCGCCACGGAAGAGGGCATGGTCGTCACCGCGATGACGTCCGCGCGGGCGGGCCGGACGGCGTGCGCGGAACGGGTGCGCCGTGGACGCGGTGGACCCGGCGCCCGCCGCGCGCCGGGGCGGAGGGCGCGCTGGTGGGGCGGCCGTTGGACGGGGTGGTCCCGCGACCGCCGGTGTGCCGCCGGGCGCGTCCGCCACACCCCGGCGGCCCGGGTCGGGCCGGGCGGAACGCCGGGGGCGGGAGGGCGGGCGGAGCGGCCGGCTGTCCGTCAGGAGGTCGTCCGGGCCTCCGTGGGGGAGATCCGGTCGACGGCGGTGTCCCGTTCGACCTGGGTGGGGAAGGCTTCGACGGCCCGTCGCCGGGCCGCCTGCGCCGCCGCGGCTGCCGCGGCCGCAGCCGCCGCAGCTGCCCCGGCGGCGGCCTCCTCGCGCTCGCACCGGTGCGCCGGGCCCGTGTGCGCCGCGCCCGTGGCGTGGGCGCCGGCGGCATGCGGACCCGCGGCGTGGGCGCTCGCCGCGTGCACACCCGTGGCGTGCGCGGCGGGGGCGTGCACGCCCCCCGCGAGCGCCCCGGGGGCGTGTCCGGTGGCCCGTCGTCGGCGGCCGAGCGCGGCTCGGGCGGCATGCTCCTCGGCGGCCTGTCTAGCGGCCAGGTAGGCCTGTACGGCCGCCATGCCGTAGACGGGCTGGATGAGCTGGTGGCCCTTGAAGAAGGGCCTGGCCGGGGCGAACCCGGCGGCGACCACGAGGTCGCGGATCTCTGCTATCTCGGCCTCACTGCGGGCGGTGAAGCGGACCTCCCAGCCCTTCTTGTACGTATGCCCCTTCTCGCCGCTGCGGCGGGCGGGGTCCGGGCGGCGGACGTATCCGGGCAGACGGCCGAGGCGGAGCTGGGCCGCGCGGAGGCCGGCGGTCTCGTCACGTGACATGACGTAAGCCTAGGCAATCCCCGGGGCGGGATTGACGCCTTGGGGGTCCCTCGCCGTATGCCTTTGATCACTCTGGGTCAGGCGACCAGGTCGGCGATCGTTTTCGATCACATATGACAACCTGATGAGCGTCAATTACTCCAAATGAGTGAGGGTATGAGGACTTTAGTGCGGGCTGATCCCGGTTTCGCGACGGTTGGGTAACAGTGCGTCAGGGTCTCGGTCGCGGGTCCGGACGGTTGGGGATGGTGTCGGCATGAGCTACCGGATTCCGTCGCCGCCGCCGTCCCTGGAGGAGCTGGCGAAGCGTCAACAGAACGTCGTCACCGCGAGCCAGCTGCGCGCCCGGGGCGTGCCGGCCCGGATCATCACCGAGCACTGCCGCCGGGGCGGCCCCTGGCGGCGGGTGCTGCCCCGGGTCTACCTGCTGCAGTCCGCCGAGCCCACCCCGGAGCAGCGGATGTGGGCCGCGCTGCTGTACGCCGCGCAGAACGGCCGGGAAGAGGGCCGCCGGGAGGGCGCGGTGATCACCGGTACGGCCGCGCTGGCGCTGTACGGCTTCACGGTTGTGCCCCGGCTGCCCGCGGTGACCGGGGTGGACGTCCTGGTGCCCCGGCAGCGCCGGCTGAAGGACGTCGGCGAGGTGCGGATCCGGCGCACCGAACGGGAGTTGGTGGCCCGCTCGGTGCACGGCCTGGCCTGTGCGCCGGTGGCCCGGGCGGTCGCCGACGCGCTGGTCGAGTGGACGGCGGAGCCGGGTGGCGCGGCGCCGGTGCGCGAGGTGCTGCGGGAGGCCGTCGCCCTGCCCGGGAACCGCTGCACGGTACGGGAGTTGGTGTCCGAGCTGACCGACTCGGGGCTGACCTGCGAACCGCGGGTTCGGGCCGCCCTGGACGAACTGCTGGCCGCCGAGCGGGACTTGGCGCTGGAGCGGATCGGCCGCCTGGTGGACGAGCGGCTGCTGCCCGCCCCGCTGAACGCCCCCGAGCTGCGGATGCGCGGCGGCACGTACATCGCAGTCCCGGACCTCTACTGGCCGGAGCGGGGCGTCGCGGTGGAGGTGGACTCGGAGCTGCGCAGCGTGAGCGAGGGCGAGGCCGCCTGGGTGCGCGGCGGGCAGCACCGGATGGAGTACCTGGGCATCCGGGTGGTGTACGTCTGCGGGGCCGCGCTGGCCGCCGACCCGGACGCGGTCGGCGGCGAACTGCGCGAGGCGTACCGGGTCGGCGGGACGGACGTGGTGGAGCTGCTGGTGGTCTGAGCGGGCGACGCCGGCCGACCGGAACACGCCGGCCGCACCCACAACACGCACCCACAACACGCCCGCACGGCACGCCCCCCGAATGCCGTTACGAACGGACCACCGGCGCGCCGACCAGCTCGACCCCGGCCGCCCGCAGCTCCGCCAGCGCGGCGGCGGTGGTCTCCGGGTTCACCCCGGCGGTGAGGTCCAGCAGCACGCGGGTGGTGAAGCCCGCCCGGGCGGCGTCCAGCGCGGTCGCCCGGACGCAGTGGTCGGTGGCGATGCCGACCACGTCGACCTGGTCGACCTGCCGCTCGCGCAGCCACTCCACCGGACCGCGGTTGTTCTCGTCCAGCCCCTCGAAGCCGCTGTACGCCGCCGAGTGGGCGCCCTTGTCGAAGACCGCCTCGACCGCGCCGGAGATGACGGCGGGCGCGAAGTTGGGGTGGAAGCCCACGCCCTCGGTGCCGGCCACGCAGTGCGGCGGCCAGCTGTCGACGTAGTCCGGCTCGGCGGAGAAGTGGTCGCCCGGGTCGATGTGGTGGTCGCGGGTGGCGAGGATGTGCCGGTAGCCGGGGGAGGACTCGGTGATCAGGTCGGTGATGGCGGCGGCCACCTCGGCGCCGCCGGCGACGGCCAGGCTGCCGCCCTCGCAGAAGTCGTTCTGCACGTCGACGACGATCAGTGCCCGGTGCATGACTCGCATCCTCGGATCTCGGGGGCCCGCGGGAGGCGGCGCCCCGGTGGGGGAGCCCTCGGGAGTACGCGGCCCGGCCGTGCCGGGCGCGGGGGGTACTCGGGGAGCTCCGGGGGAACTCGGGGAACTCTACGGCTGACTCTAGGGAGTGGCGCCCGGGGGCGGAAGCCCCGGGGCCGGTCCGGGACATCCCGTCCGCGGGGGCGGGAGCCCCGGGGCCGGTCCGGTGGTCCGGCCCCGGGTTCCGGTCAGCGGCCGGGGCCGGCCGGCAGGACCAGTTCGGTCGGCAGCACCGGGTCGCCCTTGGACAGCTGGGTGGCCGACAGCGGCAGCGCGGCGCGGGCGCGCACGTGCCGGTCGCGGGCGGCGCTGAGCGGTTCCCGGCCGACGGTCTCGCCGCCCAGGACCAGCGGCACCTGCGTCAGGTGCGGGCGCAGGTAGTCCGGGACGGGGCCGGTGCCGACCACCTCGGCCTCGGCGACGCCGTCGGCGTCGGGCCGGCGGGCCGCCCACTTGCGGCCGCCGATGCTGGTCTTGCCGCCGGCCGCGCGCTTGGCGACCGGGATCAGCGGCCCGCCGTCGGTCTCGGCCCGGGCGACCAGCTTGTAGACCATCGCGCAGGTCGGGTGCCCGCTGCCGGTGACCAGGCTGGTGCCGACGCCGTAGCCGTCGACCGGGGCGGCGGCCAGGGCGGCGATCGCGTACTCGTCGAGGTCCGAGGTGACGATGATCCTGGTCCGGTCGGCGCCGAGGTCGTCCAGCTGGCGGCGGACCCGGTGGGCCAGCAGGGTGAGGTCGCCGGAGTCGATCCGGACGGCGCCCAGGTCGGGGCCGGCCACCTCGACCGCGGTGCGCACGGCCTCGCGCAGGTCGAAGGTGTCGACCAGCAGGGTGGTGCCCTTGCCCATGGAGGCGATCTGCGCCTTGAAGGCGTCCCGCTCGCTGTCGTGCACCAGGGTGAAGGCGTGGGCGGCGGTGCCGGTGGTCGGGATGCCGTGGGTGAAGCCGGCCTCCAGGTCGGAGGTGGCGGCGAAGCCGGCCACGTAGGCGGCCCGGGCGGCGGAGACGGCGGCGTGCTCGTGGGCCCGGCGGGCGCCCATCTCGATCACCGGGCGGCCGCCGGCGGCGGCGGTCATCCGGGAGGCGGCGGCGGCGATGGCCGAGTCGTGGTTGAGGATCGAGAGGATCACCGTCTCCAGGATCACGGCCTCGGCGAAGGTGCCCTCGACGGTGAGCAGGGGGGAGCCGGGGAAGTAGACCTCGCCCTCGGGGTAGCCGTGGATGTCGCCGCGGAAGCGGTAGTCGGCGAGGAAGCGCAGGGTTTCCTCGTCGACGACGCCCTGGTCGGCCAGCCAGTCCAGCTGGGGCGAGGTGAAGCGGAAGTTCTCGACGGCGTCCAGCACCCGGCCGGTGCCGGCCATGACGCCGTAGCGGCGGCCGCTCGGCAGGCGGCGGGTGAACACCTCGAAGACGGAGCTGCGGTGCGCGGCCCCGCTGCGCAGGGCGGCCTGCAGCATGGTGAGCTCGTAGCGGTCGGTGAGCAGGGCGGTCGAAGCGGCCGCTCGCACGGAAGTGGCGTCCATACGGATGATGCTACTACCACTTAGCGTCAGAGTGACGATTTCTCGTCGAGCGTGCCGGGGCGGAATCGCCCGGGTGTCCCCCGGATGGCAGCATGGGGCATGAGTGGTTACGGACGACTGTGCAGCGAGGAGGACCGGGGTGAGCGTCGCGCCCGTGGAGATCGAGCGCCCGGAGGTCGAGGGGGTGCCGGTGACCGAGCCGGACACGCCCTGGGTGACCATCGTGCACAACGACCCGGTCAATCTGATGAGCTACGTCCAGTACGTCTTCCAGGCCTACTTCGGCTACCCGAAGGACAAGGCCCGGAAGCTGATGATGGACGTCCACACCAAGGGCCGGGCGGTGGTCTCCAGCGGTTCCCGCGAGGAGATGGAGCGCGACGTCCAGGCGATGCACGGCTACGGCCTCTGGGCGACGCTGCAGCACGACTGATGCCGGGCCGACTGACGCCGAGCCGACTGACACCGGGCCGACCGGCGCCGGCCGTACGACCGAAGACGACGAAGACGGGCTGACCGATACAGATGGCTGGGTTGTTCGAGAGCGCCGGCAGTGGTGGCGCGGCGATCGCGCTGGACGAGTGGGAGGCCTCCATCCTGCGCTCGCTGGAAGTGCAGGTGCTGGAGCTGATCGGCCCCGGTCCGGGCGGGGAGGGCGACGACCCGCTGGCCGCGCTGTTCGCCGAGGGCCCGACCGAGGCGCCCGCCGACCCGGTGCTGGCCCGGTTCTTCCCGGACGCCTACAGCGACCCGGAGGAGCCGGCGGACGAGGAGGCCGAGGTCGCGTCCGGGGAGTTCCGCCGTTTCACCGAGCTGGACCTGCGGGCCCGCAAGCGGGACGACGCGCTGTTCGTCGTCCGGGCGCTGGACGGGCTCGGCGGCGGCGGGGTGCTCAAGCTGGCCGCGCCGGACTGCCTGCGCTGGCTGGGCGCGCTGAACGACCTGCGGCTGGCCGTCGGCGTCCGGCTGGAGGTCACCGAGGACGACGAGGACGGCCTCTATGAGCTGCCCGACGAGGACGAGCGCAAGCCGCTGGTGATGGCGTACCTGTGGCTGGGCGCGCTGCAGGAGTCGCTGTTGGAGGCGATGGCGGACTGACCTGCGCGGACCGCTCCGCGGGGGTAGCCGTATACGCACCGTGTCGCACGGATCGCCCTGCGGGGTCGATCCTGCCCGATTCCGGGCAAGCCCCGGCCGTTTTGTCCAGAATATGGACGATCAGCCGGGGCTTTTCCCATCAAAACGGGACAGAACATACCAGGTCATGCTCAAATAACGCTCAGATGGACGCCGCTATCCGAACCCTGCGTGGTACGACTTCTCCACCCCCGAGACCGACCAGGACGGTGCACAGTGGCCGAGAAGTTGTACGACGAAAGGGTCGATACTCCACCGGATGCGGAGGGCTACGAGCGCGGGCTCGGCAGCCGCCAGATCCAGATGATCGCGATCGGCGGTGCGATCGGCACCGGTCTGTTCCTCGGCGCGGGCACCGCGATCTCCCGCTCCGGTCCCAGTCTGATCCTCTCCTACGCCGTCGCCGGCCTGGTGATCTTCGTGATCATGCGGGCGCTCGGTGAACTGCTCACCTACCGCCCGGTCTCCGGCAGCTTCGCCGAGTACGCCCGGGAGTTCCTCGGTCCCTTCGCCGGCTACGTGACCGGCTGGACGTACTGGCTGTTCTGGGTCGTCACCGGCATGGCGGAGACCACCGCCGCCGCCGTCTACGTGCGGTTCTGGGCGCCCGGCATACCGCAGTGGGCCAGCGCGCTGACCTTCCTGGTCCTGCTCTACGCGGCCAACCTGATCTCGGTGAAGCTGTTCGGCGAGATCGAGTTCTGGTTCTCCATGGTCAAGGTCACCGCCATCATCGGCATGATCCTGATCGGCGTCGGCGTGCTGACCCTGGGCTTCAGCAAGGCCGGTGACACCGCGTCACTCGGCCACCTCTGGCAGGACGGCGGCTTCTTCCCCGAGGGCATCGGCTCCACCGTGATGACCCTTCAGATCGTCATGTTCGCCTACCTGGGCGTCGAACTCGTCGGCGTCACCGCGGGCGAGAGCGAGAACCCCGAGAAGACCCTGCCGCGGGCCATCAACACCCTGCCGTGGCGGATCATGCTGTTCTACATCGGCGCCCTGGTGGTCATCCTCTCGCTCGTGCCGTGGACCGAATTCCGGCCCGGCGTCAGCCCGTTCGTCGCCGCCTTCGGCAAGATCGGCATCCCGGCGGCGGCCGGCATCATCAACTTCGTGGTGCTCACCGCCGCGCTCTCCTCCTGCAACTCCGGGATGTACTCCACCGGCCGCATGCTGCGCGACCTCGCGCTGCGCGGGCAGGCCCCGGGACGGCTCACCAGGCTCAACTCCCGCCGCACCCCGGCCTTCGCGATCACCGTCTCCTGTCTGCTGATGGGCATCGGCGTGGTGCTCAACGGCGTCGTCCCGGCGCGGGCGTTCGAGTACATCACCTCGGTCGCCACGGTCTGCGGCCTGTGGACCTGGGCGATGATCCTGATCTCCCAGATCCGCTACCGCCGGGCCTGGCGGGCCGGCCACCTGCCGCCGCCCACCTTCAAGGCGCCCGGGGGCACCTGGGTCAGCGGGGCCGCGCTCGCCTTCCTCGCGGTGGTCGTGGTGCTGATCGCGCTGGACCGGGACAACCGGATCTCGCTGTTCGTCTTCCCGGTCTGGGCCCTGCTGCTGGTCGGCGGCTACCAGGTGCTCAAGCGCCGCGACCCGCAGGCCGTCCTCGGCGCCGCGCCGGACGGGGCGCCCGCCCCCACCGGGAACGCCTCCACCGGGAACGCCTCCACCGGGAACACCCTCGACGGGAACGCCCTCGACGGGAACGTGGACGCCCGCTGACCGAGCCTCGGACACCCGGCGGACGGCCGCCGGGGCGTGGCTATCCTGACCGCATGCTGACCATCACCCGAGAACTCCGCGACCGGATCGTGGCCCACGCCCGCGCCGACCACCCGGACGAGGCCTGCGGCGTGGTCGCCGGACCGGCCGGCAGCGGCCGGCCCGAGCGGTTCGTCCCGATGCTCAACGCGGCCCGCTCGCCCACCTTCTACGAGTTCGACTCGGGCGACCTGCTCAAGCTCTACCGCGAGATGGACGACCGGGACGAGGAGCCGGTGATCGTCTACCACTCGCACACCGCCACCGAGGCCTACCCCTCCCGCACCGACGTGAGCTACGCCTCCGAGCCGTTCGCCCACTACGTCCTGGTCTCCACCGCCGAGGGCAACGGCGAGGAGGACCCCTACCAGTTCCGCTCGTTCCGCATCGTGGACGGCGAGATCACAGAGGAAGACGTGCAGGTCGTCGAGGCCTACCCGGTGTGACCGGTACCGGTGCGGACCCGGCCCGCCGACCCCTCCGAGGGGGCGGCGGGCCGTCGTCGTCTCAGCCCTGGGAACGGGAACATCCGGATCCCGAGACGGGCATGTCGAAGCGAGCCCGGGAATCTATACGATGAGCCCATGCGTTCCGTCGATGTGAGCACCCAGGCCCCGGGCACCCGCCTCGTGGCGCGCCTGCACATCGACCTGTGCCGGCACGCCGGTGCGATCTGTCCCGGCACGCCCGCGCGCTCGCGCTGAGAGCCGCTTCACCACCTCACCCGGGCCCGCCGCCCCGCGGCGACGCCGGGCCCCGGGCGCCCGCCCCGCCGCGTCCGCCGCGGCCCACCCACTCCACGACTCGCACAGGAGCGCACCCATGGCCATCGAGGTCCGCATCCCGACCATCCTCCGCACCTACACCGACGGCGCCAAGGCCGTCGAGGGCAACGGCAGCAACCTCGGGGAACTCTTCACCGACCTCGACGCCCGCCACCCGGGCATCGCCGCCCGCCTGGTCGAGGGCGGCGAGCTGCGCCGCTTCGTCAACGTCTACCTGAACGACGAGGACGTCCGCTTCCTGGAGGGCATCTCCACCGCCCTCGCCGACGGCGACAGCGTCACCATCCTGCCCGCCGTGGCCGGCGGCGCCCGCTAGCGTTGACCGGTTCCCCCGTCGCCACGGCGGGGGAACCATCCCTCTCCACCCTCACCGCCGTGGCCGGAGGCCTCCCTTGCGTTACGACAGTCCGCTCGAAGCCGTCGGCAACACCCCGCTGGTCCGCCTGCCGCGGCTGTCCGCCGCCGTCCCCGGCAACGCCGACGGCCTGGTGACCCTCTGGGCCAAGCTGGAGGACCGCAACCCCACCGGCTCGATCAAGGACCGCCCGGCCCTGCACATGATCGAGCGCGCCGAGGCCGACGGCCGGCTCACCCCCGGCTGCACCGTCCTGGAGCCCACCAGCGGCAACACCGGCATCTCGCTGGCCATGGCCGCCAAGCTCAAGGGCTACCGGATGGTCTGCGTGATGCCCGAGAACACCAGCGAGGAGCGGCGCGAGCTGCTGCGCATGTGGGGCGCCGAGATCATCCCGTCCCCGGCCGCCGGCGGCTCCAACACCGCCGTCCGGATGGCCAAGGAGATCGCCGCCGAGCACCCCGACTGGGTCATGCTCTACCAGTACGGCAACCCCGACAACGCCGGTGCCCACTACACCGGCACCGGCCCCGAGATCCTCGCCGACCTGCCGACCGTCACCCACTTCGTGGCCGGCCTCGGCACCACCGGCACCCTGATGGGCGTCGGCCGCTACCTGCGCGAGAAGGTCCCCGGCGTGAGGATCGTCGCCGCCGAGCCGCGCTACGACGACCTGGTGTACGGGCTGCGCAACCTGGACGAGGGCTTCGTCCCCGAGCTGTACGACGCCGAGGTGCTCACCACCCGGTTCTCGGTCGGCTCCGCGGACGCCGTCCGCCGCACCCGTGAACTCCTCCAGCAGGAGGGCATCTTCGCGGGCGTCTCGACCGGCGCCATCCTGCACGCGGCGATCGGCGTCGGCCGCAAGGCGGCGGCGGCCGGCGAGCGCGCGGACATCGTCTTCGTGGTCGCGGACGGCGGTTGGAAGTACCTCTCCACCGGCATCTACACCGCCGAGTCCACCGAGGCCGCGGTCGAGGCGCTGCAGGGCCAGCTCTGGGCGTAGGGCCTATCCGCCCTGCAACACCTTCCGCGCCCGGGCCCAGACCTGCCGGTCCACCGTGCCGGCCCGGCGGCGGAAGTCCGCCAGCGGCACCTCGCGCAGCTCGTCGGTCTCCAGCCAGCTGGCCCGGCCCTGCCGGTCGCCCACCACGCCGGGCGGCAGCGGCAGCACGCCCGGGCGCTCCGCGTGGTGCTTGCTGGTGATCTTCGCGACGGTGGCGGTCCGGCCGCGCACCCGCAGCACCAGGCACGGGCGGTCCTTGGCACCGGGGCCGTCCTCGAACGGCACCAGCGCCCACCAGACCTCCTGCGGCCGCGGGCCGGCCCCCGGCCCCGGCCGCGGCCGCGGACCGGCCGGCCCGGACGGACGCGGCGCCGGACGGGTGCGCCGCACCAGCGCCGCCGCGGAGGCGGCCAGCAGCGCGACGCCCAGCAGCGACAGGACGAGCCAGGTAGCGGTCATGCCGTTCATGCGGCGAACCGTACCGGGCCGGGGGTGAACGCCACCACCGCGACGGCCGGACACCCGTCCGGGCATTTGTCCGCGCATTGCTCCCGGTTCGTCACGGAACTGCCACAATGCCCGTTCTGCGCCCGGAGCCCCGGCCGTCCCGGCAAGGCTGCGTCACGAACGTCCGCCCCCGTCCCCCGGAGGTGCCCCGTGGCCCGTGGCCCCGAGCTGTGGTCCTACGCCGAGATCGCCCGCCACATCAACGTCCGGCGCGAGACTGTCCGCAGCTACCGGAGGCACCGGCTGCTGCCCGATCCGGACGTGATCGACGGCAGCGGCCACCCGCGGTGGTACCCGTTCACCATCCGCAGCTGGGCCCGCAACCGGCCCCGCCGCCGCTGATCCCCCGGCCCGTCAACCGCCCGCGCCCCCGCCCCGGGCGTTCTGGTGATTCCGCCCACAGCCCGGCACGGGGACGGGGGCAAAGTGCCGCTCCGCCCTTACCCTCGACACACCAACGCAGTGCTACCGGCCGGTCCACCGGGCCCGGCCTGCCGTTTTCCATGCTGTTTTCCACGCTGTGCCCGTGGAGGACGGCGATGCCGTTTTCCAGCAGCAGCCAGGATGTGTCGGGGCGGAGGGGCTCGGATGAAACTGACCGTGGTGGGGTGCTCGGGGAGCTTCCCGGCCGCCGACTCGCCCTGCTCCAGCTACCTGGTCGAGGCCGAGGGCTACCGCGTCGTGCTCGACCTCGGCAACGGAGCCCTCGGCGCCCTCCAGAAGTACACCGGCCTCTACGACGTCGACGCCGTCCTGCTCAGCCACCTGCACGCCGACCACTGCGTCGACCTGTGCGCCTACTGGGTGGCCCGCAACTACCGCGCCGAGGGCTGCCCCGAACTGCTGCCCGTGTACGGTCCGGCCGGCACCGCCGAGCGGCTCGCCCGCGCCTACGACATGCCGGAGAACCCCGGCATGAAGGAGGTGTTCGAGTTCCGCACCCTCACCCCCGGCGGCTTCCGGCTCGGCCCGTTCCGGATCGACGTCGCCCAGGTCAACCACCCCGTCGACGCCTTCGCCTTCCGGCTGGAGCACGACGGCCGCTCGCTGGTCTACAGCGGGGACACCGGCGAGAGCGCCGAACTCGTCGAACTCGCCCGCGACACCGACCTCTTCCTCTGCGAGGCCGCGTACATCGACGGGCGCGACACCTACCAGGCCGTCCACCTCAACGGCCGCGAGGCCGGCGAGCACGCCGCCGCGGCCCGCGCCCGCCGGCTCGTCCTGACCCACATCCCCCCGTGGACCGACGCCGAGCACAACCGGCGGGACGCCGCGGCGGCCTACCCCGGGCCGGTCGAGGTCGCCCGGGCCGGCGCGGTGTACGAGGTCTGAGAGCGGACCGGCGAGGTCTGAGAGCGGGCCGGCGGGGTCGGGCGGGATTCCCGGAAAAATGCTTCGGGACGACCCGCAACCTCCGCGCCCCCCGCACGTCCTTGTGAGTGAGCGGCGGGAAACGCCGCCGGAACGGCCGGCCCGTCGGGCACGGACGCGATCACACTACTCATCAGGCCCGCTTCGTGCTGCCCGGATCCGGTCGTACCGGTCCGGGACGGATATCCAGGGGGAAATCCCATGCGCAAGACCAACCGTGCCCTGAACCGGGCCCGCCGGCTCACCCCGGCGCTGGCGCTGACCGCCGCGCTGCTCGCCGGCGGCGCCGTGACCGCGGCCCCGGCCTTCGCCGCCGCCGGGCCGCTCAGCCTCACCGTGCACACCCCGGCGGTGGTCGGCTTCGCGGGCGGGCCGGTCGAGTTCACCGAACACCTCGGCAACCCGGGTGACCAGGGCACCTCCGTCGTGCTGGACTTCGAGATCGAGAGCGACCTCGGGACGCCGCCGAACGCCCTGAGCCTCGACTACTTCAGCGAGCTGACCGGCGGCTGGCTGCCGGTGGAGCTGACGGAGCGCCCCGGGACGGACAAGGTGGTCAACGCGGGCGGCACCGGCAAGGTCGTGGTCCCGGCGGGCGGCACCGACGTCCGGCTGCGGCTCGGCGTGCCGATGGGCAGGCCCCACGACGGGGCCACCAACGGCGGCACCGGTCCGAGCCTCACCTTTCGCACCGGCGTCAAGGGCTGGTCGCAGGACTCCCCGGTCGAGCCGCCGCTCACCGACAGCCACGTGGTCAAGGTGGAGGGGATCAGCAACGGCGTGTCCGGGGTCCCGGCCGAGGTCGTCGCGGGCGGCGAGCCCGTCGAGTTCGACGCGGTGCTCTCGAACCCGACGCCGTCCGCCTACACCAACCTCGGCAACGTGCTGTTCACCGACCGCCTCGCCAAGGTCGAGGTCCGCGGCGCCGACGGGAAGTGGACCACCGTGCCGGGCGTCACGGCCCCGGCGGAGCCCGTGGCGGGCCACTACCTGGACGGTCGCAACTCCTCGGCGGCGCCCCAGAGTTCGACTACCCGGCGGGTCCGGGTCAGCTACCCCGCCGACAGCCCGCTGGGCAGGACGGCGCTGAACCCCTGCGTGTTCGTCAACGAGGGCGAGGAGATGCCCTTCCGGGGCACCACCATGTGCTCGCAGGGCGCCACCACCGAGGTCGTCGCCCCCGCGCCGAAGCCCTCACCGACCGGCACCCACAAGGCCGGCGAGCCCTCGACCGGGCCGGCCGGCTCCGACGGCTCGCAGCCGAAGCCGGACGGCGGCGCGGGCGTCGCCCAGCCGGCCGGCGACACCACCACGGCGCCGGCCGCCCCCGCTCCGGCCGCTTCGCAGCCCGCCGTGTTGTCCGCGGACAACGTTCCCGCCGCGGCCGCCCGGCCGGTGGACGCGAACCTGGCCTCCACCGGTGCGGACAGCGACCGGACCGGCCTGATCGCGGGCGTCGGCGCGCTGCTGGTCGGCGCCGGTGCGGGGGCCTTCGTGCTGATCCGCCGCCGCCGCACCGGCTGACCGCGCACGGCCGTTCCGTCGGCGGGCGTACGGCTCTAGCGCAGGCCGGGGACGGGCAGCCCGAGGTGGTCCCGCAGGGTGGGGCCGGTGTAGTCGGTGCGGAAGACCCCGCGCTCCTGGAGCAGCGGGACCACGCGGTCGACGAACTCGTCCAGGCCGCCCGGGGTGAGGTGCGGGACGAGGATGAAGCCGTCGGCCGCGTCGCTCTGCACGAAGCGGTCGATCTCGGCGGCGACGGTGGCGGGCGCTCCGATGAAGGACTGCCGGCCGGTCAGCTCGATCACCAGTTCGCGGCTGGTCAGCTTCTTCTCCGCGGCCACCGCCCGCCACCGTTCGGCGACGGCCACCGGGTCGGCGTGCCGGACCCGGCCCTGGACCAGGCCGCTGTCCGGGTCGGGGTCGACGGCCGGCAGCGGCCCATCCGGGTCGTGGTCGGACAGGTCGACGCCCCAGACCTGCTCCAGGAAGGCGATCGCGGTCTGCGGGCTCACCTGGGCCCGGCGGATCTCCCGGGCCCGTTCGTCCGCCTCGGCGTCGGTGTCGCCGAGGACGAAGGTGGCCCCGGGCATGATCTTCAGCTCGTCCGGCTTGCGGCCGTACGCGGCGAGCCGGCGCTTGACGTCGGCGTGGAAGGCCTGGCCGTCGGCGAGGGTGGAGTGCCGGGAGAAGACCACGTCGGCGGTGGCGGCGGCGAACTCGCGCCCCTCGTCGGAGTCCCCGGCCTGGATCACCACCGGGTGGCCCTGCGGCGGCCGCGGCAGCGAGAGCCTGCCCTCGACCTCGAACTGCGGGCCGGAGTGCCGGACGGGTTCCTCCCCAGCGTCCCAGAACTCCCGTGCCAGCTGGACGGATTCGGCGGCCCGGGTGTAGCGGTCGGCGCGGTCCAGGTACCCGCCGCGGCGGAAGTTCTCCCCGGTGAAGGCGTCCGAGGAGGTGACCACGTTCCAGGCCGCGCGGCCGCCGGAGAGGTGGTCCAACGAGGCGAAGCGGCGGGCCAGTTCGTACGGCTCGTTGAAGGTCGCGTTGACGGTGGCGGCCAGGCCGAGCCGTTCGGTGACGGCGGCCAGCGCGTTCAGCACGGTGATCGACTCGGGGCGGCCGACCACGTCGAGGTCGTGGATGAGGCCCTTGGTCTCGCGCAGCCGCAGGCCCTCGGCGAGGAAGAAGAAGTCGAACTTCCCGCGCTCGGCGGTCTGCGCGAGGTGGCGGAAGGAGGAGAACTCGATGTGGCTGCCGGCGGCCGGGTCGCTCCACACCGTGGTGTTGTTGACGCCGGGGAAGTGCGCGGCGAGGTGGATCTGCTTGAGCGGTCGGTCCGTCATCGGGTCACCTCGGCGAGGGCGGGAGCGGCGGTGAAGGCGGGGGAGGCAGGGGAGCCGTCGGCGGGGCGGGCGGCGTAGCGGCTGGCCGGGCGGGCCAGGCCGAGGTGGTCGCGCAGGGTGCGGCCGGTGTACCCGGTGCGCAGCAGTCCGGCGGCGCGCAGGGCGGGGGCGATCCGGTCGGCCAGCGCGGCGAGGTCGCGCGACGGGTCGGCGGGGGAGAGGTGGAAGCCGTCGACGCCGGTGCCGGGCGCGGTGAGCTCGGCGAGCAGCCGCTCGTCGGCGGCCCGGTCGGGCAGGGCGGACAGGTCGGCGTCGAGCCGGGCGAGAACGCGCAGGTTCTCGCCGGCCCGCAGCCGCAGTTCGGTGGCGGCGGTCAGCCGGGTGGCGCGGTCGGGGGCGTCGAGCAGGACGACGTCGGCGTGCCGGATCGCGGCGTCGACCCGGGCCCGCCCGCCCGGGGAGGCGTCCGGCGCGAGGTCGGCGGCGGCGACGGGCACCACGACCACCGGGCGGCCCTGCGGCGGGCGCGGGGTGATGGACGGGCCGCGGACGGAGAAGCGCGGGCCCTCGAAGTCGATGTAGTGCAGCTTGTCGCGGTCGATGAACCGTCCGGTGGCGGTGTCGCGGATCTCCGCGTCGTCCTCCCAGCTGTCCCAGAGCCGGGCGGCCACCTCGACGGCGTCGGCGGCCTCGGCCCACAGCTCGTCCTCGGCGGCGACGGGGCGGCGGCCGAAGGCCCGCGCCTCGGCCTCGGTCGTGGAGACGCCGACCAGCCAGCCGGCCCGGCCCTCGCTCACCCAGTCCAGGGTGTTGACCGAGATCGAGGTGTGGAAGGGCTCGGTGTGGGTGGTGGTGACAGTCGGCACCAGCCCGACCCGGCCGGTCAGCGGGGCGGTCCGGGCGAGGGCGGCGAGCGCGTCGGGGCGGCTCGGCTGGGCGGCGAAGGAGTCGTCGAGGGTGACGAAGTCCAGGGTGGCCCGCTCGGCGAGGCGGGCGAGGGCGGTGTAGTGCCCGGCGTCGAGACGGCCGGGGCTGTCGAGGGCTGCGGACAGGTGCAACTGGCGGGGCATGGTGAGCCTGGCTTCCTCGTGCGGACGCGTGCGGGCACCGGCGCGCCCGTACGGGGACACGGGTGCGCGGGGGCGCGCCGGAGCGCAGTGGCGGCCCGCGGGCGGAGCCCGTACGGGCGGGGGAGGGAGGACCGGCGCCGGGCGGGACGTCAGCCGGGCGGCGGTGGGGGAACGGTCAGCTCAGCCGCGACACGCCGCGGACCACACGCGACCGAAGTCGATGTGGCTGCGGGTGACCAGCGGGCACGAGGCGTTCACCGCTTCAGTTGACCAGGGCGTCCGGCGGTTCGTCAACCGTCGTTTCCGCCCGCCTGAGCCCGCCTGAGCCCGCCGGAGCCCGCCGGAGCCCGCCGGGAGTCCGGTCGGGGACCCGCCGGAGCCGCGTGGGCGCGGCCCGGGTACGCCGAAGGCCCCGCCCCGCCGCTGGGGGAGCAGCGGCGGGACGGGGCCTCGGGAGCGGGCGGTGACGCGGGCGTCAGGCCTTGGTGACGTCCTCGATCTCGTCGTCGTCCTCGCGACCGGGGGTCTTGAGGTCGAACTTGGTGATCGCGAAGCGGAACAGGAAGTAGTAGACCGCGGCGAAGGCCAGGCCGAGCGGGATGATCATCCACGGGTCGGTGGCCTTGTTCCAGGCCAGCGCGTAGTCGATCAGGCCGCCGGAGAAGGTGAAGCCGTCGTGCACGCCGAGCGCCCAGGTGACGGTCATCGAGACGGCGGTGAGCAGCGCGTGGATGACGTACAGGACCGGGGCGATGAAGACGAAGGCGAACTCGATCGGCTCGGTGACACCGGTCACGAAGGAGGTCAGGGCCAGCGAGACCATCATGCCGGTGACGGCCTTGCGGCGGTGCGCCTTGGCGGCGTGGGCGATGGCCAGCGCGGCGGCGGGCAGCGCGAACATCATGATCGGGTAGAAGCCCGACATGAACTGTCCGGCGGTCGGGTCGCCGGCGAAGAAGCGGGTCAGGTCGCCGTGCACGACGGTGCCGTCGGGCTTGGTGAAGTCACCGGTCTGGAACCAGGCGTAGGAGTTCACGAACTGGTGCATGCCGACCGGCAGCAGACCGCGGTTGACCAGGCCGAAGGCGCCCGCACCGAACGCGCCGGCGCCGATCAGGGTGTCGTTCAGGCTCTTGATGGCGTCGCCGATCGGGCCCCAGGCCAGACCGAAGAAGACGCCGACGGCGGTGCCGACGAAGGCCATGATGATCGGGACCAGGCGGCGGCCGTTGAAGAAGCCGAGCCAGTCGACCAGCTTGGTGCGGTGGTACTTCTGCCACAGCACCGCGGCCAGTAGGCCGATCACGATGCCGCCGAGCACACCCGGGTTCTGGTAGGTGGCCGCCTCGTCCTTGCCGGGGAGGATCTTGTACTCGGTGATCGGGAACGCGGTGAGCACGTTCTTGTACACCAGGAAGCCGACCAGGGCGGCGAGGGCGGTGGAGCCGTCCGCCTTCTTGGCGTAGCCGATCGCGATACCCACCGCGAAGAGCATCGGCAGAGCGTCGAAGACCGAGGTGCCGGCGGTGTTGAACACCGCGGCGACCTTGTCCCAGCCGAGGCCGTCCTTGCCGAACACGTCGTCCTGGCCGAGACGCATCAGCAGACCGGCTGCGGGGAGCACGGCGATGGGCAGCTGGAGGCTGCGACCGATCTTCTGCAGACCCTGGAGGAGGTTCTGGCCGAACTTCTTGGCGGGGCTGGGTGAGGCCGGAGCCGTGGCGGGCGCCGGTGCCTGCGCAGACTGACTCATGGGGGTGGGTTCCTAACGGCATGGCGGTCGGTCGGGGGGAAGGCACAGGGGCCGAACCGCGAACTGGTCTACACCACACGTGGTGTAGACCAGTTTTGTAGCACGGGTGGAGAAGTCGAGGAACCCCGGAAAGCGGTGTCGCCGGGAAGCGCTATGAAATCGAAACCTACTTACCGAATGGCGATCATGGTAGCGACCGCGATTGGGATTTTGGCCGACTGCGCAACAAAATCGATTTTGGCTAATCGCGCAACAAAAGCACAGCGTGCTCCGGTGGGCCCTGCCAGGCGCGTTGGGCCCGCTCGGCCGGGCTTTCGGAAATGCCGAAGGCCCCCGGACCGGTGGTCCGGAGGCCTTTGCGGGGATAACTCGGGTGACGCCCGGGTTCAGGCCTTGGTGACGTCCTCGACCTCGGCCTCGTCCTCCCGGCCGGGAGTTTTCAGGTTGAATTTGACGATGATGAACCGGAAGAGCGCGTAGTACACGACGGCGAAGCAGAGGCCGATCGGGATGATCAGCCACGGTTTGGTGGCCAGTCCCCAGTTGATCACGTAGTCGATCAGGCCGGCCGAGAAGCTGAACCCGTCGTGCACCCCGAGCCCCCAGGTCACCGCCATCGAGGCGCCGGTCAGCAGCGCGTGCACGGCGTACAGGGCCGGGGCGATGTAGGCGAAGGAGTACTCGATCGGCTCGGTGACGCCCGTCACGAAGGAGGTCAGGCCGACCGAGAGCATCAGGCCGTAGATCTCCTTGCGCCGGTGCGGCTTCGCCGAGTGCGCGATCGCGAGCGCGGCGGCCGGCAGCGCGAACATCATGATCGGGAAGAAGCCGGACTGGAACTGGCCGGCCGTCGGGTCGCCCGCCAGGAAGCGCGGGATGTCGCCGTGCACGATCGCGCCGTCCGGCCTGGTGAACTCCCCGAACTGGAACCAGACGAAGGTGTTCAGCAGCTGGTGCATGCCGATCAGCAGCAGGGCCCGGTTGAACAGGCCGAAGATGCCGGCGCCGCCCGCGCCCAGGTCGGAGAGGGTCTGCGAGAAGTCGTTCAGGCCGCGGCCGATCGGCGGCCAGACCCAGAGCGCCACCACGGCGGTCAGCATGCCGACCAGCGCGGTGATCATCGGCACCAGGCGGCGGCCGTTGAAGAAGCCGAGCCAGTCGACCAGCTTGGTGCGGTGGAACCGCACCCACAGCCAGGCCGACATCAGGCCGATCAGGATGCCGCCGAGCACCCCCGGGTTCTGGAACGTCGCGGCCGCCGCCTTCGCCGAGCTGTAGTCCACGCACTGGTCGCTGACCAGTACCGTCGGCGGCTTGCAGCTCTCCGGGAAGGCGTGCAGGACCTTGTAGTACACCAGGAAGCCGACCACGGCGGCGAGCGCCGTCGAGCCGTCCGCCTTCTTCGCCATGCCGATCGCGACGCCGATGCAGAACAGCAGCGGCAGGCCGAAGGAGGAGTCGAGCAGCGCGCCGCCGGCGGAGGCGAAGACCTTCGCGACGTTGTCCCAGCCGAGGCCGTCCTTGCCGAACACGTCCGGCTGGCCGAGGCGGTTGAGGATGCCCGCGGCGGGGAGCACCGCCACCGGGAGCTGCAGGGAGCGGCCCATCTTCTGGAGGCCGCCGTAGAAGATGTGCCATCGTTTGGCCTGCGGGGCCGTGGCGCCTGCCGAACTCATCCTTCGCCCTCCGAGAGCAGTTGCCTGCCGGGGGCCCGGCGGGACCCTCGGGCAGGGCTCGGGAACACCCGGGGCCGTTCCCGCGTTCGTCGGAGTACACATATATTGGTGTAGACCACTTGACGCAGGTCGCACTCCGGAGGCGCGAGCCCCGCTGATCGTCATCCTCGGGCGGCGATCCGGAGCCTGCCCGCCGGAATGGGCCGAAAGTGGACTAACGTGGCGGACCGGACCGGCACGGGTGATGCTGGTCGCGCCGCTCGCAGGCCGACCGCGGCCGAACCCGCGTCAGCCACCGGCACGCACCTCACCGCACGACGGTCGAGGGACACCCAGCACCAGCGCAGGACGGCACCCGGCAGAGCCGCCGAAGGGCCGAGACAGAGGGAGAAACCAGATGGCCAGCAAGGCTGAGAAGATCGTCGCCGGTCTGGGCGGCATCGACAACATCGAAGAGGTCGAGGGCTGCATCACCCGCCTGCGCACCGAGGTCAAGGACGCCTCCCTGGTCGACGAGGCCGCCCTCAAGGCCGCCGGCGCCCACGGCGTCGTGAAGATGGGCACCGCGATCCAGGTCGTCATCGGCACCGACGCCGACCCGATCGCCGCCGACATCGAGGACATGATGTGAGCTGAACCACCCAGGTTCAGCCCGCCCGGCCCGCCGACCCGCTCAGGGGGACGGCGGGCCGTGGCGCGTCCCCGCCCTCTCCGGCTCGCCTCCGGAAGCGGCCCCCCGGAGCGACTACGCTCAGTGCCTATGTCACGCATCGACGGCCGCACCCCCGACCAGCTCCGCCCGATCACCATCGAACGGGGCTGGAGCAAGCACGCCGAAGGCTCCGTCCTCATCTCCTACGGCGACACCAAGGTGCTGTGCACCGCCAGCGTCACCGAGGGCGTGCCCCGCTGGCGCAAGGGCAGCGGCGAGGGCTGGGTCACCGCCGAGTACTCCATGCTCCCGCGCGCCACCAACACCCGCGGCGACCGCGAGGCCGTCAAGGGCCGCATCGGCGGCCGCACCCACGAGATCAGCCGGCTCATCGGCCGCTCGCTGCGCGCCGTGGTCGACCACCGCGCGCTCGCCGAGAACACCATCGTCCTCGACTGCGACGTCCTCCAGGCCGACGGCGGCACCCGCACCGCCGCCATCACCGGCGCCTACGTCGCCCTGGTCGACGCCGTCGCCTGGGCCCGCGACAAGAAGCTGCTGCGCGCCAAGGGCCAGCCGATCACCGGCGGCGTCAGCGCCGTCAGCGTCGGCATCATCGACGGCGTCCCGATGCTCGACCTCCAGTACGAGGAGGACGTGCGCGCCGAGACCGACATGAACATCGTCTGCACCTCCGACGGCCGCTTCGTCGAGGTCCAGGGCACCGCCGAGGGCGCCCCGTTCGACCGCGAGCTGCTCGACCGGCTGCTCGACCTCGGCAGCCTCGGCTGCGCGGAGCTCGACGAGATCCAGCGCAAGGCCCTGGAAGGCTGAACCGGCGAGGGCCCCGCGGCCGTGGAGCGGAACGGACGGACGGTCAACCCGTGGGTGGGGACGGCCGTTCGGACCGGTACGGACGCGCGTACGGGCCGCGGGTGGGGCCGCGGGGCGAACGGCCCGCCGAAGGGTCGACCTGACGGTCGGCCTGCTGTACAGGCCGGGTCCGGAGACCGTACGGTTCCCGCAGCACCCCCGCTGCGGGAACCGCGCACCCCTCTGCGCGCGTCCCACCCCACGGAACCCGCGCCCCCCCAGGAGGATCGGATGCCGTCGAGCATCGCCCGCCCCGCCGCCCTCGCCGTGGCCGGACTCATCGCGATCCTCCCGCTCAGCATGGTGAGCTGCTCCGCCGCCCAGAAGGCGCTCGACTGCGGCAACACCGCCGTGAGGATCACCGGCGACCTCGCCGACGTCACCCAGGCGTACGACAACGCGAGCAACGACTCGGCGGCCGCCGGGAAGGCCCTGCAGAAGCTCAAGAACGACCTCGACCAGGTCGGGAAGAACTCCAAGAACACCGACGTCGCCAAGGCCGTGACCGATCTGCAGAAGCAGGTCGAGAACGTGCAGCGGGCGGCGGACAGGAACGAGGTCCCGGACCTCAAGCCGCTCGGCAACGCGGCCGGCAACCTCACCTCGCTCTGCACCGGCTGACCGCCTCCGGCCACTCGGTAGGGTGGGCGATATGTCCACCCGCCTGATCCTCGCCACCCGCAACCAGCACAAGGTCACCGAGCTCCGCGCCATCCTGGCGGACGCCGGCCTGGACGTCGAACTCGTCGGCGCCGACGCCTACCCGGAGATCCCGGACGTCCCCGAGACCGGCGTCACCTTCGCCGAGAACGCCCTGCTCAAGGCCCACGCCCTGGCCCGCGCCACCGGCCTGCCCGCCGTCGCCGACGACTCCGGCCTCTGCGTGGACGTGCTGAACGGCGCGCCCGGCATCTTCTCCGCGCGCTGGTCCGGCAAGCACGGCGACGACCGCGCCAACCTCGACCTGCTGCTCGCCCAGCTCTCCGACATCGCCGAGCCGCACCGCGGCGCCCACTTCTTCTGCGCCGCCGCCCTCGCCCTCCCCGACGGCACCGAGCGCGTCGTCGAGGGCCGCCTCCTCGGCACCCTGCGCACCGCCCCGGCCGGCGAGGGCGGCTTCGGCTACGACCCGATCCTCCAGCCCCTCGGCGAGACCCGCACCTGCGCGGAGCTCACGGCCGACGAGAAGAACGCCATCAGCCACCGCGGCAAGGCCTTCCGCGCCCTCGCCCCGGTGGTGAAGGACCTCATCGCCTGACGCCCCGCAGTAACGAAGATGGCCCGCTCCCCTTCGATTCGAAGGGGAGCGGGCCATCTGGCCTGGTGCGCCCGGTGGGACTCGAACCCACGACACTGCGGTTCTAAGCCGCATCTCTCTTGCCAGCTGGAGTACAGGCGCGTGCCAGGTCAAGCCTACCGGCTGTCGCGCGTGGTGGTGGCACGATTCTTCCGGCGACAGTAGGTATCGGTGATGGCATGGCAGTTCGGGCAGAGCAGCCGGAGGTTGCCCGGGCGGTTGTCCGACCAGTCGCCGTTGACGTGGTCGACCTCCAGCGTCATGGGGCGTCCTCGCCACTCCGGCCCGGTGCCGCAGTCCTCGCACAGCTCGGGTCGGCCGAGTTCGGCCAGCGCACTACGGATTCGAGCGCCGGGGATTCGCTTCGCGCTCTGGGCGCGTCGGACCAGCAGTTGATCGGCTGGGATCCGCGTCGGAGCGTGCCCGCCGCGATTGTGGGCCTGTCCGGTGAAGTGCGACGTGTCGATGCCGAGGTCCTTGATGCGCCGCCCGATGTGGGCCTGGGTGCCGCCGGCCTGTCGTCGATCGAGGTAGCGTACGACGCCGGCCACGCTGTGGGATGCGGCGACGGCCTCCTGGAGCAGCTCCTTCGTGTAGATCGTCCCGGGCGTCGGGAAGTGCGAGGCGTCGACGCCGTACGCCTTGATCCGTTGCCGCAGGTACTTGCGGTTGTACTCGTTCGGCTCGCGATCGAGCGCGAGCAGCATCTCGTCGAGCGTGGTCGCGAGGGCTGCGGCTTCGGCCAGCGCCTCCTTCGAGTACTGGCGCTGACGGTAGGAGCGGCAGCCCTGGTCGAAGTGTGCGGTGTCGATGCCGTAGTGGTGGAGCCGCTTGGTGAGGTAGCTGTGTGTGCCACGCGCCATCGGGATGCCGAGCTTGCGCATCATCTCGTTCACGCTGCTCGACTCGGCGGCGAGCGAAGCCAGCAGCTCGCGGGTGTACGTGACCGGCATGATGGCCCCCAGTGCGGGCTCGTGCGGGTCCTCCCTCGGATGGGCCAACGAGCGGGGCGGGGTCGGGTTACGGGTGGCGGTGGGTTTCGGCCAGGGGGCTGACTGGATGTCGCGCGCTCCCGACCTGTGATGTTTGGCTGTTGATTACCAATTGGTACAGACCTATTGACCTATGTGGTTCAGACCACATAGCTTCTCCGCCAATTGCAACCCCCCACGTGCGTGCTCCCCCACAGGCACGCGCCGACACTCTCTCCTGGAGGACCGAGTGTTGATCCGAAACACGGCGGAGCGGCGTCCCACCGCCGCGCACCGCCGGAAGAGCCCGGCGGCCCGCGCCGGTGTGGCCTCGCTCGCGGCGGCCTCGTTGGCCGGACTGCTGATGGCGACGCTGGGTGCGGCGCCCTCGCAGGCGTCGGCGGCCGTCGACAACGCGGCCTGTCGGCCCGACGGCCTGTACCAGACGCCCGGTGTGGACGTCCCGTACTGCTCCGTCTACGACACCAGCGGGCGCGAGAAGATGGGCGCGGACCACCAGCGCCGCATCATCGGCTACTTCACCGGCTGGCGCACCGGCAAGAACGGCGACGCCCCGTACCTGGCGACCGACATCCCCTGGGACAAGGTCACCCACCTCAACTACGCCTTCGGCCACGTCGGCGGCGACAACAAGCTCTCGGTCGGCACCGACGGCCCGACCAACGAGGCCACCGGGATCTCCTTCCCCGGCGTCCCCGGCGCCGAGCTGGACCCGAGCCTGCCGTACAAGGGCCACTTCAACCTGCTGACGAAGTTCAAGAAGCAGTACCCGAACGTCAAGACCCTGATCTCGGTGGGCGGTTGGACCGAGACCGGCGGCTACTTCGGGGACGACGGCAAGCGCGTCAACTCCGGCGGCTTCTACTCGATGACCGTCAACCCGGACGGCAGCGTCAACCAGGCCGGCATCGACACCTTCGCCGCCTCCTCGGTCGACTTCATCCGCAAGTACGGCTTCAACGGCGTCGACGTCGACTACGAGTACCCGACCTCGATGAAGGACGCCGGCAACCCGCTGGACTGGCAGCTCGCCAACGCCAAGCGCGGTTCGCTGGCCAAGGGTTACGCGGCGCTGATGAAGACCCTGCGCGAGAGCCTGGACAAGGCCGGCGCCGCCGACGGCAGGCACTACCTGCTGTCGGTCGCCGCCCCGTCCTCCGGCTACCTGCTGCGCGGCATGGAGACCTTCCAGGTGGCGAAGTACCTGGACTACGTCAACATCATGTCGTACGACCTGCACGGCGCCTGGAACAAGTACGTCGGCCCGAACGCCTCGCTGTACGACGACGGCAAGGACGGCGAGCTGGCCGCCGCCAACGTCTACGGCACCGGGCAGTACGGCGGCATCGGCTACCTGAACGCCGACTGGTCGTACCACTACTTCCGCGGCTCGATGCCCGGCGGCCGGATCAACGTCGGCCTGCCGTACTACACCCGCGGCTTCAAGAACGTGCAGGGCGGCACCAACGGCCTCTGGGGCACCGCCTCGGCGACCACCTGCCCGGCCGGCTCCGGCCTGACGGCCTGCGGTGACGGCGCGGTCGGCATCGACAACATCTGGAACGACAAGGACGACGCGGGCAAGGAGTCCCCGGCCGGGTCGAACCCGATGTGGCACGCCAAGAACCTGGAGAAGGGCATCCTGCCCGACTACCTGGCCAAGTACGGCGTCTCCGACACCGCGCTGCAGGGCACCTACACCCGCAACTACAGCTCCGCGCTGGTGGCGCCGTGGCTGTGGAACGACGCCAAGAAGGTGTTCCTCTCCACCGAGGACGAGCAGTCGGTGGGCGCCAAGGCGGACTACATCGTCAACCAGGGCGCCGGCGGCGCGATGATCTGGGAGCTCGCGGGCGACTACAAGTGGGACGCGGCCGCCAACGGCGGCAAGGGCGAGTACGTGCCCGGTTCGACGCTGACCTCGCTGATGTACGACAAGTTCAAGTCGGCGGCCCCGTACGGCGCGGTCCGCGCGACGACCGCGCTGCCGCAGCAGACCCTGCCGATCGACGTGTCGTTCACCAACTTCGCGCTGGGCGACTCGAACTACCCGATCAACCCGAAGCTGCACATCGTCAACAACTCGACGCTGACCCTGCCGGGCGGCACCGAGTTCCAGTTCGACTACGGCAACTCGGCCCCGGGCAACGCCAAGGACCAGTCCGGCTTCGGCCTCCAGGTCATCAAGCAGGACAACCCGGGCCCGGGCAACGTGGGCGGCCTGAAGGGCACCTACAACCGGGTGTCGGTCAAGCTGCCGGGCTGGCAGTCGCTGGCGCCGGGCGCCTCGATCGACATGGACTTCGTCTACTACCTGCCGGTGTCCACCCCGTCGAACTGGACGGTCAACGTGGGCGGCACGCTGTACGGGATCAAGGGCGACCTGACCCGCGGCGCGGTGGACGGCGGCACGCCGACCCCGACCCCGACGCCGTCGCAGACGGCCACCCCGACGCCGACCCCCACGGGCACGCCGACCGGCACGCCGACGGCCACCCCGACCGGGACGCCGACGCCGACCGCGACCCCGACCTCGGGCACCTGCGCGGCCGCCCCGAGCTGGGACGCCGGCACCACCTACGCGACGCCCACCAAGGTCTCGTGGAAGGGCCACTACTACCAGAACAAGTGGTGGACCAAGGGCGACGACCCCGCGGCCAGCGGCTCGTGGGGCGTCTGGAGCGACCTCGGGACCTGCTGATCAGGGCGGTCCGCTGAGGTGAGGACGGCGGTGGCGGTGCACCCGGTCGGGGGGTGTGCCGCCACCGCTTCGTCGTACCGGCCGTGCTTACGCGCCGACGCTTACGCGCCGACCTTGAGGTCGCGCAGCAGCTTGGCGACGTGGCCGGTGGCCCGCACGTTGTAGAACGCGTGCTCGACCTTGCCGTGCTCGTCCACGACGATCGTGGAGCGGATGACGCCCAGGTACGTGCGGCCGTAGTTCTGCTTCTCGCCGAAGGCGGCGTACGCCTCCAGCACCTCCTTGTCCGGGTCGGACAGCAGGGTGACCTTGAGGTTCTCGGCCTCGCGGAACCTGCCGAGCTTCTCCGGCTTGTCCGGGGAGATGCCGATGACGTCGTAGCCGGCGTCCGCGAGGACCTCCAGGTTGTCGGTGAAGTCGCAGGCCTGCTTGGTGCAGCCGGGCGTCAGGGCGGCGGGGTAGAAGTAGACGATGACCTTGCGGCCCGCGTGGTCGGCGAGGGACACCTGGTTGCCGTCGGCGTCGGACAGGCTGAAGGCGGGCGCGGTGTCGCCGGGCTGGAGACGCTCACTCACGGTCGTACTCTCCTGGATGCTGGGACGGGCGGTCGTACCACGGCAAACTTACCTCCGATGGTGGGTGGGGCCGCGCGACCGTGTGCGGCAGCTGACACACTGGGTCAGTCGCACCGATCGCAGGGATCGGATGGAACAACATCGGCGAGTGAATGGGGTGGCCCGAGTGGGCGAGGCGAGCACGCAGGACAAGTCGGCGCGGACGACCGCCCAGATCGAGGCGGACATCGAGCGGACGCGTGACCGGCTGGCGTCGACCCTGGACGAGCTGGCCGTCCGCGTCCACCCGAGCACGGTGACCGCCCAGGTCAAGGCCAAGGCGGTGGCCGCCGTCGAGGAGAAGACCGCCCGGGCGTACGTGGCCGCCAGCGGCGTGGTGGAGAAGGTCCGGGCGCAGTTCGTGGACGAGAAGGGGCAGCCGCGCCGCGAGCGGATCGTCCCGGCCGCGCTGGTCGGCGTGGGCCTGGTGCTGCTGGTCGCCTCGGCGCGCAAGCGCCGCAAGGGCTGAGCGCACAGCGGGACGGCGGGGCCGGGCGCGACGGGTGCCCGGCCTTTCGCGTGCCCGGGCTTCCGGGTGCCCGGCGCTCCGCCTGCCGGGCCTTCCGGATACCGGGCCAGCGTCACGCCCCGCGCCCGGGGGAGGTACCTTCGGGACCGTGAGTACGAACCACGAACCGACGCGCTCCGACGACGCGCAGGAGCCCGCCCGCCACGACCGGCTCGGCGAGAAGCTGCCGATCCGGATGCTGCACGACCGCGTGCTGGTGCGGATCGAGGGCGGCGAGGGCGAGCGCCGTTCGACCGGCGGCATCCTGATCCCGGCCACGGCGGAGCTGTCCAAGCGCTGTACCTGGGCGGAGGCCGTCGCGGTGGGCCAGAGCGTGCGCTCGGTGGAGCCCGGCGACCGGGTGCTGTACGACCCGGAGGACAAGCTGGAGGTCGAGGTCCGCGGCGCCACCTACGTGCTGCTGCGCGAGCGCGACCTGCACGCCGTCGCCGCCACCCGCTTCGGCGACACGGAGGGCTCGACCGGGCTGTACCTGTGACGGTCTGATCCGCTCCGTGCCCTGAGGTGCCCCGACCCGGGTCGGGGGCACCGTGCTTTCGCGGCGGGGGTCCGCGACATGGCGTTCCGCCGCGGGGATCGGGGGCGTTGTCGGTGCCGCGCGCTAGGGTCCCGGCATGAGTGTGCCGGTGATCGGGGACGGGGAGCGTCGGGCCAGGCTGGGGCGGCGTCAGCTGCTGGCGCCGTCGGTGCGGGCGGCGCGGGTGGAGGACGTGGCCGACGCGGTGGTCGGGCTGCACGCGACGGACGCGGCCACGGTGTACCTGTCGGCCTGCGCGCGGCTGGCCGAGCCCTCGGCGGCGGAGGTGGACCGGGCGCTGTACGAGGACGTCTCGCTGGTGAAGCTGCTGTCGATGCGGCGGACGATCTTCGCGGTGACGGAGGGCCTGGCCCCGTACGTGAGTTCGGCGGCGGCACGGGCGATCGCGGCGAAGGAGCGGGCGACGCTGCTGAAGCACCTGCGGGACCACGCCGAGGGCTGGGACGAGGCCAGGCTGGCGGAGGCGGAGCGCGAGGTGCTGGCCGCGCTGGCCGGGCGCGGCGAGGCGACGACCAAGGAACTCTCCGAGGACGTACCGCAGTTGCGCGAGACGATGCTGATGTCCGCGGGCAAGGCGTACGAGGCGCGGCAGAGCGTGGGCAGCCGGCTGCTGCGGCTGCTGGCCTCGGACGGGCACGTGCGCCGCTGCCGTCCGCGCGGGTCGTGGCTGAGCAGCAGCTACCCGTGGGCGCTGGTGCCGCAGTGGCCGGAGGTGCCGGTGCGGGAGGCGAAGGCCGAGGTGGTGCGGCGCTGGCTGGCGGCGTACGGGCCGGCGACGGTCGAGGACGTGAAGTGGTGGACGGGCTGGACGCTGGGGGACGTCCGCCGGGCGCTGGCCGATCTCGGGGCGCTGGACGTGGCGTTGGCCGACGGGGCGCCCGCCCTGGTGCTGCCGGGCGACGAGGGGCCGGTGGCGGAGCCGGAGCCGTGGGCGGCGCTGCTGCCCGCGCTGGACCCGGCGGTGATGGGCTGGCGCGGGCGGGACTGGTACCTGCGGCCGGAGGACGTGCCGGCGCTGTTCGACCGGGCGGGCAACGCCGGGCCGACGGTGTGGTGGTGCGGCGAGGTGGTGGGCGGCTGGACGCAGCGCGCGGACGGCGAGGTGGTGTGGCGGTTGTTCCGGGGGGCCGGGGCGGAGGCGGAGCGGGCGGTCGCGGCGGAGGCGGAGCGGTTGGCGGGCTGGCTGGGCGAGGTGCGGGTGACGCCGCGGTTCCGCACCCCGCTGGAGAAGGAGCTCAGGGGCTGACCGGGAGCCGATCGGGGGCTCAGGGCGTCGGGGGCGGCGGCACCGGGTGGCTCGCGGGGCCGCCGGTGGCGCTGGGCAGGGCCGTGGGGCGGGTCGGCTGGACCAGGGTGGGCTTCGGGGTGGGGCTGGGCTGCTCCGGGTCCGTGGTCGTCGGCCTGGTGGCCTGCGGGCTGGGGGTGTTGGGACCGGTGGGGGGCTGGCCGGTGGCGGCGGGGGCGCTGGGCGTGTGGCCGGCGGGCGTGCCGGGGGCCGGGTCGGTGGTGGCGGGTTCGCCGCCGGCGGCCGGGGCGGTGGTCGGGGTGGTGGCGCTGGGGCTGCTGCCGGCGGACACGCCGGGCCAGGGGGTGGCGGTGGTGGCGCCGTGTCCGGTCCGGAGGTCGAAGTCCTGGGTGGGGGTGCCGTCGAGGGCGGCGGCGGTGTAGGCGGTCCAGATCCGGGTGGGGAAGGCGCCGCCGTTGATCCGGCTGAGTCCGGCGGTGCCGGCCAGCGGTTCCTTGGCGTGGGTCTTCGGGTTCTCCCGGAACAGACCGACGGTGGTGGCGAGTTCGGGGGTGTAGCCGGCGAACCAGGCGGAGAGGTTGGAGTCGGTGGTGCCGGTCTTGCCGGCGGCGGGGCGGCCGAGGTCGAGGGCGGCGGCGCCGGTGCCGCGCGGGCTGATGACGTCGCGCAGCACGTCGGTGACGGAGTCGGCGATCTCCCGGTCGAGGGCGTCGGTGGGGTTGTGCTCGGGCATCTTGGGGACGTCGACGGCGCCGCCGGGGTTGACGCGTTCGAGTTTGAGGACGGACCAGGGGGTGTGCGCCTGGCCGTGGTCGGCGAGGGTGGCGTAGGCGCCGGCCAGGTCGAGGGCGCTGGGGGTGGCGGTGCCGAGGGTCATCGAGGTGTTGGCCGGGTCCATGCCGCGGACGCTGTCGGGGATGCCGAGCCTGACGGCGGTCTCCCGGACGCGGGCGAGTCCGGCGTCCACGCCCTCCTGCGCGTACACGGAGTTGACGGACTTCACCATGGCGTAGCGCAGGGTGATGTTGCCGTAGTCGACGCCGTCCTCGTTGGGCGGGGCGTAGGGGGTGGGGCCGCCGGTGACGGGGCGTTCGCTGGTGCCGTCGTAGCGGGACTCGGTGGTGATCGGGCGGCCGTCGAGGTCGTGCTGGGCGACCAGGCCGGCGGCGAGGTCGATGGGCTTGAAGGTGGAGCCGATCTGGTTGTCCTGGCGCAGCGCGTCGTTGTAGGGCTGCTTGGCGTAGTCGGGGCCGCCGTAGACGGCGACGACCCGGCCGGTGGCGGGTTCGACGGAGGCGCCGGCGACCCGGACGTCGGTGTCGGTGGTGGGGCGGGCCTGGGGGTCGAGTTCGCCGGTGAGCTGCTCCTGGACGGCCTTGGCGAAGGCGTCCTGCCGGGGCTTGTCGAAGGTGGTGGTGATGCGCCAGCCGCCGGCCTTGAGGGTGGCGGCGTCGATGGTGCCGGAGGAGACGAGGTAGTCGTCGGCGACGCCGACCAGGTAGCCGGCCTGGCCGGCGAGGCCGGTGGCGGGCTGGGGGTCGATCGGGTCGGGGAAGGTGGTGGCGGCGCGGTCGGCGGGGGTGAGGAAGCCGAGTTGGACCATGCCGTCGAGGGCGTAGTTCCAGCGGGCGACGGCCTTCTCGCGGTTGGCGGGGGTGGCGGTCTTGACGTCGTAGAGGCTGGGGGCCTGGAGCAGGGAGGCGAGGTAGGCGCCCTGGCCGAGGGTGAGTTGGGAGACGTCGACGCCGTAGTAGGCGTGGGCGGCGCTCTGGATGCCGTAGGCGCCGCGGCCGAAGTAGCTGCTGTTGAGGTAGCCGGCGAGGATCTCGCGCTTGTCGCGCTGCTGGTCGACCTTGAGGGCGATGAGCAGTTCGCGGCCCTTGCGTTCGATGGTGCGGTCCTGGGTGAGGTAGTAGTTCTTGACGTACTGCTGGGTGATGGTGGAGCCGCCCTGCATGCCCTTGCCGAGCAGGGTGTTCCAGCCGGCCCGGAGCATGCCCTTCAGGTCGACGCCGCGGTTCTGGTAGAAGGTGCGGTCCTCGGCGGAGACGACGGCCTGCTGGGTCGGGAGCGGGATCTGGTCGATGGTGACGTCGGTGCGGTTGACGGCGCCGGTGCGGGCGATCTCGGTGGTGCCGTCGGCGTAGAGGTAGATGTTGTTCTGGGCGACGGCGTGGGCGTTGGGGTCGGGCACCGGGACGATGACGTAGAGCACGGCGAAGCCGCCGGCGGCGAGCAGGAGCAGCGCGGTGAGGGTGCCGAGGGTGATCCGCCAGGTGGGCAGGAGCCGGCGCCAGAGCGGGAGGGCGCGGCGGGCCTCGCGGCGGGCGGCCCGTTTGGCCTGGCGGCGGGTGCTCAAGGTCATGCCGAGATTATCTGCTATTTGACGTCGGCTCAGGTCGGAAAAACCGGGTGCGGGTGGTGCGGGCCGGAGGTACGGTGAAAGGTGAAAACCGCATAGCGCACCGACTTTTCGGTGCACTGGCCTTCCAGTGCACCGGCTTTCCGGCGCACCGACTTCCGCAGCTCCGCCCGCCAGGCCCGGCACCCCCCGGGTACGGCCGGTCGGAGCCGCTGGGGCGTGCGCGGATGTCGAGGGGCGCCTCCCTCTGCCCATATTTGTCGACAAGGAGACAATATGCTCTACGCCGCCGTTGCCCGCGGCGCCTTCCGCCGCTACTCCACCTACCGGGCCGCCACCGTGGCCGGCACCTTCACCAACACCGTCTTCGGCATCATCCTGGCCTCCTCCTTCCTCGCCCTCTGGCAGGCCCGCCCCGGCCTCGGCGGCTACGACCAGAGCCAGGCCGTCACGTACATCTGGGTCAGCCAGAGCCTGCTGGTCACCGTCGCGGTGTGGGGCGGCGGCTTCCAGGACGACCTCCAGGACCGCTTCCGCAGCGGCGACATCGCCGTCGACCTCTACCGCCCGGTCGACTTCCAGGGCTGGTGGCTGGCCTCCGACCTCGGCCGGGCCGGCTTCCAGGCGCTGGTGCGCGGCACCGTGCCGATGCTGATCGGCGCGCTGGTGTTCCGCATCCGGCTGCCCGAACACCCGCTGACCTGGGCGTTCTTCCTGCTCTCGGCGCTGCTCGCGGTGATCGTCAGCTTCGGGCTGCGGTTCCTGGTCTCGATCACCGGCTTCTGGCTGCACGACTCGGAGGGGGTGCGCTCGGTGATGCTGGTGGTCTCGATGTTCTTCTCCGGGATGCTGCTGCCGGTCGCGCTGTTCCCCGGCTGGCTCGGCGAACTCGGCCGGGTGCTGCCCTGGTCGGCGCTGGTGAACGTCCCCACCGACGTCTTCCTGGAGCGGACCGGCGGCGCCGCGCTGCTCGGGGCGCTCGGCTTCCAGCTCGGCTGGGCGGCGGTGCTGCTCGCCGCCGGGCGGGGCGCCCAGTGGCTGGCCACCCGCAGGGTGGTGGTGCAGGGTGGCTGAGCAGCTCGCACGGCAGCCCCTCGGGCCCCGCGACTCCTTCGGGCCCCGCGAGCCCCTCGGGCCCCGCGCCGCCTGGGCGCTGCGCTCCTGGTGGCTCTGCGCCCGGATGTGGATGCGCTCGATGATGGCCTACCGGGCCTCCTTCGCCCTGAACCTGGTGGCCAGCCTGGTCACCCACTCCCTCGACTTCGTGGTGCTGGTGATCATGTTCCGGCACACCGACCGGCTCGGCGGCTGGAGCCTGCCGGAGACCGCCTTCCTCTACGCCACCGCGGCCTTCTCGCTCGGCACGGCCAACCTGCTGGTCGGCTCGGCCGAGGGCCTGGGCGCGCGGATCCGGAGCGGCTCGCTGGACACCATGCTGATCCGGCCCGCGCCCGCGCTCTCCCAGCTGTGCGCGGAGCGCTTCTCGCTGCGCCGGCTCGGCCGCCCGCTCCAGGCCGTCGCGGTGCTGGTCTGGTCGCTGACCGCCCTGGACGTGCACTGGACCTGGGACCGGGTGCTGCTGGTGCCCGTCCTGCTGCTCTGCGGCACCGTCATCTTCGGCGCGGTCTACGTCGGCGGCGCCACCGTCCAGTTCTGGTGGGGCGAGTCCAAGGAGATCCAGAACTCCTTCACCTACGGCGGCGCGACCCTGCTGCACTACCCGCCGACGATCTTCGCCAAGGAGCTGGTCGCCGCGGTGGTCTTCGGCGTCCCGCTGGCCTTCGTCAACTGGCTGCCCACGCTGCGCATCCTCGACCGGCCCGACCCGCTCGGCCTGCCCACCGCCTTCCAGTTCGCCTCCCCGGTGGCCGCCGCGGTCTGCGTCCTCGCCGCCGGACTCGCCTGGCGGGCCGGGCTGCGCGCCTACCGCGGCACCGGCAGCTGACCTCCCCGCTTCGCTTCGCTTCGTGAGGAACCCCATGGCACTGATCGAACTCCAGGACGTCCACCGCACCTTCACCGTGCGGACCCGCACCGGCCGGTTCAGCCGGGCCAGGCGCGAGGTCCGCGCGGTGGACGGGCTCGGCTTCACCGTCGAGGCCGGCGAGTGCGTCGGCTACATCGGGCCCAACGGGGCCGGCAAGTCCACCACCATCAAGATGCTCACCGGCATCCTCGTCCCCAGCTCCGGACGGCTGCGGGTGGCCGGGGTCGACCCGACCCGGGAGCGCGTCGCGCTGGCCCGCCGGATCGGCGTCGTCTTCGGCCAGCGCACCACCCTCTGGTGGGACCTGCCGCTGCGCGACTCCTTCGAGCTCGCCCGCCGGATCTACCGGATCCCGGACGCCCGGTACCGCGAGAACCTCGACCGCTGCGTCGAACTGCTCGACCTCGGCGGGCTGTTGGACACCCCGGTGCGCCAGCTCTCGCTCGGCCAGCGGATGCGCGGCGACCTCGCGGCGGCGCTGCTGCACGACCCCCGGGTGCTCTACCTGGACGAGCCGACCATCGGCCTGGACGTGGTCAGCAAGGGCCGGGTGCGGGAGTTCCTGCGCGAGGTCAACCGGGACCGGGGCACCACCGTGCTGCTCACCACCCACGACCTGACCGACATCGAGCAGCTCTGCGGCCGGGTGATGGTGATCGACCACGGCCGGCTGGTGTACGACGGCGGGCTGGAGGGGCTGCACGCCACCGGCCGCAGCGAGCGGACGCTGGTGGTGGACCTC
Organism: Kitasatospora sp. NPDC058184; assembly: GCF_042883725.1. Taxonomy (NCBI): domain Bacteria; kingdom Bacillati; phylum Actinomycetota; class Actinomycetes; order Kitasatosporales; family Streptomycetaceae; genus Kitasatospora; species Kitasatospora sp. NPDC058184. The sequence goes on from NZ_JBHVVE010000014.1 coordinate 135,943, forward strand.
GCGCAGGAACTCGGGCACCCGGTCGAGGTGCCCGGGGCCCGGGTCACCCGGGTCGAGGGGTCGCGCCAGTGGCTGGCCTTCCCGGCCCAGGAGAGCGCCGCGCCGATCGTGGCGGCGGTCGCCGCGCGCTACCCGCTGGTGGACCTGTCGGTGCGCGAGCCGGCCATCGAGGACGTGATCGCCCGGATGTACGCGGAGGTCGCGATCGGCTGACGGGTGCCGGGTCCTGGTTCGCCTTCCCGGCCGTCGCTCACCCGTGCGACGGCCGGGGGTGCGTTCGGTTCCTAGTCACCGGTGTGGGTGATCGTCGTGACCCCCGGCCCCCACCGTGAGTTGACCCGGCATCACTCGCCGATGTCCGGAACCGGAGGCCCGCCACCCGATGGCCGTACCCGACGTGACCGTGGTGGTCGCGGTCTACAACACCATGCCGTACCTCACCGCCTGCCTGGACTCGCTGGTCGGGCAGTCCCTGGCGCCGGGGCGGCTGGAGGTGGTGGCGGTGGACGACGGCTCCACGGACGGCGGCGGGGAGCTGCTGGACGAGTACGCCGCCCGCCACCCCGGGCTGTTCACGGTGGTGCACCAGTCCAACTCGGGCGGCCCGGCCGGCCCGACCAACCGTGGCCTGGAGCTGGCCCGCGGCCGCTACGTGCTGTTCCTCGGCGCGGACGACTGGCTCGGCGAGGAGGCGCTGGAACGGCTGGTCACGGCCGCCGACGCCTGGGGCTCGGACGTGGTGGTGCCCAAGCAGGTCGGGGTGAACGGGCGGCTGGTGCCGCAGGGGATCTTCCACGCCGACGCCGAGTCGGTGGGCTTCGCCGACTCCGCGCTGGCCTGGGCGCTGGCCGACACCAAGCTGTTCCGGCTCGACCTCGTCCGGCGCCACGGGCTGCGCCGCGACGAGGGGTTGAAGGTCTTCTCGGACCAGCCGTTCACCCTGGAGGCCTGCCTGCGGGCGGCCAGGGTGTCCGTCCTCGCCTCCTACGACTGCTACTTCCTGGTGCTGCGCGAGGACCGGGGCAACGTCACCGAGCGGGCCGGGGTGCTGGACCGGCTGCGCGGGATCGCCGCGCTGCAGCAGGTGGCCGTCGAACTGGCCGAGCCGGGCGAGGAGTTGGACGCCATCCGGGCCCGCAGCTTCGGCTGGGACGTGCCCCGGCTGCTGCGGGAGGGCTTCCTGCTGCTGACCGCGGACATGCAGGAGCGGGTGTGCGTCGAGACCGCCCGGCTGGTCGAGCGGTTCGGCGCCCGCGAGGTGTACCACCGGCTGCCGGTCGCCGAGCGGGTGCGGCTCGAACTCGCCTGCGCGGTACGGCCGGAGGCGCTGCGCGACCAGGTCCGCTACGAGGCGGCGCACGGCGATCCGCCGGTGGTGGTGGACGGACGGCGGCAGTACGCGGGCTACCCGGCGTTCCGGGACGCCCGGCTCGGTCTGCCGGACGAGCTGTTCCTGCTGCGCGAGGAGGCGGCGGTGGCGGAGGTCGAGGCGGCCGCCGGGCCGCTGGACCTGGCGCGGCAGCTGTGGCGCGGTCTCGTCCCGGAGCAGGTGCGGCGCGGGCTGCGGAGGAACCCGGCGTGGCGCCGGCTGGCCGACTCGGTGAACGGAGGACGGGGATGAGCCTGGACGTCTGCGTGGTCGGGCTGGGCAAGCTGGGCCTGCCACTGGCGGTGCAGTTCGCGCTGAAGGGCCACCGGGTGACCGGCGCGGACATCGCGCCGGGCGTGGTGGACAGCGTCAACCGGGGCGTGCCGCCGTTCCCCCGGGAGGCGGGCCTGGACCAGGCGCTCAAGCGGGTCGTCGCCGAGGGCCTGCTGCGGGCCACCACCGACACCGCGGCCGCGGTCGCCCGGGCCGAGGCCGTCGTCGTGGTCGTCCCGCTGGTCACCGCCGCCGACGGCAGCCCGGACTTCGCCCTGCTGGACGCGGCCACCGACGCCGTCGCGGCCGGGCTGCGCCGGGGCACCCTGGTCAGCTACGAGACCACCCTGCCGGTCGGCACCACCAGGGAGCGCTGGGCGCCGCGGCTGTCGGCCCGGTCGGGGCTCGCGGCCGGGACGGACTTCGCGCTGGTGTTCAGCCCGGAGCGGGTCCGCACCGGACGGGTCTTCGCGGACCTGCGGCGCTACCCCAAGCTGGTCGGCGGCCTGGACGCGTCCTCCACCCGGCGCGGCGCCGAGTTCTACCGGGCGGTGCTGGACTTCGACCCGCGCCCCGACCTGCCCCGGCCCAACGGCGTCTGGGAGCTGGCCTCGGTGGAGGCGGCCGAGTTCAGCAAGCTCGCCGAGACGACGTACCGGGACGTGAACATCGCGCTGGCCAACCAGTTCGCCCGCTACGCGGACGAGGTCGGGGTGGACTTCGCGGAGATCGCCGACGCCTGCAACTCGCAGCCGTACAGCCACCTGCACCGGCCGGGCATCGCGGTCGGCGGGCACTGCATCCCGGTGTACCCGCGGCTGTACCTGTGGAACGACCCGGGGGCGACGGTGGTCCGGGCGGCGCGCGAGGCCAACCTGGCGGTGCCGGGGTACGCGGTGGGCGTGCTGGCGGGCGCGGTGCCGGGCGGGATCGCCGGGCAGGGCGTGCTGGTGCTCGGCGCCTCGTACCGGGGCGGGGTCAAGGAGACGGCGTACTCCGGGGTGTTCCCGCTGGTCGAGGCGGTGCGGTCGGCGGGCGCGCGGCCGTACGTCAGCGACCCGCTGTACGAGGCGGAGGAGCTGGCGGCGCTCGGGCTGCCGCCGTACGGCGGGGAGCCGGTGGTGGCGGCGGTGCTGCAGGCGGACCACCCGGAGTACCGGGACCTGGCGCCGGTGGACCTGCCGGGGGTGCGGGTGCTGCTGGACGGGCGGCGGTGCACGGACCCGAAGCGCTGGGCGGGCGCGGAGGTGCGGCGGATGGTGCTGGGCGGGGAGTGAGGCCCCTCCTCGCCCGGCCTGTGAGGCCCCTGGGGCGCGTGATCGCGATGCGCGCCCCCGTCCGCGCCGGGCAACGGGCAGACTGGCGGGGTGAGTGACGATGCCTTCAGCGGGACCGGCCCCGGAGTCCGGTTCACCGCGGCCGACGAGGAGAAGAGACGCGGCGTCCGCCGGATGAAGACCATCGCGACCGGCCTGCTGGCCTTCGCGACCCTGGTCTTCGCCCTGGCCACCTGGGCCAAGGCGGCCGGCGCCGGCCCCTGGGCCGGGTACGTGGCGGCCGCCGCCGAAGCGGGCATGGTCGGCGCGCTGGCCGACTGGTTCGCGGTGACCGCGCTGTTCCGCCGGCCGTTCGGCCTGCCGATCCCGCACACCGCGATCATCCCGACCAAGAAGGACGCCTTCGGCCGCTCGCTCGGCGACTTCGTCGGCGAGAACTTCCTCTCCGGCCACGTGGTCCGCGGCCGCCTGGCGGCGCTCGGCATCGGCCGCCGGCTGGGGGAGTGGCTGGCCGCGCCGGGCAGCGCCGAGCGGGTCACCAAGGAGGCCTCGGCGGCGCTCCGCGGCCTGCTCGCGGTGCTCCGCGACGACGACGTGCGGGCGGTGGTCGCCGAGGCGGTGACCAGGCGGGCCGCGGCCACCTCGGTGGCGGAGCCGATGGGCCGGATGCTCGGCAAGGTGGTCGCGGACGGCGGGCACCACGGGGTGGTGGACCTGGTCGCCGTCCGGGCGCACGGCTGGCTGACCACCAACCACGAGGAGGTGGTCCAGAAGGTCACCCAGAAGACCCCGGGCTGGACGCCCAGGTTCATCGACCACCAGGTCGGCGAGCGGGTCTACAAGGAGCTGATGCGGTTCGTCACCGAGATCCGGGACGACCCGGACCACCCGGCCCGCGGCGCGATCGACAACTTCCTCGCCGACTTCGCGACCGAGCTGCAGACCGATCCGGAGACCATCGCCCGGGTCGAGCGGGCCAAGGGCGAGCTGCTGGCCCGCCCCGAGGTGCAGGACCTGATCAACTCCACCTGGGCGGCCGTGCGCACCCTGGTGATGGGCGCGGCCGAGGACGAGGACAGCGAACTGCGCCGGCGCATCCGCGACGGCGTGCGCCGCTTCGGCGAGCGCCTGGCCACCGACCCCAAGCTCCAGGCCAAGGTGGACGGCTGGATCCAGGACGCCGCCCAGTACCTGGTCGACACCTACCGCACCGAGATCACCTCGCTGATCTCCGAGACGGTGGCGGGCTGGGACGCCGACGACGCCTCCCGCAAGATCGAGGCCAACGTCGGCCGCGACCTCCAGTTCATCCGGATCAACGGCACCGTGGTCGGCGCCCTGGCCGGGCTGCTGATCCACACCGTGGCGGTCGCGCTCGGGGGGTGAACCGGGGACGGCGCCCCCGGCGTGGGCCTATCCTGGGCCGAACTTCGCGATACGCGCGTAGAAGCACGGAGAAGGAAGAAGGGAACCACCGTGGTCCAGCCGGACGGAAGTCGGATCGTCCCCCACACCAGCCGGATCGGCTCCACCGACCGGAGCATCGAGGCGTTCATCGCCGGGATGCCCAAGGCGGAGCTGCACGTCCACCACGTCGGCTCGGCCTCGCCGCGCGTCGTCGCGGAGCTGGCCGCCCGGTACGCCGGGAACTCCAAGGTGCCGACCGACCCGGCGGCGCTCGCCGAGTACTTCACCTTCACCGACTTCGCGCACTTCATCGAGGTCTACCTCAGCGTGGTGGACCTGGTCCGGGACGCCGAGGACGTCCGCGCGCTCACCTACGGCGTCGCCGAGGACATGGCCCGGCAGAACATCCGGTACGCCGAGCTGACCATCACCCCGTACTCCTCGGTCCGCCGGGGCATCCCCGAGGTCGCCTTCATGGAGGCGATCGAGGACGCCCGGCTGCGCGCCGAGAAGGAGCTCGGCGTGGTGCTGCGCTGGTGCTTCGACATCCCGGGCGAGGCCGGGCTGCGGTCCGCCGAGGAGACCGCCCGGCTGGCCACCGAGCTGGGCCCCGAGGGCCTGGTCAGCTTCGGCCTGGGCGGCCCGGAGATCGGCGTGCCGCGCCCGCAGTTCAAGCCGTACTTCGACCGGGCCCGGGCGGCCGGCCTGCACAGCGTGCCGCACGCGGGCGAGACCACCGGGCCGGAGACGGTCTGGGACGCGATCCGGATGCTCGGCGCCGAGCGCATCGGGCACGGCACCCAGGCGGTGAAGGACCCGGCGCTGCTCGATCACCTGGGCGAGCACCGCATCCCGCTGGAGGTCTGCCCGACCTCCAACATCGCCACCCGGGCCGTGGAGCGGATCGAGGACCACCCGATCAAGCGGATGGTGGACGCCGGACTGCTGGTGACGGTCAACAGCGACGACCCGCCGATGTTCGGCACCGACCTCAACACCGAGTACGCGGTGGCGGCGCGGCTGCTGGGCCTGGACGAGGCCGGGGTGGCGGGGCTGGCCCGCAACGCCGTCGAGGCCTCCTTCCTGGACGGGGCGGGCAAGACCCGGCTGACCGGGGAGATCGACGCCTACCTGGCGGGCTGGCAGCAGGCCTGACCTTCCCGCGGTCCGCGTTTCCCCTGGTGAACCGCCCCGTCGACCCCCTCGTTCCCGGGGGTCGGCGGGGCGGTTCCGTGTTCCGGCACGGGTTGGCGTCACCGCCGTTCGGGTGATGGCGCCACAGTGGTGCCATAAATGCTCGACATGGTGCCATCGCTGTGCCATGCTTACGGCCATGGACCTCACGCCATATGTGGAAAACCTCCGGAACGAGCTCGCGGTGGCCGCCGCCACGGGCGGGGACGAAGCCCGCGCGCTGGCCGAGCGGCTGACGCTCCCGCTGGAGTCGGCCGTGCGGCTCACCCTGCTCAACGCGCTGTCGGCGGCCATGGGAGAAGTCACCCGCGACCTCGCCCCCGGCTCGGTGGACGTGCGCCTGCGCGGACTCGACCCGGAGTTCGTGGTGACGGCGCCGCCCGGATCGGATGCCTTCCACGGCGATATGGCACCACCGTCGGCGCCGGTGGCACCAGTCGTGCCGACCGTGGTGCCACCGGTGGTGCCTCCGGTGGCGTCGGAGTCGGACGAGACGGGCACCGCCCGGATCAACCTCCGGCTGCCCGCCCACCTCAAGGCCCGGGCGGAGGAGGCCGCCGTCGAGGCCGGCCTCTCGCTCAACGCCTGGCTGGTCCGGGCCCTGGCCGGCGCCCTGGAGGGCGGTGAGCCGGCCCGCCGGCCGGTCGCCGACCCGGGCAGCCGGGTCCCGCGCAGCATGGGCGGCCAGGGCTTCACCGGCTGGGTCCACTGACAGCTCCGTAGCGCCCGCAGCACCTCCCGCACCACCTTCTGCACCTTCGACGTCACCCCCGCTCCGACCAGCGGGGACACCCACACGAGTCAAGAGGACGGGACAGCCATGCCTACGTACGAGACCGACGGACCGATCTCCGCCATCCTCGAGTTCGACATCGGCTCGGTCTGGATCAAGGCGAGCAAGCGCACCGACGCCGTGGTCGAGGTCCGGCCCGCCAACCCGGCCAAGGAGGCGGACGTCAAGGCCGCCGAGCAGACCCAGGTCGACTTCTCGGGTGGCCGGCTCGGCATCAAGGCGCCCAAGCAGCGCTCCGTCTTCAGCGGCAAGAAGGGCGCGGTCGAGATCCTGGTCGAGCTGCCGGTCGGCTCCGAGGTCCACAGCGAGTCCCCGATGGCCGAGTTCGTCACCGAGGGGGCGCTCGGCGCCTGCCGGCTGAAGACCTCGCTCGGCCGGATCCAGGTCGAGCACGCCGACAGCGCCCGGCTCGACAGCGGCTTCGGGGACATCCGGCTCGGCGGGACGGCCTGGGACGCCGAGGTCTCCGGAGCCGGCCGGATCGAGATCGGCTCCGTCGGCGGCCGGCTGACGGTCAAGAACAGCAGCGGCGACACCGAGATCGACGAGGTCCGCGGCGAGCTGCACGCCAACGCCTCCAACGGCCGGATCCACGTCGGCCAGGCCGAGGGGAACGTGACCGCCAAGTCGGCGCACGGCCACATCCGGGTCGGCCGGGTGGTCCGCGGCCAGGTCACCCTGCAGACCAGCGTGGGGGACGTGGAGGTCGGCATCGCGGAGGGCACGGCGGCCTGGCTCGACGTGCACAGCAAGGTCGGCGGCGTCCGCAACGACCTCGGCCCCACCAAGGGCCCGGGCGACGCGGTGGAGACGGTCGAGGTCCGCGGCCGCACCCAGGTCGGCAACGTCATCGTCCGGCGGGCGTGATGGCGGCGAACGCGGCGGCCCCGGCGGACGCGGCGGTCCGTTCGCTCCCGGCGGTCTCGGCGACGGGGCTCACCAAGTCCTACGGGGACAAGGCGGTCCTGCGGGGCATCGACCTGGAGATTCCGGCGGGCAGCGTGTTCGCCCTGCTCGGGCCCAACGGCGCCGGCAAGACCACCACCGTGCAGATCCTCTCCACCCTGATCCCCGCCGACGGCGGCTCGGCCCGGGTGGCCGGGCACGACGTGGAACGCGAGGCGGACGGGGTGCGGAAGGCGATCGGGGTGACGGGCCAGTTCTCCGCGGTGGACAACCTGCTCACCGCCGAGGAGAACCTGCTGCTGATGGCCGACCTCAACCACCTCCGCCGTCGGGAGGGGCGGAGGCGGGCCGAGGAGCTGCTGCGGCGCTTCGACCTCACCGAGGCCTCCCGCGAGGCCGTCGCCACCTTCTCCGGCGGCATGCGGCGCAAGCTCGACCTCGCGATGACCCTGGTCGGGGACCCGAGGGTGATCTTCCTGGACGAGCCGACCACCGGGCTGGACCCGCGCAGCCGGCGCACCATGTGGGAGATCATCCGGAGCCTGGTCGCCGACCACGGGGTGACGATCTTCCTCACCACCCAGTACCTGGAGGAGGCCGACCAACTCGCCGACCGGATAGCCGTCCTGGACGGCGGCCGGATCGTCGCCGAGGGCACGGCCGAGGAGCTGAAGCGGTACACCCCCGGCGGGCGGATCCGGCTCCGGTTCACCGACGCCGGCTCGCTGGCCGCCGCCGCCGCCCTGTTCCCGTACGCCACGGCCGACACCGAGGCGCTGCGGCTGGAGATCCCGGGGGACAACTCCGTCCTCACGGTGAAGGCCGTGCTGGACGCCCTCGACAACGCGTCCGTGCAGGCCGAGTCGCTGGTCGTGGAGACGGCCGACCTGGACGACGTGTTCCTCCAACTGACCGGGGAGGGCACGCGATGAGCACGGCCACGCACACGGCCACGCGTACAGCCACCAGTACCGCCGGCCACGCGCTCGGCGACTCGCTGACCATGCTGCGCCGCAACCTCAAGCACGCGCTGCGGTACCCGTCCCTGACCTTCGCGGTCGTGGTGACGCCGGTCATGATGCTGCTGCTCTTCAACTACGCCTACGGCAGCACGCTGGGCGCCGGCATCGGCGGCGGCCACTACATCGACTACGTCACGCCCGGCATCGTGCTGATGGCGGCCACGTCCGGGGCGCTGGTCACCGCGATCGGCATCTGCACCGACATGACCGAGGGCATCGTCAACCGCTTCCGCACGATGGCGATATCGCGCTCCGCCTTCCTGGCGGGGCACGTGGTCGGCAGCGTCATCCAGACCATGATCGGGCTGGTGCTGGTGGTCGGCACGGCCCTCGCGATGGGCTTCCGGCCCAACGCCGGACCGGTGGAGTGGCTGGCCGCGGCTGGGCTGCTGCTCTTCCTCACCATCGCCCTGACCTGGATATCGGCCGGCATCGGCCTGGTGGCCAAGACGGTCGAGAGCGCCAGCAACATGCCGATGCCGCTGCAGTTCCTGCCCTTCATCGGCAGCGCCATCGTGCCGACGGACTCCATGCCCACGGCGCTGCGCTGGTTCGCCGAGTACCAGCCCTTCACGCCCATGATCGAGACCCTGCGCGGGCTGCTGCTGGGCACCGGGATCGGCAGCAGCGCCTGGATCGCCCTCGCCTGGTGCACCGCGCTGACGCTGGTCGGCTACTTCTGGTCGCGGAGCGTCTTCTACCGGCGGTGACGGGGGTATCGCCGGTGCGCCGGGTGACCAGGGCCGAGTGACCAGCGCCGGGTGACCAGCGCGGAGTGACCAGGCCGGGCGGCCCGGACAGCGGAGCACCCGCCGTCCGGGCCGCCCGGCACCCCCGTAGTAAAGTCCCGGCAAAGGGCAACTCCGGGGGGAGCAAATGACGGTGACGCGCCGCGGGCAGGTCGTCTGGTGGCTCCGTGGCGCGGCGCTGGCGGCCTTCCTGGTGTACCTGCCGGGCTACTTCTCCTCCCGCCAGGGCGGGCTGGTCGAGGTCGAGCGCTGGCTGAACCACCCGGTGCTGCTGCTCGGCACGGCCGTCACCCTGGCCATGGCCTCGGCGGTGGCCCAGGTCGAGTTCCGCACCAGGTGGGCGCAGATCGGTTTCGCGGCCGTCCTGTCGCCGCTGCTCGTCATCGGGGCGGCGGTCGGCGGCCTGGCGTACGTCTTCGGCGGCGACGGCCGGCTGGTCGACCGCAAGCCCGACCCGAGCCGCTCCGACCACGTGCTGAGCGTCACCGACGTCGCCTTCTCGATCGATCCGGTCTACCGGGTGGAGCTGGTGGCCGGCAGCGGCTGGTCGGCCCGTCACTGGGGCCTCGGCACCTGGGAGGAGGACGATGGCTTCGTCAGGGCCGAGTGGTCCGGTCCGGGCCGGATCACGGTGACCTTGGAGAAGGAGATCGAGGTCTTCACTGTGGGCGAGGACGGGACGCCGGCCGGCCCGTCGTCCACGCCCCGGCCGCGGTAGCGGGCCTGTAGTAGGGTCCGCGCCAAAGTTCGGTCAAGAACCGCCGGGGGGCGAAGGTGACAGCGGTACGCCGCAGAGGGATCGCGTGGGGGCTCAGAGGCGTGGCGCTCGTGGCGCTGTCGGCCTACCTGGTGGGCCGGCACGCCTCCCGTTCGGGTGGGCTGGTGGAGCTCGAACTCTGGTTCCACCGGCCGGTCCTGCTGGTCGGGGCGACGGTCGTGCTGGTTCTGGTCTCGTTGATCGTCGAGCTGGACTTCCGTACGCCGGAGTCGCAAGTCGGCCTGGCCGGCGGCCTGGTGGCGCTGGTCCTGCTCGGGGTGCCGCTCGCGCTGTCGACGCTCGCGGCCGGGGACTCCGGGGTGCGGACCGCGCGGGAGGCCGCCCCGGGCCACCCGGACCGGGTGCTCGTCTTCACCGATGCCGCCGACTCGTTCGAGCCGGACCGCCGGGTGGAGCTGCTGACCGGCAGCGGCTGGTCGGCGCGCCACTGGTCCCTCGGTGCCAGGGGGCCGGGCGAACGCCTGCTCAGGGCCGAGTGGTCGGGCCCGGACCGGATCACGGTGACCTCGGAGAAGGAGGTCCAGGTCTTCACTGTGGGCGAGGACGGGACGCCGGCCGGCCCGTCGTCCACGCCCCGGCCGCGGTAGCGGGCCTGTAGTAGGGTCCGCGCCAAAGTTCGGTCAAGAACCGCCGGGGGGCGAAGGTGACAGCGGTACGCCGCAGAGGGATCGTGTGGGGGCTCGGAGGGGCGGCGCTCCTGGCGCTGCTGGCCTACGCGGTGGGTCGGTACGAGTCCCGGTCGGGAGGGCTCGTGGTGGTCGAGCGCTGGCTCGACCACCCGGTCCTGCTGGTCGGGACGGCGGTCGTGCTGACCGCCGTCGCGTTGTACATCGGGATGGAGTTCCGGACCTGGGTGTCGCAGATCGGCTGCGCCGTCGCCATGGTGGCACTGGTCTTCGGTGGGCCGCTGATCGCGTTCCTGGCGCTCGTGAGCGGCGAGGGGCGGACCGCGCGGACGGCCGCCCCGGGCCACCCGGACCGGGTGCTGACCATGACCAACGTGGCCTCGATCGACCCGGTCTACCGGGTGGAGCTGGTGGCCGGCAGCGGCTGGTCGGCCCGCCACTGGAGCATGGGAATCTGGGACACCCGGGGCGGCGACTTCGTGCGCGCCGACTGGTCCGGCCCGGACCGGATCACCATCACCGGCCGCAGGAAGCTCACGGTCTTCGACGTCCACCCGGACGGCAGCCTGAGCGCGCCCCGGGAGGAGCCCAAGCCCCCGGAGGGCTGAGTCCGGCCCGGCCCTCCTCCGAAGTCCGGGGGAGGGCCGGGGCGTTCGGGCTCAGCGGGGCGGTGTCACCACGTGTCGATGTGCATCGTGTTGGCCGCGTTGTGGATGGCGTTGTAGTGCGGGATCGACATGTCGGACCTCTTCTGGCTCGCCGGCAGGTTCTTGTCGGCGGCGCGGAACTCGTCGCGGGCCTCCGCCAGCAGGCTGACGCCGTGGGAGACCGGGACGTCCTTCGTGCCGTGCGCCGGGTGGGACTTGGCGGCGGTCTTGCTGCCGGCGTTGATCAGGGTGCCGCGGGCCTGGTTGTAGTCGGCCACCTTGATCGTCTTCGGGTTGCGGAGCTCCGCCTGCACCCCCGCGGTCGGCGGCGTCTGCTCGGCGGCCAGGGCGGCGGGAGCGGCGGCGGTGGTGAGCGCACCCGTCACGATGACGGTGGCGAGGGCGTTGCGGAGGGTCCTGTGCATGAGGGTGTCCTTCCGATAAGAAAGCATCAAGGATTTCGCGCCCGCCGTGATGATGAAACGGTCGGGATGCGAACGTCTCGGCCCTACCCCGGCCCCCGGTGGCGGAAAACCGGCTTCCGTTCCGGGAATTCGCAGAGGATGAGATCAGGCCTTTTTCTGATCATGCGCAAATAGGACTGGCGTAATGGTGAGCCGAGGGACTGCGCCGGAGGGAGGGGGAGCCCGGGCGCAACTCCGCGCTGCGGCAGACGGGGCAATGCGATTCGTGCGTTGACTCCACCCGGGTTACTTGCCGTTGCGGGCGCCCGGTGCGGGTGGTTCCCTCGGCTCCGTGGCCCTGTACGCGGTCACGGAATTCGAGGAATCACCCTCGCAGAAGGAGAGATCCTTGTTCAGCATCAAGAAGGCGGCTGCCGTCGCGACCGCCGCCCTGGCCGTCACCGGCGCGGTGGCCTCGGCCTCGCCCGCCTCGGCGGGCGAAGTGCGCGTCGGCGGCCAGGAAGTGCGCTTCTACAACGAGTCCGTGAACGGCTTCCTGGACTCCGCCAAGTACGGGACCGACGCCATCACCTGGCAGGCCAACGGCACGGTCTGGCAGGACTGGATCCTCCGCCCGACCCCCGGCGGCTACCTGATCGAGTCCAAGGGGAAGCCCGACAAGTGCCTCCAGGCGTTCGCGGAGCCCGGCACGCCGATCCCGCTCGTCGCGTGCAACCCCAACATCCCGACCCAGCAGTGGCAGATCGACCGGACGGGCGACAGGTACGTCATCGCCGAGGCCACGGACCAGGACTACGTCATCGCGGCGCAGAGCAACGGCGCCAACGTGGTGAAGGCGCTCCGTGACGACAGCCCGCGTCAGCTCTGGGACGTGGTTGCCCCCGCCGCCCCCTGAGCCTCCGGCGACACCTTCCCGCCCCCGCCGGACGATCCGGCGGGGGCGGGTTCGTGTCCCGGGGGCTCCGGCTCACGACGGCGAACGCCGGGGCCGGGTGATCCGGGTCAGTAAAGGTAGGTGCCCCAACGCTGTTCGGCGCGCCCGGTGCACGGTTCGATGGTGATCTGGTTGCCGTACCCGTTGTCGGTCAGGCACTTGTTCCGCTCGGCCACCGAGTAGACCTCGTACCAGCCGTCTCCCTTGCCGAAGAAGGCCCACATGCCGTTGGCGGTGGCGTCCCAGTGGTAGAGCTGGACGTCGCGGTTGTTGGAGCCGGCGAGGTTGAGGACCTGCGCGTCCCGGAGGCGGCTGGTGAGCGCGTACTGCGGGACGCCGTCGCCGGTGTCCCCCTTGCGGTCCAGCCGCCAGCCCTGGGAGGCCTCGTTCGGGTTGTGCTGGTTCCAGGCCTGGATCTTGTTGCCGTCGCCGAAGGCGCCGTTGGCGGAGTCGACCGCCCGGCCGGTGCCCTGGTTGACGAGGGTGACCCAGGAGCCGTCGGGGTGGCCGCCGCGCTGGCCGTTGTTGCCCGCGCCGTGGGTGCCGCGGTCACCGCCGCCGCTGGGGATGTCGTTGACGGTGGCGGGGAGTTCCTGCCCGCAGCCGACCTCGTACGAGGCGGTCTCGTACCAGTTGACGTCGCTCGGGGCGTTGAGCTTGACGCTGCTCCGCAGTTCGCGCTTCGCGACCCCGTTGACCGGGTTCTTGAGCGTCACCGTGTACGTCCCGGTGCTGTCGGCGTGCGCGACGCGCACGTAGAGGGCGCCCTTCCGGCCGGGGTTGACGGTCACCTGGCGCGTGCCGGTGTACTCGTTGGTGTAGGACCACTTGTGCCCGTACTGGGTCTCGATGCTCAGCGACACCTTGGTGATGAGCGAGCCCAGGATCCCCGGCGAGGTGGACAGCCCCACCGACACGGACGTGCTGTCCTCGGAGGTCCGCGACTGCCGGAAGCTCAGGGACATGGTGTCGGCCGTGGTCTTCCCCGGGGCGCAGTTGCTGTGGGTCTCCCCGCGCTGGTAGTCGGTGAAGCCCTGGGTGTAGCTCTCGCTCCGGTAGGTGCAGTTGGCGGTGTTGTTCGGGTCGCCCGGGAAGTAGCCCTGGGCGCAGGCCTGCAGCCAGTCCTTGTCGCTGACGGCCTTGGGCCACTCGGCGTTGAACTTCTGCGCGTCGGAGTTGTTGCACCCGTACGCCCACGGCTGGACGCCCTCGGCGAAGTTGCCGTTGGGGATGTCCACGCAGAGCTTGTTGCCCTCGGTGGTGTAGATCGGCGTCCCCTTGGAGTTGTAGTACCACCAGCTCTGCGTGGGGTTCTTCCGGTTCGAGCAGGCGTCGAGGACCAGCGGCGTCTGCTGGTCCGTCCGACCGCCCTCCATGGACAGGCACTTGCCGGTCGCCTTGTTCCGGATCTGGTAGAGGCCGCCGTTCCAGTACCAGATCTGCGCGTCGGAGCCGTTGCAGGTCCACAGCTGCACCTTGGGCCCGGTGCCGTTGGACGCGTCCAGGCACAGGTCCGGCCGCTTGTCGGCGGTGAACGACAGCCACGAGGAGTCCGCTTCGGCGCTCGCGGCCGGGGCGAGGAGGCCGACGAGGCCCAGGGACATGAATAAGGCCAGGAGGGCGCTCAGGTAGCGGCGGTGAGAGCGGCGCTTTTCCATGGGTTCTCCGAACTGGATACTCGACACGGCCGGATCGCGGGCCGTGGCGTCATTGCACCGCCAGTTGGTAGACAAAAGATCAACACCGGTACGGGAGGGCCGTTGCCGTCCTCGCCGGGATGGGGAACGCGGAAGGGTCCGGCACCTGTGTGGTGCCGGACCCTTCCGGTGATGGAGCGCCAGGCCCGGGTTGCACGGACTCTTCCTACTGAAAGTAGGACGTGCTCTGGTAGCACCGCTGACGCCTGGCGAGGAATCATGTTCCTCGCGACAGAAGAAAGATTAGCAGCTCAACGCCGGTGTGCCGAATCGTGGTTCGGGGGCGACCGGGCCGGCGGGCGCGGCCCTTGTCGCCGGGGTGGGGAACGCGAAAGGGCCCGGCACCTGTGTGGTGCCGGACCCTTCCGACTGTGGAGCGCCAGGCCCGGGTTGCACGGACTCTTCCTACTGAAAGTAGGACGTACTCTGGTAGTACCGCTGACGCCTGACGAGGAATCATGTCCCTCGCGACATCAGGAATATTAGCAGTTCAGTGCCGGTGTGCCGAATCGCGGTGCCACGAGGCCGGGCGGGCAGGCTCAGGGGGTGACCGCGTACTCGGTGAACCCGCCGCAGGGCCGGAATCCGAGGCGGCGGTAGACGGGCTCACCGTCGGAGGAGGCCTGGAGGACCGCGGTGCGGTAGCCCGCGTCGTAGGCCGTGCGCAGGGCGGCCAGGGTGACGGCTCCGCCGTAGCCACGCCGGCGCTCGGAAGCGAGGGTCGCGATGTTGTAGATCCCGGCGACCCCGGCGAAGAGGAAGACCTCGGCCGAGCAGACCGGTCGCCCGGCCACGTACCCGACGAGGTAGCGGGCGGGGCAGTCGGGGGAGAGGGCGTACTCGGTCGCGTCGGCGTAGAAGCGGCGGACCGTGGCGGCCGGCGGGTCCCAGTTCGCCGCCACGATCGTCGCGTAGTCGGCGAGTTGTTCGGGAGTCGTCACGAGACGGATGTCCAGGCCGTCGGCGGACGGCTCCGGCGGGGCGGTGTGCAGGTCCAGGCACATCCCGGTCTCGGTCTCGGAGGCCTGGAGGCCGGCGGCGGAGAGGAGGGCGGGGAGATCAGGGGGAGTGGTGGCGGGGCTGACCCACCAGGAGAAGGGGCGGCCGGTCCCGGTGAGCGTCCGGACGGTCTCCGCGATCCGGGAGGGAGCGGTGTCGGCGGTGAAGCGTGCCGCCGCAACGATGTTGAAGGTGTCGTCGTCGAGCCCGCTGTCGGCGACGACGAGGTCGGCGGTCTCGGTGACGGTCGCGTGCTCCAGGTGGCGGTGCAGGTGGCAGGCGTGCTCGGCGAGGTTCTGTTCGATGCTGCTGTGCAGGTCGGGAACGGGTGGCTTCGTCTGGTCCATGCCCGCCACGATGTCAGTCGGGGGAGAGGATGCCGAGTGATTAAGTGCCGGGGGGAACGCGAAAGGGTCCGGCACCTGTGTGGTGCCGGACCCTTCCGGTGATGGAGCGCCAGGCCCGGGTTGCACGGACTCTTCCTACTGAAAGTAGGACGTGCTCTGGTAGCACCGCTGACGCCTGACGAGGGCTCATGTTCCTCGCGCTGAATGAAATATTAGCAGCTCAGTGCCCGTGCGCCGAATCGGGGCCGCCGGGGCACCGGCCGGAGGGTGGAGCGGGCCGGCCGGTGCGGCGGGGGAGGCGTCAGACGTCGAACTCGCCCGCGCGGATGGCGGAGACGAGGTCGCGCCATTCGGTGGGGGTGAGCTGGGCGACGGCGTCGGGCAGGAGGCTGCTGCGGACATAGACGGCGTCGGTGGTGATTGCTACCTCTGGGCAGTTGCCCGCATTGGAGCACGCGTTGGGCCGGGTCCAGGAACGGTTCTCCATCGGCTATATCTCCTTCTTGATCTTCGCGATCAGATCGCGGGAGTCGGCAACCGAGAGAGACCTGTCAGCCATCTGTTCAACGACTGCGCGGTACTCCTCCAGGTGCTCAGCCAGATGGAGGAAGATCGGGCCCTCCATGGAGTCATAGCTGACGGTGTCGAGCCTGGGTACGAGCCCGTTCGCGTAGTAGATGGCCTGGCCGGGTCCCTTGAAGCCTCCAGCCGCGAAGCTGATCACTCGAAGCGTGACATGTGGCAGCTGGGACAACTCCAGCATCCAGTCCAGCTGTTCCCGCGCCACGTCACGGCCGCCGAACTGCATGCGAAGAGCCGCCTCGTGGACGATCGCCGTGTATGGATGGGTGCCTTTCGCCATCAACATCTCGGATCGCAGCATCCGTTGCTCGACACGCGTCTCAACGACGCGCGGAGTCAACCGGACCTGGTTGTCCTGGAAGATCGCGCGACTGTAGCGCTCCGATTGCATGGGGCCCGGCGGATGGCAGATCTGGTACGAGTACATGCCCTTCGCATGGTGCTCGAACTCGCAGATGTCGAGGAAGCCCTGCGGAACCGATCCGCGATACTCCTCCCACCAACCCTTGGTCTTGTCGCCCGCAATCGCCGCGAGGGCCTCGACGTACTCGGAGTCGGCTTCGCCGTACTTCTGAGCCAGCGCGACCACTCGTTCGGGAGACACGGAGTAGGTCGCCTGCTCGATGAGTGTGATCTTCGTGCGATCCACGCCAAGGACGGTGGCCGCCTCTGTGGTGGTCGTACCGGCGGCATCGCGCATCTTCCTCAGCTCGATGCCAACCCGCTGCTTGCGTGCACTTGGGGTAGGTGGCATGTGCCCAAGCATCCACCGGGGCACTACAGCGAGTCCAGCCGCATTTAGGGGTACATGTGTGAGAAGTGCTCGCACATGTACCGTCCTATGCCCTACAGTCTGTGATGCACCGATCACCGAACGGATCGTCAGTAACGCCGCTCGGGCACCGAAGAACACCCATGTCCAGTGGGTTCGTTCACGGCGACGCATCCGCCGGTCTCACCCTTTCCCCCATCGGGAGACACTGTGCGCAACATCAACTCCCCCTCCCTCACCCTCTCCCGCGACGCCCTCCGCGACGGCATGGCCAGCGCCGGCTGGCCGCCCTCCCTCATCGCGGACGCCGAGCTCGCCATGGTCGAACTCATCGTCAACGCCTGGCGCCACGGCGAGACGACCTCCCCGGTCATCCTCATCGACCACCGCGTCGACACCCTCCGCGTCGCCGTCTCCGACCGCAGTCCACTCCCCCCGACCCTGGGCCCCCACGCCCTCCTCTCCGAGACCGGCCGGGGCCTCCAGCTCGTCGCCGGCCTCACCCACCGCTGGGGTGTCGACCCGCAGCATCTCGGCAAAACCGTCTGGTTTGAGCTGCGGCAGGACGGTGCCGCGTGAGCGCCCACCACCCGATCCACCCCGCCGACCCGGCCCTGCTCCACCTCACCTCGCGCCAGGTCACCGAGCTCATCGTGGAACTCCGCACCGAGGGCCGTGAGTTCGGCCTCCTCTGGCCGTCCGCCATCCCCGGGGACATCAACCTCCACGGCCGCCGCCTGGTCGACATCGGCAACGTTCCGGCGAGCACTCTGATCAACCTCCTCGCGCTCATGCGCGAGTACAAGCGCAACCGCGACGTCCGCCACCGGCTGGAGTGACGACACCTTCCCGGGAACAGTCCCGCTCTGTGATCCTGTTCGCATGCTGCTCCCCGACGTCGCCTCGCAGACCGTCCTCATCGAAGTGGTCCGGATCGCGGATCCGAGGAGCGCCTACGGCTCGGACTCCGTCACCGGCGAGGTCCTCACCGTCTGGGATTCCGAGCACCTCCGGCAGGCCCTCGACCTGATGGGCGAGCTGCCGGAGGGCGAACTGCGCCGCTGTTTCGCGCCCGGGTACGGGATCCGAGCGCACGGCCCCGGCGGGCTCCTCTTCGAGGTCTCCTTCTGCTTCAGCTGCCACGGCGTCTGGCTCGCCGGCCCCGGGGTGCCGTCCGACCTCCACGGCATGCAGGCCTTCGACGCCGACAGCCCGCCCGCCCGCGAACTGCTCCACCGCTTCCGTACGTCCGCCGGAAATCCGGCGTGACACCTCACCCCTGACCGGACCGACCGCACCCCGAGGAGCCGCCATGCCCGTACCGCAGCAGCCCGCCGACCCGTACGCGGCGATCGGCGTCGTGGGCCCCGCCCCCGAAGGGGTCACCCTGCCGTTGCCGCCGGTGTTCGACTCGGTGGGGGAGGAGCGCCGGTACCGCAAGGAGCAACTCGCCGCGGGCTTCCGACTGTTCGGGCGGTTCGGCTTCTCGGAGGGCGTCGCCGGGCACATCACCGTCCGCGACCCGGAGCACCCGGACCGGTTCTGGGTGAACCCGTTCGGCATGAGCTTCAGCCAGATCAAGGCCTCCGACCTGATCCTGGTCGACCACGAGGGCACCCTGCTGCACGGCACCCGCCCGGTGAACCGGGCCGCCTTCGCCATCCACTCCCAGGTGCACGCCGCCCGCCCCGACGCGGTCGCCGCCGCCCACTCGCACTCGCTCCACGGCAAGGCCTTCTCCAGCCTCGGCATCCCGCTCGCCCCGCTGACCCAGGACGCCTGCGCCTTCTTCGAGGACCACGGCCTGTACAGCGACTACCGGGGCGTCGTGACCGACACCGAGGAGGGCAAGAGGGTTGCCGCCGCGCTCGGCAGTCACAAGGCCGTCATCCTGCAGAACCACGGCCTGCTGACCGTCGGCCAGTCCGTGGCCGAGGCGGTCTGGTGGTTCGTCACCATGGAGCGCTCCTGCCAGGCGCAGCTGCTCGCGATGGCGGCCGGCACCCCCAAGCCGATCGACCGGGAGACCGCGCTGATCACCCGGGGCCAGGTCGGGACCCCGCTGGCCGGCTGGTTCCAGGCCCGCCCGCTGTGGGACCAGATCACCGCCTCCGACCCCGACCTCTTCGACTGACGGTCCCCGCCTTCCCCGTCCGCCTTCCCCGTCCGCCCACCCCTCGGAGAAGCCCCCCGTGCCCGCCACCCCCGCCCAACGCAGGCTCCGGATCGCCGTGTTCGGCGCCGGCTCCATCGGCTGCCACCTCGGCGGCATGCTCGCCGCGACCGCCGACGTCACCCTGATCGGGCGGCCGGCGGCGATGGCGGCGATCGACGCGGCCGGGCTGACCCTCACCGGCCCGGGCGGGGCCCGCCGCGAGGTACGGGGCCTGACCGCCGCCACCGACCCGGCGGCCGTGGCCGGCGCCGACCACGTCCTGGTCACCGTGAAGTCCGCCGACACCGCGACCGCCGCCCGCGAACTCGCCCCGCACCTCGGCCCGGACACGGTGGTGGTGAGCTTCCAGAACGGCCTGCGCAACACCCGGGTGCTCGCGGCCGCGCTGCCCGCCCACCGGGTGCTGGCCGGCATGGTCCCGTACAACGTGGTGCGGACCGGGCCCGCCGCCGTTCACCAGGGCAGCGGCGGGTCGCTGATGCTGGCGGCGGGGGAGGGCGCCGCCGCCCTCGCCGGGGCGGCCCGGGCGAGCGGGCTCCGGCTGGACCTGCGGCCGGACATGCCGGCCGTCCAGGCGGCCAAGCTGCTGCTGAACCTCAACAACGCCGTCAACGCGCTCTCCGGGCTTCCGCTGCGCGAGCAGGTCGGGCAGCGGGCGTTCCGGCGGTGCGTGGCGCGCTGCCAGCGGGAGGCGCTGGCGGCGTTCCGGGCCGCCGGGGTCGCACCGGCGCGGCTCGGCCCGGTGCCGCCGGGGCTGATGCCCTGGGTGCTCGGCCTGCCCGACGCCCTGTTCCAGCGGCTGGCCGGGGCGAGCCTGCGGATCGACGCCACCGCCCGCTCCTCGATGTGGGAGGACCTCCAGCGCGGCCGCCCCACCGAGATCGACTCGCTCCAGGGCGAGATCGTCGCCCTCGCCGAACGCCACGGCCTCACCGCCCCCGCCAACGCCCGCCTGATCACCCTCGTCCGCCGGGCCGAGGCCGCCGCCCCCGCCGCCACCCCCGCCTGGACCGGCCCCGCCCTCCTTGCCCAACTCCCCCCGGCCCGCTGACGGCTGGCGCCCGTCGACCTGGTTGGATCGCCGCATGACGGACTGGTCGCGCCTCCACCACGCCTACGGCTCCGCCGAGGACGTACCCGCCCTGCTGGACCGGATCGCGGCGGAGCCCAGCGGCGAGCTCTGGAACGACCTGTGGTCGGCCCTGTGCCACCAGGGCAGCGTCTACCCGGCCAGCTTCGCGGCACTGCCCTGGCTGGCCGACCTGGCCGGGCGCGGGGACCGGGACCAGGCGGTCAACGCCGTGGTGCTGGCGGGCGCGATCACGGCCGGCGCCGACCAGCTGCACGAGGCGGGTGACGTCCGCGCGGAGCACGCGGCGGAGATCGCCGGCCTGCTGGCAGCCGCGAACCGGTACCTGCGGACGGCCACGGACCGCGGGGAGTACGTCCACCTCCTGGAGGCCGTCCTGGGCTTCGAAGGCGTCGCGGGGTGGAGCGAGGACCTGGCCTGGGGGCTCGGGAGCGAGGAGTACGAGGTCTCCTGCCCGGGCTGCGGGGAGGGCCTGTTCATCGTCTTCGGCGAACGCGGCCACTTCTCCACCGGCGAGGACTACGCGCTCGCCGACGGGGACATCGAGACCCGGCCCCTGCGGCCGGCCGACCCCGCGGACCTGGACGGCATCGGGCGGCGCCTCCACGACCTCGCGCTCGCCGACGGACAGCGCGAGGTCGCGCACGCGCTCACCCACGTGTTCGGCGGTGCGACCTGCCCCGACTGCGGGACCGACTTCCCGGTCGCAGACCGGATCCGGGCCTCGGGCTGAACCGCTTGCCGAGCTGCGACCGGCGGGCGGCGGGCGGCGCTTGCGGGCGGGCGCCGCTCAGTAGTCGAACCAGACCACCAGCCGGACGTTGTCGTCACCGTGCTGCGAGGCGAGGGCCTCCATGACCGTCCAGACCGGCTTCCACTCGCCGTCCTCGCGGACGGCGTCGCGGCGGTCCATCCGCTCGGAGCGGTAGACGATGTCGTCGACCACCCACTCGCTGCCCTCGGGCCAGGTCCGCACCTCGCCCGGCTCCGACCCCGGTCCCGGTGTCGGCACCGGTTCGGGAATGCCGAGGGTCTCGCCGAAGCGCCGGTTCCAGGCGCTCTTGCCGACGAGCGTGAGCCCGTCGGGGGTCCGCCGGTACTCGTGGAGCCGGCTGTCGGGTGCCTCCGCCGGCTCGGCCCAGTCCACGGCCCTCACCTCGGCCCAGGTGATCCAGGTGGTGCCGTAGAAGGTGGTCCCGTAGGTGTCCACCGCCGCCCGCACGGTCTGCGAGGCGTCCGGCGGCAGTCCGCGATCGGCGGCCAGCGGACGGAAGTTGGCGTGGTTGCGGACCCCGAAGAGGCAGCCGAAGGCGTCGTAGTTCCTGGTGGTGTTGAGGAGGTCGAGGGCGACGGCGGCCTGCCAGGCCGGCTTCCCGTCCTCGTCGCGCGGGAACCATGCCCGGCACTCGATGAATCCGTTGATGTCCGTTCCCATGCCGGGCATTCTCCAGGCCGCCCCGCGCGAGAAGTCGGCCCCGCCGACTTCCCGTGCGCTCCCCTGCCGGGCCGACGTCCCGCGCGGCGCCCGCGTCGGCTCAGTCGCGCGGCCAGGGGCGGCCGTCGAGCCGCTCGATGCCGGTGTTGAAGCGGCGCAGGAAGCCGGCGAAGGAGGCGATGTCCTCCTCCGGCCAGTCCGTCATCACGAGGTTCAGTGCCCGTACGTGCGCCTCGCGTTCCGCGTCCAGCCGGCGGCGGCCCTCCTCGGTGAGGCGGAACTTGCGGGCGATGCCGCCGTCCGGGTCCGGGATGCGTTCGAGCAGTCCCGCGCTCTTCAGGGCCGCCGTCTGCCGGTTGAGGGTGGAGACGTCCAGGGCGAAGGCGTCGCTCAGCTGGCCGATGGACATCGGCCCTTCGGCGTCGACCCGGCTGAGCAGGATGTAGGCGCTGCGTTCGAGCTGGCTGCCCTCGGGGCGGGCGTTGACCTGGCTGAGGTCGCGGTGCCGGGCGAACACCAGGAACTCGAGGGCGACCTCGTGCGTGGGGCTGGTCATGTCGAAGTCCCTTCATCACCGCTTCGACCTGCGGGTTCTCCGTGGATCACCCTTCAGTATGCCAGAGGCATGCGCGGCACACATGATGTGCATCGCGCACATCCTGTGTAAGCTGACCGTCTTGTGTTTCATGCACATCGTGTGTTTTGTGCATGTTTCCGCTCTCGAACGCTCTTCGAACGTTCTTCGACTGCTCTTCGACCGCCCGAGGAGGCCCGTCATCAACGGCCCCGCCCCCACCCCCCGCACCGGTCCGATCGTGGCGGTGCTCGCCTTCACCGGCACCGTCGCCGCGATCATGCAGACCCTGGTCACCCCGCTGATCAGCCAGCTCCCGCAACTCCTGCACACCAGCGCGTCCAACGCCTCCTGGGTCATCACCGCGACCCTGCTCTCCGCCGCCGTCTTCGTCCCGATCAGCGGCCGCCTCGGCGACCTCCTCGGCAAGCGGACGATGCTCATCGCCTCCTGCGTCCCGCTGCTGCTCGGCTCGGTGCTGTGCGCGGTGGCCGACTCCGTGGTGCCGATGACCGCCGGACGGGCCCTGCAGGGCATGGGCATGGGCCTGGTGCCGATCGGCATCAGCCTGCTGCGCGACGTGCTGCCGCCCGAGCGGCTCGGCTCGGCGATCGCCCTGGTCAGCGCCTCCATGGGGATCGGCGGCGGCCTCGGCCTGCCGATCGCGGCCGGCGTCGCCGACTACGCCAGCTGGCGCGTGCTGTTCTGGGGCACCGCCGTACTGGCCGTCGTCATCATCGGCCTGCTCTGGGTCATCATCCCGGCCCCGGCCGCTTCCGCTTCCTCGGACGGCCGCCCCGCCGCCGGCGGCCGCTTCGACTACGTCGGCGCGATCGGCCTGAGCGTCGGCCTGGTCTGCCTGCTGCTGCCCGTCTCCAAGGGCGGCGACTGGGGCTGGGGCAGCACCCGGACCCTCGGCCTGTTCACCGCCTCCGCCGCGATCCTGCTGCTCTGGGCCCGCTGGGAGCTGCGCGTCACCGAGCCGCTGGTGGACCTGCGGGTCACCGCGCGCCCCCGGGTGCTGCTGACCAACGCCGCCTCCGTCCTGGTCGGCTTCGGCATGTACGCCCAGGCGCTGATCGTGCCGCAGCTGCTCCAGCTGCCGGAGGCCACCGGCTACGGGCTCGGGCAGTCGATGCTGGCGATGGGCCTGTGGATGGCGCCCGGCGGGCTGATGATGATGGTCGTCTCCCCGTTCGGCGGCAAGCTGTCGGCCGCGCGCGGACCGAAGTTCACCCTGGTCGCCGGGGCGCTGACGATCGCCGTCGGGTACGGGCTGGCGCTGCCCCTGATGGGCTCCACCTGGGGCGTGCTGATCGTGACGATCGTCTGCAACAGCGGCGTGGGCCTGGCCTACGGCGCGATGCCCGCGCTGATCATGAGCGCGGTGCCGCTGACCGCGACGGCCTCGGCGAACAGCTTCAACACCCTGATGCGCTCGCTGGGCACCTCGGTGTCCGCCGCCGTGATGGGCGTGGTGCTGTCGCAGATGACCGTCACCCTGGGCGGCCACACCCTGCCCTCGGAGGGCGGCTTCCGGGTCGGCCTGGTGATCGGCTGCGCCGTCGCGCTGATCGCGGCCGCCGTCGCCGCCGTCATCCCCGCGCCGCCCGCGTCCCGGCTGCGCTCCGTTCCGGTGCCGGCGGGGGCCGGCGCCGAGGAGGCGGACCAGGCCAAGGCCTGAGCTCCGCCGGTCCTCGAAGCCCCGCCCCGGGCGCGCCGTGCTCGCGCGCCCGGGGCGGTTCGTCTTTCCCGGTCCGCCGTTCCGCCGGGCCCGGGCCACTCGGACGGGTCAGGAGCTGTCGCTGTGGAGCGGGATGTTGCCAAGCATGGGGACGTACGGGCCCCTCGGCCGCCGAACACCGACCAGGAGAGGGATCCCTCGGTGCGTGAACTCCACAGTCCCCCCAGCCACCGCCGACCGGGCCGGAGGTGGACGCCGCAGCGGACGGTCGCGCTGATCGTGGCGGCCTCCGGTGTCGCCGTGCTCGCGGCCTGCAGCAGCAGCTCCTCGGGCACGGCGGCCGGTTCGGCGTCGGCCACGCCGCCCAACGCGGGCGCCTTCTCCGGCGAGCCGCCCTCCGCCGTCGCCTCCGCCGCCGAGTCGCTGCTGGCCTCGGCGTCCGCGGCCATCGCCTCGGCCTCGGAGGCCTCGGCGGCGTCCGTCGCCTCCAAGGCCGCGGCGGCCTCCGCCTTCGAGGCCTCCGTCTCGGCGCAGCAGGTGACGACCAGGGAGAAGGCCGCCTCGGTGCTCAGCGGGGAGCCGGACGGCGGCAACGCGGTGAACGACGTCGCGATCACCGGCATCAACCGGCAGAACACCGGCGGCCTGCACGCCGTGGTCGTCACGATCCGCAACCGGGGGCTCGAAGCGGCCTCCTACGCCGTCCAGGTCGACTTCACCGACACCAGCGGCAAGACCGTGGACAGCGCCGTCGTCGGCGCCGAGAACGTCCCGGCGAACGGCACGGCCGAGCCCGTCGCCTTCAGCAGGCAGCCGGCCGACCGGACGCTGCTGCCGGTGGTGGTCAAGGCCGTCCGGTACTGACCCCCGGCCTAGCGGAAGTCCGCCGCGTGGTCCCGCACCCAGCTGCGGACATCGCGCGGCGGACGCCCTAGCACCTCCCGCACGGTGCCGGTCACCCGCTCCGGCTCCCGGGTGAACGACTCCCAGGCGCGCAGCCGGGCCGCCACGAACGCGGCGTTCCCCCAGGCCGCCGTCAGCTCCTCGCGGACCGTCTCCGGCGGCAGCTCCTCCCACCGCACCGCGACGCCCAGCTCCTCGCCGATGATCCCGGCCGGCTCGGCGTGCGAGAGCGACTCCGGGCCGGTGAGCACGTACGCGGCGCCGCCGTGCCCGTCCTCGGTGAGCGCCCGCACCGCGACGTCCGCGATGTCCCGCTCGTGCACCAGTGATCGCCGCGCCCGCCCGTACGGCCGGCGGAGCACGCCCTCCCGCACCTGGTCGGCCCAGGCCGGCAGGTTGCCCGCGAAGTCGATCGCCCGGACGAAGGTCCACTCCAGGCCCGAGCGCCGGATCAGCCGCTCGATCTCCTGGTGGAAGACGACGGCCGGCTCGTCGTCGGCGAGGTCCGCCACGTCCGTCGACAGGCAGACGACCCGCCGGGCGTGCCGGGCGATCAGCTCCACCACCCGGGGCCGCACGGGCAGCCCGGGCCACATCAGGTAGACCGCCTCCACCCCGCCGGCCAGCGCGGGCTCCAGGCTCTCGGGCCGCGTCAGGTCGCCCTGGACGGCCTCGACGCCCGCCGGGAGCCGGGACGCCGCCTCGTCCCGCACCAACGCCCTTGCCTCGTGGCCGCCTTCGACCAGCGAGGCCACAACGTGCCTGCCCACACTGCCGGTTGCGCCGATCACCAGAACCTTGGTCATGCCCGCCCCCGACACCGGTGCGCCCGGGGCTATGCCCGGGCGGCTACCGGCCCGACTCCACCCGCCCGACTCCACCGGCCCGGTTCGCGGGCGCGTCCCGGGTTACGTCACGCCGCCGGGGGGTTACGTGACGCCGTCCGCGCGTTCCCGCTGCCGGGTGCGGTAGGCGCGGGAGCGGCAGCGGGGTGAGCAGTAGCGGGGCGGGCGGCCGCCGGGGCGCGGGCCGGCGGGGGAGGGGGCGGGGGCCGTCAGCGGGCCGCCGCAGGCGGGGCAGGCCGGGGCCGGTTCGGGCTCCTCGCCGGGGGCCGGGGCGTCCGGGACCGGGTGCGAGGTCAGGCCCAGCCGTTCGGCGACCACGCCGGCCTGGAAGCGGCTGTGCGCGCCGAGGCCGTCCAGCAGGTCCGAGACGTGGCGGCGGCAGGTGCGCAGGGAGATGCCGAGGCGGCGGGCGATGGACTCGTCCTTGAGGCCCTTCGCGAGCAGCACCAGGATGCTCTGCTTCATCGTCTTGGTGACGTCGTGCGCGGCCTGCGGGCCGCTGGCGAACGGGGCCGCGTTCTCCCAGTCCCGTTCGAAGACCGTCAGCAGGTAGGAGAGCAGGTCGGGCTCGCGGATGATCAGGGCGCCGCCGGAGCTGGCTGGCAGCAGGGCCAGCGAGCCGTCCACGATGATCAGTTGCGGCAGCACCTCCGGCAGCGTCCGGATCTCGGCGCCGGCCTCGATGAGCTGCTCGGCGTGCACCCGGGTGGGCTGGTCGAAGCGGGTCGCGTGCTGGTAGAGGCTGCGCATCCGGACGCCCCGGTCGAGCAGCGCCAGGTCGCGCGGCAGCGCCTCGCGCAGGGCGGCCGGGGAGAACGAACCGCCGTGCTTGGAGACCAGCACCTCGCTGCGGCAGGAGTCGATCACGTCGGCGAGCAGCGAGCGCACCGCGAACTTGTCCGGCAGGCGGTCGATGGTGCCCTGGGGGAAGGCGTGCTGACGGGCCTGGAGGTAGACGGGCACCAGCGCCGCGAGGCCGTCGCGCTGCTGCTGGACGATCCGCCGCTGCTCGCGCAGGGCCTCCTCCCGGGCGCGCAGGGCGGTGTCGCGGGCGGAGAGCAGCTGGGCGGTGGCGGCCTGGGGGCTGACGGGCTGCCAGGCGACCGGGGGCGCGTCCGTACGGGTCCCCTCCGTGCGGCGGTCGTCGGGGAACAGTTCCTGGAGGAGGCAGGCCCCGGTGAGCTGCCGGACGGCCGCCTCGCACTCCGGCAGGGTCAGGTCGGTCTCCGACGCCGCCTGCGCGAGGGTGGCCGGGGTGAGGCGCTCGTGCACCACCGTCCACCGGTAGAGCGTGACGGCCGCGCTGTCGAGCGCGGGCACGTCGGCGGTCGGGTCGGGGCCGGTCGGGTCGGGGCCGGTCACGGGGTGCATCGCATGCCTCCTAAAGCTGCCAGGCAGGCTCATGATCCCCTGCGGGGGATGCCGTGGCCATCCGCCGCCTGGCAGGGTGACGAGCACGGACCGGGCGATGCGGCAGGAACTGCGGAAACGCCCGGAACGTGTGGAACCGTCCCCGAAGTGATGGGAGTTGTCGTCATGCGAGGAATCGTGACGCGGACACTGGCCGTGGTCGCGCTGGGTGCCGCCGCCTGGTTGGGCGGGGTGGCTCCGGCCGGCGCCTCCGTGTTCGACGGCGCGACGCTGACGGAACCCGGCGGCGTGCACGACGGCCACCACTGCGTCCAGACGACGGCCTGGGGCGACGCCTGGTGCCCGGGCAAGCCGCTGAGCTGACGCGTCGTCGCGGGCGACTCCCGTCCCCTCCTCATCGAAAGGGAAGTCCTGTCATGCACATGGCTCTGAAGCGTTCCGTCCGTACCGCGCCCACCGCCACCGGCCGGGCCGGCTCCGCGTCCTCCGCCTCCTCCGCCGGGGCCTCCGCAGGGTCCGCGAGCTGATCCGCCCGGTGAAGTGACGTAGCGCGCCCTGCACGGGAAGTCGGCGGAGTCGACTTCCCGTGCAGGGCGCGTTGCCGTACCCGCGGGTGCGAGGGGCTCAACCGCCGACGCGCACCACGTACTTGCCGGTCGCCCGGCCCTCCTGCATGGCGTCGTGGGCGGCCGGGACGGCGTCGAGGCCGGGCAGTTCGGTGACCGGCAGGTCCAGGCCGCCGTCGGCGAGGAGGCCGAGGACCCGGCGGACGGCGCGGGCCAGCCGCTCGGGGGCGGTGGCGGCCAGGCCGCGGTGGCTGAAGCCGGTGACGGTCAGGTTGCCCGCCATCAGGCGGCCGAGCGGGGGCAGGTCGGCGACGGCGCCGCCGCCCGCGTTGCCGAACAGCACGATCCGCGCGCCGGGTGCCGCCACGGCGAGGTCGAGGTCGAGGGCGGCGGTGCCCAGCGGGTCGAGCACCAGGTCGACGCCCCGGCCGCCGGTGGCGGCGCGGATCGCCTCGGCCGGTCCGCCGCCGTTGCTTCCGTCGGTGCCAGGTCCATCGGCGCCCGGTCCGTCGGCCGCGCCGCGGGCGAAGACGTGGTCGTAGCCGGAGGCGAGCGCCGCCGCGGCCTTCTCCGGCCGGCCGACCGTGCCGATCAGCCGGCCGCCGCCGAGCAGCGGGACGAGCCGGGCGACGGCGTTGCCGATCCCGCCGCCCGCCGAGTGGACCAGGACGGTGTCCCCGGCGGTGAAGCGGCCCGCGTCGGTCAGCAGCAGCATCGAGGTGGCCAGGCCCAGCGGGACGGCGGCGGCCTCGCGCAGCGCCACCCCGTCCGGGAGCGGCACGGTGAGCGCGGCCTCCGCGACCACCACCTCGGCCAGCCCGGCGCCGACCGGCGCGGCGACCACCCGGTCGCCCACCGCCAGGCCGGTGACCCCGGCGCCGAGCTCGCGGACCGTACCGGACACCTCCTTGCCGGGCCGGTACGGCCACTCGGCGGCGTACGCGGCGTCGCCGCGGCGGGTCATCACGTCCACGAAGTTCAGTCCGGCGTGGGCGACGTCGACCGCCACCTGGCCCGGTCCGGGGTGCGGCACCGGGACCTCCCGGACCTCCGAGTTCTCCGCTCCACCGGGTGCGGTCATCACCAGCGCACGCATGTCGGGCCCCCTCGACTACGATGTTCGACGAACGACGAAATTGGCGCTGGACAGTGGTACCACGCTATTTCCATGGATGTCGAACATCGCAGATCAGGGAGGTCGACCCATGCCCCGCAGCACCCGCCGACGACCGGCGCTCGCCCACCCCGCGGCCGAGGAGATCGACCTCTTCGACGTCCTGCACGCGCTCTCCGACCCCACCCGGATGACCATCGTCCGCGTTCTGCGCACCGAGCCCGAACGGGCCTGCGGCACCTTCCCGGTGGACGTCGCGCCCTCCACCCTGAGCCACCACTTCAAGGTGCTGCGCGAGTCCGGCCTGATCGTCCAGCGCGAGGAGGCCAACCGGCGCTTCTCCGCCCTGCGCACCGTCGACCTGGAGCAGCGCTTCCCCGGGCTGCTCGACACCGTCCTCGCCGCCCACGCGGCCGCCGTCGCCCACGCCGGTACGGCGGCTTAGGCGACACCGGGGCGCTCAACGCCGGTGCCAGACCGCCCAGTTCTTCCGGGCGTCGAAGCGCTCGACGTACCAGTCGGCGGGGTGGCCCGGCCAGTACGCCTCCGGCGGTTTCCCCTCCCCGGGCAGCGGGAGGACCATCACGTTCGCCTCCGCCGGGACGGGCTGCCAGCGGGGGTCGCGGGACCAGACCCGCCCCCGGTAGACCTCGAAGGTCTGGGCGGCGCGCAGCGACCAGTCGACGTCCCAGGCGAACACCACGTTGTCGTCCGCCGTGATCCCGGCGGCGCGGGTGAAGCCGGTCGCCAGGCCCTCGCGGCCCTCCGCGTGCGGCCGGGCGACCTGGGCGGTGATCGTCGTGGTGGCGAAGGCGGCGAACAGCGCCAGCGAGACGCCGAGCGCCCCGAGCACCCGGCGGCCCCCGGCGTGGCGGACCAGGACCGCCGCACCGAGCAGGACCAGCACGGCGGCGCAGGTGCGGGGCAGGTCGATCCGGCCCCAGTCCGCGGCCAGGAACGAGACGTCGGGCAGGGTCCAGGGGATGAACATCGACGTGTGCAGCCGCTCGCCGGCCGCCAGCGCCACGACCCCGGCGAGCAGCAGGACGAGCCCGGCCGCGACCGCCGCCGTCCGGACCAGCGCGCGGCGACCGTACCGCGCGAGCACCGCGACGCCCGCGACGAAGGCCGACGGGACGAGGTAGGAGGTGTACCGGGCGTACACCCAGTCGTCGACCCGGCCGTCCAGCGGCAGGGCGGCGGCGGAGGCCACGGCCGTGCCGAACAGCAGGGCCACCAGCACGCCGCCGGTGGTCCGCAGGGCGGGCGGCCGGCGGCGGTCGAACACCGCGCACAGGCAGGCGACGACGGCGAGCCCGCCGACACCCCAGGTGGAGACGGTGAAGTACCAGATCTGACCGGCCGCCCGGGCGAGGGTCTGCACGGCGGTGCCCGGATCGGTCAGGCCCTTCCAGAGCGAGCCGCCGACGTCGCTGTCCGGGACGGTGAACCGCGCGTGCAGCCAGGCCGACAGCAGCTCGGCGCCGAGCACGCCGAGGCCGAGCGCCGCGAGCCCGGCCGCCGTGGCACGCCACGGCGCCCGGCGCGGCAGCAGGACGCCGAGCAGGACGGCGGCGGTCAGCGCCACCACCACGCCGCCGCGGTCGTGCACCGCCATCGCGTAGCCGGCCGACGCCCCCGCCCCGACGGCGTGCCAGGTGCGGCGCCGCGGCGGGCCGTCGGCGAGCCAGCCGTGCAGGCAGAGCAGCCAGGCGAGCACCAGGACGGGCAGGACGGCGTCGGTCAGCACGAACTGCGAGTAGAAGACCACCGGCGGCAGCAGCGCGGTCGCGGCGGCGAAGGCGTACGAGAGGCGGCGGTCCAGGCCGAGGCGGCGCAGCGCGACGTGGGCGAGCGGGAAGACCAGGGCGTTGACGGCGGCGTTGACGCCCATGACCAGGTGGTAGGCGGTCGTCGGGTCGTCGGCCAGGCGCAGCGCGGGGGAGATCAGCAGGGGGTAGCCGCCGGGGATGACCACGCCGACCGGGATCTCGGTCGCCGAGCCGCCGGCCAGCACCCGGGCCTCGGCGAGGTAGGAGTCCTCGTCGGGGTGGACGGACGGGAAGTCCATGGACCGGACGAGGACGAGGCGGAACAGCAGCTCGGTCAGGTAGCCGACGAGCAGCACGACGGCGGGCCGGGTGGCGGCTGTCCGGAGGACGGCGGCGCGGACGGTGGCGGCTGTGGCACGCACGGCGGTTCGGGCGGTGCTTCGGGCGGTGCTTCGACCGGTGGCGAGCGGAGTCGGGTCGGGCCGGGTCGTGGTGCGGGGTGGCATGGGCGCGCCCCCTTCTGTCGACTGTCGGACGACTGTATATGTCGTTGGACTGCATATGCAGTCCGACTGGTTCAACGGAAGGGGGCGGGTGCCTACGGGCCGGGCCGGGTCATTTCGCCGGCGGGGTCGGGTACAGGCTCGCCAGCGGGTTGACGTACTCCTTGGCCGGCATGCAGGAAGGGCCCGGGGACTTCATCAGTCCGGCCTGCATCTCGCGGGAGCTGTTGGCCGGCGAAGTCCTGGCCAGCGGCAGGTAGATGAAGATCTCCGTGCCCGCCGGGAGCCGACGGGGGTGGACGGTCAGCACGAGCGGCTCCCCGGGCCCGTGCTCGATGTCCCACCCGGCGGTGAGGTCCACGTGGGAGGGCTGCTTCGGCTCGCGCGCCTTGCAGCCCGGCTCGCCGGGGTAGACCCGGGCGCGGATCCCGAACCGGTCGATGTCGCGCTGCAACTGGTCCGCGTCCACCGGCTTGTAGTCCTCGAGGATGGTCAGCCGAACCACCTCCTCCTCGCTCTCCAGGGTGTACGCGACACCGCTGCTGCTGCCCAGCGACCGTCCGCTGTCGTCGCCGCCGGGGGCGGAGCCGTCGGCGCCGGTGGTGAGCAGGACCCCGGTCAGCGCGGCGGCCAGCCCCAGCGGGAGGGCGGCGCCCAGGAGCAGGCCGCGTCGACGGGCGGTGCGCCGGGGAGCGGAGGGGGTGCCGTCCGGGTCGGTGATGCTGTCCAACAGGTGCTCCTTGAGCAGGAGGTGGCGGCTCCGGGGGAGGACCGGAGCGGCCGGGGCCGGCAGCAGCCGGGCCAGCTCCTCCCGATCGGCCTGTTCGGACCGGTGCCGGGGGGTGGCGCTCATCGGATCGTCTCCTTGGTCGGCCGGACCGCGGGAGTGCGGTCACCTGGTACCTGTCCGGTGCTGCCCGGGCGTTGCGCGGTCTCCGCCGCCCGGTGGCCCGCCCGCTGCCCCGGCTGCGGCGCGCCCGGCTGCTCCGCCGCCGCCGCGCCCCGCCGCTCCGCCCGCGCCGAACGCGCCGCGGCCAGCTCCCGCTCGGTCAGCTCCCGCAGCCGGGCGCGGGCACGCGAGAGCCGGGAGCGGACCGTACCCACCGGGCGGCCGAGCGCCTCGGCGACGGCCGCGTGGTCCAGTCCCTCCCACACGTACAGCGCGAAGACCTCCCGCTCGGCCGGCCGCAGCCGCTCCAACGCGGCCTTCGCGGCGGCCAGTTCCTCGGCGTCGGCGATCCGGCCCGCCAGCTCGCCGGAGAAGTCCGGCGCCACCTCGCGCGGCGGCAGCTTGGCCATCGCCTTCTGGTGCCGGCGCGCCGCCCTGCGGGTGTTGCGGATGACGTTCCCGGCGATGCCCAGCAGCCACGGCGCCAGGCTCTCCGCGCCGTCCTCCCGCTCGGGGGCGATCCGGGCGCGCAGCCGCCAGGCCTCCAGGAAGGTCAGCGAGACCACGTCCTCGGCGACGGTCCGGTCCCCGGTCATCCGTACGGCGTGCCGGTACACCGCCCGGGCGTGATCCTCGAAGACCTGCCCGAACGCCTCGGCATCCCCGGCGCGGATCCGCGCCCGTATCGATTGCTCCACACCCGGTCCTGTCCGGCGGGCCCCGGGCGCTGCCGTGATCCGCGTCACATGCCTGCCCGGCTCTGCTTCAGGCCGTCCGAGGGAGCGTCATCGCCGCCGACGGCGCCCGGTGGCGGCGGTGGTACGACACGGTGACGGCCGCCAGCAGCGGCGCCCAGGCGACGGTCGGCAGGTAGAGGAAGCCGACCAGAGTGCGGCCGAGCGGGGTCATGCCCGTACCCGGCAGGGCCCACCAGCCGACGAACGGCGTCCACAGCAGGGCCAGGCCGACGGCGCCGAGCGAGGCCGCGAGCACCACCGCACGCGGGCGGACCGGGCGGCCGCCGAAGAACGGTACCCAGCGCGGCGGCACCGTGCCCCACGGGCGGACCAGCCCGATCGTGAGCAGCGCCAGCGCCTCGGTGAACAGGCTCAGGAAGACCGGCCACACCGCGCCCCACCCGGTGAGGCCCATCGCCCGGTAGCCCGCCTCCGTGTACCCGCCGTGCCAGCCCGCCACCAGCCCGAGCCGCCACAGCCCGGCCGGCAGCGCGGTGACGGCGGCGAGGTGGGCGGCGCGCACGGCCCAACGGGGCGCGGCGGGAACGGCGGTGGAGGCGGCGGCAGCGGGCCGGGGCGTCGTCATGCCCCCACCCTTCCGCGCGGCCCGGGCCCGCCGCGTCCCCCCGGCGGCCGGGGCGCCGCCCGGATCAGCGCAGCCGCGAGGAGGACAGGATCGACGCCAGGTGCGCGACCACCATGCCCCAGGTGATCGCCGTGATGCCCGCGAGCGTCCACCGGGTGGCGTCCAGGTTCCCGAGCCCGGCGTCCACCGCGGCCGCCGCCAGCAGCACCAGCGAGGCCTCGATGCCGTTCGTCACCCGGTGGATCTTGAACAGCGAGGCGACCTTGCGGGCCGTCGCGATGCCCTGGGAACGCGGCTGCGTCGACTCCTCGGTCGCCGGCAGCTGCCCGCTGCGGGCGCGGGCCACGTCCACCAGGTCCGTCGAGGCCTTGAGCAGCACCACGCCCAGCGCGGCCGCCAGACCTGCCGACACCCACAGCTCCGACCCGCCGCGCGCCGCCCGGACACCCGCACCGATCATCAGCGCGGCGTCCGCCAGATAGGCGCCGAGCCGGTCCACGTACACCCCGGCCATGCTGAACTGGCGCTTCCAGCGCGCCACTTCGCCGTCCACGCAGTCGAACAGCAGGAACAGCTGGAACAGCACGACGGCCAGCACCGCACCGACCGGGCCCGGGATCAGCAGGGCCGCGCCGCCGCCGACCCCGCACACCACCATCACCCAGGTGAGGGTGTTCGGCGACACCGAGGTGCGCACCAGCTGCCGGGTGGTCCGCAGCGAGATCCGCCGCATGTACATCCGGCCCGCCCAGTGCTCGCCGTTGCGGCTCTGAAGCTTGGCCTGCGGCTGGCACACCTCGCGCAGCTCGGCGAGCGCCGGAGCAGCCACCATGACGACATCCCTCCACCTGTCCCGAAAACGATCACCACAGGCTACGGCCTCCGGGGGAACGCCCGGACCAGGTGGCATGCCGCCGGAGGTACGGGAGGTGTCCGTCGTCGGAACGTCCGGTGCTCATACCGCGCGCGAGCGTCGCGGGCGTCCGCCGGAGCGCCCGCGGTGAAAACCGGTGGGCCGCCCGAGCGCCCCCGGGCTAGGCTGCGCGGGTTCGCCGGAACCCGAAGCCCCGGGCCCGACTGCCCGCCCCCGTACGCCGGTTGACGCGGTCCGCGGTCCCGGAGCGGAACGAGGAGCGCAGACCCATGGTGACCACGGGCGGCCCGTCCCAGAGCCCCGACCCGGCCCGACTGCTGGCCGACCACCGTCCGCGCGGCCCGGTGGAGACCGCCGACCACGAGCGCGCCCGCCGCCTCCTCGGCGTCGCCGACGCCTGGAACAGGGGCACCTTCCCGCTGCACTTCACCGCCTCCGCGCTGATCGTCCACCCGCCCACCCGCCGCGTCCTGCTGCGCTGGCACGTCCGCCAGCAGGCCTGGCTGCACGTCGGCGGCCACGGCGACCCGGGCGAGACCCGGCCGCTGGACATCGCCCTGCGCGAGGGCCTGGAGGAGACCGGCCTGACCGACCTCGCCCCCTGGCCCGGCCCCGCCCTCGTCCACCTCGCCGTGGTGCCCGTCCCCGCCTCGCCCGCCGAACCCGCCCACGAGCACGCCGACCTGCGCTTCCTGCTGGCCACCGCCACCCCGGAGCAGGCCCGGCCGGAGAACCCGGCGTCCCCGCTGGAGTGGCTCACCGTCGAGGAGGCCAAGCGGCGGACCACCGAGGACAACCTCCGTGAGACCCTCGACCGCGCGGCCCGCCTGCTGCCGTCCGCCTGAACACCCTGGAGACCGACCGGATGCACACCGACCAGACCCTGATCTTCGACGCCGACGACACGCTCTGGGAGAACAACGTCCTCTTCGAGCGGGTCATCGACGGCTTCCTGGACTGGGTCGCCGCCCCGCAGGAGCAGCAGCGCACCCGGGCCCTGCTGAACGAGATCGAGGCCGTCAACTCCGCCACCCTCGGCTACGGCGCCGCCGTCTTCCGGCAGAGCCTCGCCGACTGCCTCCAGCGGCTCAACGACCGCACCCCCACGGCCGCCGAACAGGCCCGGATCGACGACCTGCTCACCCCGCTGACCAGCCGCGACGTCGAACTGATCGCCGGCGTCGCCGACACCCTGGCCGCCCTCGCCGACCGCCACCAGCTGCTCCTGCTCACCAAGGGCGACCAGGGCGAACAGCAGCGCAAGGTGACGGCGTCCACCATCGACCACCACTTCCGCGGCGTCCACATCGTCGCCGAGAAGTCGGTCGACACCTACCGGCGGCTCACCGCCGACCTCGGCCTCGACCCGGGCCGGACCTGGATGATCGGCAACTCGCCCAAGTCCGACATCGCCCCCGCCCGCCGGGCCGGCCTGCGCACCGTCTTCATCCCGCACGAGCACACCTGGGTGCTGGAGCACGCGGAACTCGGCCCGGACGAGGCGACGCTGCGGCTCGGGGCCTTCCCCGAGCTGCTGCGCCACTTCTGACGGCCCCTCCGGGCCGTCAGCCCATCATCGCGGCCGCCGGCACCGGCGTCCCGTCCCGGTACAGCCAGGCCCGCTCGGCGGCCGACCAGACGCCGGCCGTCAGCAGGTAGAGCACGGCGGCCACCGGGACCAGCGCCGCGAACAGCACCGACCCGAACGACAGGTACGGCAGCAGTCCCGCCCCCGGCTGCGGGGCGGGCTGCGCCGTCGCCGCTGCTGCCGCGGCCGTGCGCCGGGCCCGGCGGAAGTTGACGACCCCGACCGCCGCCAGCCCGGCGAACAGCACCCCGAACACCGCCCACTGCCCGGCGCCCTGCGCGCCCGTGACGTGCAGGCCCAGCGGCACCCCGAACAGGGTGTGGTCCAGCAGGTCGTTCGGGGTGGTGAACAGGCGGTACATCACCGAGAAGAACGGGATCTGCACCAGCACCGGCAGGCACCCCGCGAACGGCGACACCTGCTCCTTCCGGTACATCTCGGCCAGCGCCTCCCGCAGCCGCTCCGGGCGGTCCCTGTGCTTCCGCTGCAACGCGGCGACCTTCGGCGCCAGCCGCGCCCTGGCCCTCTCCCCGCGCGCCGCCGCCCGCGCCAGCGGGTGCAGCGCCAAGCGGACGGCGACGGTGAACAGGACGATGGCCAAGGCGGTCGGCACCAGGTGGGCGACGGCGGCGACGACGGCGTGCGCCACGGCGACGGCAGGGTCGAGAACAGCGAGTACGGACATGGTGGAGCGAGCCCTCCGGGGTCTCAGGACATGAGTGATCGGCGGAGGACGGCCACGGGGAACGCCTGGAAGAACGTCCGGCAGGAATGATCGGAAGAACGCCTGGAAGGACGTCGGACGGAACTACGCGGCCGCCGGGGCCGCTCCCGGCGCCCTGGGGCGTCGCCTGCCCCGGGCGTCCGGATCACGCTGCGGAAGGAACGCCGTACCGAACGCCCGGCGCCGCAGCACCCCGCTGCGCACCGCCGCCGGCGCCCGCGCCCCGAGGAGCCGTGCCCCGGCCAGCGCCCCGGCGACCGCCCCGGCCACCAGTGCCACGGCCGCGACGGCGGCCACCGACGCCAGCGTCCCGCTGTCGGCCACCAGCTCCCCGGTCAGCACCCGGAGCAGGCCCAGCAGCATCGCCACAACGGCCACGACGCGCTCCCCCTCCCGGTGTCCCATCGGCTTCCTGACGTACCAGCAGGACGATCCTACGAGCCCCCGGGTTCCCGCCTGTGTCGGGGACGTCCCCCACGGCGCCCCCGCCTGGTTCCGCCCGATTCCGTTCGTACCCGAAGGCCCCCTCCTCGGAGCGGCGAAAAGCGGCCGTCCGGGGTGTAGCCGCCGGGGCTACACGGGGCTACCGTGGAGAGGTGAAGACGATTACCCAGCGGGAGTTCCGGAACAACTCCGCCGCCGTGATGGACGCGGTGGAGGCGGGGGAGACGTTCCACATCACCAGGAACGGGGTCGAGGTCGCGGAGCTGCGGCCGGTGCCCGGGCGTCGGCGGCTCACGGCGGAGGAGCTGGTGGCCCGGCACGTGAAGCTGCCGCGCGTGGACTACCAGCAGATGCGCAAGGAGGCCGAGGAGGACTTCGGCCCCGAGGAGCTGGTGGGCGACGACGGCGACGACCCGTTCGAGCGGCGGCGTGGCTGAGCGCCGCAGAGCACCCCGGCGGCGGCCGGCCGGGGTGCTGGACACCTGCGTCTACATCGACCTGGCGCTGCTCAGCCCCTCCGACCTGCCGGCCGTGCCCGAGCTGACCGCGATCACCTTCGCCGAACTGCAGCAGGGCGTGTCGATGGCCCGCGACCCGGCCAGCCGGGCCGCCCGGCTGGAGGTGCTGGGCGCGGCGATGGCGGACTTCGACCCGCTGCCCTTCGACGCGGCCGCCGCCGCCCGCTACGGGACGCTGGTCACCCTCACCATCGCCGCCGGACGGCAGCCGCGCCCGCGCCGGATCGACCTGATGATCGCTGCGGTCGCCTCGGCCCACGGGCTGCCGCTGTACACCCGCAACGTGGCGGACTTCCGGGGGCTGGGCTCCGCGGTGGAGGTCATCGGGGTGTGAGGTCCGGGCGGGTCCCGTGGGCCGGGCGGGGAGCGGCGGTCAGGAGGCCCCGAGGGCGGCGGCCCCGTCCCGCTCGACCCGGTCGGCCAGGGCGGCCGCGGCCTTCATCGCGGCCGGGCGCCGCCTGGTCCGGGCGACGACCTGTCCGTCGGCTCCGTCGATCCGGGCGGTGACCGCGAAGTGCGGGCGGCCGGTCAGTTCGATGAAGAGCCAGCGGGACAGCAGCGTCAGTCCGATGACGGCCGCCGCGACGACCTCCATGAAGGGGACGAGGGCGAGGAGGTTCAGCAGCTTCTCGCTGCGGCTGCCCTCCTCGGGGCCCTGGTACTCGCCCAGCCAGGAGAGCGAGACCGTGACCGGCCGGCTGTCCGGACCGGTCACGTCCACGACATGGGTGAAGACGGTCCGATCCCCGCGGGCCCAGGCCTTCCGCTGAAGCGCCATCGCCCCGGCGCCGGAGCGCTCCTGGAACCGCCGGTCCCGCTCCTGGTCCTGCCGGATCCGCTCCTCGTGCTCGGCGGTGCGTGCGGCCCGCCGTTCCCCCCGGTTGCTCATGGCGGCCATCGTAGGAGACGAGGTCAAGGGAGGGTAAAGCGGGCCGCACGGCCGTCAGCCCGGGCGGACCGCCGTCCCGGTGGCGGCGGAGGTGCGGGCGGCCTCCAGGACAGCCAGGGCGGCCACCGCGTCGCGCGGGTCGACCGGGGGCGGGGTGCCCGGGGTGGCCAGGGCGGCGGCGATGCCCGCGTAGAAGGCGGGGTAGTCGCCCGGGTCGGTCGGCAGCCGGATCGCCGACTCGTCGGTGCCGAGGGTGCCGTAGTGTGCGGGCTGGTCGGTGCCCCAGGGACGGGTGCCGTCCGGGCGCAGGCCCGCCCGCAGGTCGGCCTCCTGCGGGTCCATGCCGGACTTGACGTAGCCGGCGGTGTCGCCGAGCACCCGCAGCCGGGGGCCGATCAGCGGGGTGATGGCGCTGGTCCACAGGTGCGAGCGGGTGCCGCTGGTGTGGGTGAGGGCGAGGAAGGCGTCGTCGTCCACCACCGCGCCGTCGCGCCGCACGTCGATCTCCGCGTACACCGTCTCGACCGGCCCGAACAGGGTGAGCGCCTGGTCGACGAGGTGGCTGCCCAGGTCGTACAGGGTGCCGCCGACCTCGGCCGGGTCGGCCAGCTCCCGCCAGCCCGGCTTGGGCTTGGGGCGGAAGCGCTCGAAGCGGGACTCGAAGCGGTGCACCCGGCCGAGCGCGCCGCCGCGCACCAGCCGGCTCGCGGTGAGGAAGTCGCCGTCCCAGCGCCGGTTGTGGAAGACCGAGAGCAGCACGCCCTGCTCCTCGGCGAGCCGGCACAGCTCCAGCGCCTGGGCGGCGGTGCCGGCCAGCGGCTTGTCCACCACGGTGGCCAGGCCGGCCCGCAGGGCGGCGCGGGCGAGCGGGGCGTGGGTGCGGTTGGGCGAGGCGATGACGACCAGGTCCAGCGCGTCCGGGTCGGCGAGCAGCTGCTCGGGCGTGTCCACGGCGCGGGCGCCGGGGTGCTCGCGCGCCAGCTGGGCGCGCCGGTCGGGGTTGGCGGTGACCACGGCGTCCAGCCGCAGCCCCGGCGTGGTGGCGATCAGCGGCGCGTGGAACGCGGAGCCGGCCAGGCCGTAGCCGATCAGGCCGACGCGGAACGGACCGGGAGTCGTCTGCGGGTTCATGCGCCCACTCAATCACGAGGCGCCCGGTTGCTCCCGGTTTCGGCGGACGGGACGACGGGCCCGCCGCCGCGCCCTCGTCCGGGTGAGGCTGCCGCCGCGGCCCGGAGCGCGGTGATACGTGTACGCGGCGATACGTGCACGTATCACCCCACGGACTGCGACGGAGGATCACATGGCCGCCAACGGCTGGACCGACGACCTGCTCGACCGGATGCGCACCGTCGGCGACCCGCTCGGGGACGCCGCCATCGCCGAGACGTACGAGCTCGGACAGCAGGACCAGGTGCGACAGACCCTGCTCGGCTTCGGCCGCAACAGCGACGCCGTCCCGGCCGGGCTGCCGCCCAGGCTCCGGGCGTACTTCGAGGAGTCCGCCGTCCTGCCGTCCTGGGCGGACCGGGCGCGGATGGCGCGCGGCCACGAGCTGCTCGGCCGCTACCAGCCGCTGATCGCCTCGATCCTGCTCTGCGGCTCGCTCCCGCTCTGCTACACCTGCGGCAACGGCGCCGAGGTGCTCGTCCGCTCCCAGCGCCTCACCTCCGGGGTGTACCGGCGCCTGATGGAGACCTCGCAGTTCGTCGTCGACGTCCTCGACAACGACGGCCTGGGGCCGGGCGGCCGCGGACTCCGGTCGGCCCAGAAGGTCCGCCTGCTGCACGCCACCATGCGCTACCACGTCTCCCAGCTGGGCGACTGGGACGCCGCCGCCCTGGGGGTGCCCGTCAACCAGGAGGACCTGGCCGGCACGCTGATGAGCTTCTCGGTGCTGATCCCGCTCGGCCTCGCCGAACTGGGCGTCGAGCTGCTGCCCGAGGACCGGGAAGCCTACTTCCACATCTGGCGGGTGGTCGGCCACGTCCTGGGCGTCGACGAGCAGCTCAACCCGGCCAAGTTCGGCGACGGCGCGGCCCTGAAGGACGCCATCGTCCGCCACCAGCAGCGGCCCTCGGAAGCCGGACGGGTGCTGACGAAGGGCGTCCTGGACTTCATCCGGGAGGTGCTGCCGGTCCCGTCGGGAGCGGGCCCCACCCTGATCCGGCGCCTGATCGGCGACAAGTCCGCCGACGTCATCGCGGTGCCCCCGGCGGACAGCCTCACCAAGCTCGGGCTGAGCGCCGCCGCCCTGCCGAACTTCGGGTACGGCAGGACAGGCGACACCCTGCCGCCGCTCGCCGAACTGGCGAGCCAACTGGGGCTGCTGGTCTTCAAGGAGGGGCTGCTGCTCACCAACAAGGGCCGCCGCCGGGAGTGGCAGGTCCCGACCGGCCTGACCGACTCGTCGTCCTGACCGGGGCGCCACCGTGCGGCCACCGGGCCCGGCCCGTGCGGTCACCGGGCTCGGCCCATGCGGTCACCGGCCCCGGGGTGTGCGGCCACCGGCCGGGCGGGGGCCGCGCGGTGGCGGTGCGGGCGACTACGCTGGTCGGAGTTGGGGCAGCCTGTGGCGCCCGACCGGCCGAGGGTGTCCGGTCTGGGCATGTGCGAGAACGTTCAGACCTGTGCAAGACCGAGGAGACACCTACGTGGCAGAGCGCAAGCCCATCGAGTCCTGGCTGACCGACATGGACGGGGTCCTCATCCACGAGGGCACGCCGATCCCCGGGGCGGAGGAGTTCCTGCGCAAGCTGCGGGAGTCCGGCAAGCCCTTCCTGGTCCTCACCAACAACTCCATCTACACCCCGCGCGACCTCAGCGCCCGGCTGGCCGGCATGGGCCTGGAGGTGCCGGAGGAGTGCATCTGGACCTCCGCCCTGGCGACGGCCAAGTTCCTCGCGGGCCAGCGCCCCGGGGGCACCGCGTACGTGATCGGCGAGGCCGGCCTCACCACCGCGCTGTACCAGGCCGGTTACGTGCTGACCGACAACAACCCCGACTACGTGGTGCTCGGCGAGACCCGCACCTACTCCTTCGAGGCGCTCACCAAGGCGATCCGCCTGATCAACCAGGGCGCCCGGTTCATCTGCACCAACCCGGACGAGACCGGCCCCTCCACCGAGGGCGTGCTGCCGGCCACCGGCTCGGTCGCGGCCCTGATCACCAAGGCGACCGGGGTCGAGCCGTACTTCGTCGGCAAGCCCAACCCGCTGATGATGCGCGAGGCGCTGAACACCGCCGGCGCCCACTCCGAGACGGCGGTGATGATCGGCGACCGGATGGACACCGACATCGTCGCGGGCATGGAGGCCGGCATGGAGACCATCCTGGTGCTCACCGGCCTGACCTCCGCCTCCGACGTGGAGCGCTTCCCGTACCGGCCGACCCGCGTGGTCCAGTCGATCGCGGACCTGGTCGAGCTGGTCTAGCCGCTGGGTTCTCCCCCCGCGTTCTCGTCGTGGGCCCCGTTCCGGCAGGTCGCCGGGGCGGGGCCGCTCCGTGCCCGGGGTGCGGGGCCGCCTGGTGCCCGCGGGGAGGCGGCCGTTGTCGGTGGGGCTGTGTAGCGTTCGGGGTGAAAGAGGGCGTGCGGCGCAACAGCCGCGGTGTGGGAGGTAGATGTCGTGACGGACACGGTCGAGGCGGGCGTGGTCGAGGCCGGCGAGGGCGGCGGGCTGGAACTGCCCGAGTCCTGGCGCGGGGTGCTGGGCGCCGAGACGGAGAAGCCGTACTTCGCCGAGCTGGCGGCCTTCGTGGCGGCCCAGCGCGCGGAGCACGAGGTGTTCCCGCCGAGCGGCCAGGAGTTCGCCGCGCTGGAGGCCACCCCGTACGACAAGGTCCGGGTGCTCGTGCTCGGCCAGGACCCGTACCACGACAACGGCCAGGCCCACGGCATGAGCTTCTCGGTGCTGCCGGGCACCAAGACGCCGCCGTCGCTGCGCAACATCTTCAAGGAGCTGGACGCCGACCTGGGCGTCCCCGCCCCGGACAACGGCTACCTGATGCACTGGGCCGAGCAGGGCGTGCTGCTGCTCAACGCGGTGCTCACGGTCCGCGCGCACGAGGCCAACTCGCACAAGGCGAAGGGCTGGGAGAAGTTCACCGACGCGGTGATCAAGGCGGTGAGCGACCGCGACGAGCCGGTGGTCTTCGTGCTGTGGGGCAACTACGCGAAGAAGAAGCTGCCGCTGATCGACACCGCCAAGCACGTGGTGGTGCAGGGCGCGCACCCGTCGCCGCTGTCGGCGAAGCTGTTCTTCGGCAGCCGTCCGTTCTCGCAGATCAACGCCGCGCTGGACTCCTTCGGCGCCGAGGCGATCGACTGGCAGGTGCCGAACCTGAAGGAGGCCTGAGCCTCCGCCCGGAGCGCCTGCCGGCGTTCCGGGGTGCTGGTCGGCGGGCGCCGGCAGCCAGTGGTGGCCGTGGTTCGGACGGGTTCGATGTCCCGTCCGCCCACGGCCACTTGGCGTTCACCACCGGTGGCCGTCGGCCGGTGCCGGGTGTGCTTAGCTGGTGCCGACCGGTCGCCGGACCGGGGCCGGGGAGGGGCGGTACGTGCACGGGCTGGGGCGGACAGGGACGTTGCGGGGCGCCGTCGGGGCGCTGCTGGCCGGGGTGGTGCTGGCGGCCGGGTCCGGCTGCACCGGTTCGGACGGCGGGAAGCCGGGAGCCGGGTCCGTGTCCTCCGCCGCCGGGGCGGGCGCGGGGGCGGGTGCCGGTGCGGGCTTCGCCCAACTGCCCGGGCAGGCCTTCTACGTCTCCGACCGCACCAACGCCGCCCAGCAGGTGACCGCGCTGCGCGGCCAGGGCCGGACGGCGGAGGCCGACGCGCTGCTGCGGATCGCCGGCCAGCCCTCCTCGCAGTGGCTCGGCGAGCAGGGTGCCCAGACGATCGCCGAGCAGGTGAGCCGACGGGCCGCCGAGGCCGGCCGCACGGCGGTCTTCGTCGCGTACGACATCCCGCACCGCGACTGCGGCCAGTACTCGGCCGGCGGCGCCCCCGACGCGGCCGCCTACCGGGCCTGGATCACCGGCGTCGCCCAGGCCCTCGGCGACCGCAGGGCCTGGGTGGTGCTGGAGCCGGACGCCGTCGCGCACACCCTGGACACCTGCGGGATCAAGGGCGACCTGGCCGCCGAGCGGTACGGCCTGTTGGCCTTCGCCGTCCAGGAGTTGAAGAAGAACCCCAACGCGCGGGTCTACCTGGACGCGGGCAACCCCGGCTGGGCACAGGACCCGGAGGAGATGGCCACCGCCCTGCGCAAGTCGGGCATCGCGGCGGCCGACGGCTTCGCCGTGAACGTCGCCAACTTCTACGACACCGAACGGAACGCGGCCTACGGCGCCAGGCTCTCCGCGGCCCTCGGCGGGAAGAACTACGTCATCGACACCAGCCGCAGCGGCAACGGGGCGCTGGGCGGCGCCGCCTGGTGCAACCCGCCCGGGCGCGCGCTCGGCGAGCGGCCGACCACCGAGACCGGCCGGCCCGGGGTGGACGCCTACCTGTGGATCAAGAACCCGGGGGAGTCGGACGGCGACTGCGGCCGGGGCGAGCCCCGGGCGGGCGAGTTCTGGCTGCCGTACGCGCTCGGGCTGGCGCAGGCGGCGCGCTGAGGCCGCCTGCGCCTGACCTCGGGCCCTGTGCGTCGTGCGGTTCACACGGCGCGCGGTCTACGCGGTGATCTGGATCCAGCGGGCGACCGACGGGGTGCCGGCGGCGTCCGTCAGGAACAGCATGTACCAGCCCGGCGGCAGCAGGTTGGGATTGCCGGGCAGGGTGAGCGAGACGCCGTCCGCCGTCCGTCCGGCGACGTCCAGGGCCACCGAGCGCTGCTCGACGTCCGTCACGTGGGTGACCGAACTCGGCCGGATCAGCTTGGCGGTGGCCACCGCCTCCGGGCGCGCCGTCCCGACGGCGAGGGTGCCGCCGAGCCGGGCCGCCCGCGGAACGGCGCCGACCTCCGGACGGTCGCCGTGGTACAGGTACGGCGGGGTGTAGATCTCGATGCGCTGCTCGAAGCCGCCCGGCTGGGTCTCGGCCTTGTCCGCGAAGAGCGGGTTGGAGCCCAGCACGGCCACCCGTCCGTCCGGCAGCAGCAGCGCCTCGGAGTGGTAGTTGCGGCCGACGGTCGGCTCGGCGGCGGTGGTGAAGCCGTTGGTGTCCGGGTGGTACACCTGCGCCTTGAGCAGGTCGCTGTCGCCGCGGCCGCGGTAGCCGCTGGAGC
Organism: Kitasatospora sp. NPDC058184; assembly: GCF_042883725.1. NCBI lineage: Bacteria > Bacillati > Actinomycetota > Actinomycetes > Kitasatosporales > Streptomycetaceae > Kitasatospora > Kitasatospora sp. NPDC058184. The sequence goes on from NZ_JBHVVE010000014.1 coordinate 180,249, forward strand.
CGCCGGTGGTGAAGACGGTGTCGTCCGGCAGGATCACGCTGTTGAGGTAGCGGGTGCCGCCGGCCGGCAGGTCCGGGCCCGGGGTGAAGGCGGGAGCGGCGGAGGAGAGGTCCGCGATGTCGGTGCGGGCCGTGGACAGCGGCGACTCCCCGACACCGCCGCCGCCGAGCACCATCACCTTCTGCGCCTGCGCGGGCGGCAGCAGCACCGAGGAGGAGGTCTCGGTGAGGCCGGGGTCGCGCAGGCCGGGGACGGGCTGGAAGGCCCCGCTCGACAGGTCCCACACGCCGGGCTCGCGGCCCTTGTCGCCGGGACCGTAGCCACCGTTGGAGCCGGAGTAGAAGAGCTTGCCGGAGGCGGTCAGGAAGACCGCCGGGTAGGTCGGGAAGTAGTGGTCGGGGCCCTTGGACCAGGACTTGGTCCTCGGGTCGTAGATCTCGTTGTCGTTGCCGCTGAGGATCTCCCCGGTGTCGTCCAGCCCGGAGACGGTGACCACCCGGCCGTCGCCCAGCCCGGTCAGCGTCGGGTACCAGCGGGCGTGGGCCATGTCGGTGACCGGCTCGTACAGCTCGGTGTCCGGGTTGAACTCGAAGGCGGAGCGGATGCCCTGGTACTCCTGCTTGTCCAGGGTCAGCTTCTCGCTCTGCCCGTACAGGTTGTGGGCGTCGGTGCCGCTCAGGCCCTTGATCCGGTACTGGGCGGGGGAGTCGGCGACGAAGTCCTGGCCCGGGCCGACCGCCTCCACGTACACGTGCTGCTCGCCGGCGGTGACCACGGTCTGCTTGCCGGAGCCGGTCTTGGTCGCGGCCGGGACCGTCACGGCGGCGGTGCTGGCGTACTCGTGGCCGTTCGGGGAGACGAAGACGGTGCCCTTGGGGAAGGTCCGGTCGCGCTCCGGGCTCTCGTTGCGCACCCGCATGATGCCGGCGGCCTTCTTCACGGCGCCCGCCAGCTTCTCGTAGCGCTGGGTGCCGCCGGCCACCAGGACGCGGCCGTCCGGCAGCGAGGTGTGGCCGCCGCAGAACATGTCGGCCGGGGTGGGGACCAGCTTGTAGGTGTTCCGGGCCGGGTCCCAGAGCAGGCTCTTGAAGGTGCCCGCGTTGAACTGCTTCTCGTCGTTGCCGGAACCGGCCACGATCAGGACCTTGCCCGTGCGCAGCACGGTCGCGTGCACGGCGTTGACCCGGAACTCGGTGGGCAGCGACAGGGTCTGCCAGTGGCCGTACTGCGCCTTGTACTCGGGGCGGTTGATCACGTAGTGGTGGTACTGCTGGGAGGCGAAGCCGAGGACGGCCGGCGCGTTCATCCCGGCCACGGTCAGCGCGACGGTGCTGCCGAGGGCGAGGCGCTTGGTGCGGCCGGCCTTGTGGATCTTCACGGTGGGTGCTCCCCTCGGGAGGCGGTCGGGGGCTCTGGTCGGTGGGCGGCTCTGTTCGGTGGGTGGTGCTGTTCGGCGGGGCGGTGCTGGTCGGTGGGTGGTGCTGGTCAGGCGGCGGTGCCGGTCAGTGGGAGGGTCTGCCGCTGTCGGCGTGGTCGGGTGAGGTTCGTCCGGGTCGGGGGGCGGGAGGTGCGGGCTGCGCCGGTCCGGCGGTCCGGACGGCTCGGGGGTCGCGGGCGTGGCGCGGGCGGCGCTTCTCCAGGACGACCTGCGGGGCCGCCGTCGGGTCGCCGGTGACGGTGAGAGTGGCGGTCGGGCGGGTCCGGCGGCGGCGTACGGCGTCGCCGGCGCTGATCAGGACCGGCAGGAGGGTGAGCAGCAGGGCGATCCAGGCCCAGGTGCGCATCGCGACGTGGTCGTAGCCGGTGACGTAGGAGGCGGCGATCGCGCCGCCGAACACCAGCGTCCAGAACAGGTGGAAGCGGAAGGTGCCGAGCCGGTCGGTGCTGGCCGAACTGCCCTTGGGCGTCACCACGAAGCGGCTGCGGCGGCGGACCAGCGCCTGGAGCAGCGAGGCCGCGTAGACCGGACCGCAGAGCGCCGACATCACCATGCCCGCGACCCCGGAGGAGCCGGCCGGCTCGTGCGGGCTCACGTTGTGTTTGCGGTTCCAGGTGTAGAGCAGGAGCTGGAGCGCGGCGGCGTCGCTGTAGAGCATCATCCAGATCTCCGAGGAGACGTGCACGCCGGAGGCGCCGAAGCCCAGGTAGAGCACGCTGGACAGGCCGCCGAGCAGCCAGGTGAGCGCCGCCATCGGGTAGAAGCCCACCATCAGCGAGTAGTTGAGCAGCCGGCCGGGCGACAGCCGCCACAGCACCCGCCAGTACTGGGTGAACAGGGTCTCGTAGGTGCCGCGGCTCCAGCGCAGTTGCTGGGAGAAGAAGTCGGTCCAGGAGGACGGGCCTTCGCCGACCGCGAGCACGTCCGGGGTGTACACGGACTTCCAGCGTTCTCCGGTCTCCGGGTTCCGGCTCCGGTGGAACTCCAGACCGGTCGCCATGTCCTCGGTGATGGAGTCGTACAACCCGCCGATCGACTGGAGAGCGCTGATTCTGACGGCGTTGTTGGTGCCCACGAACATGGGCGCGCCGTAACGGTTTCCGGCGCGTTGGATGAGGGCGTGGAAGAGGTACTGCTGGCTCTCGGAGAATTTGGTGACGGCCGATCCCGAGCTGCGGTAGTTCCCGTACACCTGGGGGCCGACCACGAATGCCACGTCGGGGTCGCGGAAGTAGCCGAGCATCCGCTCGCAGAAGTCCGGCAGCGGAACGTGGTCGGTGTCCACGGACACCCAGAACTCGTAGTCGTCGCCGTGGGCCTGGAGCCAGGCGTTGTAGTTGCCGTGCTTGGTCCCGGCGCGGAACCGGCCCTTCGGCCGGTTCCAGTGCGGCCGGCCGGCGCGGGTGAAGTGGCGCACGCCCAGCTCGGCGCAGAGCTCCCGCATTGCAGGATCGTTTCCCTCGTCCAACAACCAGACGTCGTACGGTCCGTTGTGCCGGACGGCCCGTGCCGCCGTCAGCGTGGCCCGGACCATCTCCGGCGGTTCCTTGCCCGGCACGCAGGTGGTGAGGAAGGCGACCCGGGTGCCGGGCACCGGCGTCACCGGGACCGGGTCGCGGGCGACCAGCGTGGCGTGGGTGTTGGAGACGACGTTGACCAGCCGGAACACCTCGACGACGGCGATGATGCCGATCATCACCTTGTCGCCGAGCAGCACCAGGGTGTTCGTCTCGTCCAGCCGCTCGGGCCAGTGCTCCGGCAGCAGCAGCCAGACCAGCAGCACCGCCTCCACCACGGGGGCGGCCATCAGCAGCAGCGCGGCGCGGATCCGGTGCGGCTCGCGGCGCAGCAGGCTGCGGTACCGGACGCGGTAGGGGGCCGCGGGGGGCGGCTCGTACGGGGTGGCCGTCGGGGCGGGGCCGTACGAGGCGGGGCTGTATGCGGTGGGGTCGTGCGGTCCGTCGTGGGAGGGCGGGTGCGGTGCGACCGGTTCGGGCCAGTAGACGCCGCCGCCGAGGTCGTCGTCCTCGTCCGGGTCGTACGCCGGGCCCGCGAGACGGCTGAAGTGGCCGTAGTCGTAAGGGGCTTCGGGTATGGGAAGGGCGCGCAGGGCGGCCTCGTCCAACTCCCCGGCACCTCGCCCGTGGGCCGTTCCGACGCCCTTGCGTCGTGAGAACGGCGGCGTGGTCATAGCTGCTCCCCCCGGAGTTCGCGCCTTGCGCGGCTCGCTCGGTTCACTCGGCTCGCTCGGCTCTTGCGTGGGTCTGCCTCGACTCGGAGCCGTCCGGGTGGAACAGGGTGGAACCGGCCGGAATCAGCTGGAAACAGCTGGGAACAGCCGGAACCGGCTGGAACGAGACCCGGCGAACTGCGGTTCTCAGGCAGTTCCCGGGTCGTCCGGCAGATTCGGCGTGTGCGACCGGTTCGGTTGTGCGTCGGTACGGCGGCCTCGAATCCGGGATCCCGATGCACTTTCCAGCTTCCCCTCCGGGTACGTCGGGATCCTTGGCCGCCTCAACTCTCCCTGAGCGCAACGGTGATCGCAACCAGTCCGGGAGATCGCCGTCGCCCAGGCATGAAGATGCCACGGTTTCCGGCCGATCCGGCGGGCGTTGGTGCTAATGCGGTGAATTCGCTCCGGCCCGGGCGGTCCATGGAACTCGGTGGTGGTGGAGGGCTGTTGCGGAGTTGCCCGTGGAGCCGTTCGCGGGGTCGCTGTCGTGTGCCGGTGGGGGCAGCGGAACGGCCGGACCGCCCCTCGGGGCGATCCGGCCGTCCGTACGGGGCCGGGCTGGACAGGCAGGCTGGTCAGGCGGGCTGGTCAGAGCGGGGGCAGCAGGGGCGCGCCGGTCGCGGCCTGGACCTCGGCGAAGTCCACGCCCGGCGCCGTCTCCACGACCCGCAGCCCCTCCGGGGTCACGTCGACCACCGCGAGGTCGGTGACGATCCGGTCCACAACCCCCCGGCCGGTCGCGGGAAGTGACAGCTTCTCGACGATCTTCGGCGAGCCGTCCCGGGCGGTGTGCTCCATCACCACGATCAGCCGACGGGCCCCGTGCACCAGGTCCATCGCGCCGCCCATGCCCTTGACCATCTTGCCGGGGATCATCCAGTTGGCGAGGTCCCCGGCGGCCGACACCTGCATCGCGCCGAGCACCGAGACGTCGATCCGGCCGGCCCGGATCATGCCGAAGGAGAAGGCGGAGTCGAAGTACGAGGCGCCGGCGGCGACCGTCACCGTCTCCTTCCCGGCGTTGATCAGGTCGGCGTGCTCGGCGCCCTCATCCGGGTACGGGCCGACGCCGAGGATGCCGTTCTCCGAGTGGAGCACCACCTCGACGCCCGGCGGGAGGTGGTTGGGGATCAGGGTCGGCAGGCCGATGCCCAGGTTCACGTACTGGCCGTCGCGCAACTCGCGGGCGGCGCGGGCGGCCAGGGCGTTGCGGGGATCGAGAGCGGTGGCGGTGGCGGCGGCGGTGACGGGGGCGGGGGCGGCAGGGGTGCCGAGGGCGGTGGCGGCGGTGGTGGTGGCGCGGACTGCGGTCTCGGTGGGCATCGGCTCAGGCCTCCTGGAGTGCGGGGCGGACGGTCCGGCGCTCGATGCGGCGGTCCTCGGGGTCGGCGGCCACCACCCGGTCGACGTACACCCCGGGCAGGTGCACCGCGTCCGGAGGGAGCTCGCCCGGTTCGACGATCCGGTCCGCCTCGACCAGGGTGATCCGGCCCGCCGCCGCGCAGAGCGGGTTGAAGTTCCGGGCGGCGGCGTGGAACACGCAGTTGCCGTGCCGGTCCGCCACCTCGGCCCGGACCAGCGCGAAGTCCGCCGTGATCGCCTCCTCCAGCAGGTAGCGACGGCCGCCGAACTCCCGGACCTCCTTCGGCGGGGAGGCCAGGGCCACCGAGCCGTCGGCCGCGTAGCGCCAGGGCAGCCCGCCCTCCTCGACCTGGGTGCCGACCCCGGCCGGGGTGAAGAACGCCGGGATGCCGGCGCCGCCCGCCCGGAGCCGCTCGGCCAGCGTGCCCTGCGGGGTCAGCTCGACCTCCAGCTCGCCGGAGAGGTACTGCCGGGCGAACTCCTTGTTCTCCCCGACGTACGAGGAGGTCATCCGGGCGATCCGGCCCGCCCGCAGCAGCAGGCCCAGCCCCCAGTCGTCCACCCCGCAGTTGTTCGAGACCACCCGCAGTCCGGTGGCGCCGGAGTCCACCAGGGCGCCGATCAGCGTGCTGGGGATGCCGCAGAGGCCGAAGCCGCCGACGGCCAGCACCGCGCCGTCGGGAACGTCCCCGACGGCGTCGGCGGGGGAGTCCAGGACCTTGTCCAAGGGGTCACCTCGTGAGGGAGTGGGCGGAGGGGGTGGAAGAGGAAGGGGCGGAGCGCGGCCGGGGTGGTGCGGCGGCCGGGGAAGGTGGGACGGGCAGGTGGGACGGGCTTGTGGGAGGGGTGGCCGGCGGGCTCGGCCGCCGCGCGGAGCCCGTGGCCGTACCAGGCCGGGCTGGGGTCCTGCCTGGGCCGGACCGGGGTCGGGCACGCCGCTGGGGTTGGCTGCCGTCGGACGGGCTCCGCGCCCCTCCACCGTCACCGGGCAGGGGTGGGCGCAGCCATGGCGGCCACCCCCATGGGTGGGCGCGGAGCCGTGTCGGCGGGCCACACCCGGGCGCCCGGGGGACGGCGGCGGGCCGACGGTATGTCGACCAGAGCCACATCCCGACCGGCTGATACGTCGACCGGGCACATGTCGCCGTTCCCACCGCACACCTACGGTTCCCGCATCCACCCGCCGCACTTCAGGAGTCGGTCACCATGCGCAGCTCGACAAACCCCTCCAGGACCGCCTCCGGCGTTCGCCTGGGCGACTCCCTGACCGGCGGCCCGGCCCGGAAGCTCGCCGCCCTCGCGGCCTGCGTCCTGCTGGCCTCGGGCTGCGCCAAGGCCGGCACGGCCGGGACGAGCGCGGCGGACGGTGGATCGAAGGGCCCGATCAAGGTCGGCCTGGTGTACTCCAAGACCGGGCCGCTGGCCGCCTACGGCAAGCAGTACCTGGAGGGCTTCAAGGCCGGCCTGAGCTACGCGACCAAGGGCACCGGCGCGGTCGACGGGCACAAGATCGAGTTCGAGGAGCAGGACGATGCCGGCGACCCGGCCAAGGCGGTGTCCGCCGCCAAGGACCTGATCGCCAAGGGCTACAAGGTGCTGGCCGGTTCCACCGCCTCCGGTGTGGCCCTCCAGGTCGGTCCGATCGCCGCCCAGAACAAGGTGCTCTTCATCAGCGGCCCGGCCGCCGCCGACAAGGCCACCGGTCTGAACAAGTACACCTTCCGTTCCGGCCGCCAGTCCTACCAGGACATCAAGACCGCGGCCTCGTTCATCGGTGACGCCAAGGGCAAGAAGGTCACCGTGCTCGCCCAGGACAACGCCTTCGGCCAGGCCAACGTGGCCGCCGTGAAGGCACTGCTCGGCGCCGAGGGCGCGACGGTCGACCAGGTGCTCGCCCCGCCGAGCGCCACCGACCTCACCCCCTTCGCCACCCAGGCCAAGACCGCCAAGCCCGACCTGCTGTTCGTCGCCTGGGCCGGCGACACCGCCTCGGCCCTGTGGACGGCGCTCAACCAGCAGGACGTGTTCGCCGACACCAAGGTCGTGACCGGCCTCGACCTGGCCGCCTCCTACCCGCTGTTCGGCCCGGCCGCCGAGAAGATCTCCTTCCTGAACCACTACTTCGACGGCGCCGCCGGCACCCCGGTGGAGAAGGCCATGATCGATGCCGTCTCCGCCGCCGGAGGGAAGACGGACATCTTCACCCCGGACGGCTTCACCGCCGCCCAGATGATCGTGCACGCCGTCGAGTCCAATCACGGCTCCGCCGACGACACCTCGGCCCTGGTCAAGGCCCTGGAGGGCTGGAGCTTCGACGGGGTGAAGGGGAAGACCACGGTCCGCGCCGAGGACCACGCCCTGCTCCAGCCGATGTTCCAGGTGCGGCTGACCGGCAGCGGTACCGCCGCCAAGCCCTCGGTGGAGAAGACCCTGACCGCGGACGAGGCGGCACCCCCGGTCACCCCGATGGCGGGCTGATCCCGATGCCCGCCCGCACCACGTCGACTCCTGCCGCCTCCTCCGCCGCGTCCACCTCGTCCGCGCGGTCCTCCGCGTCCTCCTCTCCGGTGCTGCGTCTGGACGGGCTCGGCTGGGCCGTCCGCGGCGTGCCGATCGTCGAGGACGTCTCCTTCTCGGTCGGCGAAGGCGAGTTCATCGCCTTCATCGGGCCCAACGGCGCCGGCAAGACCTCCCTCTTCAATCTGATCTCGGGCATCTACCCGGCGACCCACGGCAGCCTCCACCTCGACGGCGCGGACATCACCGCCGAGACGGTGCACGCCAGGGCCCGCCGCGGGCTCGGCCGCACCTTCCAGACCTCCTCCCTCTGGCCGGGGATGACCGTCGCCGACCACGTCCGCCTGGCCGCCCAGGCGGCGGCCGGACCGGGTGCCTCGTACCGGCTCTGGCGCCGCGCCGAACGCTACGAGCAGCAGCTGGCCGACACCCTGGAACGTACCGATCTCACCCACCGCGCGGACACCCTGGCCAGTGCGCTCTCGCACGGGGAGAAGCGCAAGCTGGAGCTGGCCGTCCTGCTGGTCTCGGAGCCCCGGCTGATCCTGCTGGACGAGCCGATGGCCGGAGTCAGCGCGGAGGAGGTGCCCGCCCTCACCGAGCTGATCCGTTCCGTGCACCGTGACCTGGGCCGGACCGTCCTGATGGTCGAGCACCACATGGACGTCCTGCTCGGCCTCGCCGACCGGCTCGCGGTGATGCACCACGGCACGCTGCTCGCCCTGGACACCCCCGAGGCCGTGATGGCCGACCCGACCGTTCAACAGGCCTACCTGGGTGAGGCGTTGTGACCTCCTCTCCGTTCTCCGCTCAGCGCCCCGCTCCTTCGGCGCACTCCGCCTCCTCTCCGTCGTCCGCGTCCTCGCCGTCGTCCGATGCCGAACCCCTCCTCTCCGTCCGCGATCTGCGGGTGGTCATCGACGGGCTGCACATCCTGCACGGCGTCGACTTCGACGTGGCCCCCGTCGGGGTGACCGCGCTCCTCGGCCGCAACGGCGCCGGGAAGACCACCACCGTCAAGGCCGTCATGGGCCTGGTGCCGCGCACCGGAAGCATCCGGCTGTCCGGCTCCGAACTCTCCTCCCTTCCCACGCATCTGGTCGTTCGTCATGGCATCGGCTACGCGCCCGAGGACCGGGGGATCTTCGCCGGCCTCACGGTCGCCGAGAACCTCCGCCTCGCCGAGCGCGCTGCCGGGAGTGGGAGCGGGAGTGGGAGTGGCGGCGAGGCCGGTGAGCCCAACTACGCACTCGTCCACGAGCTCTTCCCCGAACTCAAGCAGCGGGCCGGGCAATTGGCCGGGACGCTCTCCGGCGGCCAGCAGCAGATGGTGGCGATCGGCCGGACGCTGCTCAACCGCAACCGGTTGATCATCGCCGACGAGCCCACCAAGGGCCTGGCCCCGAAGATCGTCGCCGAGGTGGCCGAGGTGCTGGCGCGTGCGGCCGAGGCCGTGCCCGTCCTCCTGGTCGAGCAGAACCTCGCCCTCGTCCGCCGGCTGGCCGGCACCTGCGCCGTCCTGGCCGACGGCCGTACCGCCCACCGCGGAGACACCGCCGAGCTGTTGGCCGACGAGGAGGCCGCCCGCCGCCTGCTCGGCGTCGGCTCCCGTCACCCGCTCGCCGGCGGGCCCCGGCCCGCCGCCGCCCCGGCCTCCCCGGCCGCCCCTGTCGTCACCGCCGAGGTGAAGCCCTGATGGACACTGTCGTCCTCCTTTTCTGTACCGGACTCGGTCTCGGTGCGCTGTACTTCCTGGTCGCCTCCGGTCTGTCGCTGATCTTCGGTCTGATGGACGTGCTCAACTTCGCGCACGGCGCCCTGCTCTCGATCGGCGCCTACGCCACCTGGTGGGCCGGTGCCGAGGCTGGTCTCTCCTTCTGGCTCGCGGTGCCGTTCGGCACCCTGGTCGGAACGGCCGCCGCCGTCCTGCTGGAGCTCTTCCTGATCCGGCCGCTCTACAGCCGGCCGCGCGACCAGATCCTTGCCACCGTCGGGGTCGGGCTCGCCGTACCCGCCCTGCTGATGGGGATCTGGGGCGCGGACTCCCGCCCCTTCCCGCAGCCGGAGCTGCTGTCCGGCACCTGGCACGTGCTCGGTGCGACCGTCCCGGTCAACCGCTTCGTGCTGGTGGCCGCCGCCGCCCTGCTGCTGCTCGCTCTTCGGTTGTTCCTCGCCCGCACCCGCTACGGGCTGATCGTCCGGGCCGGCGTCGAGGACCGGGCGATGGTCACGGCGCTCGGCATCGACGTCCGGAAGGCGTTCACCCTCGTCTTCGCCCTCGGCGGGGCGGCCGCCGCCCTCGGTGGCGCCCTCGGCGGCCTCTACTTCGGTTCGGTCAATCCCGGCCAGGGGACCGGCCTGCTCATCTTCGCCTTCGTCGTCGTGGTGATGGGCGGCATGGGCTCCGTGACCGGAGCCGCCGTCGCCTCGGTGGGCGTCGGCCTCGTCCAGCAGTTCGCCAACTACTACACCGGCGCCGGGCTCGGCGACCTCTCGGTCGTCGTCCTGCTCGCCGTGCTGCTTCTCGTCCGACCCCGTGGACTCACCGGGAGGCTCGCGTGAGCGCCGAAACACCGATCACGAGCACCGGTGGCCCCGCGGCCGGCCGCAGCGCCGCCGCTCCGGCAGGGGGGACTGACACCAGCCCTGCCGTGACCACCATGTCAGCAGAGGGGACTGACACCAGCTCCACCGACACCGCCACTGTGGCAAGGGGGACTGACACCGGCCTTGCCGAGACCCATTGTGAACACAGGGCCGAGTCCGGCGCCATCCCTCGAACGGGTGATCCAGTCACTAATCGCTGGACTGGCGTGCACAGAGCGCTACGCTGGTGGCCGATCGCTCTGCTGATCACGCTCCTTGTCGCCCCATACAGTGCGCTTCCCGTCCCGGGACTGCTCGACGGCCCGCTCGGCAGCCCCGGAAGCCTCCAACTGCTCGCCCTGTGCCTCCTCTACGGCGGGCTCGCCACCGGTTACGACCTCCTGCTCGGTCGGACCGGACTGCTCTCCTTCGGCCACGCGCTCTACTTCGCGACCGGCCTCTACGCCACCGACCTCGGCATGCTGGAGCTGCGACTGCCGTTCGCCGCCGCCGCGGTGTTCGGCGTCTCCTGCTCCGTCCTGCTGGCCCTGCTGCTCGGCTCGGTCAGCCTGCGCGTCACCGGCATCGGCTTCTCCATGGTCACCCTCGCCTTCGCCCAGGCCGGCTCGATCCTCGTCCAGCGCAACCCCGGTGGCGCCACCGGTGGCGAGGAGGGCCGGTCCGCCCCGGCCGACCTGCTGCCCTCCGGTCTGCTCGGGATCGAGAACACCGCCAACCTCTACTGGATCGCCGTCGGCTACCTGGTGCTGACCGTCGCCGCGGTCCACTGGGCCGTCAAGTCCCCGATCGGCCGGGTCTGGGAGGGCATCAAGGAGAACGAGCGCCGGGTCGAGGTGCTCGGACTGCGGCCGTACGGCTACAAGTTGGTCGCCTTCGTGCTGGCCGGCGGACTCGCCGGGCTGGGCGGGGTGGTCTACCTGCTGCTGACCGGTGGCGCCACCCCGCAGGCCGCCACCTCGGACGCCACGCTCGCGCTCCTGGTCATGGTCGTCCTCGGCGGCTCCGGCACCCGCTGGGGGCCGCTGCTCGGCGGTGTCCTCTACACCTGGGCGAGCCACCGGCTCGGCGACCTCGCCAACTCGTCGGCCGTCGCCGACCTTCCGGCGGTGCTGCGCGTGCCGCTCTCCCAACCCCTGTTCCTGCTGGGCGCCCTGTTCGTCGCCGTGGTCTACCTGCTGCCCGGCGGCCTGGCTAGACTGCCTGCCCGCATCCGATCCGCCCGCACCGGCCGTTCCGCCCCGGCGCCGGCCGGCCTCGGAACCGCCCACCCCACCGGAGGTACCCCCGCGTGAGCCAGTCGCCGCTGAAGCCCGAGGAGTTGACCGTCCCCGTGCCCGGTGGGGACCTGGCCGTCCTGCGCTGGCCCGCCGAGGACCCGCAGGCCCCGACGGTCGTGGCGGTGCACGGCATCACCGCCAACGGCCTCGCCTGGTACGAGGTCGCCCGCCGGCTCGCCGGCCGGGTCACCCTGCTCGCGCCCGACCTGCGGGGCCGCGGCGCCAGCCGCTCGGTCACCGGACCGTACGGACTGGCCCGGCACGCCGACGACGTGGCCGCGCTGATCGGCGCGCTCGGCTCGGGGCCCGTCACGGTGGTCGGCCACTCGATGGGGGCCTGGGTCACCGCCCTGGCCGCCGTCCGGCACCCCGACCTCGTCCGCCGCGTCCTGCTGGTCGACGGGGCGGTGACCTTCCCGCTGCCGCAGGGCGTCCGCGAGGAGGACGCCCTGGCCGCGGTGCTCGGCCCCGCGCTGGCCCGGCTGTCCACGACCTTCCCGGACCGGGAGGCCTACCGGGAGTTCTGGCGCGGGCACCCCGCCTTCGCCGGCGAGTGGACCGAGGGGATCGACGCCTACACCCAGCGCGACCTGGTCGGCGCTGAGCCCGAACTGCGCTCCTCCTGCGTGCTGGAGGCCGTGCAGGCCGACGGCGCCCAGGTCCTGCTGGACGAGGACGCGGCCGCCGCCGTGCACCGGCTGCCCTGCCCGGCCGACCTGATCTGGGCCGAGCGCGGCCTGTTCGACGAGCCGCAGGGCCTCTACGACCACGAGCGGATCGGGCTGGCCGGACTGGACTCGGAGCGGGTTCCGGCCTCGCCGGTGCCGGACACCAACCACTACTCGATCCTCTGGGGCGAGGCCGGGGCGGACCGCATCGTCCGCATCCTGCTCGCGGACGCCCTCACCGCCGGGTAGCCGGTCCGTCCCGGAACGCCGACGGCCGGCGGGGGCCCGCACCCCCGCCGGCCGCCGCCGGTGCCCCGTCCCGCCGCTCCCCGGCGGGTCAGCCCGCCGTGCCGAGGAAGCTCTCCCAGCCGCCCGCCGGCGCCTGGCCGACGTTGAGCGAGCGCAGCTTGCGCAGGGTGGACTGGTCCTGCACCTCCAGCCACTCGACGAGCTGCTTGAAGGAGACCAGTCGGACGTCGGGCTTGCCCGCGATGGTCTTGAGGGTCTCCTCGACGGCGTCCATGTAGATGCCGCCGTTCCACTGCTCGAAGTGGTTGCCGACGAAGAACGGCGCGCGGTTGCCGTTGTACGCGCGCTCGAAGCCCGCCAGGTAGGAGTTGGTGGCCTGGGTGCGCCAGTCGCCGTACTTGGCCGGGTCGCCCTTGGTGCTGCCGGCGGACTGGTTGGCCAGGATGTTGTAGTCCATCGACAGGACCTGGAAGGTGTGCCCGGGGAACGGGATGGACTGCAGCGGGAAGTCCCAGACCTTGCCGTCCTGCACCTTCTGCGGCCATATCTGCAGGCCGCCCGAGGAACTGGCGTCGTACTTCCAGCCCAGCTTGGCGATGGTCGGCAGCAGCGCCTTCTGGCCCTCCAGGCACGGGGTGCGGCCGCCGATCAGCTCCTTCTTGTAGTCGAAGGGGAGCGGGTCGACATCGGTGAAACCGGTGTTGGTCCGCCACTGGGTGACGAAGCCGATCGCCTGGTCGATCTCGCTCTGCCAGTCCTCCGGGGTCCACACGTTGACCCCATTCTTGTCCGGACGGCTGGAGCAGAAGTGCCCGTTGAAGTGGGTGCCGATCTCGTGCCCGGCCAGCCAGGCCTGGCTGACGAGCTTGAGTGTGCTCTTCACCGCGCCGTCCGACAGGTACGGGATGTCGGAGGCGCCGACCGAGTGCTTCGGCGGGTGGTAGAGGTCCGCCTTGCCCTTGGGCAGGGCGTAGATGCCCGAGAGGAAGAAGGTCATCGTGGCCTTGTGCTGCTCCGCCAGCTTCAGGAAGCGGGGGAACTGGCCGTCCTCGGTGCCGCCGGCGCCGTCCCAGGAGAAGACCACGAACTGGGGCGGCCGCTCGCCCGGCTTGAGCTTCTCGGGCTTGGGCTGGTTCGGCTGCGGGCCGGTGTCCGCGTTGGAACCGTCGCCGATCGGGGTGCCCTTGGGCACCACCGCCTGGGTGGGGTCGCCGCTGCCGCCCTGGGTGGTGCTCGCGCCGCCGGGGCCGGGGGAGGGGGAGCCCTGGCCCGAGCCGGACCCGCCGCTGGAGCAGGCCGCGACCGCGCCGAGGGCCGCGGTCGCGGCGGTTGCGCTGAGCACCGTCCTGCGCGAGATGCTGGTCATGGTCTCCCCTGGGTGCCGATACCGGTGGTGAGGGCGGCCCACGGCCGCACCGGTCAAATCGGGCAATTGATGAATATTCCGCCGTTAGCATGTCATGTCGCCGCAGCGGCCACCAAGGTCGCCGAGCGCTGACGACTCTCAACACGCCGGGCGCGTACGGCTGGGCTGCGGGGATGCCTCGACTGTTGCCGTCCTGTGACGCTTCCCGCCCCGTGCGGTCCGGTCAGTACGCTACCGCCGGTCGGTCCGCTCCCCGCCGGAGTTCGTCAGCGTTCGGCCCGGTTGGTCGCCCTTTTGGGAAAACTTTTGCCCCTTGCTGGGCCGGGCAGCCCGAAGCCCGCTATGGGGCCGCTCCGGGCGGGCCGGGAGGGAGGGGAAAGGAGGGAGAGAAGGGGGAGAGGCGGCCGGGAGGGCCGTCAGAGTGCGGCGAGTCGCCGGGTGCGGCGCACCATGCGCGCGATCGCGGTGCTGATGGCGGTGGCCGCCGCGCAGGAGACCACGAGGCTCAGCCAGGCGGTGTTGAACCAGTGGCTGTTCAGCCAGCCCAGCGTCACGATGTAGGCGGCCCAGACCAGCGCCGCCAGTGCCGACCAGTGCAGGAACCGGTGCGGATGGGCGGGGGAGTGGCCGATGGCCAGGTCGAGGACGGTCCGGCCGGCCGGGACGAACCGGGCGACCACCACCATCGCGGCGGCCGCTCCGTGGGGGCGTTCGATCAGGGCCTCCTGGACCCGGGTCACGCTGGCCGCCAGTTTCGGGCGCCGGGCGAGCCGGCGGTGCAGCACCGGGGCGCCGCGCCGGGCCAGGTTCAGCAGCAGGAGGTCGCCCAGGAAGGAGGCCACCGCCACGCCCAGTCCGAGCATCAGGGGCGCGCCGTTGATCTGCGAGGTCTTGAGCACGGCCAGGATGACCAGCGTCCCGCTGGGGATGAACGGCAGGAGGGCGTCCCCGAGCACGGCGACGAGCGCCAGCGCGCAGATCCACGAGGATCCGATCGCGGCCACGAAGTTCAAGACCCTTTACTCCCTCCGTGCCTCCCGGGGGAGCAGGTGGCTGCAGGGGTCAACGCTAGCGCCTCGACTTTTCATGCCATGAAGCACCCCGGTATGGCATGGATCACGAGTGCTGATTCCGGCCGTGCCCCGAGGCGGCGGGCCGTGTGTCCGGGCCGTATGTCCGGGTCGGCCGGGGTGAGGGGCGCCCGGGCGGCGGAGGGCCGCCGAAACCGAACGAGCCCCCGGGGCGGGGTGCCGCGCCGAGGGCTCGCAGTGATCGTCCGGTGCTGGTCCAGCCCGACGATCTTGCTGGTGGAGTGCGGATCCCGCTCCGGCGGTCCGCCTCTGGGCCCAAGCCTGCCGGACGCCGACCCCCGGTCGCGAGGGCCCGGGCTGGCGACTTCCGGCGCTGGCGGGAAGTCGCCAGCCGTGTTCGCCCACTGGCTCTCCGTCAGCCGAACGGTCGGTCGGACGCCCGTGCGAAATGGCCGAAACCCACTCGGACCGTGGCCGGACGACATCCCCGAGGCGGGAACAGCGAGCCCCCGGCCGTGGTTGACCCCGGTCGGCGACAGCGACCGGCGGACCACCCGGGCCCGCGCGGCCGGCCACGACGGTCGGCTCAAGGACGGCAGCCAGGAGGGCGGACGGGATGACCACCGAGGACCAGCAGGAGCACGGGGCCGAACCGGCGGCCGACACGGCGATCCGGGGCACCGCCCGGGGAACGGCACCCGCCCCGCTCTCCATCCTCGACCTGGCCACGGTCGGCGTCGGCCACACGCCCGCCGAGGCCCTCGCCGCCACCACCGAACTGGCCCGCCAGGCCGAACAGTGGGGCTACCACCGCTTCTGGGTGGCCGAGCACCACGGCATGCCCGGAGTGGCCAGCTCCACCCCCGCCGTCCTGCTCGCCCACCTCGGGGCCAACACCACCACGCTGCGGCTCGGCTCCGGCGGCGTCATGCTCCCCAACCACGCCCCGCTGGCCATCGCCGAGCAGTTCGGCCTGCTGGAAGCCCTGCACCCCGGGCGGATCGACCTCGGACTCGGCCGCGCCCCCGGCACCGACCAGGCCACCGCCCGGGCGCTGCGCCGCGGCCTCGCCGAAGGCGCGGACGACTTCCCGCAGCAACTCGCCGAGCTGACCCACTTCCTCGACGGCGACTTCCCGGACGGCCACCCGTACGCCCGGCTGACGGCCGTCCCCAAGGGCGAGGGCCGCCCGCCGGTCTGGCTGCTCGGCTCCTCCGGCTTCAGCGCCCAGCTCGCGGGGCGCCTCGGCCTCCCGTTCGCCTTCGCCCACCACTTCAGCAGCGCCAACACCGTCCCGGCGCTGGACCTCTACCGCTCGTCCTTCCGCCCCTCCGCCGTGCTCGCCGAGCCGTACGCGCTGATCGGCGTGAGCGCGGTCGCCGCCGACGACGAGACCTCGGCCCGGCGCCTCGCCCGCTCCGCGGCCCTCGGCATGCTCCGCCTGCGGCGCGGCAACCCCGGCCCGATCCCCACCCCGCAGGAGGCCGAGGAGTACCCGTACAGCCCGGTCGAGGCCGACTTCATCGACAGCTGGCTCGACAACGTCGTGCTCGGCGACCCGGGCCGGGTCGCCGACGGGCTGGAGGCCCTGCGCAAGCGGACCGGCGTGGACGAGCTGATGGTCACCTCCCACATCCACGGCCACGAGGCCCGGCTCCGCTCGTACGGCCTGATCGCCGAGGCGTACGGCCTGACGGCGACGGTGTGACGGCTGCGGCCTGACGGCTGTGGCGGGACCGACGGCCTGCGGTCCTGCTACAGCCGTGACCGCCGCCGGGAGGTTCGACGCCCCGGGCCGGCCGGGGCGCGGGCCGAGCGCCACGCGGTGGTGGGCCACACCACCGCGGGCCGGGCGGACCGACCCGTCGGCCCGCCGGCCCTCGGCTGTTGCTCACTGCGGCCGGTTCGGCTTCGCCGGGGGCGGGCGAAGTGCCGGCTCCGGGCGGGCGCCGGCCGAGGCCTCGTCCCGTTCCGGCCCGCCTCCCGCGGCTAGCGGCCCTGTAGGGCGGGGCGGCCGTCGCGGAGTATGGCCGCGACGAGTTCGGCCTCGCCGGGGCGGGCGAAGTACCAGCCCTGGGCGGTGTCGCAGCCGGTCAGCCGCAGGCGTTCGGCCTGGGCGGCGCTCTCGATGCCCTCGGCGGTGACGGTCAGGCCGAGGGTGTGGGCGAGCTGCACCATCGCGCCGACGATCTGCTCGTCCGCGTCGCTGCGGCGGGAGCCGAGTTCCGGGCGGCCGGGCCGGTCCGTCGGGGAGGGCTCGCGGAAGCCCTCGATGAAGGTGCCGTCGAGCTTGAGCACGTGCACCGGCAGCCGGGAGAGGTAGGCCAGGTTGGAGTAGCCGGTGCCGAAGTCGTCGATCGCGATCCGCACGCCCATGTCGGCGAGCGCCTGGAGGGCCTGGAGGGGCCGGCCGCCGGGGCCGAGCAGGGCGCTCTCGGTGATCTCCAGTTGGAGCAGCCGGGCCGGCAGGCCGGTGCGTTCGAGGGCCCGGGCGACGTCGGCGACGATGTCGGAGTCCCAGATCTGGCGGGCGGCGAGGTTGACGCTCACGAAGGTCTCGGTCTCGGGGAACTCGGCGAGCCACTGCCGGGCCTGGCGGCAGGACTCCTCCAGTACCCAGGTCCCGAGCGGCACGATCGCGCCGGTCTCCTCGGCGAGCGGGATGAAGCGGTCCGGGGAGAGTGTCCCGTAGCGGGGGTGGCGCCAGCGGACCAGCGCCTCCGCGCCGTGCACGGTGCCGTCGGCCAGGCCGACCAGCGGCTGGTACTCGATCGCGAACTCGCCGCGTTCCAGGGCCGGGCGGAGCGCGGTGGCGAGCAGCTGCCGGGTGAGCTGGTGGGCGCCGCGGTCCGGGTCGTAGAGGGTCCAGCGGGCGCGGCCGTCGGCCTTGGACCAGTAGAGCGTGGCGTCGGCGTCCTTGACCAGGTCGGTCGAGGTGGTCTCGTGCACGGACCGCTCGACCACGCCGACGCTGGCGGTGACCACCAGCCGGTGCCCGGCCACGTCGAAGGGACGTTCCAGCACCTCCAGGATCCGGGCGGCCAGTTCGGTCAGCTGCTCGCTGCCCAGGCTGTCGGTGACCAGCACGGCGAACTCGTCGCCGCCCATCCGGGCCACCAGGTGGGTGTCGCGCCCGTCGAAGCCGCGCCGCAGCCGGGTGGCGACGGCGATCAGCAGCTGGTCGCCGATGTGGTGGCCGAGCGCCTCGTTGATCGCCGCGAAGCCGTCGAGGTCCAGGTAGCAGACCCCGACCCGGCGTTCGTCCGGGGCGCCGACCGGGCCCGGCTGGTCGGCCGGCGCGAGGCAGGCGGCGTCGAGCCGCTCGAAGAAGTAGGTCCGGTTGGGCAGCCGGGTCAGCGGGTCGTGCAGGGCCTGGTACTCCAGCCGGTCGCCGAGTCGGCGCTGCTCGGTGATGTCCTCGACCAGCGCGAGGGTGTAGAGGGGGTCCCCGGCGCCGTCCCGGATCAGCGAGACGGTGACCTTGCTCCAGACCGTGTGGCCCTCGCGGTGCTTGAGCTGTTTCTCCACGCGGAACCGTTCCCGCTCGCCGCGGACGAGTTCGGAGAAGAGCCGGTCCGGCATGCCCTCCGGGTCGATGATCTCGTGCAGGTGGGTGCGGACCAGGTCGCCGACGCCCTGTCCGATCAGGGCGGCGAAGGCGGGGTTGACCTCGATGATCCGGTCCTCGGCATCGATCAGGGCCATGCCGATGACGGCGTCGCAGAAGGCGGCCCGGAACCGGGACTCGCTGGCCCGCAGCGCCGCCAGCAGCCGGTCGGTGTCGATGCTCTCCCGGCCGCTGCCGCGGGTGAGCCCCCGCTCCCGGCGGGCGTCGCCGCTGAGCGGGGCCGCGCAGGTGGGGCAGAGCAGCGGCTCCGGCTCGGTCAGCGTCCCGCAGGCGGTGAAGGAGGTGACGGGCCCCGCGGCCGGCCCGGTGACGGATCCGGAGACGGGCCCGCCGCCCGTTCCGCCGGTCGATCCGACGACAGGTCCGACGACAGGTCCGACGGCTGATCCGGCGGTGGGTCCCAGGGTCGGTTCAAGGGCCGGATCGAGGACCGGTTCCAGGACCGGAGAGGCGAGGTGGCGGTGGCACGGTGACTCCTCGTGCCGCCCGCCCGGGTGGTGTGCGTCGGCCCCCTCGTTCTGGCCCGGCACGGCATGCTCCCGTCCGCTGCTGACGCTTGACGATGTCCGGCCGGCCAGTCGGGACCCGGCGGTCGGCTCCGCACTCTGTCGTGGTCCTCGGAGTCGGTCCGCTGCGGGGCCGCCCGTCGTGGGGCGCCGGTGCGCGGGGACCCGCCTGAAGGACAGGGCGCTGCGGCCGATCATAGGCCGCGACGGCAACACGCGGTGACCGCCGCCAGGGTGATTCGCCCGCTTTGTGATCATGAATGGCGGTACGTGCAGACGCCCCCGGTGCACATCACATGATGTGCGCCAGGGGCGCGTGCGCTGAAGCCGCGCCCCTGGGCGCCGACCGTGCGCCGGACGCGGACCGGTCGCGCGCCGACCGCGGGCCGGACACCGGCCGGGAGCCGGACGCCGGCCGGTCCCCGAGGGGCGCGGTGAAGAAGAAGAGGAGAAGAGGGGTGCGGTTCAGGCCAGCTTGGCGGTGAGGGTGATGGTGGTGCCGGTCAGGGCCTGGCTGACCGGGCAGTTGGCCTTGGCGTCCTCGGCGGCCTTGACGAAGCCCGCCTCGTCCAGGCCCGGCACCGTGCCGGTGACGGTCAGGTGGATGCCGGTGATGCCCTCGCCCGGCTGGAAGGTGACGTCGGCCTGGGTCTCCAGCGTGGTGGGCGGGGTGCCGGCGCCGGTGAGGCCGTGGGAGAGGGCCATCGAGAAGCACGCCGAGTGGGCGCCGGCGATGAGCTCCTCCGGGCTGGTCTTGCCGTTGGCCTGCTCGGCGCGGGACGGCCAGGACACCGGGTACGTGCCGATGCCGGACGATTCGAAGGTCACCTGGCCCTGGCCGGCGACGAGGTTGCCCTCCCAGGCCGTACGGGCGGTGCGGGTGGTTGCCACGATCGGTTCCTCCAGTGCTGAGGGAGAGTGTTCGAGCGGTCACTTCCGGTCATGCGTGCCCCAGCCTACGGGCAGGGGCCTCCCCGCTCCGGCGTGTCACGCCGCAGCGGGGAGGCGGTGCGCGGTGCCGGCGGGCGGCTCCGGGGCACTGTCCGGATCGTGGACGGTTCTGTTCGACGGTGCGGGGCCGGAGCGGGGGCCCTGTTAGATTTGCCCGGGCCCGAGCCCGGCCGGCGTACGGTCGGGCGCCCACTCCAGACACCGGGAGCCGCCCCGATGACGGACCACTCCACGACCCCCGACGCCGCTCTGCCCCAGGGGATCGACGACGCCGTACGGGCCGAGCTGACCAGCCTGCGCGAGAGCATCGACAACATCGACGCCGCGGTGGTCCACATGCTGGCCGAGCGTTTCAAGGCGACCCAGCGGGTCGGCCGGCTCAAGGCCGAGCACAAGCTGCCGCCGGCCGACCCGGCGCGCGAGCGGGACCAGATCAAGCGGCTGCGGGAGCTGGCGGCGGGGGCGAAGCTGGACCCGGTCTTCGCGGAGAAGTTCCTGAACTTCATCATCGCCGAGGTCATCCGCCACCACGAGGCCATCGCCCGCGCCTGACCGGGCCGGAGCCCGCACGCCCGGAGGCCCCGCGCCCAGAGCCCGCACCCCACCCGGAGACGGAGACGGAGCGGACCGCCGGCAGCGGGCCCCGGTCGTTCCCGGCCCCTCCCGGCCGTTCCCAGGTGACCCCCGGTGATCCCCGGTGCGCCCCCCGGGGCTCCCCTGGGACACCCGGCGATGTCGGCGGCGGCTAAATGACCGATTTCGTCAGGCTCCACGGTTGGCGTAGCGTGCAGGTTTCCCCAGCCGGAGAGGTGGAGCAGCGACGATGGCGGTGAACCTGCCCGAAACGCCCAGCGGGGCCGGAGCCCCCAGCGGCTCCGCGTCGAACGTCCACGAGGTGTCCGGCGGCCGCGCCGAGGCCCGCCGTCGGGCGCGCGGTTCGCGCGGCCGTACGGACCGCCGCGCGGGCCGGCGTCCCCGGCCGTGGTGGATCGAGCTGCCGGTGATGGCGGCGGTCGGCCTGGTGGTCGCGCTGCTGATCAAGACCTGCCTGTTCCAGGTGTTCACCATCCCGTCCGGCTCGATGGAGAACACCCTGCGGATCGGCGACCGGGTCGGCGTGAACAAGCTGGCGCCGCTGACCGGCTGGGAGCCGGAGCCGGGGCAGCCGGTGGTGTTCAAGGACCCGGGGGGCTGGCTGCCGCCGCAGCCGACCGACCCGAACCCGGTCACCAACACCGTGAGCTCGGTGCTCAGCTTCGTCGGCCTGGTGCCGCCGAAGGACGACAACTACCTGGTCAAGCGGGTCATCGCGACCGGCGGCCAGACCGTGCAGTGCGAGGGCACCACACTGACCGTCGACGGGCGGAAGGTCGACGAGCCGTACCTGCACCCCGGGGACGACTCCTGCGCCGGGCTGGACTTCGGGCCGGTGAAGGTGCCCTCGGGCTACGTCTGGGTCGAGGGCGACCACCGCAGCGACTCCGCGGACTCCCGGTACCACCAGCACGGCCCGGGCGGCGGCGCCGTGCCGGTGGACAACGTGGTCGGCCCGGTGTCGGCCGTCGTGTGGCCGCTCAGTCACCTCGACTGGTTCGGCTGGACCGGCCGCTGATCCCGCGCTCGGCGGCCACCCGGTCGGGGACCCCGGGCCCGGCGGCTCCAGGGCCGTCGGCCCCCGCGTCTGAACCCGAGCCCGATCCCGATCCCGTTCCCGAGCCCGAACCCGTCCCAGCCCCCGAACCCGCCTCCGCGGGCTTGCTCGCCTGCGCCGCGAAGGCGCCGGTCAGCACCAGCAGGCCGCCCGCGATCTGCGGCACCCCGAGGTGCTCGCCGAGCAGCACCCAGGCCGTCACGGTGGCGACCACGGCCTCCAGGTTGGCGACCACCCCGGCGATCGGCGGCGAGAGGTAGCCGACCGAGATCACCCCGGTCAGGTAGGCGAGCACGGTCGCGATCAGGACCATCCACGCGGCCGGGACGAACGCGGGCAGGGTGTGCCCGTTCATCACCACCGACCCGCCGAGCCGGCTCCAGTCGGCCTGCCACGGCCGGGTGAGGACGGTGAGCAGCACCGCGCCGACGAGCAGCCCGAACGCGCTGACGGCGAGCGGGTCGACCGGGCGGTCGCCGTGCCGGCCGGCGTCGGCGAGCACGAAGTAGCCGACCTGGCAGAAGGCCGCGCCGAGGGCGAACAGCACGCCCAGCGCGTCGAAGCTCAGACCGTTCCAGACCTCGACCACGCAGGCCAGCCCGGCCACCGCGACGCCGGCGCCGATGGCCGCGCCGCGGGTGATCGGCTTGCGCTGGACGAACTTGACGTAGCCGATCAGCAGCGGCGGGCCGAGGTACTCGATGAGCAGGGCGACGCCGACCGGGATGCGGGAGATCGCCGCGAAGTAGCAGGCCTGGACGCCCGCCACGGCGAGCAGGCCGAAGCCGAGCAGCAGGCCGGGGCGGCGCAGGACGGCGTCCCGGTGCCGGTAGGCGATCGGGAGGAGTGCCACCGCCGCCCCGGTGACGCGGAGCCACACCACGTGCAGGGGGGAGAGTCCGGCCTCTATCAGCGGCTTGGCCGCGGTGCCGGAGCCGCCGAAGGCGAAGGCGGAGACGAGCGCGAGGCCGAGGCCGAGGGTTCTGCCCGAAGGGAGGGTGGGCGAGGCCGTTGATCTGTGCACGGCCGCATTGTGACAGTCATACCAATGATCGGGTAAGGCGCCATTCCGTCATTCGGTCCTGCCCTTCACCGTACGCGGCGGCGAAATCACTCGGCCCCGGCCGCCCGGTCTCAGCTGAGAGCGGGCGGCCGGGGCCGAGTGAACGGGCCGGGGTGATCGGACCCCGTCAGCCCCCGGACCGGGACGAGGCGCCCGCCCCCGTGAGCGCGTCCGTCCCGCCCGTCCCGCCCGTGGGCTGGCCGGTCGGCTGGCTGGTCGGGGGCGCGGTCGGCTGGGTGGTCTGCGTCGGCTTCGAGGTGGGCCGGGGCGGCCGGGTGGGCTGGGTGGTGGGCTGGCTGGTCGGCGGGGCCGTCGGCGCGGTGGTCGCGCCGCCGTCGGTGCCGCCCGACGGGGTCGAGCCCGAGCCGTCGCCCGGCGCCGTGGTGGGGCCGGTGCTCGGAGCGCCGCTGGGGGCGCCCGTCGACGGGGCGCTGCTCGGCGTGCTCGGGGCGGTCGGCAGGTCGGTGGCGCCCGAGGAGTCGCCGCCCGCCGGAGTGGCGAAGTCGCTGACCGGCTGGCCCTTGAGCGCGGACTTCATGTAGCTGGTCCAGATCTGGGCCGGGAACTGGCCGCCGGCCGCGCCGTCGATGCCGCCGACGCCGCTCAGGCTGACCTGGGAGCCATTGCCCGGGTCCTGGCCGAACAGGGCGACCGAGGTGACCAGCTCGGGGGTGTAGCCCACGAACCAGACCGACTTCTGGTCGTCGGTGGTGCCGGTCTTGCCCGCCACCGGTCGGCCGAGGCCCTTGGCTCGCCAGCCGGTGCCGCCCGGGTCGCTTACCACGCCCTGGAGCATCGAGGTGACCTGGTTGGCGGTGTCCTCGCTGATCGCCTGGGTGGTCTTGTGCGCGGGCAGCGCGACGTTCTCGCCCTCACGGTCCACCGACTGCACCAGCCACGGGGTGATCTGCTTGCCGCCGTTGTCCAGCGTGGCGTACACGCCCGCCATGTCGAGCACGCTCGGGGTGGCCGCGCCCAGCGGGATGGACGGCACCGGGTCGAGGCCCGGGGTGTTGCCGGGCAGGCCCATCGCGACGGCGGTGTCCTTGACCTTCTGGAGCCCGGTGTCCTGCGCGAGCTGCGCGAACGCCGAGTTGACCGACCAGTCGGTGGCCTGCTGGAGGGTGATCTGGCCGTAGCTCTTGTCGCCCTCGTTCGGCGGCGCGTACGGGGTGCCCTTGCCGCCGCGGACCTTCCGGCCGCTGGTGCCGTCGTACACCGTACGCGGGGTGACGGTGCGACCCTCCTGGGTCTTGGCGTTGTTCTCGAAGGCGGCGGCCAGCGCGATCGCCTTGAAGGTCGAGCCGGCCTGGTAGTCGCGCCGGGTGGCGTTGTCGACGTAGTGCTTCACGTAGTCGACGCCGCCGTACAGGGCGACGACCGCGCCGGTCTTCGGGTCCACCGAGGCGGCGCCGGCCTGGGCGGCCGCGTCCTTCTTCCGCTTGTCCGGGTTCAGGCTGTCGTGCAGCTGGGCCTGGACGGAGTCCTGGAGGGCCTGCTGGCGGGCCGGGTCGATGCTCAGCTTGATCGTGTAGCCGCCCTTGGCCAGCTCGGTCTCGTTGATCACGCCGCTGGAGGTGAGGTACTGGGTGGCCGCGTCGACCAGGTAGCCGGCCTGGCCGGACAGGCCCGGGTTGGGCTGGGGGTCCCGGACCTCCGGGAAGGCGGTCCTGGCCCGCTCGTCCGCGGAGAGCCAGCCCTCCTTGACCATGCCGTCGAGCACGTAGTTCCAGCGGTTGACGGCGTTCTGCTTGCCCGCCGCGGTCGCGGTGGCGACGTCGTAGGCGCTCGGGGCGTTCAGCAGGGTGGCCAGGTAGGCGCCCTGGGCGGGATCGAGGGCGGACGCGTCGATGCCGAAGTACGCCTGGGAGGCGGCCTGGATGCCGTAGGCGCCGCGGCCGTAGTAGGAGGTGTTCAGGTAGCCGGAGAGGATGTCGTTCTTGCTCTCGGTGGCGTCCACCTTGATGGCGATGAACAGTTCCTTCACCTTGCGGGTGACCGACTGCTTCTGGTTCAGGTACGTGTTCTTCACGTACTGCTGGGTGATGGTGGAGCCGCCCTGGGTGCCCTGGCCCTTGGCGGTGTTGACCGCGGCCCGGGCCAGGCCCTGGACGTTGACCGCGCCCTCGTTGTAGAAGTTCCGGTCCTCGGCGGCCAGCGCGGCGTGCTGGGCGGCGGGGGAGACCTTGTCCAGGGAGACGTTCTGCCGGTTGGTCTGGCCGGTGCGGGTGAGCACCGAACCGTCCGCGTAGAGCCAGGTGTTGCTCTGGGCGGTGGCGGCGGCGTGCGCGTCCGGCACCTTCACCAGGGCGATCCCGAGGGCGAACAGACCGATGCCGAGCAGCAGCGCGGAGCCGAAGCCCAGCAGGGTCATCCGCCAGGTGGGTATCAGCCGGCGCCAGCCGGTGCGCTTCGGACGTCGCGGCTTCCTGCCGCCGGACCCGCCGGACCCGCCGGCCGGGCCGGCGGAGCGCTTGAGCCGTTTGACCGGCCGGAGACTGATCGACGGCGTGCGACGGCCGCCCTGGGCGTTTCTGGACAAAGCGCGGCCTTTCCTGCGGGCGCATCGAGGCAGCCCGGCACGGACGGGGACATCGGCGGTTGGGGACCTTTGTCCCGATTCCGGTTTTACTGCCCTGGACGAGCAGAACGGGCCGGATAGCTCCGGCGGATCGCCAATCGAGACCGACATCACACGCAAAACGGACGTCGGAGGCCAAAAAATCGGGGAGCCCCTCGCTGCTGCGAGAGGCTCCCCAAATGTCTGTGCGCCGCCAGGGACTCGAACCCCGGACCCGCTGATTAAGAGTCAGCTGCTCTAACCAACTGAGCTAGCGGCGCCTGCTGACCTGGAAAACAATACACGGTTCCGAGGGGTGCCTCGAACCATCACCGAGCCATCACCGAACCGTCGCCGGGCTGCCCCCGGGTCGTCCCCGGGTCGTGCCCGGGCACCCGCGAACGACCCGGGCGGCGGCCGATCGATCCACCCCTTTCCTTCCGGTTGGTCCGGAGTTCGCCGCTGGTTAGGGTGGAACGGTGCCCCGCCCCCAGCCAGGCCACCGCGCCGCGCGGACGACGGTCGCCACCCTGCTGCTGCTCAGCGCCGTGGCGTACACCGCCTGGGTGCTGGAGGTCGTGCTGAGCACCGGACTCGACCCGGTGCAGGCGTACATCAGCGAACTCGCCGCCGAGGACCAGCCGCTGGGCGGCCTGTTCCGGGCCACCGACCTGGCCGCCGGGCTCTGCCTGCTCGCCGCCGCCGGCACCGCCCTCGCCACCGGGCGGGTCGGGGCCTCGCGGCGGCGGCGCTGGGCGCTGGCCGGCTGGTCCGCGCTCGCCCTGTTCGGCGCCGCGACCGCCGCCGACTCCCGGCTGCCGCTCAGCTGCGCCCCCACCAGCGACGAGATGTGCGCCGCCCGGGAGACCGCCGGGCTCGTCCCCGCCACCCACACCGCGCACGCGGTCACCAGCAGCCTCGCCATGGCCGGGGCGCTCACCGCGCTGGTCTCGCTCACCGTGGCCGCCCGGCGCTACCGCTGGTGGCCGCCGGTGCGCCGGTTCGGGCCCTGGCTGCTGGGCGCCGAACTGCTCGCCACCGGCTGGAGCCTCGCCTCGATCGCCGCCTTCCAGGCCGGGCGCGGCACCTGGGCGCTCGGGGCCGGGCAGCGGCTCCAGGTGCTGCTGGTCGCGCTCTGGCTCGGCCTGCTGGCCCTGGGCGTCGCCCGCTCGGACGGTACGGACGAGGACGCCGAGGACGCCGAGGTGAACCAGGGGGACGAGGGGCGGCGCCGACCGACCGAACCGTCCCCGGGACGGAGGCCGACATGAGCACCGCCGGACCGGAGGCCGTCGACCGGGCGCGCTTCCTGCGCGTCGACGGCGTCCCGCTGCACGTCCGCACCGAGGGCAGCGGCCCGGTCTGCCTGCTCTCCGGCGGCCTCGGCAGCAGCTGGTTCGACTGGGACCTGGTCGTCCCCTTCCTCACCCCGTACCGCACCGTGGTCCGCTTCGACCGGCCCGGTTACGGGCTGAGCGCCGGGGAGCCCGCCACCGGGCGGCCCGCGCCGACGGCGGCCGGCGAGGCCGGGCGGATCCGGGCGGTGCTGGACGGCCTCGGGCTGCGGGAGCCCTGCACCGTGGTCGGGCACTCGCTGGCCGGCTTCCACGTCGAGGCCTTCGCCCGGCTGCACCCCGAGCGGACCGCCGGGCTGGTGCTGGTCGACGGCAGCGTGGAGGCGGCGGCCCGGCCCTACCCGGCACCCGCCGCGCGCGACCTGGCGGCCCGGGCGGTGGCCGGCGCCGCCACCGCCCTCGCCGTGCCCTACCTGCTGGGCCCGACCGCCCGCCGGGCCATGGCCCGGCTGTCCACCGTCCGCCGCGAGGATCTCGCCCCGGCGCCGCTGGTCCGGCACTGCTACCGCACCGGGCGGGCGCTGCGCGCGCTGCTGCGGGAGAACGGCCGCTACCTCGACACGGCCGCCGAACTGGACGAGCTGCGGCGCATCCGGCCGCTGGCCGAGGACCTGCCGGTGACCGTGTTGGCCGCCGACGACGGCTGCCGGACCCGCCGCACCGAGGACTGGCTGGCCCGGCAGCGGGAGCTGGCGGCACTGCTCGGGGCGGACTTCCGCACCACCGCCCCGGCCGGGCACCTGGTGATGTTCGACCGCCCGGACGCGGTGGCCTCGGCGGTGCTCGACACCCACTGAGCGGTCGGCCCGGGAGCCGGAGGCCGCGAGGGCGGGTGCCGGAGCACGGATCAGCCCCCGGACTGGGACCTCCGCCGGGTGATCTCCCGCTTCACGGCCCGGGGGACCGGCAGGTCGCGGGCCAGCTGCCGGACGGCGTGCCGGGTCTCGGCGCCGTCCGGACCCCGGTAGAGCCGGCGCTCCAGCCCGGCCGCCCCGATCAGGCCGGCCAGCTGCCGGTCGCGCTCGTCGGCCGGATCGGTCGGATCAGCCGCACCGGTCGGACCAGAGAGACCAGTCGGACCAGAGAGACCGGAGAGCCCGGAGAGCCCGGCGCGCGCCAGCGTGGCCGCCGTCCGGGCGGCGATCAGCGCTCCGGCGTCCGGCCGCACGGCCGTCCAGCGGCGGTAGGGCAGCCCGAGGAAGCGGTGGCTCCGGACGGTCAGCACGCCCTGCCCGACCATCCGGTCCAGGTGGTGGTGGGTCGCCCGGCCGTGCGGGTGGGTCAGCGCGCGCAGCGCGTGTTCGAGGGTCCGGGGCCGGCCCTCGCCCGCCTGCCCGAGGTCGGCCAGGACGGCGGCGGCGAGTTCGTCCTGGCCGCCCGGCGGCCGGTGGCCGGTGATCCGGCGCCCGTCGACGGTGATCGTGCCGGCCAGCTGGAGCTCGGCGAGGACGGCGCCCGCGACTGCCGTCGAGAGGGTGAGGGCGGGGATCCGAAGGCGTCCGTCCGCCGGGTCGGCGCAGAGCAGCAGCAGTTCCTCGGCCAGGGGCCGGGTGCCGGTGTCGGGGGAGTTCATGGGGAGAGGCCTACCCGGCCCGGAAACGCCTCAGGCCGCCCACCGGAGTGGACGGCCTGAGACCTTGCCATGTGCGCCGCCAGGGACTCGAACCCCGGACCCGCTGATTAAGAGTCAGCTGCTCTAACCAACTGAGCTAGCGGCGCTTGCTGACGTCGAAGACTTTACACGCCGCCGACCGGATCCACCGAATCGTGTTCGAGTGATCACCGATTGTCACTGCCCCCGGGTTGCCGGCTCCGGGTGGTGGCAGGCCGCCTGGTGGTCCGCCCCGGGGGCGCCGAGCAGGGCCGGCCGCTCCTGTTCGCAGCGGGCCCGGTCCGCCGGGGCGGTGAGCGCGGCGTAGCGCGGGCAGCGGGTGCGGAAGACGCAGCCGGTGCGGCGCTCGGTGGGCGGGGGCGGGTCGCCGGCCAGCAGGATGCGGTCGCGGGCGCGCTCGGCGGCGGGGTCGGGCAGCGGGACGGCGGAGAGCAGGGCGCGGGTGTACGGGTGGCGGGGGCGGTCGAAGACGGCGGAGACCTCGCCCTGCTCGACCGTCCGGCCGAGGTACATCACGCTGACCCGGTCGGCGAGGTGCCGGATCACCGAGAGGTCGTGCGAGACGAACAGGTAGGAGAGGCCCAGTTCGGCCTTGAGGGCCTGGAGCAGGTTGAGCACCCCGGCCTGGATGGAGACGTCCAGGGCGGAGACCGGCTCGTCCAGCACCAGCAGCCCGGGCCGGACGGCGAGGGCCCGGGCGATCGAGACGCGCTGGCGCTGGCCGCCGGAGAACTGGTGCGGGTAGCGGACGGCGTGCTCCGGGTCGAGGCCGACCTGGCGCAGCAGCTCGGGCACCCGGCGGGCGATCTCCTCGCGCGGGGCGCGCTGGGCGAGCAGTGGTTCGGCGACGATGTCGCCGATCGGCATCCGGGGGTCGAGGCTGGCCATCGGGTCCTGGAAGACGATCTGCACCCGGGCGCGGAGCCGGTGGGCCTCGGCCCGGGTGAGCGTCGCGGTGTCGTGGCCGAGCAGCTCGATCCGGCCGGTCTCCGGGGCGCCGAGCCGCAGCAGTTCGAACAGGGTGGTGGACTTGCCGGAGCCGGACTCCCCGACCAGGCCGAGGGTCTCGCCCTCCCGCAGGTCCAGGTCGACGCCGTCCACCGCGTACACCTCGCCGACCTTGCGCTTGAACACCGTGCCCTTGAGGAGGGGGAACGTTTTTTCCAGGCCGCTCACCGACAGCACCGGCGTCCGGGTGGAGCGGTCGACGGGGCCGGCGGCGGCCGGCGGCAGCTCCGGAACGGGGTAGACCTCGGCGGGCGCGGGCCGCCGCTCGGCGAGCTCCGCCGACCGTACGCAGGCGGACAGGTGCTCCTCCGTACCCTGCAGGGCGGGCTCGGCCGTCGTGCAGCGCGCCTCCGCGAGCGGGCAGCGCGGCGCGAAGGGGCAGCCCGGGGGCAGTTCGGCCATCGGCGCCGGGGTGCCGGGGATCGGTACGAGCGGACCGCCGCGCCCGTCCAGCCGGGGCAGCGCGCCGATCAGGCCGAGCGAGTACGGGTGGTGCGGGGCCGCGAAGAGCTCGTCCACCCCGGCCGTCTCGACCACCCGTCCGGCGTACATCACCGCGACCCGGTCGGCCGCCCCGGCGATCACCCCGAGGTCGTGGCTGACCAGGACGAGCGCCGCGCCGGTCTCCCGCTGGGCGGTGCGCAGCACGTCCAGCACCTGGGCCTGGATGGTGACGTCGAGGGCGGTGGTGGGCTCGTCGGCGAGCAGGATGTCGGGATCGTTGGCGACCGCCATGGCGATCATCGCGCGCTGCCGCATGCCGCCGGAGAACTCGTGCGGGAAGCTGTCCAGGGCCCGGTCGGGCGCCGGGATGCCGACCAGGTCGAGGAGTTCGGCGGCCCGGCGGCGCGCGGCGGCCCGGTCCACCCGCTGGTGGACGCGGACCGCCTCGGCGATCTGGTCGCCGATCCGGTAGACCGGGGTGAACGCGGACAGCGGGTCCTGGAAGACCATGGCGATCCGGCGGCCGCGGATCGCGGCGAGCTCCCGGCCCGGCAGCCCGACCAGTTCCCGCCCGTCCAGCCGCACCGAGCCGCTGACCCGCGCCGTGCCGGGCAGCAGCCCGAGCACGGACAGCGCGGTCACGGACTTCCCGGAGCCGGACTCGCCGACGATGCCGAGGGTCTCGCCGCGCCGCAGGGTGAGGTCCACCCCGCGGACGGCGGGGACCGGGCCGTCGGGCCCGGCGAAGTCGACCCGCAGGTCCCGGACGGCGAGCAGCGGGGTTTCGACGGTGGTGGTCACGGGAGCTTCCTACGGCTGGCAGGGCGGTGGGAACGGCGGGTGGACCGGGAGCGGCGGGCGGACCGGGAACGGCGGGGCGCGGTCCCGGAGGTGGGGTCGAGGGCGTCGCGCAGCCCGTCCCCGATCAGGTTGACGGCGAGCACGAACAGCACCAGCAGCGCCGCGGCGAAGTAGAACAGCCAGGGGAACACCGGGGCCTCGCCGGTCCCGGCGGCGAGCAGGGTGCCGAGCGAGACGTCCGGCGGCTTGACCCCGAAGCCGAAGTAGGAGAGCGCGGTCTCGCTCATCACGGCGCCGCCGACCGCGATGGTGGCGTCGATGATGAGGAAGGAGGCGACGTTCGGCAGGATGTGCCGGCTGATGATCCGCAGCGGCCGTACGCCCATGAACCGTGCGGCGCGGACGAATTCGCGCTCGCGCAGGGAGATGGTCATCGAGCGGACCACCCGGGCGGTGATCATCCAGTTGAACAGCGCGAGCAGCAGGACGAAGGCGATCCAGCCGGCGCTCTTCAGCCGGGACGAGACGATGGTGATGATCAGGAAGGCCGGGAAGACCAGCAGCAGGTCCACCAGGAACATCAGCGCCCGGTCGGCCCAGCCGCCGAAGTAGCCGGCGCAGGCGCCGACCACGGAGGCCAGCACGGTGGAGAGCAGCGCCACCAGCAGTCCGATGACCAGCGACTTCTGCAGGCCGCGGACGGTCTGCGCGAAGACGTCCTGGCCGACCCCGTTGGTGCCGAACCAGTGTTCGGCGGACGGGGGTTGGTGCAGGGCGGAGAAGTCGGGGGTGGCGTAGTCCCAGGGCGTCAGGTACGGCCCGCCGAAGGCGAGCGCGAACAGCAGCAGCACCATGACGGCGCCGACCACGGCCCCGCGGGCGGCGAGCAGCCGGGCGAGGACGAGCCGGCCGCGGCCGGTGCCCCGGGGGGCGGTGGCCGGGGCGGAAGGCTCGGCGACGGTGGTGGTCATTCGGCTCTCCTCCGGTCAGGACCGCACGCGCGGGTCGAGGGCGGCGTGCAGGGTGTCCGCGAGGAAGCCGGAGACGAGCACGACGACGGCGGTGAACAGGTTGATCGCCACCACCGAGTTGACGTCCTGTTCGTTGATCGACTTGATCAGCCACTCGCCCATGCCGTGCCAGCCGAAGATCGTCTCGGTGAAGATCGCGCCGGTGAAGATGCCCAGGAAGCTGTAGGCGAACATGGTCGACATCGGGATCACCGCGGTGCGCAGCCCGTGCTTGAGCAGTGCCCGGCCGCGGGTCAGGCCCTTGGCCTCGGCGGTGCGCAGGTAGTCGGAGCCGAGCACGTCGAGCATGGTGCCGCGCTGGTAGCGGCTGTAGGTGGCGAGGCCGCCGAGGGCCAGCGAGATGGTGGGCAGCAGCAGGTGCAGCGCCCAGTCGGCGAGGTGGGCGCCGAGGCCGCCGGCGAGCCCGGGGGTCTCGTAGCCGGTGAACGGGACCACCTCGTGGCCGGCCGCGTCCTTGGCGGCGATGGCGCCGTTCTTGAGGAACAGCGCGACCAGGAAGACCGGGGTGGAGAGCAGCACGAAGGACAGCACGGTGAGCAGCCGGTCGGAGATCCGGTACTGGCGCACCGCGCTCCACGCCCCGGCGGCGACGCCGAGGACCATGCCCAGCAGGCTGCCGAGCAGCAGCAGCCGCAGCGAGACCCAGACCCGGCGGCCGAAGTCGTCGGTGACCGGGGTGTCGTGGATGGTCCGGCCGAGGTCGCCCTCCAGCAGCCCGCCGGCCCAGTGGCCGAAGCGCTCGACCACCGGGGTGCGGTCGTTCAGGTTGAGCGCGGTGAGCTGGCGCTCGACCGATTCGACGGACGGCCGGGGGACCTTGGCCTCGAAGTAGGTGCGCGGCTGCAGGGCGGTCGCGGAGATCGCGTACGCCAGGAAGACGGCGGCGATCAGCAGCACCGCGTAGTAGCTCAGCCGTTTCGCCAGGAAGCGGAGCATCAACGGCCGCCCGTCGCGGTGCGGGTGGGGCCGACGCGTCTGGTGGGCATCGGGTGGTGGCCTCCGGTCCGGGCCCGGTGGGGGCGTCGGGTGACAGGGTTCGTCTGGGTTCGTTCTGGTTCGTCGGATCGTCAGATGGCGTGGTTCGTCCGGCAGTTGGGAAAACGCAGGTCAGAGTGAAGCACCCGGGCACTGAGGCGGTGTTGCGCCCGTGTTGCCGCGTGTGACTTTTCGATCAGGTGTGCCCTCCTCCCCCTGGTGGCGGATCTGATCCGCTGTTACCTTCTGCTCGCCCGGTGCCGAATTGGCTGCCCACGCTCAAGCCCCGTCACACCTCTCGCGCCCCAACTCCCGTCATCGATCCCAGGGGGACCCTCATGGACGCTTCCACCACGGCCCGCCGCCTCGGCCGGGCCGCCGCGCTCGCCGTCGCCGTCGCGCTCGCGGTCACCGCGTGCACCTCGGGCGGGGCCGGCTCCGCCGACAAGGTGGCCAAGAGCGAGCCGCCGAGACAGGACTCCGAGGACGTCAACCCCAAGGCGCCGGACCAGATCAAGGACGGCGGGGAGGTGCGCTTCCAGCTGGACCAGTGGATCACCCAGTGGAACCCGCTCCAGGTGGACGGCGGCTCCTACACCGACACGGTGAACCTCATCCGCGCCCTGGAGCCCTCGCTCTTCCGCACCGACGCCTCCGGCGCCTTCCGGGCGGACCCGGACTACCTGGTGGGGGCCGAGGTCACCTCGACCTCGCCGCAGGTGGTCACGTACAAGCTGAACCCCAAGGCCACCTGGTCGGACGGCAAGCCGCTGAGCTACCTGGACTTCAAGGCCGACTGGCAGGCGGGCAACGGCAAGGACCCGGCGTACAACATCTACGACCCGTCCGGCTACGAGCTGATCTCCGCGGTCGAGCAGGGCGCCGACCCGAGCGAGGTCAAGGTCACCTTCTCGGAGCCGTACGCGGACTGGCAGAACCTGTTCCGCCCGCTGATCCCGGCGGCCGGCATCGCCACCCCGGACGACTTCAACAAGGGCTGGGTGGAGAAGGTCCCGATCACCGCGGGCGCGCTGAAGATCGGTGTGGCGGACAAGACCGCGCAGACCATCAGCCTGGTGCCGGACCCGGCCTGGTGGGGCACCCGGGCCAAGCTGGACAAGATCACCTTCCGGGTGATGGACAAGGCCGCGAGCATCCAGGCGTACCTCAACAACGAGATCGACTTCGCCTCGGCCGGCACCGCCGCCGCGTACGGGCAGCTCAAGAACGCCAAGGACACCGTGATCCGGGCTGCCAGCCCCTGGGACGAGGTGCACATCTCCTTCGGCGGCACCGGCGCGCTGGCGGACCGGACGGTCCGCCAGGCACTCGGCAAGGCGCTCGACCGCTCGGCGCTGATCAAGATCGCCAACAACGGGGTGCCGGTGGAGTTCAAGCCGCTCGGCAATCACATCATCATGCCCAACCAGACCGGCTACCAGGACAACTCCGGTGAGTGGGCGACCTTCGACCTGGCCGCGGCCAAGAAGCTGCTCGACCAGGCCGGCTGGAAGGAGTCCGGCGGCGGCCAGCCGCGCACCAAGGACGGCAAGCCGCTGGAGCTGCACTGGGTGCTCAGCGACGGCACCGCGCAGGCCCAGCTCGACCTCGCCACCGCGGCGGCGGCGATGTGGCAGGCGGCCGGGGTCAAGGTCGACCTGGACAAGGTGGCGGCCAACGACTACTTCGCCAAGTACGTCACCCCGGGCAAGTTCGACATCGCGAGCTGGCGCAACACCGACTCGTTCCCGAACTCCAAGAGCCTGGCCAACTTCCGCCTGCCGGTGGGCGACAACACCTTCAGCAACCCCTCCCGGCTGGGCACCCCGGAGATCGACGCGCTGCTGAAGAAGGCGGCCGGGACGGTCGACCCGGCGGAGGCCGCGAAGCTCTACAACCAGGCGGACGCGAGGATCTGGGAGCTCGGCCACACCGTCGAGCTCTACCAGCGGCCCGCCGTGGTGGCGACCCGCAAGGGGCTGGCCAACTACGGCGCCTTCGGTCTCGCCCAGGAGGACTACAGCAAGCTCGGCTGGGAGAAGTAGCCGCCGCCGGGGCGGGGCGGGCCGCACGGCAGGCGCTGGCGAGCAGCGCGGTGATCACGAGGCCGGTGGCGCGGACGCGGGGGGATCGGCTCCGCCGCCCCCGCAATCCCGCCACCCGCCTTGACCTTCCGCGTTGCCCGCACGCCACCCGTGTCGTGGGGCCCGGCAGGGCCCGCGCTCTTCCAACCGGGGAAGAATCTAGCGGCGCTCCGGTCGCTCGCGACGCAGCGCGCGGGGCGCGCCCGGAAACCCGCCGCGCTGTCACCCGGTTCGCGCACCGGAGCGTCAACTACGGCTGACGGCAAGGAAAAAAGGGGACATACGGGGCCATCGTACCCGGAGGGCGCGCGGCCTTTCCGGGCCACGCCGGAGCGTGCACGGCCGTCGCGCCCGCGTGCACAGCCGTCGCGCCGGTGCGTGCGCCGGGCCGGGGCCGCTGCCAGGATGCGCGGGACGGTCCCCCCGCCCTCCTCCCGACTCCCCGGAGCAGCTCCGATGGCCAGTGACCCCGCCGCGACGGCACGCCCCAGCCACCCCGTCGATCCGCCGCCGGTGCGCCGGATGGTCCCGCGCGACCGGAACGAGCCGCACCGGGTCGCCACCCCGCTGGAGCTCTTCTTCGACCTCTGCTTCGTGGTCGCGGTCGGCCAGGCCGGGCGCGAACTGGCGGGCTCGCTGGCGGCCGGGCACTACGGCGACGGCCTGCGCGGCTACGTGCTGGCCTTCTTCGCGATCTGGTGGGCCTGGATGAACTTCACCTGGTTCGCCTCCGCGTACGACGTCGACGACGTGCCGTACCGGATCACCACGCTGGTGCAGATCGCCGGGGTGCTGATCCTCGCCGCCGGCGTGCCGCGGATCTTCGCCACCCAGGACCTGACGCTGGGGATCGTCGGCTACCTGGTGATGCGCCTGGCGATGGTCACCCAGTGGCTGCGCGCGGCCGCCGGCGAGCAGGGCCCGGCGCGCCGGGTCGCGCTGGGCTACGCGGCGGGGATCACGCTCTGCCAGGCCGGCTGGGTGGTGGTGCTGTTCCTGCCACAGGACGTCCGGCTCTACGTCATCCCGGTCGGGGTGCTGTGCGAGCTGGCCGTGCCGGTGGTCGCCGAACTGCGGGCGCGGACCTCCTGGCATCCGCACCACATCGCCGAACGGTACGGGCTGTTCACCCTGATCGTGCTCGGCGAGACGGTGGCGGCGGCGACCGTCGCGGTGCAGTCGGCGGTGGACGAGCACGAGGAGCTGGGCCGGCTGGTGCCGGTGGCCGCCGGCGGGCTGCTGATCTGCTTCGCGGCCTGGTGGATCTACTTCGCCCGGTCCGTCCACGAGCACCTGCGTTCCAACCGGCAGGCGCTGGTCTGGGGGTACGGGCACTACCTGGTGTTCGCCTCGGCGGCGGCGATCGGCACCGGGCTGGAGGTGGCGGTGGAGTCGGCGGTGCACCAGGCGCACATCTCCGAGACCGCCGCCACCGCGACGGTCACCGTGCCCACCGCGCTCTACCTGGTCACGGTCTGGTTCCTGCACTCCCGGCACACCAAGCGGGGCGCGGCGGCCCAGTCGGTGGCGCCGGCGGGGGCCGCGCTGGTGCTGGCCTGCACCGCGCTCGGCGGCTCCGGGGTGCTCGCGGCGGGCCTGGTCTGCGCGCTGATGGTGGCGGTGGGCGTGCTGGTCCACGGCCGGGAGAGCAGGCGGGCGGGCGCCCGCCGGGCGTACTGATCCGCCGGGCGTACTGATCCGCGGGGCGTACCGATCCACGGGGCACGCCCAGTCCGAACCGCCCTGTCCGAACCGCCCTGTCCGACCTGCCCGTCAGCCGACCCGGCCCAGCAGCACCGGCTCGTGCCGCGCCAGCCAGTCCAGGTAGGCCGGGTTGACCTTGGCCAGATCCAGGTAGGCGGCCCGCAGTTCGCCGTACAGCGCGTCCAGCGCGGGCGGGCTGAGCACGCGCGGACGCCAGGTGAACAGCAGCCGGACGGCCAGCGGGTCCCCGTGCACCGGGCGGACCACCGTGCCGGGACCGGGCAGCGAGGTGGGCTGGCAGGGGCGGACGGCCTCGCCGGAGGCGACCAGTTCGGCGGCGGTGGCGTTGTCCCGCACCTGCACCACCCGGGGGTTGAGCCCGGCCTCGGTGAACACCCGGCGCATCGCCGCGTACTCGTGGTCGGCGGTCGGGTCGACCATCCAGGTGTCCTCGGCGAGGTCGGCCAGGTGGACGACGTCGCGGGCGGCGGCCGGGTGCCCGGCGGCGAGCGCGACGAACTGCGGCTCCCGGGCCATCAGCACCCGGTGCTCGGCGTCCGGCGGTACCCGCAGCGGGAAGCCCTCGCACTCGTGCACGAAGGCCACGTCCAGCTGGTCGGCGGCGACCATCCGCAGCAGCGCGCTGGCCGAGATGTCGACGTGGATGGTGGTGTCGGTGTCCGGCAGCCGCTCGTGCACCCGGCGCAGCCAGGCCGCGACCGCCCGGCTTCCGACGCTGCCGATCCGCAGCCGCCGCTGCCGGCCGGGGCCGGCCGAGTCCCGCGCCTCCTGGCGGGCGGCGGCCACCAGGGCGGCCATCTCGGTGATCACCGGCCGGGCCCGGGAGAGCACCGAGTGGCCGAGCGCGGTGGGCCGGCTGCCGGTCTGCTCGCGGGTGAACAGGGTGCCGCCGATGGCCCGTTCGATGCGGTGCAGCTGGGTGGTGAGGGAGGGCTGGGTCATGCCGAGCTGGAGCGCGGCCTTGCGGAGGCTGCCGCTGTCGGCGATCGCGCACAGCACCCGGAGGTGTCTCACGTCGAGCTCCACGTCGGGAGCATAGACGCCGTCGCACCCCTTCGCCAAGGACATGACAGGCATTCAAGGCATGCCGAAGGGCCGGCCGACGGACCGACCGGCTGAACGGCCGACGGATCGACCGGTGCGCCGCACGACGGGGCCGGGCCGCTATGCGGTGGTGCTATCGCCGGTTGGCATCATCCGCGACGGCCCCGCCCGGGTCGAAGCTCGGGGCAGCAACCCGCCCCTCGGCCACCGCCCGGGGCGGCCCCCACCGTGCGCCCCGGCCGGGCCCGGCCCCCATCGGGCCCTGGCGAGCCGGCGCACCGCGAAACCGGAGTCCCCACATGAAGCGATCCGTGCTGTCCGCAGCCCTGGGCCTGACCCTCGCGGCCGGCCTGGCGGTCCTGCCCGCCA
This sequence comes from Kitasatospora sp. NPDC058184, assembly GCF_042883725.1. Lineage (NCBI taxonomy): Bacteria > Bacillati > Actinomycetota > Actinomycetes > Kitasatosporales > Streptomycetaceae > Kitasatospora > Kitasatospora sp. NPDC058184. The sequence goes on from NZ_JBHVVE010000014.1 coordinate 217,804, forward strand.
CCGCCGCGAACGCCGCGCCGGCCGCTCCCGCCGCCCCGGCCGTCCAGGGCTACACCCCCTCGACGTACGCCGGTTCGGCCGCGGAGGCGGCGAACAACCAGGCCTTCTTCCAGGCCGTGATGGCCTCGGCCAAGGCCAAGCAGGCCGCCAACCCCGGCCTGGCGACCGTCACCGTCACCTACGACACCGCGAACGCGCCCTCCTTCACCAGCCAGATATCCCAGGCCGCGCAGATCTGGAACAGCTCGGAGACCAACGTCCAGCTCCAGGCGGCGAGCGGCAGCGGCGACTTCTCGTACTACGAGGGCAACGACAGCCGCGGCTCCTACGCCAGCACCGACGGCCACGGCCACGGCTACGTCTTCCTCGACTACCAGCAGAACCAGCAGTACAGCTCGCTCCGCGTGGTGGCGCACGAGACCGGCCACGTGCTCGGCCTGCCCGACGACTACTCCGGCCCGTGCAGCGAGCTGATGTCCGGCGGCGGCCCCGGCCCGTCCTGCACCAACCCGTACCCCGACGGCAACGAGCGCAGCCAGGTCGACTACCTCTGGGCGAACGGTCTCGCGGCGCGGAACTGACGCGAGCGGCAAGCGGGTTCGGGGTGGCGGGCCGCTCGGCCGGAATCGAGCGGCCCGCCACCCCGGGTACTTCCCCGGACCGGAGCCTAGCCGCCGCCGGAACGGAATGCCAGGGGCACGATTGAGTCAAGGCGAGGAAAAGACAGCTCAAATCGACTCCATAGCAGGGGTATTGAACGGTGCTATCGCGGGTTGGCATCATCCGCGCACGCGCCGGGTTGCCCGAAGCTCTGGGGACACCACCCGTTGACCAGGTGTTCCCCCCGGCCGGCCCCCAACCGGCCACGTCACCTCAGGAATCGGAGCCCCCACATGAAGCGATCCGTGCTGTCCGCCACCCTCGGCCTCGCCCTCGCGGCCGGCCTCGCCGTGCTGCCCACCACCGCCGCCGCGGCCGCGACGCCGACCGCCCCGGCCGTGCAGGGCTACACCGCCACGACGTACGCCGGTTCGGCCGCGGAGGCGGCGAACAACCAGGCCTTCTTCCAGGCCGTGATGGCCTCGGCCAAGGCCAAGCAGGCCGCCAACCCGGGCCTGGCGAGCGTCACCGTCACCTACGACGCCAGCTCCGCCCCCTCCTTCCGCAACCAGATATCCCAGGCCGCGCAGATCTGGAACGGCTCGGTCGCCAACGTCAAGCTGCAGTCCGGTTCGGCCGCCGACTTCCGCTACTACGAGGGCAACGACAGCCGCGGCTCCTACGCCAGCACCGACGGCCACGGGCGCGGCTACGTCTTCCTCGACTACCAGCAGAACCAGCAGTACAGCTCGGTGCGCGTGGTGGCGCACGAGACCGGCCACGTGCTCGGCCTGCCCGACCACTACTCCGGCCCGTGCAGCGAGCTGATGTCGGGTGGCGGCCCCGGCACCTCCTGCACCAACCCGTACCCGAACACCACCGAGCGCAGCCGCGTCAACTCGCTCTGGGCGCGCGGCTGAGCCGGGCGCTGAACCCCGGGCAGTGAACCCCGGACGGTGAACCCCGGACCGGCCGCCTCGGCGCGGCCGGTCCGGGGCCTCGTCGGTTCCCGGGTGCGATCCGGTCCGGGGCCTCGTCGCTCCCCGGCGTTGTCGGTGCCGCGTGCGAGCATGCGGCCGAGACCCGTACGCCCCGACCGCCAGGAGCCACCGCCATGCCCCGTTCCGCCCCCGACCGGCTCGCCGACCTCCCGTACGCCGAGCTGCTGCGCCCGCACACCGGGCCGCTGCGCGCCGACGAGCGGTACGACACCGCGCACTTCGACGGCGGCGAGCACACCGACGAGTCGGGCGCCGGGGCGGCCTTCCTGGAGTGCGCCTTCACCGGTGTCGCGCTCAGCGGGGTCAAGCTGCGCCAGGCAAGGTTCAACGAGGTGTGGGTGCAGGCCGGCCGCTGGGTCGCCTGCGACCTGAGCGACTCCGAGTGGCAGGACAGCTCCTTCGTCGGCGGCGTGCTCGCCGGGGTCGCCGGGTACGGCTCGGCGCTGCGCCGGGTGGTGTTCCGGGGCTGCAAGCTGGAGGCGGTCAACCTGCGCTCGGCCGTCCTGCGGGACGTCGTCTTCGAGGACTGCCTGCTGCGCGACGTGGACTTCGGCGAGGCGAAGCTGACCGGGGTGTCCTTCCCCGGCTCCACGCTGGAGGAGGTCCGGCTGCGCGGCGCCACGCTGAGCCGGACGGACCTGCGGGGCGCCGTCCGGCTCGGTCTGGTCGACGGCCACCAGGGGCTGCGCGGGGCGGTCATCAGCTCGCTCCAACTGATGGAGCTGGCCCCCCAGTTCGCCCACGCGCTGGGGATCGAGGTCAAGGACCGCTGAGCACCTGAGCCCCTTCGCCCGTTCAGCCGGGCGTCGCTCGGTGACGCCCGGGCGAACAGTCCGCCAAACCTGCCGTCGGCACCTGGTGGGCCGGTCGGGCCGAGGTGGAGACTTCTCCGCGATCGATGGCCCCGACTTGTGCACACAACATCGCCAGCGAAGGGACGGACCGGTCTGATGGCCGAGTTGAGTCGTAGGAAGTTCGTCACGCTGTCCGGCGCCGCCGCGGCAGGCCTCGCCGTGGCCGGCACCGGAGCCGCGGGGCCCGCGGGGGCCGCCCAGGGAAGTGGCGCAGCTCCCGCTTCCACCGCCGCGCTCAGCGCGACCGGCACCATCACCGACGCCCGGCACGTGGTGATCCTGATGCAGGAGAACCGCAGCTTCGACCACTACTTCGGCACGCTGCGCGGCGTGCGCGGCTTCGCCGACCGCAGCGCCATCCAGATCTCCGGCGGCTACAGCGTCTTCAACCAGCCGAACGGCCTGCTCGCCCGCCAGTACCCCTGGCAGTTCAGCCAGACCAAGCCGGCCGGCGGAGCGGACCCGGAGCGCCTCGCCCAGTGCAACGGGGACCTCAGCCACGGATGGGGTGACCAGCACAAGGCCTGGAACGGCGGCAAGATGGACTCCTGGGTCGCCGCCAAGGGCAACGTCCGCACGCTCGGCTTCCTCACCCGCCAGGACATCCCGTTCCACTACGCCCTGGCCGAGAACTGGACCATCTGCGACGCCTACCACTGCTCCGTGCTCAGCGCGACCGGCCCCAACCGCACCTACCACTGGTCCGGCCAGATCGACCCGGCCGGCACCGCGGGCGGCCCGGCCTACGACGGCGGCGACGAGAAGGGCCTGCGCTGGCAGACCTACGCCGAGGCGCTGGAGGGCGCCGGCGTCAGCTGGAAGGTCTACCAGAACGCCGCCGACAACTACGGCGACAACGCCCTGGCGTACTTCACGAACTTCACGGGCGCCCAGGCCGGCAGCCCGCTGGCCGTCAAGGGCATGGGCTCGGTGCCCAAGGTCACCGGGCGGACCCCGGACGACATCGCCGCCGCCATCAAGGCCGACGTGCTGGCCGGGACGCTGCCGCAGGTGAGCTGGATCGTCCCCGACCAGGCCTCCTCCGAGCACCCGTACGCCACCCCGGTGGACGGCGCGCACTTCGTCCACATGGTGATCGACGCGCTCAACGCGGACCCGAACGTCTTCGACTCGTCCGTCCTGTTCATCAACTACGACGAGAACGACGGCTTCTTCGACCACGTCCCGCCGCCCGCCGCCCCGGCCGGCACCCCGGGCGAGTTCTACAACGGCACCAACATCGGCCTCGGCTTCCGCGTCCCGCTCATCGCCGTCTCGCCCTGGACCCGCGGCGGCTGGGTCAACTCCGAGACCTTCGACCACACCTCGGTGCTGCGCTTCCTGGAGACCTGGACCGCCGCCCTCGGCAAGCCCGCCACCTGCCCGAACATCAGCGACTGGCGCCGCCGGGTCTGCGGCGACCTCACCAGCGTGTTCGACTTCGCCAACCCGGTCTACGGCCTGCCCGCGCTGCCCGACACCTCGCAGACCATCGGCCTGTCCGCCTGCGGCCCGCTGCCCAACCCGGCCCCGGTGAACAACCAGCTCCCGGTGCAGGAGTCCGGCACCCGGCCCGCGCGCGCCCTGCCGTACCAGCCGAACGCCAACCTGGACCACCTGGAGTTCGGCTCCGGCGGGGTGATGAAGGTCTGGATCGCGATGGACAACGGGGGCGCCACCGCCACCAAGTCCGCCCACTTCGCGGCCTACGCCAACGCCTACCGCAGCGGCGGTCCCTGGCAGTACACGGTGGACCCGGGCGGCAGCACCAGCGACTTCTTCAACTGCGGCACCAACTTCGGCGGCGGCCCGTACGACCTCACGGTGGTCGGCCCCAACCGCTTCCTGCGCCGCTTCAAGGGCGACGCGACGAAGGCGGGCAAGAACGCCGCCGTCACCGCCTCCTACGCGGTCGAGTCGGGCACCGGCAAGCTCGCGCTCTACTTCAAGCTCGCCAACTCCGGCAGCACCCCGATCACGTTCACGATCGCGTCCAACAACTACCGCACGGACGGCCCCTGGACGTACCAGGTCCCGGCCGGCGGCAGCGTGAGCGACTTCTTCAACGCCGTGGCGTACAGCAACGGCTGGTACGACTTCACCGTGACGGTGGATGCGGACAGCACCTGGTCCCAGCGCTTCACCGGCCACCTGGAGACGGGTGCGGCGAGCATCACCGGCTGACCGTCGTTCCCACCGCGCCGAACGGGGCCCCACTCCTCCGCCGAGAAGTGGGGCCCCCGTGTCACCGCCGCCAGAACAGGTGGTGCGCCACGCCGCTCGGGCTGGGGACGACCTCCAGGTGGAACCGGTCGAGCAGCTCGTCGGGGGACTCCCAGAGCTTCAGCCCGGTGCCGAGTTCCAGCGGGGAGACCGCGATGTGCAGGGTGTCCACGAGGTCGGCGTCGAGGAACTGGCGGATGGTGGTGACCCCGCCGCCGAGGCGGACGTCCTTGCCGTCGGCGGCCTCCCGGGCCTGCTTGAGGACGGTGGCCGGATCGCCGTCGACGAAGTGGAAGGTGGTGTCGGAGAGCGTGAACGACGGCCGGGTGTGGTGGGTCATGACGAACACCGGCGTACGGAACGGGGGCTCGGCACCCCACCAGCCGCGCCACTCGTGGTCCTGCCACGGCCCGCGCTGGGGGCCGAACTTGTTGCGGCCCATGATCTCGGCGCCGATGTTGCGGTCGAAGTCCCGGGTGAAGTAGTCGTCCAGGCCCCGGCTGCCGCCGGGGTCGGTGCGCATCGGCCAGCTCGCGGTGGCCCCGGCCCAGGAGAAGAGCCGCTCGGGGCGGTCGAGGCCGAACGGCAGCTCGAAGCTCTGGTGCTCGCCGGCCGCGACGCCGTCAGCGGAGACGTTGAAGTTCATGACTCTGAGCAGTTGGTTCATGACTGGGGCTCCTGTCCCGTTGATCGTGCGGCGGGGTGCCGCACACCGGGACGTCGGAGCGGACCCGGCGGGATTGACATCGGGCCCGGGATTCTTTCGAGGACTTTTCTCGGGGGCGGTCCGGGCCCGTCAGGCGAACGGGCCCCGGGGGAACCACGGGTCGTGGACCTCGCGGGGCCCGTCCGGGGTCAGCAGGGTGAGGCCGAGCGCGCCGGAGGCGTACTCCGCGAGCTGCACCGAGCCGTGCCGGGTCTCCAGTTCGGCCTGCACGGGCACCGGCAGCTTGGTCAGGGCCCGCCGCAGCTGCAGGGCGTCCCGCCGGCTGATCGGCTGCGGCGCGCGCAGCACCAGCCGCAGCGGGCTCATCGGCCCGGCCACCGGCACGCCGCTGCCCAGCTCGTAGCCGACCGCGCCGATCGGGCCCCAGGGCAGCCGGTGGTCCGCGACCAGCCGGCCGACCTCGGGCAGCAGGGCCAGGGCCGGGATGCCGGCGAGCCGTTCGGGGGCCAGGTGCCCGCGCCGGTCGGGGAGCTGTTCGGGCCGCAGGGTCCGGGCCACCGCCGCCCAGGGGGCCAGGGCGTCCAGCCGCTGGCCCGGGCGCGGGCCGCGCACGGTCACCGGGAACCACAGCTCGGGCGCGGCCTCCGGGTCCCGGGTGCAGCGCTGGGGGTGCGGCAGGTCCACCGGGTTGCCGACCACGGCGGGCGCCCGGCCGACCGTCACCCAGGGGTGCGCCCGCAGCACGGCCCGCGCCCAGTCCGGCAGTTCGCCGCCCGCGAGGGGCCGCAGCGAGCTGGGGCACTGCATCAGCAGCAGGTCGTGGGCGCCGGGCAGCCGGCCGTCCAGGGCAGCCAGCGGGCCGACCCGCCGGCGCGGTCCGTCGTGCTGGTCCTCGGCGGTGCGCCGGGCGGGGCTTCCGGGGTGTACGACGGTCACTGCGGGCTCCAGGGGGTGGCGTGGATGTCGCCGACGGCCACCACCCTCCGCCCGTCCGGCGGCTCCCGGCTACGGCCCTTGGACGCGTTCACCAGGGACCAAAGGCTCAAGGTGCGCCCGTCCGTGCCCGGTGTGAGAGTGGGGGACAGCCCGGCATTCCGTCGTTCCCCCCGGAGGAGGAGCCATGGGCATCTTCGACAGGTTGTTCCACCGGCCGCAGCACGAGTCCGTCGGGCAGGAGTCCGCCCAGCGGGCCGCCCTCGCCCACGACGAGGCCGCCGACGCGTACGGCGACGACATCGAGCGCACCCGGGAGCAGCAGGAACGGCTCGCCCAGGAGGAGGCCGACCGGCGCGCCGCCGAGAACATGACCGCCGAGGGCGACCCCTGGGGCTGAGCCCGGAGCTCAGGCCGTACGCGGCGGCAGCGGCGGGCGGCGCAGGTCCGGCCGGGGGGTGTCGGCGGACGGCGGCTCGGCGGCGGGGGCGTCCTCCAGCAGCTCCAGGGCCAGCTGGACGGCGGCGACCAGCTCCGGGTGGCGCCCCCGGGCCCAGTCGCGCGGGGTGCGCAGCACGTGCACGTCCGGTTCGACACCCCGGTTCTCCACCGTCCAGCCGAGCCCGCCGTCGAACCAGGAGGCGTTCTTCGGCACCGAGATCTGGGTGCCGTCGCCGAGGGTGTGCCGTCCGCTCATCCCGACCACCCCGCCCCAGGTGCGGGCGCCGATCACCGGGCCGAGCCCGAGCAGCTTGATCGCCGCGATGATCACGTCGCCGTCGGAGCTGGTGGCCTCGTCGGCCAGCGCCACCAGCGGTCCGCGCGGTGCGTGCCGGGGCCAGCGGACCGGGTGGCGGTCCCGGGTGAAGTCCCAGGCCAGGACGTGCCGGGAGAGCTTCTCCAGGACGAGTTCGGAGACGTTGCCGCCGGCGTTGCCGCGGACGTCCAGGACCAGCGCGGGCTTGTCCAGTTCGCGCCGCAGGTCCCGGTTGAACTGCGCCCAGCCGGAGCCGCCGAGGTCCGGGATGTGCAGGTAGCCGCACCGTCCGTCGCTGAACTCGCGGACCAGGGAACGTCGTTTGGCCACCCAGTCCTGGTAGCGGATGGGCCGTTCGTCGACCAGCGGGGTGATCACGATCCGCCGCACCGGGCCGTCCGGGGCGCCGCGCAGGGCCAGTTCGAGCGTCGTGCCGCCGGTGCCGGCCAGCAGCGGCAGCGGTCCGCGCAGCGGGTCCACCGGGCGGCCGCCGACCTCCAGGAACTCGTCGCCGTCCCGCACGCCCTGGGCGGCGAGCGGGGCGCGGGCGCGCGGGTCGGAGGTCTCGCCGGGCAGCACCCGGTCGACCAGCCAGCGGCCGTCGGGGGAGCGGTGGGCGTTGGCGCCGAGCAGGCCGAGCGGCTGCTGGGCGAGCACCGGGCCCTCGGCGCGCCGGGAGGGGGTGACGTAGGCGTGCGAGGTGCCGAGTTCGCCGAGGAGTTCGCGCAGCAGGTCGGCGAAGTCGTCGGGGGAGCAGACCCGGTCCAGCAGCGGCTCGTACTGGGCGACCAGTGCGGGCCAGTCCAGGCCGGACATCCGCTCGTCCCAGAACTGGTCCCGGACGATCCGGGCCGCCTCGTGGTAGGCCTGGCGCCACTCGGCGGCCGGGTGCACGGTGTGGGTGATCCGGCGCAGGTCGACGGTGGTGCCGGCGGCGGGGGCGGCGACCGGGACCACCCGCAGCGTCCCGGCCGAGTAGACCGCGATCGAGCCGCCGTCCCCGGAGACCGCGTAGCCGTCCAGCTTGTCGACCAGCGTGCTGCGGGTGCCCCGGGCCAGGTCGAAGTGCTCCAGCGAGGGGCGCCCCGAGGTGTCCTCCGGGCTGGCGAAGGTCTGCCCGAGGGTGCCGGAGATCGGCCAGCGCAGCCAGACCAGCCCGCCGCGCACCGCGTCGGTGGCCGAGTACTTGGAGGCGATCACCGGGAACTGGAGCAGCCGCTCGCCGATGCCCTCCGGGTCGACCCGGACGGTGCCGTCGCCGCCGTCGCCGTGCGCGGCGCCGTCCTCGGGCGGGGCGGTGAACGGTGAGGGGGTGTCGGCGGCGAGCGGGACGAGGTACGGGCGGCAGCCGAGGGGGAAGGAGAGGTCGCCGGTGTGCACGTCGTGGACCGGGTCGAAGCCGCGCCAGGACAGGAAGGCCAGGTAGCGGCCGTCCCGGGTGAACACCGGCTGCTCGTCCTCGAACCGGCCGTCGGTGACGTCGGTGGTCGCCGCGGACGCGTCGGCGCGGGTGAGCCGGATGCGGCGCAGCGAGCGCCCGGCGACCGGCTCGGACCAGGCGGTCCAGTGCGAGTCGGGGGAGAAGCGGGCGCCGGTGACCGGCCCGTAGCCGGAGGCGGCCAGTTCGCGCACCCCGCCGTCGGCGGCGGAGACCAGCAGCAGCCGCCCGTCCGAGGTGGTGGCGGCGAGCCGGCTGCCGTCGGGGGAGGCGGTGAGCTCCAGGACGCGGCCGATCCGCCCGGCGGCGAGCACCCGGTGGCGGTGCTGCTCCGAGCGGGGGTGCCCCGGCAGCGGCACCACCTCGATCGCGTCGGCGCCCTCGGCGTCGGTGACCCAGGCCGCCTCGCCGGTGTGCCCGAGCACCACCGGCAGCCGGGTGCGCACCCCGGGGGTGTCGGCGAGCGCCCGGGCCGGGCCGTCCTTGTGGGTGAGCCAGTACTGGCTGCCGCGCACGGTGACCACCCCGGCCCGGCCGGTCTGGTCGCAGGCGAGGTCCTTGACCTGGCCGGCGGCGCTGACCTGGTACGGGCGGCGGCCGGCCCGGGCGCCGCCGAGCGGGACGTGCAGCCGGCGCGGGGCGGGGGCGGCCAGGTCGTCCAGCAGCCAGAGGTCGCCGGCGTGCTGGTAGACGATCCGGGTGCCGTCGGTGGCGGCCTCGCGGGCGTAGTAGGAGGCGTGGTCGGTGTGCCGGCGCAGGTCGGTGCCGTCCGGGCGGCAGGAGTAGACGTTGCCGATGCCCTCGTGGTCGGAGAGGAAGGCGATCCGGTCGCCGAGCGGGCCGCCGACCGGCATCGGCGCGGCGAGGTGCCCGGTGTGCCCGGGCAGGATCCGGTCGCCGTCCACCCAGAGCCGGCCGGTGGCGCCGCCCCGGTAGCGCTTCCAGGCGGCCGGCCCGTGCGGGGCGGCGCCGGTGAGCAGCACGGTCCGCTCGCGGCTCATCTGGGCGTCGCCGACCGGCCCCCAGGGCATCCGGCGGCCGGGGGAGCCGTCCGGCGGCAGGGCGTGCGCCCAGGTGTAGTGGCCGAAGGGCTCGTGGTAGGAGGTGACGGCCAGCACCTCGCCGTCCGGCAGCCAGCCGCGCACCCGGGTGTCCTGGCTGCCCCAGAAGCTGAGCCGGTCCGCCGGGCCGCCCTCGACCGGGGCGGTCCACACCTCGGGGGTCAGGGCGAGCCAGCTGGTCCAGGCGAGGGTGGTGCCGTCGGGGGAGAAGCGGGGGTGGCTGACCCGGGTGCGGTCGCAGCCGACCCGCCAGGCCCGGCCGGTGCCGCCGCCGTCGGCGTCCAGCGGGGCGATCCAGACGTCGTCCTCGGCGGTGAAGGTGAGCAGGCCGCCGTGCAGGTGGGGGTGGCGGAGGTAGCCGGGCGGGGTCACGCCTCCATCCTTCGACGGGGTGTCACCTCCGGCAACCGGAGGCAACCGGGGGTGGCCGGGGGCGGCCGGGGGCCGGTGGGCCGGGGCCGTCCGAACCGGTCTGGACCATTGACACCTCCCGGCCGGATCCACTTCAGTGGTCTAGTCCAACTTGGGTGCCAGGCCGGGCCGTTCCCCCCACTGGCCCGTGCTCCGGCGTGCCCTCGGACGTCCCCCACGACCGCGCCATCGCAGGAGCACCCGCATGCGCAGAACCCTTCCCGGACAACGCCGCGCCACCATCGCGGCCGGCACCGCCTCCGCCGTCGCCGCGGCCACGCTGGTCGGCGTCACACTCGGCCTGGCGCCCACCGCCTCGGCCGGCGAGTTCCTGGTCAACGGCGGCTTCGAGTCCGGCTCACTCGGCCCCTGGAGCTGCTCCGGCAACTCCGGCAGCGTCGTCACCAGCCCGGTGCACGGCGGCGGTCGCGCGCTCGCCGCGGCCGCCACGGCCGGCGACACCGCCCAGTGCGGCCAGACCGTCACCGTCGCCCCGAACACCACCTACACGCTCAGCGCCTACGTCAACGGCTCGTACGTCTACCTGGGCGTGGACGGCGGCGGCCCGAGCACCTGGACCCCGGGCACCGGCGGCTCGTACCAGAAGCTCAGCCTCAGCTTCACCACCGGCGCCACCCAGACCAGCGCCACCGTCTACACCCACGGCTGGTACGGCCAGGGCACCTACTACGCGGACGACATCTCGCTGGACGGGCCGGGCGCGCCCAGCCCGACGCCCACGCCCACCGGGACGGCCTCGCCGACCGCTTCGCCGACCGGGACGCCCACGGGCTCGCCCACCGGCACCCCGACCGGCACGCCCACGGGCACCCCCACGGGGACGCCCACCAGCCCGCCCGCCGGCAGCCACGCCCTGGTCGGCTACCTGCACGCGAGCTTCGCCAACGGCGCCGGCTACACCCGGATGGCCGACGTCCCGAACTCCTGGGACTTCATCAACCTGTCCTTCGGCGAGCCCACCTCCGTCACCTCCGGCGACATCCGCTTCAACCGCTGCCCGGCCACCGAGTGCCCGACCGTCGAGTCGGACGACGAGTTCAAGGCCGCCATCGCCGCCAAGCGGGCCCAGGGCAAGAAGGTGCTGATCTCGATCGGCGGCCAGAACGGCCAGGTCCAGCTGACCAGCACCGCCGCCCGGGACACCTTCGTCAGCTCGGTCTCGGCGATCATCGACAAGTGGGGCCTGGACGGCCTGGACATCGACTTCGAGGGCCACTCGCTCTCCCTCAACACCGGTGACACCGACTTCAGGAACCCGACCAGCCCGGTCATCGTCAACCTGATCTCCGCGGTGAAGACCCTCAAGGCCAAGTACGGCCCGGGCTTCGTGCTGACCATGGCGCCGGAGACCTTCTTCGTCCAACTCGGCTACCAGTACTACGGATCCGGCCCCTGGGGCGGCCAGGACCCGCGCGCCGGGGCGTACCTGCCGGTCATCCACGCGCTGCGCGACGACCTCACCCTGCTGCACGTCCAGGACTACAACTCCGGCTCCATCATGGGCCTGGACAACCAGTACCACTCGATGGGCGGCGCCGACTTCCACGTCGCGATGACCGACATGCTGCTCAAGGGCTTCCCGGTGGCGGGCAACGCGAACAACGTGTTCCCGGCGCTGCCCGCCTCCAAGGTCGCCATCGGCATGCCGGCCACCACCAACGCGGGCAACGGCTACGTCGCCCCGGCCGAGGTGAACAAGGCGCTCGACTGCCTCACCAAGCTGGCCAACTGCGGGACCTACGTGCCGCGTTCGGGCGCGCAGCCGAACCTGCGGGGGCTGATGACCTGGTCGATCAACTGGGACCGGTTCGGCGGCCAGGAGTTCTCCAAGAACTTCAACGGCTACTTCGGCCGCTGAGCAGCCGAGTCCCGGGCCGGCTGATCAGCTGACCCGACCGCCCGCGGGACCGTGCTTGAATCTGACACCGGTGTGAGGTCCAAGCATGGTCCCCATGGCGACCACACAGCTCACCACCCCGGTACCCCCCAAGCCCTTCCCGCTCCCCGCCCTGCTCGCCCTGGCCACCGCCGTCTTCGTCACCGGCCTCACCGAGAACCTGCCCGCCGGGGTGCTGCCCGGGATGAGCGAGGCGCTCGGGGTCAGCGAGTCCGCGGCCGGGCAGACCGTCACCGTCTACGCGATCGGCTCCGCCGTCACCGCGATCCCGCTCAGCGCGGCCACCGCCGGCTGGGGCCGCAAGCGGCTGCTGCTCACCGCGATGGCGGGCTTCGCGGTGGCCAACACCGTCACCGCGGTCTCCACCAACTACCCGCTCACGCTCGCCGCCCGCTTCCTCGCGGGCGTCGCGGCCGGCCTCGCCTGGGCCCTGCTGGCGGGGTACGCGCGCCGGCTGGTGCCGGTCGACCAGCAGGGCCGGGCCATGGCGGTGGCGATGGCGGGCGTGCCGGTCGCGCTGTCGCTGGGAGTGCCGGTCGGCACCTTCCTCGGGCAGGTGCTCGCCTGGTGGGTGCCCTTCCTGGCCATGACGGCACTGGCGGTCGCCGTGATCGGCTGGATCGCGGCACTGCTGCCGGACCAGCCCGGGCAGCCGGCCGGTGAGCGCGTTCCGGTCCGGGACGCGCTCACCGTGCCCGGCGTCCGGCCGGTGCTCACCGTGACGGTGCTCTGGGTGCTCGCGCACACCATCCTGTTCACCTACATCGCGCCCTTCCTGGACCGGGCCGGCCTCGGCGGCGCCACCGGCACCGTGCTGCTGGTCTTCGGGCTGGCCTCGCTGGCGAGCGTCTGGCTGGTCGGCGCCCACATCCACCGCCGGCTGCGGCAGCTGACGATCGGCGGCGCGCTGCTGGTCGCCGTGACCGCGGCCGTCCTCGCGGTGGCGTCCGGCAGCACGCCGCTGGTGTACGCCGCGGCGCTGTTCTGGGGCCTCGGCTGGGGCGGCGCCCCGACCCTGCTCCAGACCGCCCTCGGCGACGCGGGCGGGGAGCGGGCGGACGCCGCCCAGGCCGTCCTGGTGACCCTGTGGAACGCCGCGATGGCGGGCGGCGGCGTGCTCGGCGGCCTGGTCCTGAGCGGCCTGGGCACCGGCGCCCTGCCCTGGACGGTGCTCGCGCTGATGCTCCCCGTCCTCGCCGTGGCCACCGCCGCCCGCCGGCACGCCTTCCCGTCGGTGCGGGGTTAGCCCCGCATCAGCCGGTTCACCTCCTCGACCACCTCGGGGGACGCCTTCGCGAGCGCGCCGGAGTCGTACGGCGGCTGGGGGTCGTACTCGATCAGCAGCTGGATCGCCTGGGCGACGGTGTCCCCGGCGATCCGGCCGGCCAGCGTCAGCGCGAGGTCGATCCCGGCCGAGACCCCGGCGGCGATGGCGTACTTGCCGTCGATGACGACCCGCTCCGTCCCGGTCGGCTCCGCCCCGTACCCGGGCAGCCGGTCGAGGACGCCCCAGTGGGAGGTGGCCCGGCGGCCCTCCAGCAGCCCGGCGGCGCCCAGGATCAGCGAGCCGGAGCAGACCGAGGTGGTCCAGGTGGTGGTCGCGTCGATCCGGCGCACCCAGTCGAGCACGGCCCGGTCCTTCAGCTGGGCCTCCGTCCCGGGCCCGCCGGGCACCAGCAGCAGGTCGGCCGAGTCGACCTCGTCCAGGGCGGCGTCCGCGGTGAGCGCCAGGCTGTGCACGTCGTTGCGGACCGGCCCGCGTTCGGCGGCGGCGAACACCACCTCGGCGCCGGGGAGCCGGGACAGCACCTCGTACGGGCCGACCGCGTCCAGGGTGGTGAACTCGGGGTAGAGCAGGATGGCGATGCGCATCAGTGACCTCCAGTGGGTTCGGGTCGGAAGCGGCGTCGGTACTCGGCGGGCGGGGCGGCCAGGGCCCGGACGAAGGCGCGCCGCATCGCCTCCGGGGTGCCGTAGCCGCAGGAGCGCGCGATCTCCTCGATGCCGTGGTCGGTGTCCTCCAGCAGCCGCCGGGCGGCCTCCAGCCGGACCCCGTCCACGTACCGGCCCGGGGTCACCCCCACCTCGGCGGCGAAGGCCCGGGCGAAGTGCCGCGGCGACAGCGCCGACCGGTCGGCCAGCGCCTCGACCGAGAGGTCGGCCTCCGGGTGCTCGGCGATCCACCGCTGCACCTCGCGCAGCGGCTGCCGGGCCGCCACCTGGGCGGCCAGCTGGGTGCTGAACTGGGCCTGGTTGCCCGGCCGGCGCAGGAAGACCACCAGGTGGCGGGCGACCAGCAGGGCCGTCTCGCGCCCGAGGTCCTCCTCGACCAGGGCCAGCGCCAGGTCGATCCCGGCGGTGACCCCGGCCGAGGTGGCGATCCGCCCGTCCCGGACGTGGATCGGGTCCGGGTCCACCTCGACGTCCGGGAACCGCCGGGCCAGCTCCTCGCCGTAGGCCCAGTGGGTGGTCGCCCGGCGCCCGGCCAGCAGACCGGCCTCGGCGAGCAGGAAGGCCCCGGTGCACACCGACACCACCCGCTCGGCCGCTCCGGCCAGCTCCCGGATCCGCTCCACCAGGGCCGGGTCCGGGCGCCCGGTGTCCATCCCGCCGGGAACCAGCAGGGTGTCCACCGGCCCGACCCCGGCCAGGTCCGCGTCCGGCAGCAGCCGCAGTCCGCTGTGGCTGCGCACCGGCCCGCCGCCGGGGGAGGCGGTGGTGACCCGGTAGGCCGCGGGCTGCCCGGCGGCCCGGCCCGCCCCCGCGAACACCTCCAGGGGGCCGGTCACATCGAGGCTCTGCACGCCCTCGAAGAGGACGATGACCACGCTGTGCGCTCTCATACGGCCAGCCTCCCAACGGGGAGCGGTGGCAGCAATGACCTGCTTCCCACCTTTCCTGCCATCCGGCGCGTGCGGGGGCGAGGGCGGGGGCGCGTGCGGCGGCGCGGGACCGGAGGGGCGCGCGGGCGGACGGCGGGACCCGTACGGGCGTACGGCGGAAACCGCGCGGGCGTACGCCGAAACGCCGGAAGGCCCCCCGCTCTCGCGAAGGGCCTTCCGGCTGTCTGTGCGCCGCCAGGGACTCGAACCCCGGACCCGCTGATTAAGAGTCAGCTGCTCTAACCAACTGAGCTAGCGGCGCCTGCTGACGTGGAGAACATTACCTGGTCAGCGGCTGAAACTCACAATCGGCCCGGGGTGGGGAGCCCGGCGCGCTCACATGGTCAGCACCACCTTGCCCCGGACGTGCCCGGAGCCGACCAGCCGGTGGGCCTGGGCGACCCGCTCGATCGGGAACGACTCCTCGACCTCCAGCCGCAGTGCGCCGGCCTCCCAGAGCTTCACCAGCTCGGCCAGCCGCCCGGCCGTCCGCTCGCCCCGCAGCGCCCGGACGCCCAGCCGCTCGGCGCCCGGGTAGTCGACCACGGTGCCGATCCGGTCCCGGTCGGCGACCAGTTCGACGGAGGCCTCCAGGGCGCCCCGCCCGGCGGCGTCGAAGGCCGCGGTCACCCCCTGCGGCGCCGCCGCCCGGACCCGCTCCACCAGCCCCTCGCCGTACGTGACCGGTTCCGCGCCCAGTTCCCGCAGGTACGCGTGGTTGCGCTCGCTCGCGGTGCCGACCACGGTGGCGCCCCAGGCGCGGGCCAGCTGGACGGCGACCGTGCCGACCCCGCCCGCGGCGCCGTGGACCAGCACGGTGTCGCCCGGGCCGACGCCCAGCTCGGTGAGCGCCAGGTGCGCGGTCTGGCCGGAGGCGGAGAGCGAGCCGGCCTGCTCCCAGGGCATCCCGGCGGGCTTGGCGACCAGCCGGCCGGCGTCGACCACGACCCGGTCGGCCTGGCAGCCCAGCACCCGGAAGCCCAGCACCTCGTCCCCGACCCGCCAGTCGCCGGCGTCCGGACCGAGGGCGTCCACCACCCCGGCGAACTCGTTGCCGAGGACGAACGGCGGCTCGACCGCCAGGCCCGGCGGACGGAACCCCTCCCGGATCGCGAGGTCCACCGGCTGCACCCCGGCCGTGTACACCCGTACCCGTACCTCGCCCGGCCCGGGCTCCGGGTCGGGCACCTCGGCGACCCGTAGGACCTCAGGACCGCCGCTCCCCGTCACGGTGACCGCTTTCATGCCTTTTCCCGCCCCTTCTCGATCCTTCTCGAACCTTCGTGAGCCTTCTTGATCCATCCGTTGTCGACGATCCTCGGGCCTGAAGTGCGCTTGAGGTCAAGCTTTTGTTCAGCGTGTCGACACTGATGGGCGCATTGTCAGATTTATCCTGGACGGCGCTCAGCCGTCCGTCGTCGAGAGGAACCTCCCCGTGGGCCAGCTGCCCCTGTTCTTCCTGGTGCTGCTCGCCTCCGTGGTGACCATGCCGCTCGGTCGGAAGACCGGAGTGCCACAACCGGTGCTGATGACCCTGCTCGGCATCGTCATGGCGCTCGTCCCGCAGATCCCGGACGTCAGCATCGAACCCGAGCTGATCCTCCCGCTGGTCCTGCCGCCGCTGATCTTCGCGGTGGCCCGGCGCTCCTCGGTGCGCTACTTCAAGGCCAACGCCCGCTCGATCCTGCTGCTGGCGATCGGCCTGGTGGTGGTCACCACGGTCGCCGTGGCCGGTGCCGTGCACTGGCTGCTGCCCGCCCTGCCGCTGGCCGCCGCCATCGCGGTCGGCGCGCTGGTCTCCCCGCCCGACCCGGTCGCCGCCGTCGCGGTGGCCGGCAGCGTCGGGCTGCCCCGCCGCCTGGTGGCGATCCTGGAGAGCGAGGGGCTGTTCAACGACGTCACCGCGATCGTCATCTACTCGCTGTCCATCGAGGCCATGGTCAGCGGCGACTTCTCGGGCGGCGACGCGGTGCTGCGCTTCGTGCTGTCCGCGGTGCTGGCCGTGGTGGTCGGCGTCGCGCTCGGCTGGGTCAACACCAAGCTCGCCGAGCGCCTGGACGACCCGACCCAGCAGGTCGCGCTCAACCTGCTGGTGCCCTTCGCCGCGTACACCCTGGCCGAGGAGATCCACGGCTCCGGCGTGCTCGCCGTCGTGGTCTGCGCGCTCTACCTCGCCGAGCGCGCCTCCGACGCGGACGCCGTCGCCTACCGGCTGGTCGGCAACGCCTTCTGGGAGGTGGTCGAGATCCTGATCACCGGCGTCGCCTTCGGACTGATCGGCCTGGAGCTGGCCACCGTGCTCAAGGAGGCCGGCCGCGGCTGGACCGGCTTCATCGGCGACGCCGCCGTGGTCATCGCGGTGGTCGTGGCGGTCCGGCTGCTCTGGCTGCTGCCGGCCGGCTGGCTGTCGAAGCGGCTGCGCTCCGGCGACGAGGAGGACACGCCGTTCAGCTGGAAGGAGAGCGTGATCCTCTGGTGGTCCGGCATGCGCGGCGTGGCCACCGTCGCCCTGGCGCTCGCCATCCCGCTCACCCTGCACTCCGGCGAGGACTTCCCCGAGCGCGGCCGACTGGTCTTCATCGCCTTCAGCGTGGTGCTCTTCACCCTGTTGGTGCAGGGCCTCACCCTGCCCTGGCTGGCCAAGCGGTTCGAGCTGGACATCGACCAGGACAAGCACGAGCAGGCGGTGCGCCAGCTCTGGTGGCGGGCCGCCAAGGCCGGGCTCAACCGGCTCGGCGAACTGGAGGAGCAGGACCGGCTGCCCGCCGAGGTCGCCGACCGCCTGCGGGACCGTCAGCACGACCGGCTGGCCCGGCTCTGCCCGGAGAACTACGCCGAGGAGGAGGCCGCCGAGGCCAAGCTGCGGATGGCCCAGTGGCGGGCCGCCCGGGACGTCGAGCAGGAGATGATCGCCGCCTCCCGCCGCGAGATGCTCGCCGCCCGCAGCGAGCCCGGCGCCGATCCGGAGCTGGTCGACGAGGTGCTGCGCGGACTCGACCTGCGCTCCGAACGGAAGTGACGGGGCGGCAGTCGGGGCCGGGCGGAATGCGCACGACCGGCCCCGGGGTTGCATAGGCTGAACCCGGGCAGGCCGTCAACGGAGTCGGCGCACCACCAGTACCCGCACGACCTCGGCGAACCCTCACGCCTGGCCCTGCCGGTTTCTGCACCCAGATGAATCGAGGACCCACCGATGTCGGAGACCCGCGCCGACGCCCGCACCCCGCTCGACCGCACCCCGCAGTGGGCCGCCCTGGCCAAGCACCGGACCGAACTGGGCGCCACCCACCTGCGCGAGCTGTTCGCCGCCGACCCGGAGCGCGGCCGCCGCTACACCCTCCAGGTCGGCGACCTGCACGTGGACTACGCCAAGCACCTGGTCACCGACGAGACGCTGGGACTGCTGCGCGAGCTGGCCGCCGCCACCGGTGTCGCCGAGCTGCGGGACGCGATGTTCCGCGGCGAGAAGATCAACAACACCGAGCACCGGGCGGTCCTGCATACGGCGCTGCGCGCCCCGCGCGGCGCCGTGGTCGAGGTCGACGGCGAGAACGTGGTGCCCGCGGTGCACGCCGTCCTCGACAAGATGGCCGCCTTCGCCGACCGGGTCCGCAGCGGCGAGTGGAAGGGCCACACCGGCAAGCCGATCCGCACCGTCGTCAACATCGGCATCGGCGGCTCCGACCTCGGCCCGGCGATGGCCTACGAGGTGCTCCGCTCGTACAGCAAGCGCGACCTCGACGTCCGCTTCGTCTCCAACGTGGACGGCGCCGACCTGCACGAGGCGGTCCGCGACCTCGACCCGGCCGAGACGCTGTTCATCGTCGCCTCGAAGACCTTCACCACCATCGAGACCATCACCAACGCGGTCTCCGCCCGGGACTGGCTGCTCGGCGGCCTGGACGCCGGCACCGAGGCGGTGGCCAAGCACTTCGTCGCGCTGTCCACCAACGCCCGGGGCGTGCAGGACTTCGGCATCGACACGGCCAACATGTTCGAGTTCTGGGACTGGGTGGGCGGCCGCTACTCCTACGACTCGGCGATCGGCCTCTCGCTGATGACCGCCATCGGCCCGGACGCCTTCCGCGAGATGCTGGACGGCTTCCACCTGGTCGACGAGCACTTCCGCACCGCCCCGCCGGAGCAGAACGTCCCGCTGCTGCTCGGCCTGCTCGGCGTCTGGTACGGCGCGTTCTTCGACGCCCAGGCGCACGCGGTGCTGCCCTACTCGCACTACCTGTCCAAGTTCACCGCGTACCTCCAGCAGCTGGACATGGAGTCCAACGGCAAGTCGGTGACCCGCGACGGCACCCCGGTGGACTGGCAGACCGGCCCGGTGGTCTGGGGCACCCCCGGCACCAACGGCCAGCACGCCTACTACCAGCTGCTGCACCAGGGCACCAAGGTCATCCCGGCCGACTTCATCGGCTTCGCCAAGCCGGTCGCCGACCTGCCCGCCGGCCTGGTCGCCCAGCACGACCTGCTGCTGGCCAACTTCTTCGCCCAGACCCAGGCGCTGGCCTTCGGCAAGACCCCGGAGGAGGTCGCGGCCGAGGGCGTGCCCGCCGAGCTCGTCCCGCACAAGACCTTCCAGGGCAACCACCCGACCACCACCCTCCTGGCCGGTGAGCTCACGCCCTCGGTGCTCGGCCAGCTGGTCGCCCTCTACGAGCACAAGGTGTTCGTCCAGGGCGCGATCTGGAACATCGACTCCTTCGACCAGTGGGGCGTCGAGCTGGGCAAGGTGCTCGCCAAGCGGATCGAGCCGGTGCTGCTCACCGGCGAGGGCACCGAGCAGCTGGACAGCTCCACCGCCGAGCTGGTCGCCCGCTACCGCGTGCTGCGCGGCCGCTGAGCCCGTCGTCCCGGGCCGTCCGCTCCGGCGGGCGGCCCGGGACGCTCCTCCGGCCGTGGAAACCCGGAACGCCGGAAACCCGGAACGCCGGAGCGTTGAGACGCCGAAACGCCGGAAGGCCCTTCGCTCTCGCGAAGGGCCTTCCGGCTGTCTGTGCGCCGCCAGGGACTCGAACCCCGGACCCGCTGATTAAGAGTCAGCTGCTCTAACCAACTGAGCTAGCGGCGCCTGCTGACAAAGAAGACTCTAGCAGCGCCGTGCGGCCGAGCCAAAATCGAATAACGGCCGCCCCGCGTTCACCCCCCGGTCACGACGGCCGCCCCGGCGGGAACCGGCGCGCCCGGCTCGCGCGCCGCCCGGACGCAGGCCCACAGCACCACCGCGGCGCCGGGCAGCCGGGGGTCGCGCCGCTCCGGCGCGACGATCCACCGGCCGGCGCCCTGCCCGGGGGAGTCCGGGCTGTTCACCATCCGCTGCAGGGGCGGCACGGTCACCGCGTCCCCCTTGCCGTGGCACAGCAGCGGCGGCACGTCCCGGGCCCACTCCTCCCAGGCCAGCAGCCGGCGCAGCCGGGGCGCCGCGCCCGGCTGGACGAACAGCAGCAGCCGCCCCCGGTGGACGGCCACCGGCCCGCAGCCAGGCCCGGACGCCCACAGCTCGTCCAGCACCCGGCGGCCGAACAGCGCCGGCATGCTGATCACGTCGAAGGCGCGCCCGCAGGGCAGTACCGAGGGCGCCCAGGGGCGGCTCTCCCACAGGGCGCGCATGCTGCGCGGGTACTCGCTGGCGGAAGCGAGCCAGGCCTCCCCGGCCGCGCCGACGCACTCCACCGACGGGTGCATCACCGACGGGTACGACACCGACTGCTGCGTCACCGATTGCTGCGTCCAGATCTCCACGGAGAGCAGCCTGTGCGGCGCACGCCCCCGGTGCGACGGAAAGCGCGGTTCGCCGGACAGCGCGGCGGGGGACGGCGTACCCTTCCCCGCCGCGCATATGCCAGGGGCCCGTGTCCGGCCGCGGGCGCTCAGTCCTCGTGCCGGCGCGGCTGGAGCAGGGTGCGGCCGTACTCGATCATCTTCGCGGCGTAGTCCGGGGTCCAGTCCGCCCGCCGGGCGACCTCGGCGTCGGACAGCGCGTCGAACCGGCGCGGGTCGGCGAGCTGCGCGGCGGCGACCGCCTGGAAGTCCGTGGCCCGCTCGGCGGCGGCCCGGAAGGCCAGGGCCAGCTCCGTGGAGCGGCGCAGCAGCTCCGCCGGGTCCTCGATCGACTCCAGGTCGAAGAATCGTTCCGGCTCGGGTTCGGCGGACTGCGGCTCGAACAGCAGCTGCACCGGACGCAGGCGCCTGGTGGGCTCGGACGACTCTGGGGAGTCGGGCATGGACGGACACCTCCGGGTTTCGGGTGGGGGTGGGGGAAATCTGCTCCGGGCTGCGCCGCCCGGTCGTGGCCGCCGTCCATTGTCTCGCGGCGGGGGCCCGTAGCGGAACGGTGCGCACGCGAGCGCTATTCCCCGGCGCACGCCGGGCGCGCGACTCGTGCGCCGCGCTTCCGGATCGCATGCGAACCGGTTGTCCGGGTGCGCCCGGTGCACCCGGTGCGCCCGGGCTGCCCGACGAAGCCGAGGCAGCCGACGAAGCCGATGAAGCCGACGAACCGGAGAGAACCCCCATGCGTGTGAGAAGAGGCCTGACGGCCCTCGCCCTGTCCGTCCTGTCCCTGCTGGGCGCCCTGCTCGCGGTCGCCGCCTCCGTCGCCCCGCCCGCCGCGGCCGCCGAGACGGCGCTGGTGGTCACCGGGGAACCGAGCGCCCCCGGCGGCGCCTCGACGGCGACCTGCCCGGCCGGCACCCACCTGACCGGCGGCGGCTACCGGCTCCAGCCCGACGCGGACGGTCCGGTACGCGCCGACGGCCCCACCGCCGACGCGCGCGGCTGGAGCGCGCGGGCGGAGCGGGGGTCGGTGGTGGCCTACGCCGTCTGCGAGACCGAGGACTGACCCCGGCGGCCGGCCGGACGGGCCTCAGCGCAGGTGGACCCGGTGGCGGCTCAGGTGCTCCAGCACCTGGTGGTTGGCCTCCCAGCCGTCCGGAAAGGCCACCGGGACGCCCAGCTGCACCGGCTCGGTCGCGGGGTGCTCGTCCAGCAGCTCGGCGATCCCGGCCCGGGCCACCACGATGCAGGCGTGCCGGTGCCGGGAGGCGAGCACGCAGAGCCGGCCGGTCTCCAGGTGGAAGGCGGTCGCGTCGGGGCGCCCGGAGAGCGGGTGCAGCACCACGGTGACGTCGTACTCGCGGCCCTGCAGGCGGTTGGCGGTGTCCACCGTGACGGCCGGACCGGCCGCGCCGTCCACCGGCACGCCCGCCTTGAGCAGGGCCGCGCGCACGGCCGCCGCCTGGTCCCGGTGGGCGGTGCCGACGGCGACCCGGTCCGCGGTGAGCGGGGCCTCGCCCTGCTCGGAGTGGGCGGTCAGCCCCCGCTCCAGCAGCCGGCGGACGGTGGCCGCGACGGCCGCCACGGCCTGCGGGTCGGTCCGTACGGTGTGCCGGGCGGGCAGTTCCAGCAGGGCCCAGCCGTGCTCGGCGGCCCGGTCGATCACCGCGTCCAGCGCCGAGCCGTCCGGGCGGACGGCGGCCGTCAGCCGGCGGTCGTCCGGGCCGGTGCCGGAGCGGAACGGCGTGTACGGGTAGAAGGCCCGCGAGATCAGCGGCGCGGCGCTGGCGGGCAGCCGCCAGGAGACCGGCAGCCGGTGCGGCTCGATCTCCGGGTTGTGCGCCAGCATGGTGACCACCGCGCTGCCGGACGGGTCGTACGACAGCCCGGCCCACTGCTCGGTGCCGACCACGGTGAACGGGTCCAGCTGGCCCGGGTCGCCGACGAACAGCGCCCGCTCGAACAGCCGGGCCACCGCGAGCAGGGCGTCCGAGCGCATCTGGTACGCCTCGTCGACGATCGCGTGCCGCCAGGGCGCCTCCGTCCGCACCCACTGCCACTTGGCCGAGGTGGAGATCACCACGTCGTGCTCGACCAGGTCGGCGACCTTGTCGGAGGGCGTGACGTTGGCGTGCTTCAGCACCTCCGGGCCGGGCCGGGAGTCCGCGGCGTGCAGCCGGCCGATCGTCAACTCCGGTGCCTTCTCGGCCAGTCGGCCCACCAGGTCGTCCACCTGGCCGTTGGTCTGGGCGACGATCATCAGCCGCTCGCCGGCGCCGACCAGCTCGCGGGCGGCCCGCACCACGAGCGTCGACTTCCCGGCGCCGGGCGGGGAGTCCACCACCACGCCGCGCGGGGCGCCGGCCGGCGGACGGACGGTGGCCGCCAGGATCCGGGCCACCGCGGCGTCGGCGGCCGCGCCCGGGGCCTGCTCGGGGATCGAGGCGGTCATCACTCCCACTCCTCGGAGACGGACGGGGCGGGTACGGGCGCGGCGCCGGGCGGGCCGCCGTGGGTCCAGGGGGTGTCGTCCGGCTCGGGCAGCGGCGCGGACTGGCGCACCGTCAGCTCGAACAGGGTGAAGGTGACCGGCTCGCCGGGCTCGGGCAGGCTGCCCGGCTCCGGCTCCTTCCTGCGGCCCATGCCGGAGAGCACCCGCAGGGTGAGGGTGCCCTCGGCGGTGTCCACCGCGACGATCTCGGCCTTCTGCGGGCTCGGGCCGTGCACCCGGTGCACCTCCCGGCCGAGGTCCGCGTGCGGGCGGTCGGCGGTGCGCAGGGTGACCAGCGGGCGCGGCTTGGGGGAGCGGCCGGTGGTGTCCCAGTCCGGCACCACCTCCGTCACCACACCGCTGAACGCCTCGCCGGACAGCCGGTGCTCGGCCATCGCCAGCGGGTCGTCCAGCGCCTCCTGGACGTCCAGGCGGGCCTGCTCGCGCTCGCGCTGGGCGAGCTTGCGGGCGGCGGTGACGGCGTCGTCCTGCCGGGGCTGCGGCGGCTCGCCGGCCGCCAGCCGGTCCCGGTGGCCGGTGTAGGACCAGCGGTCGCCCGTCCAGCGCTCCGCCAGGTGACCGGCCGGCGGCAGGGCGCGCAGCAGGTCCAGGCCCTGCCAGACGTCCCGCCAGGTGGGCAGCAGGACCGACGCCAGCGCCTCCTCCAGCGCCGTCACCGCCGCCCGCACGGCCGTCCGGGCGCGCGCGGCGGCGGCCTCGTCGCGCTGCTCGGCGCTGTGCTGCAGGGCGCCCACGGCGGAGTCGTAGCGGGTGATCGCCGGGGCCAGCACGAACTCGTCGAAGCGCGGGTCGGTGGCCGGGCCGGCCGGCGGGTGCAGCAGCTGCCCCCGGTCGTCCCGGGCGGACTCGGCCAGCTCGGCCGCCCGCGCGCCGGTCAGGCCGTCCGGCGGGCGGTGCCAGGCGAGCCGGGCCGCCAGGTGCTGGTCCTCCAGGTGGCTGTGGCCGGTCGCCCAGTGCCGGGCCAGCAGGCCGGTCATCGGCAGCAGCAGCGAGGAGCCGGGCACCTGGGCGCGGTCGGTGAGGTGGGTCAGCCAGCGGCCGAGCAGCGGCACCCGGACCGGCGCCGGGTACGGGCCCGGCTCCTCGTCCTCGGCGGTGCGGCGGAAGCGGGTCGAGCGGCCGATCAGGGCGAGGTGGTGCACGCCCGCGCCGTTCGGCACCACCAGCTGCGGGGCGTCCGCGCACAGCTCGCGGAACACCTGGGTCTTCTCGCCGGTCTCCGGGTCCTTCTCGGAGCCCTCGATCTGCTCGACGTCCTCGGCGAAGGACTCCAGGTAGGGCAGCAGGTCGGCGGCCAGCTCGGCCAGGAAGTCGAACCGCAGGGTGCGGTTGAGCGGCTGCGGCACCAGGTGCAGCCGGGGCGCGTCCCGGTCGGTGCCGAGCATCACCGCGAGCGGCGCGCCGGACTCGCCGGCGGCCGTCAGCGGGACCAGCACCATCGGGCGGTCGGACAGGTGCCGGTGGCGGACGGTGGCCAGCGGCTCGGCCCGGCCGCTGCGGACGGCCTCCAGCCGGGCGAGGGTGGTGAGCAGGCTCATGCGCGAGCCCCTTGGGTTTCCGCCCCCACGGCGCCGGCGCCCAGGGCTTCGGCGCGCAGGGCGGCCGCGTAGGCCAGGCGCTCGGCGGCGTCGTCCGCGCCGTCCAGGTCCTCGCTCTTGGTGCCGGCGGCGGCCAGCGCCTCGGCGACCGTACGGATGCTGCCCAGCTCGCCGCGCACGCCCCGGCCGAGCTGCTCGACCCGGTCGTCGCAGCGGGCCCGGGCGCGGCAGTGGAAGCCGAGTTCGCAGGTGGAGAGGCAGTCCGGGCTGTAGGCGGCGGGCACCGCCTCGACCGAGGCGGCCAGCTGTTCGGTGGTCCGGGCCGGCGCGCCGTCCTCGTCGGCGGCCAGGTCGAAGTCGGCGTCCGCCGGCAGCGCCGCCAGCAGCCGGCCGATGCCGGTCATCCGGCCCAGCTGGCGGCGGGTGGTGGCCAGTTCGCGGCGGACGTCCACGGCGACCGCGGTCGGCCGGTTGCCGAAGTCCTTCGGGCAGACCAGCAGCACGCTGGTGCGCGGGCTGCCCGGCAGCCGCTGCTCGGTGTACGGGTCCTCGGCGAGCGGCCGCCCGGCCGCCGCGGCGGCGAGCCGCTGGAGCGCCAGCACGTACACGGCGGCCTGCCGGGCGGCGGCGCCGACCTTGGCCGGGTCCGCGCCGCCGTCCAGCACCGGGAAGGACTTGATCTCGACCACGGTGCACCGCCCGCCGTGCACCACCAGCGCGTCCGGCTCCAGGTAGGCGGTGCTGCCGGCCACCCCCAGGCGCAGCATCGGGTGGTCCAGCAGCGTCCAGGCCTCCGGGTCGGCGGCGGCCAGGGCCAGCGCCTCGGCCGTCCGGTCGGCGCGCACGGCCGGGCCCGAGCGGTGCAGCAGGTCCGGCACCAGGAGCGGGGCGTGGCCGTCCACCGGGAGGCCCAGGTGGTGGCGGAGCGGCTCCAGCAGCGGGGCGTAGCCGTCGGCCTTCAGCCGGGACTCGAAGATCACGCCGCGGGCGATGGCGAAGGGGGACTGCCCGAAGGGGGCCGGGCGGCCGAGCCGGGCCGCCAACACCGACTTGTCCACCCCGGCCGCGTCGAGCACGGCGCGGCGGTGGCAGCCCGGGTTGGCGGCCAGCGCGGCGAGGGAGCGGGCGTTCAGACTGCGCTGCGGGGCCGGTCCGCGCAGCTCCGCGAGCCGCTGGGCGAGCGGCTCAGCGGGCCCGCGCGGCGGGACGTTCGTCGAGACGTTCATGGTGCGGCCCAGTGTCGCATCCGGGTCCGACAACGCGGTGCGGACCGGCCGTTGGAGAGGCGGTCCGCGGCCGGAACCGGACGTCCGCCGCCCCCGGTCCGCGGCCGGAACCGGACGCCCGCCGCCCCCGGTCCGCGGCCGCCGGGACGGGCCCCTCGATCGTGGTCGCCGCCCGGGTGGGGGATCATGGAGCCCGGTGCTCAATGGTGAGACCGACCGACCGTTGCCACCGCCCCGTCGCTAGGAGTCCCCATGCCCGCCCGCATCGTGCTGGTCCGCCACGGCGAGACCGAGTGGTCCGCCACCGGCCGCCACACCGGCCGCACCGACATCCCGCTGACCGAGGAGGGCCGGGCGATGGCCCGGGCCCTCGGCGCCCGCCTCGCCAAGGCCCCCTGGAACGGGCTGCCGGACGCGCTCGTCTACACCAGCCCGCTCGGCCGGGCCAAGGAGACCTGCGAGCTGGCCGGCTTCGGCGACCGCGCGGTGGAGCGTCCGGAGCTGATGGAGTGGGACTACGGCCGGTACGAGGGCCGCACCGGCGCGGACATCCGCTCCAGCGACCAGCCCGGCTGGCTGATCTGGCGCGACGGGGTGCCCGGCGGCGAGAAGCTCTCCGAGGTGGCCGCCCGGGTGGACGCCTTCCTGGCCGGCCTCAACGAGGAGCACGGCGTCCCCGCCCCGGACACCACCGTGATGCACTGCGCCGACCGGGACGTGATCCTGTTCGCCCACGGCCACCTGCTGCGCATCCTCACCGCCCGCTGGCTGGGCCTGCCGCCCGAGTACGCCCAGCGGTTCAAGCTCGGTACGGCCGCGCTGTGCGTGCTGTCCTGGGAGTACGGCGCCCCGGCGGTGGAGGTCTGGAACGACCTGTCCCACCTGGAGGGCCTGGCCGCCGGGCACTGAGCCGGCTGTGCCGGGCGGCTCCGGGACCCGTCGCGGCCAAGCCCGGCGGCGGGGCTCAGGCGGCCGCCGCCCGGTCGTAGTCGGTCAGGAACCGGCGCACCTCGGGCACCGCGACGTGCGGGCGCAGCCGCCCGGCGGTGTCCGCGAGCATGCTCCGGATCCGGGCCGAGCGGACGGCGCCGAACAGCGCGACGGCGGCCGAGCCGTGGTGCGCCGCCCCCGCCAGGTCCCCGCGGCCGAGCCGGTCGTGGGCCAGCTCGGCGGTGTACAGCACCCGGTTGCGGACGAAGTGCGGCTTCTGGAGCGCTATCGCCAGCCCGGCCTGCTCGCTGGCGCGGTCCCAGTCGCCGAGCGCCGACCAGCACTGCGACTGGAGGCCGGCGATCTCGGCCTCGCCGAAGAAGGACATCCACTCCGGGTCCCGCCCGCCGGGGCCCCGGTCGAAGAGGGCGTACGCCCGGCCGAGCGCGCGCTCGCAGGAGACGCGGTCCTGGAGCAGCGCCCAGGCGCCGGCCTCGCGCATGGCCAGCAGGGCGAGCAGCCGCTCGGAGCCCAGGCCCCGGGCGGCGACCTGCCCGGCCTGGGCGGCGCGCAGCGCCTCGCGCGGGCGGCCGGCGTCCCGGGCCAGGAAGGCGCTGTTGCAGAAGACGTGCGCCTCCAGGGCGGAGTCCCCGGCCATCCGGGCGGTGGCGAGCGCCTCGGAGTAGAACGAGCGGGCGTCCGCGAGCCGGTTCGAGTCGTGGGCCAACCAGCCGACGGAGATGGCGAGTTCGCCCGCCCCGGTCTGCAGCCGGCGTTCCGTCTCCGGGCTGTACTCGCACTCGTTGAGCAGCACGTACGCGTTGCGCAGCGACCGCCCGGCGAGCTCGTACAGGGCGTCGGCGCCGTGCGCGTCGTCGGCCAGCCGGATCTCCCGGACGGCCTGTTCCACGCCGAGCACCTCGGCGGCGCCGACCCGGCGCAGCGGCCCCACCGGCCCGGGCCGGCCGGGCACCAGCGGTTCGCCGCCGAGCAGCGACGGCGCGGTGAACTCCGCACCGGGGAAGGCGCCTTGGCCGGCGAGCGCACCGGGGGCGCCGTCGGCGCCGGCCTGCCGGCCGGCCGCCGAGGCCGGTCGGTCGATGCCGATCACGGAGGCCAGCGCGGTGGTGCCGCCGGCCAGGAACGTACGGCGACGCACGTCGTCGTTCTCCTCGTCGAGATTGGGCGATCCATCGGGCCCCCTGGGCACCGTCCCGCGGCTCGGCCACGGGGGCCCGTCCGGTGCGGCTGGATCCGTGTACGGCGAGGCAGCGTACGGGAGTTGAGTGGAGAGAGGTGAGCGCGGGGCGGGCGGGGGCGGGAACGTCGGGTGGAGCGGAGGGGGTTCGTTCCACCCGACGGACCGGTCCGCCGGGCGGCGGCGGACGGAGGTCCGGGGGGCGAAGCCGAGGTCGGTGAGCGCGCGGTCCGGCCACATGTGCCGGAACACCCGCTCGTAGGCGTAGTTGGGGCAGCGGATCTCACCGGACTCGACCCGCCCGACGTACCGGGCGTCGCAGGACACGTGCTCGCCGATCTCGCGGGCGGCCCTGCGGACGGCCGTGGCGAACTCGCCGGGAGAGCGGTCGCCGCGCAGTGCGCGCATCACGGCGTTGGGGGACGGACGGTTCGGCTCGGCCGGTGGGGTGGCTGCCATGGCGCCGAGAGTACTCGGAGTCACCGAGCGAACACATTCGGTTGGTGGGACATTTCGTGTCAATCCCGGGTAAAAAGGGCGATGTTGCGGGGTATCCGCCATGAAATGCCATGCCTTGCTGTAATGCGCCCCGTGGCCTGCGCCACGACCCCCGCGTTGTCCTGGTACGAGGAAGAAGCCCACGCCGTCGCCCGGCCCGTCCCAGCCGGGTGGCCCCTCCCAACGGCTGTGCTTCCGGACCCGACGAGGTACAGGAGAGCCCATGATGGCCACCGGACTGCCGCAGTACCGACCCGTCCCCGGGGGAGTGCTCGCCGGCGCGGCCCCCGCCCTGCTCCCCGAACCCGCCGACGACCGGCTCTCCGGCCGGGGACCGGTCGAAGGCGGCCGCCTCCCCCGCGGCGGCCACCGGCGCGAGCGCACCGTCCCCGAGGAGGGCGCCGTCGTCAGCGCCTGCGACACCGTGACCGTCGCCCTGCGGCACGGCCTGGAGGCCGTCGACATCCTGAGACTGCGCCGCGCCTGCGGAGTCGTCCTGCAGAGCCGCAACGGCAGCACCGTCTCCTTCCTCGTCCCGGCCGGCACCTGGGAGACCTGGCACCTGCCCGGCAGCTCCTGTACCGCGGGCGCCCTGCTGCCCGCCGCCACCGACCCGCGCTGGGTGATCCCGCCCTCCGGCACCGGCCGCACCGCCCGCCCCACCGACGCCTGGGTCCTCCGATCCGCCCTCTGCGAGGCCGCCTGCACACTCACCGCGGGCGGCCTCGGCCCGTTCTAGCGGGCGTGCCGCGCGGACCCCGCCGGGCCAGTCGACCTCCGGCCGGGCCCCCGTGGCACGCCCCTGACCAGCGGACGTCCCCCGGCGGCGGCGATAATGGCCGCCATGGGACGAAGCAGCAGAGCCGCACGCGGACCGGAACCCGAGGCCACCACCGGACCGGGCGGACGCACCCACGCCCAGGGCCCGCTCAGCCGCCCCGTCGGCTCCGGCCTCGCCGAGCTGCGCCCCGACCGCGACCGCCCCGCCGCCTGGTCGCTGCTGATCGACGGCGCCCCGCAGTCCCTCGTCGACCTCGCCGACCCCACCCGCCTCGGCTTCGAGTACCAGCGCCGGCTCGGCCACCTGATCGACCTGGTCGCCCCGCCCGGCCGCCCGCTCACCGTCCTGCACCTCGGCGGCGGCGCCCTCACCCTCGCCCGCTACACCGCCGCGACCCGGCCGCGCTCCCGCCAGCAGGTCGCCGAGATCGACACCGCGCTCACCGAACTCGTCCGCGCCGAACTCCCCCTGGAACGCGGCTGGCAGATCAAGGTGCGCGGCGCGGACGCCCGCGGCGTGCTGGAACGCACCCCCGAGGACAGCGTCGACCTGGTGATCACCGACGTCTTCTCCGGGGCCCGCACCCCGGCCCACTGCACCACCGTCGAGTTCACCACCCTCGCCGCCCGCGCCCTCGCCCCCGGCGGCTGGTACGCCGCCAACATCGCCGACGGCGGCGCCCTGCCCTTCGCCCGCTCCCAGGTCGCCACCCTCGCCGCGGTCTTCCCCGAGCTCTGCCTGATCGCCGACCCCGCCGTGCTGCGCGGCAAGCGCTTCGGCAACCTCGTCCTGGCCGCCGCCCACACCCCGCTGCCGATCGCCGAACTCACCCGCCGCGCCGCCTCCGACCCCGCCCACGCCCGGGTCGAACACGGCCGCGCCCTCACCGACTTCGCGGCCGGCGCCGTCCCGGCGACGGACGCCACGGCGGCCCCGTCCCCGGAACCGCCGCCGGGGGTGTTCCGCTGACGGGCCGCTCGTCGCGGTAGGGGGTTCGGCGGTCCTGTGGGTGCTTCTCCGCACCGCTTCTCCGCACCCGCTCCGTCGGCCGTAAAACCGTTTGCCGACGACCGAGTCGCGGTCGACAATGGCGCTGCCGTCCGGCCAGCGACCCGAGGGGGCGTCATGGAGATCAGACCGGCCCAGCCGGAGGAGGCCGGGCTGCTCACCGGCATCGCGCTGCGGTCCAAGGCGTACTGGGGCTACGACGAGGCGTTCATGGCCGCCTGCCGGGCGGAGCTGACGGTGGACGCCGGTGTGATCGAGCGGTCGGCCACGGCGGTGGCCGAGGACGACGGGCGGGTCCTGGGCTTCGTCTCGCTCTCCGGGGCGCCGCCGACCGGGTCGCTGGACCTGCTCTTCATCGAGCCCGAGTCGATCGGCCGTGGCGTCGGCCGCGCGCTGTTCGAGCGGGCGAGGGGCCTGGCCGTGGCACTCGGCCTGTCTCGGCTCATCATCGAATCCGACCCGAACGCCGAGCCGTTCTACCTCGCGATGGGCGCCATCCGGATCGGCGCCGTCCCGTCCGGTTCGATCCCGGGGCGCGAACTCCCGCTGCTGGCCGTGGAGCTGGCCACGCCTTAGGCGGGGGCGGAGCGCTGCCGTCCGGCCCTGGGCCCGGTGATCGGAGGCGTCCCGCCGCCTTCTCGCGGCTGCGCAGCGTCCCCATGCCTACGGGGCGGTCCGCCGCGGCCGGGGCCGCTCAGTGGCCGCGTGGCAGTCCGCGGTGCTTGCACATGGCCGCTCCGGTGAGCAGGAGTCCGGCGGCGATGGGGACGAGGACGGCGGTCGCGGTGGCGGAGCCGTCTCCGGAGCCGGCCGCCGTGGCGGTGTCGGCGATGGCCGTCGTCTCGGGCGTGTTGCCGTGGTCCGGCGCGGGGGTGGCGGTGGAGTCCGCCGTGCTGCCGGCTTCGGCGGTGGGTCCGCCCTCGTCGACGGCGGTGGCCGCCTCCTGGAGCAGGGGTTCCGTCGCGGCCTCGCGCTGCCGGGGGACGGTGGAGAGGGCGCCGCCGCGGTGCCGGGTGGCGGAGGGCGGGTCGGCGGGTTCGCCCTCGCGGGAGGCGCGGGGGCCGTCGGGCCGGGCCTGGGCGGGGACGGTGCCGAGCAGGCCGGAGGCGAGCGCGAAGGCGTCGGGGACGGCTGCCCGCTGGCCGGGCAGGGGCAGGCCGCCGGCCCGGATGCGTTCCTGGAGGGCGCCGCCGACGGCTCCGGCGACGCCGGTGATCCCGCTGGTGGGGCCGTTGCCGGTCGGCTCCCCGGCGGGCCCGGGGGAGCGGCCCGGCGGTCCGGACCCGACGGGACGTTCGGCTGACTGTCCGTCGAGGGCGGGTCCGTCGAGCACCGGCCTGTCGAGCACCGGCCGGTCGAGTGCCGGTGCGGCCTGCAGCGCGCGGCGGACGGTGGGCCGGGCCGGGTCCGGTACCGGGTCGGCGGTGGCCGCGTACGCCCCGGGGGCGCCGAATCCCCAGAGCTGTGCGAGCAGGGCCCCGGCGGCCGCGAGGACCCGGGGGCGGGGCAGCCGCCGGGCGATCCCGCGGCGGGCGCCGGCGACGCCGCGCGGGGCGCCGCGGGGGACGGGTTCCTGGGGCTTGGTCGCGTGATTGGCTCGCACGTGAATCGAGAACGAGCGGCCGGGCGGTGAGGTCACGCCCGCCGTCACGGACAGTCATCGTACGGGTGGCCCCGGGCCTGTTCTCCCGGGGCCACCGACCGGGTGGCGGTCAGGAGTTGGGGCGCAGGGTCCAGGTGACCGTCATCACGCCGGTGACGGCTCCGTCGGCGCGGGTGATCTCGACGGTGACCGGGAACTCGGGGCGGCCGCCGGCGTCCAGCTCGGCGACGACCTCGGCGGCCGGGCGGCCGAGCAGTGCGGTGGCGGTGACCTCGCCCATGGCCAGCTTCTTGTACGCGATCTCGGCGTTCACGGCGAGCGGCACGGCCCGGGACAGCTGGTCGCCGAAGGCGGCGAGCACGATGCAGCCGCTGGCGGACTCGGCCAGCGTGAACATCGCGCCGGCGTGCGGGCCGCCGACGTGGTTGTGGTACGCGGGCTGGTCCGGGAGGCGGAGCACGGCGCGCTCCGGGGTGGTCTCCAGGTACTCCAGCTTGAGGGTGTGCGCCATCGGCACGGTGGAGTCGAGCATCTGGCCGATCGTGGGAGTGGTCATGGCGACGATGTTACTAGTCGGTAGCTTCCGAGGGCAGGGGTCGCCGCAAAGCCGATCCGGCGGGCGCGTGTGAGGGAGCGCACACGCGGACGAGGGGGCGCGTGCGCAGCTGAGGCCGTGTCCGGCTGAGGCGGTGTTCGACCGGGGCCGTGTTTGCCGAGGGGGGCGAAAACGCCTGAGGGGCCGATCTCTTGAAGAGATCGGCCCCTCAGGCTCTGGGGTGAGTGACGGGACTCGAACCCGCGGCCACCTGGACCACAACCAGGTGCTCTACCAACTGAGCTACACCCACCATCTGTCCGGCCCGTTCCCGCTCTCGCGTTCCCGTTCCGACAGGAAGAACTCTACAGGATCCGAGAGGGTGCTCGCGCCAGGGTTTCGCTCCGGCGAACGCGGGCACCTTCCCGGTCCCTCCGACAGGGGTCCGCCGGGCGGTTCCGGGCGGTTCCGGGGTGGGCCGCCCCGGAACCGCCCGGGCTCAGCCCGCCGGGGCCTGGTACTTCCCGGCGATCGCCCGCGCGGTGTCGGCGTCCGGGCCGGGCTGCGGGACGAACACCGCCTCGCGGTAGTACCGCAGTTCGTCGATGCTCTCCCGGATGTCGGCGAGCGCCCGGTGGTTGCCGCCCTTCTGCGGGCTGTTGTAGTACGCCTTCGGGTACCAGCGGCGGGCCAGCTCCTTGATCGAGGAGACGTCCACGATCCGGTAGTGCAGGTGCTTCTCCAGGGCCGGCATGTCCCGGGCCAGGAAGCCGCGGTCGGTGGCCACCGAGTTGCCGCACAGCGGGGTCTTCCCGGCCTCCGGCACGTGCTCGCGCACGTAGGCGAGCACCCGCTCCTCGGCCTCGGCCAGGGTCACGCCCTGCTCCAGCTCCTCCAGCAGCCCGGAGGCGGTGTGCATCTCGCGCACCACCTCGGGCATGTTCGCCAGCGCCTCGGCCGGCGGCCGGATGATGACGTCCACGCCCTCGCCGAGGATGTTCAGCTCGGAGTCCGTCACCAGCACCGCGACCTCGACCAGGGCGTCCTGGTCGAGGTCGAGGCCGGTCATCTCACAGTCGATCCATACCAAACGGTCATTCACACAACTCACCCTACGGCGCGATCACGCGCCGCGGGGACCGGTGGAGCCGAGCGGGGTGCCTCGGCCTGGTGCTCCTCCGGCCCGTCGTGCGTGCCGTGGCCGTCCGGGTGCTCGCCCTCCCGGCCGGTCAGGACCGTGTGGCCGTCCCGTCCGGTCCGGACCTCGCGCGCCGCCCGGGCGCCCTCGGGCGCGGGCCGGCCGGCCTGGCCGCGGACCTGCGGAGCCCGGGCCTGGCGGCCGCGGAGCTCGCCCGGGCCGGAGCCCGGCTGCCCGGCGGGGGCCGGCATCCGTCCGGTGGCCGCGCCGTGGCCGCGCCCGGCCGAACCGGGGTCGTCCGCGGGCCGCTCGGCCGCGCTCCGGTGCCCCTGGCCCTGACCGCGCACCCCCGGCTGGGGGAGGCCGTCCTCCGCCGCCGCGTGCTCGGCGGTGCGCGGCGGACGACCGGTCCCCGACCCGGCCTGCGGCGGAACCACCGGCGGCCGCAGCGGACCGCGCCCAGCCGCACCCTGCTGCCCGGGGTGCGACTGCTGCGAGGCCTGCTGGTGCGGGTACGGCTGACCGCCGCGGGCGTGGAAGGCCTGGCCGGTCGGCGTCCCGACCTGGCCCGGACCGAACCCGCCGGGCTGGCCGTGGCCGCCCGGCTGCCCGTGCTGGCCGTGCGGCACCGGCTGCCCGTGCGAACCGACCGGGAGCGGCGCGCCCGGACCGGCCGGGAACGGCTGCCCCGACGGCATGCCGTGGGCCCCGCCGAACAGCGGACCGCCCGCCGGGACGACCGCGCCCGCCGGGTGCGGGATCGCTCCGGACAGCCGCAGGTCGCCGAGCGCACCGGCCGGCGCGGTCGGCTGCTGACCGGGACGGCGGGCCCGGTAGCTGGTCCGGTACGCGGCCGGGGAGACCCCGAGCTGGCGGCGGAAGTGCCCGCGCAGCGCCACCGGCGAACGGAACCCGCACCGGCGCGCGACGTCGTCCACCGACAGTTCCGAGGTCTCCAGCAGCCGCTGCGCCTGGAGCACCCGCTGGGTGATCAGCCACTGCAACGGCGCGCTGCCGGTGAGCGTGCGGAACCGCCGGTCGAAGGTGCGCCGGCTCATGTACGCGCGAGCCGCCAGCACCTCGACGTCGAACTGCTGGTTGAGGTTCTCCAGCGCCCAGGTGACCACCTCGGCCAGCGGGTCGTTGCCGATCTCTTCAGGTAAAGACTGATCGATGTACTGGGCCTGTCCTCCGCCGCCGCGGCGGCTCGGCACCACCAGGCGCCGGGCCAGCGCGTTGGCCGCCTCGGCGCCGTGGTCGCTGCGCACCACGTGCAGGCACAGGTCGATGCCGGCGGCGGTACCGGCCGAGGTGAGCACGTCGCCGTCGTCGACGAACAGCTCGCGCGGGTCGACGTGGACCCGCGGGTAGCGCTTGGCCAGCGTCGGCGCGTACATCCAGTGGGTGGTCGCCGGGCGGCCGTCGAGCAGGCCGGCGGCGGCCAGTACGAAGGCGCCGGTGCAGAGCCCGATGATCCGGGCGCCCTCGTGGTGGGCCTTGCGCAGGGCGGTGATCGCCTCGACCGGCGGGGGCTGGGAGATCGAGCGCCAGGCCGGTACGACGATCGTGCCGGCCCGGGCGAGCGCCTCCAGGCCGTACGGCGCGGAGAGGGTCAGTCCGCCGGTGGTGGCCAGCGGGCCCTCCTCACCGGCGCAGACCAGCAGGCGGTAGCGGGGCACCCCGGCGTCCTGGCGGTCCACGCCGAAGACGGAGAGCGGGATGGAGCTCTCGAAGATCGGGGCGCCGCCGAAGATCAGCACCGCGACGGTCTCCCGGCGGCGCCGGCCGGACAGCTTGCGCGGGGCGGAGGCCGTCACCGGGGTCGGGGAGCCGTTCGCGCCGGGCCCGCCGTGGCCCAGCGGGCCGTGGCCGGAGCCGAGCGCGAGGCCGCCGAGCGGACCGCCGCCCGGCCCGGCGGCGACGGTGCCGCCGCCGTTCGGGCCCGGGGTGCCGCCGCCGTAGCCGGGGTGGCCGGAATGACCGGGGTGACCGAGCTGGCCGCCGTAGCCCGGGTGGCCGGAATGGCCGGGGTGGGCCGGATGTCCCGGGTGGCTGGAATGGCCCGGGTGCTCGCCGCCGTAGGTCTGGCCGGGACTGACGGGTCCTCGGCTGACGGGTTGTCCGCCGAAGGACTGTCCGCCGAAGGCCGACTGGCCCCCGTAGGCGGGCTGTCCTCCGTAGGGTGCCGCCGCGCCGTGGTCCGCCGTGGCCGGCGCCGCGCCGGGGCCGATGCCGGTGCCCGCCCCGGGGGAGGGCACCGCGGAGTACGAGGAGTGCGAGGCGGCGCCCGGGGTGCCGGAGGTGCGGGTGGTGGCGATCGCGGCGGTGCCAGTGCTTCTCGCGGACCGACCCGAGCTGCCGGCCGCCGCCTGGCCGCTGTCAGGACCCGCGTCGCTCCTGCTCACCCTGCTCAAGGCGCTCAAGCCCCCTCGGTGGTGTGGTGTGGGTGGTGCGGCACTGCTGGCCAAGATCGAAATCTATCGGGTGGACCATTGCCGTTGTGACAAGTTCACCATCCGACGCTATGTCGACATGGCAATTTGGCGTGATGCATTCGATCACGAAGCGTGGCACCCGTCGACCTTTCTGGGAAGAGGGCCGGGGCAACGGTGGCTGGTTGTCGCGGGACGGTTCCTGGGGCGTCCGGCTCCGGTGCGCCCGGCCGGCTGGTCTGGGCTGCGGATTTGCCCAAGCGGGAGGGATCGGCGCGAAATTGACCGAAAATCGGCGGTGCACGAGGGGGCGCACGGGGAGAAGTCGTGCGCCTCCCAGGCTTCATCCGGCCAAGCCTGGGACGGCGGAACCGGGAACCGGAGCACCGGGTTACGGTCCTGCCGTGAACACCAACAGCCGGCTCGAACGGGCCAACGACAACGCCGCCGCCTTCTGGCTCGCCCAAGCCCGCGTCCACGGCTGGCAGTCCCGCACCCGCCCGGGGCTGACCGCGGTCCGGTGCGCCCGGACCCCGGACGACGCGCACCGCATCGTGGTGACCCGCCCCTACGACGAACCGGCCGCCGTGGAGCAGGAGTTGGCGGAGCTGATGGCCGATTGGTCGACCATACGCTGCACCGTGGAGGACCCGTACGACGGGCTCGACCTCACCGGCCTCGGCGCCACCCGGATGCCGCTCATGCCGGTGATGGTCCGGGATCCGGGACCGGTCGAGGGAGCGACCACCGACCTGCCCGTGGTCTCGGAGGCGCACGGGGGCGGCGTCCTGACGGTCGATGAGGCGCGGGACGGCGACAGCTTCGCCCTGGTCGAGCGGACGATCGTGGAGGGCTTCCCGCTGCCCGCCCGACAGCCCTGGGTCCGGGGCGAGGCCCTCCCGGAGCGACTGCTGGACGTACCCGGCTGGCGGGGCTGGCTCGGCCGCGTCGACGGCGCGGTGGCGGGCACCTGCCTCACCTATGACGACGGCCAGGCAACCGGCGTGTACTGGGTCGCCACCCTGCCCGACCGGCGCGGCCGGGGCGCGGCCCGCGCCGTCCTCCGGACCGCCCTGGCCCACGCGCACCCGGACCGCCCGGCCACCCTGGTCGCCACCGCGCTCGGCGAACCGCTCTACCGCAAGCTCGGGTTCGTCGAGCAGGCCCGCACCTGCTGGTGGACCCGTACAGCGGTGGCGGCGACGGCGTAGCCGGGGCGGCGGGTGGAGTCGGTGGGGCGGGCGAACGGCTGACGGCGGCGCGGGGGCGGGCAGGGGGGCGGCAGGGGCGGTGGGGGAGCGGGGCCGGAGCGGGGCAGGGAAGTAGGGGGCGGGGAAGCGGAGGGGGCTCGGGCGGGGTGTGGCCGAGGCGTTACCGGGCGGCCGCCACGGCGGCCGCGGACGAGGCCGCAGGGGGCACGGCGGCGAAGGAGGTCCGGGCGGGGACGGCGCCGTCGGGCCCGCTGCCGAGGGGCTTCGGACGGACGGCTCCGGCCGTGACGTTGGCCGCGGCGCCGGCCGCGGTCGGCGCGGGGCGGAGGCCGTCCGCGGCCGGACCCGGTCTGCTCCCTGCCCTGGTCCCGGAGCCCGGGCCGGTCTCCGGACGGGCCTCGGCGATCAGGGCAAACCCGCCGGATCGGTTTCGGACACCCGGCCCACCTGCGGCGGTGGCCTGGCCGGCGGTCCCGGCGGTCGCGGGAACGGATGCACTCGGGCCGTCCACGGCGGCCACCGCGGGACGTGCGCCGGACCGTGCGCCGACCAGCGCCGTCGCGTGAACCGGTGCTCCCGCCGCGGCCTTCCGGAGCGGCCCGCCGGAGCGGACGTCCGGCCGCGGCGAGGGCGCGTTCCGCGCGGCGAGGACCTGGCCGACGGCCTCCGGCAGACCGGCCGCCTTCAGCGTCGGCCGGTAGCCGCTCTCCGCCCACGGTCGGCCGTGGTGCAGCCAGACGCTGCGCAGTCCGGTGAGTTCGGCACCGGCGATGTCGGCGGGCGCGTGGTCCCCGATCATCCAGGTGTGCTCGGCCCAGTCCCCGGTGGGGGCGATGCCGCACCGCTGAGCCGCCATCTCGAAGATCAGCGGGTCCGGTTTGACGCAGTCGGCCTCTTCGGAGATGACCCAGCCGTCGACCAGGGGGCCGAGCCCGGTCCGCCGGATCTTCTCCAACTGCGGCCGGGTGCCGCCGTTGCTGACGATCCCCAGCGTCCACCCGGCGGCCCGGGCGACCCGGAGCGCCTCGATGTGCCGGGGCGGGCAGTGGATGTGGGAGTTGATGCCGCGTCGGTAGTGAGCGGTCAGGAAGTCGGCGGAGACGTCCAGCCCGTAGCGCCGCCGGACCGCCGACAGTACGGTGCTGCGCGGTACGTAGCCGCCGCCGTCGAGGGTGACGAACCAGTCGAGGTCGACCGGCGGGAGGTCGTGCTCGGACAGGAAGTCCTGCGCCCAGGCCCGGTAGGCGGCGTCCCGGGGCAGCAGGGTGTTGTCGAGGTCGAACAGGAGCAGGGACATGCCGAGCATGGTGCCAGCGGCCGCGCCTATGCATATGGCAAATGCCAGACGGCGTCGCGAAGCCGTACGGAGTGGCTGAAACGGCCTCCGCACCCCCGTGGCGGGCGGTGAGGCGCGGGTTCACCGGGACTGTCGGGGCAGGTCGGACGTCACGGTTCGCGACGCGCCGCAACGGATCGTCGCCGATCCATGACAGTCCGGTCACGGTGTCCCGTGGGGCTGTTGCGCCGCCCGGTCCGCTCAGTCAAGCTCCAGGGAACCTCCTTTCCGGAGGGGGCGCGATCGCCTGTGGGCGGGGCGCACAGCCTCGGCGGGCGCATCCCCCTTTCGCGGGAACAACGTCGCTCCGGGGCTTCCTCGCTGGGCGGGGCCCCAAGCCCGTCGTACTCTGAAAGGAACAGGTCACATACGGTGCTGCGCGGCGCAGACCGACGTCATCCCGTGGGCGGGCCTGCTGCCCGGGCAGCGTTGTCCTCCTCTCCTGTCGGCCCCTCTCCATCGAAGAGCCGTGAGCCATGGCTGGTTTTGAGCCTCCCCGACCGGTTGAACCGGACACGTCCCGCAGCGTGGACCCGGCCCGCGGGCCTGCCGCCGATCGTTCCGACGGCCGCGCCGAGCTGTGCGCCGACCAGCGCGGCGAGGACGGCCGTGACCACTACAGTGACCGCCTCGGCGACGACCACGACGATCACGACGACCAGGACGGCAGTCACGGTAGTTACGGCAGCCACGGCGACGAACGCGACCGTGGCCATGGCGGCGAACGCGACGGAGGCCGCGGGGACGACAGCGCGGGCGGGTCTGTCGACGGGCCTGCCGACACTGCCGGCGAACGAGCCGACGCGCGCGCCGAGGCCTCGGGCCGCATCCCGGGCGTGCGGACGGGCCACGAGCGGGTCGACGACGGCGGCGTCGCCGACGACGCGGAAGGGTTCGAGGCGGCCGGAGCGGCCCGCGCGGCCCGGCCGGCGGCCGACGTGCCACAGCCCGCGGAGCCAGGGGAGCCCGGCCCCGGGCGCGACGGCCCGCTGGGCTTCGCGCGCGCTCTGCGCGGCCTCGCCCGCCGGGGCAGCCTCGCCCGCCGTGACCGCCCGGGGCCCCGCCAGCGGCGTGGCGAGCCTCCGGCCGACCCCGCCGGGGTTCCGGTGACGGGCCGCCTGGGCCCGGGTGCCGAGTACCCGGAGGCGGCTTCCGGCGCGGCCGGCCCACTGGGCGGGCCCACCGAGCCGTCCGGGCAGGACACCCCGGCGCCGTCCCTCGACCCGGTGTTCCAGCACGGTGTGGTGGTCGGCTTCGACGGCTCGCTGTCGAGCGAGCGCGCCCTCGCCTACGCCGTCGGCATGGCGCGCCGCTCGCAGTGCGGCCTGGTGATCGTGCACGTCGCCAACCGCCTGCCCGCCACGGTCTGGGCGGGCTGCGAGCCGCCCGTCTTCGTCGACCTCCCCGACCACCGGACCGAGGTCCTCGGCCTGGAGCTCGCCTGCGCGGACTTCCTCACCGGGGTGCCGTGGATCCTGGTCGAGCGCGGAGGGGACATCTGCCACGAGATCGAGGAGGTCGGCCGTGAGTACGCCGCCGACGCGATCGTCGTCGGCACGACGCACGGCCTTCTCGGCAAGATCTTCGGCTCGGTCTCCGGACGGCTGGCGCGGCGGGCCAACCGCCCGGTGATCGTGATCCCCTGAGGCCCTGTTCCGGCGGCTTCTCCCGAAGCCGCCGCGACACCTCCTCCTACGCCTCCTCCTGCTGTTTCCTCCTGGCGCCTTCCCCTGACGCCTCCTTCGCCGTGGCGCTCCCCAACTCTCGTCGCGGAGCGGTGTGTTGACCGGTGTGCCGGCCCGGTGGGCGTGGCTCAGGAGGCGACCGTCAGGATGCGGTCGTCACGAACCGACGCCGAGCTCCCGGGCGATGAGCATGCGCTGGACCTCAGACGTGCCCTCCCCGATTTCCAGGATCTTGCAGTCGCGCCAGAAGCGGGCGACCGGGAATTCGTTCATGAAGCCGTACCCGCCGTGGAT
The DNA here is from genome assembly GCF_042883725.1 of Kitasatospora sp. NPDC058184. Classification (NCBI taxonomy): domain Bacteria; kingdom Bacillati; phylum Actinomycetota; class Actinomycetes; order Kitasatosporales; family Streptomycetaceae; genus Kitasatospora; species Kitasatospora sp. NPDC058184. Next base: position 258,261 of record NZ_JBHVVE010000014.1, read on the forward strand.
CTGGGTCGCCTCGCGGGCGTTGTCGACGGCGGCCTCGGACGAGTACAGCTTCGCGATCGCGGCCTCCTTCTTGAACGGTTCGCCGTGCAGCAGCCGGGAAGCGGCGTCCCGCCAGGCCAGGCGGGAGGTGTGGGCGCGCAGCTCCATGTCGGCAAGCTTGAACTGGATGGCCTGGTTGGCGCCGATCGGCCGGCCGAAGGCCCGGCGCTCGCCGGAGTACTTCACGGACTCGTCGACGCAGCCCTGGGCCAGGCCGGTGGCCAGGGCCGCGATCGCGATGCGGCCCTCGTCGAGGATCCGCAGGAACTGGGCGTAGCCTCGGCCACGCTCGCCCAGCAGGTTGGCCGCGGGAACGCGGCAGTCGGTAAAGGACAGTTCGCGGGTGTCGGATGCGTTCCACCCGACCTTCGAGTACTTCTTCGAGACCTGGAAGCCGGGGGTCCCGGTGGGCACGATGATGGAGGAGATCTCCCGTGCAGGCGAGCGGAATTCGCCCTCTTCACTCGAACGAGCGATCGGTTCGGTGAGCGCGGTGACGGTGACCAGGCCGGTGATGTCGGTGCCGGAGTTGGTGATGAAGCACTTGGTCCCGTTGATGACCCACTCGTCGGTGGCCTCGTCGTACCGCGCCGTGGTCCGGGTGGCCCCCGCGTCCGACCCGCCCTCCGGCTCGGTGAGGCCGAAGGCGCCGAGGAGTTCGCCCGAGGTCAGCCGGGGCAGCCACTCGCGCTTCTGCTCCTCGGTGCCGAACCGGTAGATCGGCATCGCGCCGAGCGAGACGGCGGCCTCCAGGGTGATCGCCACCGAGGAGTCCACGCGGGCGAGTTCCTCCAGGGCGAGGCCGAGGGCGAAGTAGTCGCCGCCCATGCCGCCGTACTCCTCCGGGAAGGGCAGGCCGAAGAGGCCCATCCGCCCCATCTCCCGGACGATCTCGTACGGGAACTCCTCCCGCTCGTAGAACTCGCCGATCTTCGGCGCCACCACGTCCTGGGCGAACTCGGCGACGGTGCGCCGCAGTTCCTCGTACTCGCTGCTGAGCCTGTGGTCGAACACGGTGATCCTCCTGGCGCCCGGCCGGGTCGGCCGCGGACGTGAGCGGGGTGACCGGCGTCCGTCGGACGGTGTGACGGTCGCACGGTGCGATTGAGGGATGGACTGTCGATCGGTGCGGGTGGTGCGGGGCGTCGGCCGGATGGTGCGGGCGGCCGGCGCCGGGGACGGGAGCGGGTGGTCAGCCCCCGGCGGAGCCGAGCAGGGCCTGGACGGTGCGGGACGGGCTCGGGCGGCCGAGGCGCCCGGCCATCCACCCGCTGGTCGCGACGAGGGAGCGCAGGTCGACGCCGGTCCGGATGCCGAGCCCGTGCAGCATCCAGACCAGGTCCTCGGTGGCCAGGTTGCCGGTGGCGCTCTTCGCGTACGGGCAGCCGCCCAGGCCGCCCGCCGAGGCGTCCACCGTGGTGACGCCCTCGCGCAGGGCCGCCAGGGTGTTGCTGAGCGCCTGGCCGTAGGTGTCGTGGAAGTGCACGGCGAGCCGGTCGACCGGGACGCCGGCCCGCGCGAAACCTGCCAGCAGGGCGGTGACCTGGCCCGGGGTGGCGACCCCGATGGTGTCGCCGAGGCTCAGCTCCGCGCAGCCCAGCTCCAGCAACCGCACGCCGTACCGGACCACCTGGTCGACCGGGACGGGGCCCTCCCACGGGTCGCCGAAGCACATCGAGAGGTAGCCGCGGACCGCGACCCCGGCCTCGGTGGCCCGGCCCACGACCGGGCGGAACATCGCCATGGCCTCGTCCGCAGAGCGGTTGAGGTTGCGGCGGGCGAAGGTCTCGGTGGCGCTGGCGAACACCGCGATGTCGGCGGCGTGGTGGGCGAGCGCGCGGTCCAGGCCGCGCTCGTTGGGCACCAGCACCGGCAGCCGCAGGCCGGGGTGGAGCTCCGGCAGACCGGCGAGCCGGGGGACCAGCTCCTCGGCGTCGGCCAGCTGCGGTACCCATTTCGGGTGAACGAAGCTGGTGGCCTCGACGGTGCGCAGCCCGGCGGCCGCGAGCCGGGCGATGAACTCGGCCTTGACCTCGACCGGTACCAGCGACTTCTCGTTCTGCAGGCCGTCGCGCGGTCCGACCTCGTGGATCCGGACCTCCTCGGGCAGGCCGGGGGCGCGGACCGGATCGGGCAGGCCCAGGTCGAGGGCGTCGGGCTCGCGGGCGGGGGCGGAGGCGGTCACGACCGCACCTCCGCGGGCCCGGCGGGGACGGTGGCGGCGGCCGGCCCGGCCGGGGCGCCCTCGACCGACGCGTCCTCGACCGGGGTGACCACGACCAGCAGGTCCTCCATCGCGACGGTGGCGCCGGCGGTGGCCCGCAGCTCGGCCACCACGCCGTCGTGCGGTGCGGCGATCACGTGTTCCATCTTCATGGCCTCCAGCACGAGCAGGGGCTGTCCCTTGCGGACCGTCTCGCCCGCCGTGGTCTTGACGACGGTGACGGTGCCGGGCATCGGGGCGGTCAGGGCGCCGTGGTGCGCGCCGGCCCCGGTGGCGCTCTCGACGACCGGATCGTAGGCGTGCAGCGGCCAGGCGTCGCCCTCGACGCCGAGCCAGGTCGCCGGTCCGGCGGCGGGGCCGGGGGTGGCGTCGGTGGCCAGCGAGAACGTGGTCCGGAGGCCGTCGACGGTCAGGTGCAGCCGGTCGCCGGCCAGGCTCGCGCGGGCGCGGTGCGCGGGGCCCCCGTCGAGCCGGAGCTCCAGCTCGCGGACGGGCCCGGCGGAATTGTCAGTGGCATCGGCTACGTTGCCCGCAGTGATCGGACGGATGCTCACCGCCACCGGGTCCTGGCCGGGGGTGCGGAGTCGGTGGGTGGTCCAGGCAGGGGTGCCGCCCAGGCGCCAGCCGGAGGGAAGGGAGAACGGGTCGGTCCAGCCGCCGGGATCGGCGGGCGGAGTGAGTTCCAGGTGCCGTGCCAGCGCGGCCGCGTAGTAGAGGAGGTGAGCGGGCGACGGCGGTTCGGCCGCCGAGGCCGCGTCGGGGTCGGCCGCGTCCGGGTCGGTCGCGTTCGTGGGGGAGTACGGCGAGGTGAGCAGGGCCGGCTGCTCCTGGGCCGTCCGCTCCACGAGGCCGGTGTCCAGCCGGCCGGCGGCGACCTCGGGGTGGGCGAGCAGTCGGCGCAGGAAGCCGGTGTTGGTGGTGACACCCAGGATGCGGGTGTCGGCCAGCGCCGCGCGGAGCCGGCGCAGCGCGGTCGGGCGGTCGGGCCCGTACGCGATGACCTTGGCGAGCATGGGGTCGTAGGCGCTGGTGACGACGGTTCCGGGGGCGACCCCGGAGTCGACGCGGATGCCCTCGCCCCGGGGCTCGTCCAGGGTGAGGATGCGGCCGCCGGTGGGCAGGAAGTCCCGTTCCGGGTCCTCGGCGCAGATGCGGGCCTCGATGGCGTGGCCCAGGAAGGAGATGTCGGACTGGGCGAAGGAGAGCGCTTCGCCGGCGGCGACGCGCACCTGCCACTCGACCAGGTCGAGCCGGGCCGCGTCCGCGCCGACGGCGACGGCGAGCTCGGTGACGGGGTGTTCCACCTGGAGGCGGGTGTTCATCTCCATGAAGAAGAAGTCCCGCACCCCCTCGGCGGCGGAGGCGGGGGCGTCCGGGTCGATGCCGGGAACGATGAACTCCACGGTGCCGGCACCGGTGTAGCCGCAGGACTCCGCGGCGCGGACGGCCGCGGCGCCCATCGCGGCACGGGTCTCGGCGTTGAGGAGAACGGAGGGAGCCTCTTCGATCAGTTTCTGGTGGCGGCGCTGCAGGCTGCACTCGCGCTCGCCGAGGTGGACGGTGGTGCCGTGGGCGTCGGCGAGCACCTGCACCTCGATGTGGCGCGGCCGGTCGACCCAGCGCTCCAGCAGCAGGGTGTCGTCGCCGAAGGCGGTGCGGGCGACGCGGCGGGCGGCGGCGATCTCGGTGGGCAGGTCAGCGCGGTCCCGCACGAGGCGCATGCCCTTGCCGCCACCGCCGGCGGACGGCTTGAGCAGCACCGGGTAGCCGATCTCGTCGGCGGCGGCGACGAGGTCCTCGTCGGTGGGCGCGGTGGCCTGGCTGCCGGGGACCACCGGGACGCCGGCGGCCCGGACGGCCTCCTTGGCGTTGATCTTGTCGCCCATCAGCTCAACCGCACCGGGAGGTGGTCCGATGAAGACGAGGCCCGCGTCGGCGCAGGCGCGGGCGAAGCCGGCGTTCTCGGCGAGGAAGCCGTAGCCGGGGTGGACGGCCTGGGCGCCGGTGCGGCGGGCGGCGGCCAGGATCTGGTCGGTCCGCAGGTACGTCTCGGTCGCCGAGCTGTCGCTGCGGTCGGCCGGGCCGAGCCGGACCGCGACGTCGGCCTCGCGGACGTGCGGCGCGTCGGCGTCCGCGTCGCTGAACACGGCGACCGAACGGACGCCGAGCCGCCGCAGGGTGCGGATCACCCGCAGGGCGATCTCGCCGCGGTTGGCGACCAGAACTGTGTCGAACATGGGAGGCGTTCCTCCGGGTCGAGGGGAGCCGTACGAAGGAGGTGGCGGTGGGCGGTCGGGCGCCGGCCCGGGTGGGCCGGCGCCGTGGGGAGTCACACCCGGAAGGGAGGATTCACGGACGCGGGGGTGACACGAGGAGGCGTCACATGCGGAAGACGCCGTACGGAGCGGGCGGCGCCAGTGGGGCGTTGGCGCAGGCGGTGAGGGCGAGACCGACGACGGTGCGGGTGTCCATCGGGTCGATCACGCCGTCGTCCCAGAGCCGGGCGGTGGCGTAGTAGGCGTTGCCCTGGCGCTCGTACTGCTCGCGGACGGGGCGCTTGAACTCCTCCTCCGCCTCGGTCGGCCACTGCTCGCCGTGCGCCTCCAACTGGTCGCGGCGGACGGTGGCGAGGACGGAGGCCGCCTGCTCGCCGCCCATCACGGAGATCTTGGCGCCCGGCCACATCCACAGGAAGCGGGGTGAGTAGGCCCGGCCGCACATCGAGTAGTTGCCGGCTCCGTACGATCCGCCGATCACCACGGTCAGCTTCGGGACGCGGGTGCAGGCGACGGCGTTGACCATCTTGGCGCCGTGCTTGGCGATGCCGCCCGCCTCGTACTGCCGGCCGACCATGAACCCGGTGATGTTCTGGAGGAAGAGGAGGGGGATGCCGCGCTGGTCGCACAACTCGATGAAGTGGGCGCCCTTGAGGGCGGACTCGGCGAACAGCACGCCGTTGTTGGCGACGATGCCGACCGGGTGGCCGTGGATCCGGGCGAAGCCGGTGACCAGGGTGGCGCCGTACTCGGCCTTGAACTCGGCGAACCGGCTGCCGTCCACCAGCCGGGCGATCACCTCGCGCACGTCGTAGGGCGTGCGCGGGTCGACCGGCACGGCGCCGTACAGGCCGGCCGGGTCGACGGCCGGCGGCTCGACCGGGGTGAGCGGCCACGGCCTGGCCTCGCGCGGGCCGAGCCCGGCCACGATCGTGCGGACGATGGAGAGGGCGTGGGTGTCGTCCTCGGCCAGGTGGTCCGTCACGCCCGAGGTGCGGGAGTGCAGCTCGCCGCCGCCCAGCTCCTCGGCGGTGACCACCTCACCGGTGGCGGCCTTCACCAGTGGCGGACCGCCCAGGAAGATCGTGCCCTGGTTGCGGACGATCACGGCCTGGTCGCTCATCGCCGGGACGTACGCGCCGCCGGCCGTGCACGAGCCGAGCACGGCGGCGATCTGCGGGATGCCCGCGGCGGAGAGCTTGGCCTGGTTGTAGAAGATCCGGCCGAAGTGGTCGCGGTCCGGGAAGACCTCGTCCTGCATCGGGAGGAAGGCGCCGCCGGAGTCCACCAGGTAGACGCAGGGCAGCCGGTTCTCCAGCGCGACCTCCTGGGCGCGCAGGTGCTTCTTCACCGTCATCGGGTAGTAGGTGCCGCCCTTGACGGTGGCGTCGTTGGCGACCACCACCACCTCGCGCCCGGCGACCCGGCCGATGCCGGCGATCACTCCGGCTGCGGGGGCCGCGCCGTCGTACATCCCGTCGGCGGCCAGCGGGGCCAGCTCCAGGAAGGGGGAGGCCGGGTCGAGCAGGGTGTCCACGCGGTCGCGGGGCAGCAGCTTGCCGCGTGAGGTGTGCCGGGCGCGGGCCTTGGCGCCGCCGCCCAGGGCGGCCGCGTCGAGCTTCGCGCGCAGCTCGGCGACCAGGGCGCGGTGCGCCTCGGTGTTGGCGCGGTACGCCTCGGAGCCCGGGTCGGCGGAGCTGCCGAGCCGGGGTGCCGGTGCGGCTGCCGCGGCCGGGGCAGCGCCGGGCGCCGCCGCCGTGCCGGTCGCTGCGACAAGCCGGACGCCGGTGGGTGTGCCGGCGGTTGAGTTGACCATTCCCAAGAGCTCCCTTGCCCTCGGACCAGGTGGGCAGCCGGGTGCGGTCCGCCCGTGATCGCCACGTTAATTAACGTTAACTTACGCGCCCAGGTTAACGGCCGATAACCCGACTGTCTACGATGGACGGCATGCCCAACGTCCCCGCCGCCTCCGCGCTCCCCCGCCGTGACCAGATCCGCCGGGAGGCCGCGAGGCTGTTCGCCGCCCGGGGCTTCCTCGGCGTGGGCGTGGACGAGATCGGCAAGGCCGTCGGCATCAGCGGCCCCGCGCTCTACCGCCACTTCGCCGGCAAGGACGCGATGCTCGCGGACCTGCTGATCGGCATCAGCGAGCGCCTGCTGGACGAGGGGCGCCGCCGCGCGGGCGGCGGCGAGGGCCCGGCCGCCACGCTGGACGCGCTGATCAGCGGCCACGTCGACTTCGCGCTGGGCGACCGGGACCTGATCACCCTGCACGACCGCGAGCTGCTGAACCTCAAGGAGGAGGACCGGCGCACCGTCCGCCGGCTCCAGCGCGGCTACGTCGAACTGTGGGTGGACGTGGTCCGGCAGGCCTACCCGCCGCTGGCCGACCCCGCCGCCGAGCCGGTGGCCCGGGCCGCCGTGCACGCCGTCTTCGGCCTGATCAACTCGACCCCGCACAGCCTCGGCCCGAACCCCGACCAGGGCGAGCGCGCCGCCCTCCAGCGCGACGGCATGGCCGCCCTGCTCCACGCCCTCGCCCACGGCGCGTTCGCGGCGGCCGCGGGCTCGGCCGGCGGCCCCGGCGGCCCTACCGTCCCCGGCTCCGCTGTCGCTCCCGTCGGCGATTCGGCGGCTGCGGAGGCCTGAGCCCGCATCCCCGGCTCCGGCCCCGGCTCTGCTCCCGGCTTCGGCTCCGGCCCAGGTTCCGTCCTCGGCTCCGTTCCCGGCTTCGTTCCCGGCTTCGTTTTCGACGAAGAGCGGCCCGGCGGAGAATGGTCGGGAGCGAAGGTCTGCCGGTGAACGCCCCCATCGGTAGCCCGCCCGGAGCCCGCCCGCAGCCCGCCGTTGGCCCGTCCGGAGGCCTAGTCCCAAAGGACGGCGCCCGTCCGCCCGTGGCCGCTGGGTGTCGCGAGGGTCGTCGGCGACTCTGGAAATGGCCCGGGCGGAGTGGGCCATGCGAGTGTTCGGCCGGGAATCACCGCAGGCCATCGACTGTTGGCGAGTCCGCCGGACCGGATGATCCGGGCTGTCAGGGCCCGTTCCGAACCCGCCCGGGGCGGAAAACGCCGTGGCGACCACCCGACGAAATGGTTAGCATCCCTAAATATGCCTGAGACTCACGGATCCACGGTGGAGCAATCCCCGAGCGGCCCCCCGGCCCCCGGCACGACCCCGGAGGCCCCCGTCGACAGCCCGCAGGCCGCCGTCGGGAACACCGGACCGGCCGCCGAAGACGCCGAGCCCGCCCCCGACAACGTCCGGCCCGCCGCCAAGAGCGCCGAGGCTTCTGAGCCCGCCCCCGAGAGCGCCGCCGAGTCGGCCGGCTGGCTCAGCCGCCTGGTCGGCTACAGCTGGCGGTCCCGCCGCAGCCTGCTCTTCGCCTTCGGAGCCTCGCTCCTCGGCATGGCCGTCACCGCGCTGGTGCCGCTGGTCACCAAGCTGATCATCGACGACGTCATCGTCGCCCGCACCCGTTCGCTGGCCCCCTGGGCGGTGGTGCTGCTGCTCGCGGCCCTCGTGGTCTTCGGCTGCACCCAGGTCCGCCGCTACTACGGCGGCCAGCTCGCGGTGGACGTCCAGCACGAGATGCGCAGCGACCTGTTCCGCTCGCTCGGACGGCTGGACGGCCACCGCCAGGACCGGTTGGACACCGGGCAGGTGGTGGGGCGCGCGACCTCCGACCTCCAACTGGTCAACGGCCTGCTCTCGATGCTGCCGATGATGACCGGCTACCTGCTGATGTTCGTCATGTCGCTGGTCGTGATGGTCTGGCTGTCCCCGCCGCTCACCCTGATCACCGTGGTCATGGCCCCCGCGCTGTGGTGGGTCTCGGCGTTCAGCCGCAAGCGCCTCTTCCCCGCCACCTGGGCCGCCCAGCAGGAGGCGGCGGCCGTCGCGGGCGTGGTGGACGGCGCGATCGGCGGCGTCCGCGTCGTCAAGGGCTTCGGCCAGGAGGCCCAGGAGCTCGACAAGCTGGAGACGGCCTCCCGCAACCTCTTCGCGGCCCGGCTCCGGTCGATCCGGCTCAACGCCCGCTACAACCCGGCGATGCAGGCGATCCCGGCGCTCGCCCAGGTCGGCGTCCTGGCCTTCGGCGGCTGGCTGGCCGTCGACGGCAGGGTCACCCTCGGGACCTTCGTCGCCTTCTCCACGTACGTCGCCCAGATGACCGGCCCGGTGCGGATGCTGACCATGGTCATCACCGTCGGCCAGCAGGCCCGGGCCGGGGTGGAGCGCGTCCTGCAGCTGATCGACGAGCGCCCGCTGGTCCAGGAGCGCCCGGACGCCCGCACCCTGGACCTCGCGCACGGCGAGAGCCCGGAGAGCGCGCCGCAGAGCACTCCGGGAGGAGCGCTCGTCGGCCCGCGGACCCCCGACATCGCCCTGGAGTTCGACCGGGTCGAGTTCCGCTACGACCCCGAGCACCCCGCCCCCGTCCTGCACGGCCTCAGCCTGAAGCTGGCCCCCGGCGAGACCCTCGCCCTGGTCGGCGCCTCCGGCTCCGGCAAGTCGACGGTGGCCCAGCTGGTGCCCCGTTTCTACGACCCGGCCGCCGGCACCGTCCGCCTGTACGGCCACGACCTGCGCGACCTCACCCTGGACTCGGTCCGCGCGACGGTCGGCATCGTCCCCGAGGAGAGCTTCCTCTTCTCCGAGACGGTCCGCACCAACATCGCCTACGGCCGCCCGGACGCGACGGACGAGCAGGTGGTCGCCGCCGCCCGCGCCGCCCAGGCCGACGAGTTCGTCCGCGCGCTGCCGGACGGCTACGACACCAAGGTCGGCGAGCAGGGCCTGACGCTCTCCGGCGGCCAGCGCCAGCGCATCGCGCTGGCCCGGGCGATCCTCACCGACCCCCGGATCCTGCTGCTGGACGACGCCACCTCGGCGGTCGACCCGCAGATCGAGGCGGAGATCCACGACGCGCTGCGCTCGGTGATGACCGGCCGCACCACGCTGCTGATCGCCCACCGCCGCTCGACCCTCCAACTCGCCGACCGGATCGCCGTGCTGGAGCGCGGCCGGCTGCTGGACCTCGGAACGCACGAGGAACTCGAAGCCCGATGTCCCCAGTACCGGGCCCTGATCACCGATCCCGAGGCCGGTCACGCCGACCGGCAGTCCGCTCCCGAACCGGCGTCCGACGAACCGGCGTCCGCAGAGGCACCCGGAACCCCCGTAGCCGGCGGAGCCAGCGCAACCGCCGCAACCAGCGCAACCCCCGGAACCCCGGCGACCCCGGCCGCCCCCGTCCTCCCCACCCCCGCCCTGGCCAAGGCCGCCCGCACCGCCGACCCCGACCTGCTGGACAAGGTCGCGGCCCTCCCGCCCGCCTCCGACGTCCCGGCCGTCCCCCGCGCCGAGGCCGAGGCCGGTGACCCCGACTTCAGCCTGAGCCGCCTGCTGCGCCCCTTCCGCACCCCGCTGCTCATCGCCCTCCTGCTGGTCGCCCTGGACGCGGCGGCCGGGCTGGTGCTGCCGGTGCTGATCCGGCACGGCATCGACGAAGGCGTCCGCAAGGGCCTGATGTCCGGCGTCGCGGTGGCCTCGCTCGCCGCTCTCGTCGTGGTCCTGCTGGACTGGGTGGTGCAGAGCGCCGAGAACCGGGTCAGCGGCCGTACCGGCGAGCGGGTCCTCTACACGCTCCGGCTCAAGATCTTCGCCCACCTCAACCGGCTCGGCCTGGACTACTACGAGCGCGAGCTGACCGGCCGGATCATGACCCGGATGACCACCGACCTGGACTCGCTGACCTCCTTCCTCCAGACCGGCATGGTCACCGCCGTGGTCAGCCTGCTGACCTTCGCCGGGATCTTCGCCGCCCTGCTGATCATCGACGCCGGCCTGGCCCTGGTGGTCTTCGCGGTCCTGCCGCTGCTGGTGATCGCCACCCTGGTGTTCCGCAAGAAGTCCAAGGACCAGTACGAGCGCTCCCGCGACCTGATCAGCACCGTCAACGCCGACCTCCAGGAGAACGTGGCCGGCATGCGGATCGTCCAGGCCTTCCGCCGCCTGGACACCAACACCGACCGCTTCGTGGCCCGCGGCATCGCCTACCGCGAGGCCCGGGTCCGGGCCCAGCTCTACATCTCGCTGTACTTCCCGTTCGTCCAGTTCCTCTCCAGCGTGGCCGCCGCGCTGGTGCTGATCGTCGGCGCTGCCCGGGTCGACGCCGGGACGCTGACGGTCGGTGCGCTGGTCGCGTACCTGCTCTACATCGACCTGTTCTTCGCGCCGGTCAACCAGCTGTCCCAGGTGTTCGACGGGTACCAGCAGGCCTCGGTGGGCCTCGGCCGCATCCGCGAGCTGCTGCGCACCCCGACCGCCACCGCCGAGGCGGCCGACCCGGTCCCGGTGGCCGGGGGCCTGCGCGGCGAGATCTCCTTCGAGGGGGTCGGCTTCGCCTACAACGGCGGCGCGGACGGCGCCCCGACCGTGCTGAGCGGCGTGGACCTGCACATCCCGGCCGGGCAGACGGTGGCGCTGGTCGGCGAGACCGGCGCCGGCAAGTCGACGCTGGTGAAGCTGGTCGCCCGGTTCTACGACGCGACGGAGGGCACCGTCCGGGTGGACGGGGTCGACCTCACCCGCTACGACCTGGCGCAGTACCGCCACCGCCTGGGCGTGGTGCCGCAGGAGGCGTACCTCTTCGCGGGCACGGTCCGCGAGGCGATCGCCTACGGCCGGCCGGGCGCCTCGGCGGCCGAGGTGGAGGCGGCGGCCCGGGCGGTCGGCGCGCACGACATGATCGTCCGGCTCTCGGACGGCTACGACCACGAGGTGGCCGGCCGCGGGCGCAACCTCTCGGCGGGCCAGCGCCAGCTGATCGCGCTGGCCCGGGCCGAACTGGTCGACCCGGACATCCTGCTGCTCGACGAGGCCACGGCGGCGCTCGACCTGGCCACCGAGGCGGCCGTCAACCAGGCCGCGGACCGGCTCAGCGGCGGCCGGACCACCCTGGTCATCGCCCACCGCCTGACCACCGCCGAGCGCGCCGACCGGGTGGTCGTGCTGGACCACGGCCGGGTGGTCGAGGACGGCACGCACACCGAACTGCTCGCCCGGGGCGGCACCTACAGCCGGCTCTGGCAGGCGTTCATCGCCGACGGCCACCCGGCGGCCGAGGCCGTCGCCGCCGGATAGGGCGGCCCCGCACCCGGAGCCCCGCACGCGTGGCCCCGAACCCGGAGCCCGAACACTCCGAGCCGCCTGACGGTCCCTCCCGCGCGGACCGTCAGGCAGTCAGGCGGTGATCAGCGCGGCCAGCAGCTCCGAGGCGTCGATCCCGCGCGGCAGGTCGCTCACCTGCCCGTCCCCGACCTCGACCACCCGCCAGCCGGAGCCGTCCGCCCGGCTGGCGAGGTCGGTGGTCACGAAGCGGCAGCCGAGCCGGCGGACCAGCGCCGGGACGTCGGTGAGGTCGGGCTCGACGGCCCGGCGCGGGGCGTCCGGGTGCGGCCCGACCAGGACGGGCCGGCCGTCCAGCCACCACACCCGGGCCTCCACGGCACCCTCGCCGCTCCCCGGCGCGCCGCCGTCCGCCCGCTCCGGCCCGGCCGCACCAGCCGTACAGGCAGCACCGCCCGTACGGCTCGCACCGTTCACGCCGACCGGTCCCGCCGCCGGGAGGTCCGCGCCCTCGAACTCCTCGTACCGCCGCAGCACCACGCCGCCCGCCAGGAACTCGCCCTGCAGTTCGACGAACCGTCCGACCACCCGGCCGACGGCCGCCAGGTCGGCCAACTCGGGCACGTAGCAGGCCTCGTACCACTCGTGCTTGCGCGACTTCACGTAGTCCTTGACGATCGCCGGCCCGCGCCCGCCGAGCCGGGCCGCGGCCTCCGCCAGCTCCGCCGGCCCGGGCGCCACCGGTCCCTCGGACGGGATCCACGCGCTGGCCGGGGTCGCGCCCTCGAACACGCCGTACCAGCCGGGCAGTTCATGGGCGGCCGCGTACCCGGGCGCGCTGGTCAGCAGGGTGCCGCCGCGGGCGGTGAGCGCGGCGGCGAAGTCGGCGTACCGGGCGGAGGGCAGCATCCAACCCCGGTACCAGAGCGGGCCGCTGTCCCGCGGCACCCGCAGCACGGCCTCCTCGGCCCGCCCGGCGAGCAGCCCGTCGTGGTCGACCAGGTGCAGCTCGCCGCCCAACTCCCGCAGGGTCCTGGCCTCCCAGGCGAAGTGCGGGTCGGGCCGGCGCGGGTTGAGCGGATCGGCGGGGAAGATGATCGCGGGTGCGGGCATGGCCGTCAGGGTACGGCGGACCGGTGGGCCCGGCGCCCGCCACGACGGACCGGCCGGCTCGTGCACCCGACCGGAGTGCCGAAACCGCTCGACGGCCCCGGACGGTCGCTGGGAGAGTGACCCGATGCGAAATCTGCTGCGCCCCCGCAAACGCAGGCCGAGGCAGGCCGCCCGCACGGTGGTCCTGGACGGGAACGGATCGGTCTTCCTGCTCCGTTCGGACAACGACGAGGTCGGCGTGCACTGGACCATGCCGGGAGGCGGCCTGGAACCGGGCGAGACCCCGTGGGACGGCGCCCGGCGCGAGCTGTGGGAGGAGACGGGCTGGAGCGACCTCGAACCCGGCCCGCTGCTCTGCACCTGGGAGCACGACTTCACCTGGCACGGCACCCCGGTCCGCCAGCACGAGCACATCTACCTCACCGGCGGCCCGCACCGCGGTCCGGTCGGCGACGTCAGCGCGGTGCACGCCGTCGACCGGATCCTGGACTGGCGCTGGTGGACCCCGGCCGACCTCGCCGACGAGAACGCCGACGCGCTCTGGCCGCCGGCGCTGCCGGAACTGCTGGACGCGGTCCGTACGGGCTGGGCCGTGGACGGGCGGCCGCCGGTGCCCGTCGACCTCGGGTACATCCCGAACGCCCCGGCCACCCGCTAGGCCCGCCGAGTCCGCCGAGTCCGCCAGACCTGCTCGGCCCACCAGACCCACCAGGCCGGCCAAGCCCGCCAGGCCCGCTCGGCCAGTCGCCGAACGGGCCCGGCGGAGCGGTCAGGTGCGCCCGCCGCGCCGGGGCCGCCCGGCCGGACCGGGTTCCCAGCCGTGCAGCTCCAGCTCCCGGTCGTGCAGTGCGGCGGGGTTCATCAGCACCGTCAGCTGGGCGCCGGCCAGCTGCTCGAGGTCGAGCCCGGTGGCGGACAGCAGCTGCTCGGTCGGCACCGAGACGGCGATGGCGGGCCGCCAGGAGGGCAGTACCACCAGGCAGGTGCCGCGGCCGACCCGGATCGGCTGGGCCGCCACGCGGACCGGTGCGCGCTCCTCCGGTCGGCCGAGGGCCTCGGCGGGCCCGGGGCTGCCGCCGATCAGGATGCCGAGCGGCGGTTCGGCCCACGAGACCGCTGCGGCGGACCCGACGGCACCGGTGTCGACAGCAGAAGGGGCGACAGCGCCGGCCCCATCCCCGATGCCGGCCCCGGCCCCGAACGACGGCGTCCGCGCCGCCACTTCCGCCGCATCGGCGGGTTCGCCCACCCGTCCGGTAGCCCCCGGCAGGCCCGGCCCGGTCGGGCCGGACGCGGCCGTCTCCCGTGCGGTCGCCTCCTGCCCTGTCCGGGAGGCCTGCGGGTGCATCCGGCGCAGGCGCCGGGAGGGTGACGGCCGCCGGGATCCCAGGATCCGCGGCCCCTCGTGCGCCGGGCGCTGCGCCGGGACGGACGGGCCGCCCTCCGCCGTTGCGGTGGCGGGCCCGAACCGGACGAACCCGTCCTCGGCCTCCGCGTCGAGGCCGAGCAGGGCCCGCACCTCCGCGACCGGTCGGCGGCACGCGGCCGCCAGCTCGGCGACGGAGCGGCCCTGGAAGTGCGCGGCCCGCAGCCGCTCGGCGAACGCCGCCCGCAGCCGTGCCGTGGTCGGATCATCGTCATGCGGGTCGCCGTCCGTCCGGTCGCCGTCCGCCGGTCCGCCACCGGCCTCCGGAGCGGCCGCGGGCAGGACGGGCGGCGCCTCCGCGTCGTACCGGCTGCGCGGCTGCGGCACCGAGTCGGGGCGGGCCGTCGCCTCCGGGCTGCCGGGCGCGGCCGCACCGGGCTCGGTGGCGGTCGCGATCGAGCACATCGGCACGGCCGAGCCGGGCGAGCCGGTCGGGGCGGGCGGGGGCGAGGATCCGGCGCTGTCCCGGGGCGGGCCGGGCAGGGACGGGTCGGTTGCGGAGGGGTGGAGCGAGGTCATCTGCGGGCCCTTCGGGAAACGGTCCCGACGATCCTCCCGCACCACGCGATCAGCTCCAAGCGTCCAACCCGGTGGTGTGCGCGATACCACCGCGACACCGCCGCGATACCACCACGGAATCACCCGGGGACCGTCGCGGGCCCACCCGGGGATCGCCCAAGACGGCGCCGGGCGGGCACTGTTGCCGTACGACCGGAACGCCGCCCCGTTCCGCCCGCCGACGCCGACCAGGCCCGGCTGGCCGGGTTCACTCCGGGCTCACACCCGGGCTCACCCGACGGACTCACCCGGCGGATTCACCTGCCTGGCTCAACTACCGGGTGCGACAAAGCCCTTGAGGTCGTTGAGCACCACGTTCGCCGCCATGACGCCGAGCCCGAGGAACCAGGTCTCGTCCGAAACCGGCCGGGCCTGACCGGACTTGACCGCACCGAGCGTCTTCCAGAGCGCGCCGCCGAGCACCGCGTCCTGGTTGGTCGAGCTGGGGCTGCCGTACACGCCGTAGAAGATCCAGTCGGCGTCGGCCTTGTCGATCTGCTCCGGGCTGACCTCCACCGCGAGCTCCTTGACCTGCTCGATCGCGGGCTGCGGCAGCGGCACGTCGGTGAGGATGGTGCCGATGAAGGAGAGCTCCGCGTAGAGCCGGGTGCGGCCCGGCATGAAGCGCAGCGGGGTGATGGTGGGCCGCTTGTCGCCGAGCTTCGCGCCGATCGCCGCGGCGGCCGCCTGGTACGCGTCGAGCTGGGTCTTGGCCTCGGCCTCCAGGCCGAAGGCGCTCGCGTTGAGCAGGAAGTTCTGCTTCCACGGGTAGCCGGGGCGCAGCGAGAAGACGGTCGGCGCGATCTTGGAGAGCTGCGCGTACTGGTCCTGGGCGCGCAGCTGGCTGCCGAGGATCAGGTCCGGCTTGAGCGCGGCGATGGCCTCCAGGTTGAGGCTGTTGATGGTGCCGACGGCGGCGGGGCTGCCGGCCTTGTCCTTGAGGTAGGACGGCAGGGACTTGGAGCCGTCGGTGTACACGATGCCGACCGGCTGGATGCCGAGGGCGACGACGTTGTCGAGCTCGCCGGTGTCCAGCACCACGACCCGGGTGGGCCTGGCCGGGAGCACCGTCTCGCCCATCGCGTGCCTGAGGGTGCGCGGGTAGACGCCGGGGGCGGCGTCGGTGCCGAAGCCCTTCATCTTCTCGATCACGGCGGCGTAGTCGTCCCCGCCCTGCTTGACCGACTTCTGGTTCGGGGAGGAGCCGCCGCCGGCCGGGGTCGAACCGCTACTGCCGCCCGATCCACCGGATCCGCCGGAGCCGCAGGCGGTGAGCAGTCCGCCGAGGCCGAGCACCGCCCCGCCGGCGATCCCGGCGGTGAGGAACCGGCGACGGCCGGAGGTGCGGGGGGAGAGGACCGGGTCGTCGGAGGTGGGGGGCACGCGACGCTCCTTTCACGATCGAAATTAGGTTAGGCAAACCTATCCGACTCGGGGAGCGGTGGGGGGAGCGGCCTGTCCGGGCCGGGGGGCAAACCTGGTCGAACCTTGGCAAAAGGGAGAAATTTTCTTGGCCCAACTCCTTTGAAACAAAGGTACATGGGTTAACAAGCCGTAAATACATCCACCCGAACAGCCGTCACGAGAACGAATCGAAGCAAGTGGTTTAGATCACCAAGGGTTGGTCTACTCAACCTTCCATGCCCGCCTCTAGGGTGCGCTGGTGTTTGATCAGCAGCTCTCAGAGCACACGAGCAGCGGCCGGGCAATGGCGCCCGGCGCTCCGCAGGGTGCCCCGGTCAGTGGCATCAGTGGTGGGGTCCCCGTCGATCAGGGGACCGCTGGGGGAGCGGGGGACAAGGGTCTACGGGGCGGTTCCGTCGGCCTGCTGAGCAGTGTGGTGCTGGGCGTCTCGACGGTCGCCCCGGTCTACTGCCTGACCGCCACACTCGGCCCGACCGTCACCGCGGTCGGGGTGCAGATGCCGGCGGTGTTCCTGGCCGGCTTCCTGCCGATGCTGCTCGTCGCGTTCGCGTACAAGGAGCTGAACAAGGACTTCCCGGACTGCGGCACGTCCTTCACCTGGGGCGTCCGGGCCTTCGGTCCCCGGGTCGGCTGGATGGCCGGGTGGGGCCTGACGGTGGCGACCATCATCGTGCTCTCCAACCTGGCCGGGGTCGCGACCGACTTCCTGTACCTGATGCTCGGGGAGATGACCGGCAGCAGCTGGGTCACCGAACTCGACCAGAACAAGGCCGTCCACCTGCTCACCGTGGTCCTGCTGATCGCCGGCGCCACCGCGATGAGCTACCGGGGGATGACCGCGACCAAGTGGTTCCAGTACAGCCTGGTCGGCCTCCAGCTGGCCGTGCTGCTGCTCTTCTCCGTCATCGCCATCGGGAAGGCCGCCTCGGGCGACCTGCCCGACTCGATCGGCTTCTCCTTCTCCTGGCTCAACCCGCTCGACGTCAGCTCGTTCAGCGCGTTCACCGCCGGGCTGTCGCTGTCGATCTTCATGTACTGGGGCTGGGACACCTGCCTGACCATGAACGAGGAGACCCAGGGCAGCGCCAAGACCCCCGGTCGCGCCGCGATGATCTCCATGGTCACCCTGGTCGGCTCGTACCTGCTGGTCGCGATCGCCTCCCAGATGTTCGCGGGCGTCGGCAGCACCGGCAACGGCCTCGGCAACCCGGCCACCGCCGACAACGTCTTCTCCGCGCTGGCCCGTCCGGTGCTCGGCTCGCCGTGGAGCATCCTGCTCTTCCTGGCCGTCGTCGCCAGCGCCGCCGCCAGCCTGCAGACCACCTTCATCCCGGTGGCCCGCACCCTGCTCGCGATGAGCGCCTACCGCGCCGTGCCGCCGCGCTTCGGCGCCGTCCACCCGCGCTTCCGCACCCCCGGCTACGCCACCGTCGCGGCGGGCATCGCCACCGCGGTCTTCTACGTCGGGATGAGCCTGATCAGCGAGAACGTCGTCCAGGACACCATCCTGGCGCTCGGTCTGATGATCTGCTTCTACTACGCACTGACCGCCTTCGCCTGCGTCTGGTACTTCCGCCGTTCGCTGGGCACCGGTGTCCGCGCGCTGCTGCTCAAGGGCGTCGCCCCGTTCGTCGGCGGCGTGCTGCTCACCGCGGTCTTCCTCCAGACCCTCACCGACGCCTGGGCCCCCGACTACGGCAGCGGTTCGGTCTTCGGCATCGGCTCGGTCTTCGTGATCGGCGTCGGCATCCTGCTGCTCGGCGCGGGCCTGATGACCTGGTACGGCTTCATCCGGCCGGAGTTCTTCCGCGGCGAGACGCTGCACAAGGACACCCCGGCACTGGTCGTGGAGGACTGACTGCCGCTACCGTGGGGCGCATGAAGCGCTTCATCGGCCTGTGCTGGTGGCCGTCCTAGGACGGCCACACCACTCGCCTGAGCAGGGCCGTCCGGGATGGACGGCCCTGCTGCGTTTTCCGTAGGACGGGCCCCTCGCCCCGGACGGCCGCCACCACCGCCGTACCGAGGAGAGACACCTTGACCACCGCCACCGCCACCGTCCCCACCGCCACCGTCCCCACCACTGCCGGTCCCGCCGCTGCCGCGGCCACCGCCGTCGCCGCCGCGTCCGTCCTGTCCGACGACCCGGCAGCCCACCGCGTCCTCACCGGGGACCGCCCCACCGGACCGCTCCACCTCGGCCACTACTTCGGCACCCTGCGCAACCGGGTCCGGCTCCAGGACCAGGGCGTCGAGATGTTCGTCGTGGTCGCCGACTACCAGGTCATCACCGACCGCGACCTCGCCGACCGGCTCGCCGAGCACACCGAGAACCTCGTCCTCGACTACCTCGCCGCCGGCCTCGACCCCGAGCGGGCGACGATCTTCCCGCACAGCGCCGTCCCCGCCCTCAACCAGCTGCTGCTCCCCTTCCTCAGCCTGGTCAGCGTCGCCGAGCTGGGCCGCAACCCCACCGTCAAGGACGAGATCACCCACTCCCGGCAGTCCGCCGTCAGCGGGCTGATGTTCACCTACCCCGTCCACCAGGCCGCCGACATCCTCTTCTGCAAGGCCGACCTGGTCCCGGTCGGCCAGGACCAGCTGCCCCATCTCGAAGTCGCCCGCACCGTCGCCCGCCGCTTCAACGAGCGCTACCCGCACGCCGACGGCAGCGCCGTCTTCCCCCGCCCGCAGGCCCTGCTCTCCGAAGCCCCGATGCTGCTCGGCACCGACGGCGGAAAGATGAGCAAGAGCCGGGGCAACGCCGTCGCCCTCGGCGCCACCGAGGACGAGACCGCCCGGATCATCCGCGGCGCCAGGACCGACGCCGACCGCCGGATCGGCTACGACCCGGTCGACCGGCCCGAGGTCTCCAGCCTCGTCCTGCTCGCCGCCCTCTGCCAGGACCGGGCCCCCGAGGCCGTCGCCGAGGAGATCGGCGACGGCGGCGCCGCCGCGCTCAAGCGCACCGTCACGGAGTCCGTCAACGAGTTCCTCCGCCCGCTGCGCGCCCGCCGCGCCGAACTCGCCGCCGACCGGGGCCACCTGCGGCAGGTCCTGCGCGACGGCGCCGAGCGGGCCAACGCCGTCGCCGACGCCACCCTCGCCGAGGTGCGGGAGGTGATGGGGGCGGCGATCTGAAGAGCCCTCACGCCGGCCGGCGGACATCGGCCGGTCGGCACGGGGCATATCGTCACCGGGCGGTCGCGGCCACGGCGCGACCGCCCGAACCCCGCTTCCGCGTCCGAAAGGTGGCCCGGCCCATGGACCAGCACCCGACCACACCCGGCCAGGGGCTGACCCGCCCGCCGCACCTGCGCCCCGGCGACCACGTCGCCGTCGTCGCCCCCAGCGGTCCCGTCGACGCCGAACGTCTCACCGCCGGGTGCGCGATCCTCCGCTCCTGGGGGCTCCGCGTGACCGTCGCCCCGCACGTCCTCGACACCCACCCCACCCTCGGCTACCTGGCCGGCACCGACGCCGACCGCGCCGCCGACCTCCAGACCGCCTGGCTCGACCCCGCCGTCGACGCCGTCATCTGCGCCCGCGGCGGGTACGGCGTGCACCGCATCGTCGACCTGCTCGACTGGACCGCGATGCGCGCCGCCGCCCCCAAGCCCTTCATCGGCTTCAGCGACGTCAGCTCCCTGCACGAGGCCTTCGCCCGGCGGCTCGGCCTCGCCACCCTGTACGGACCGCTGGCCGCCGGCGCCTCCTTCGTCTCCGACGGCCCGACCGCCGAGCACCTGCGCCGCACCCTCTTCGACCCCGCCGCCGTCACCGTCCTCACCTCGCCCACCGCCGCCCCGCTCGTCCCCGGCCGCGCCCGCGGCGTCACGGCCGGCGGCTGCCTCCACGTCCTCACCGCCGAGCGCGGCACGCCCGCCGCCCGTCCCTCGTACGAGGGCGCCGTCCTGCTGCTCGAAGACGTGAACGAGCACCCCTACCAACTCGACCGGCTGCTGACCCAGCTCCTGCGCTCCGGAGCCCTCGACGGCGTGGCCGGCCTGGCCCTCGGCTCCTGGGAGGGCTGCGGACGGCCCCAGCGGGTCCGGGACGTGATGCTCGACCGGCTCGGCGGGCTCGGCGTCCCCGTGCTCTGGGAACTGGGCTTCGGCCACTGCCCCTCCACCCTCACCGTCCCGCTCGGCGTGCCCGCCCTGCTTGACGCCGACGCCGGCACCCTCACCCTGGACCTGCCCGCCCTCGCCGACCGCTGAGCAAAGCCGACCGCCGAGCGAAGAGGTTCACTGAGCAAAGAGGCGCACTGAACAGGAGGCGCGCGCTGAGTAGGGTGCGGCCATGAACGAGGACCGCCTCACCGCCCTTGCCCTCGGCTTCCTCCGAGGCCCGGGCAGCAACGCCCGTACGATCCTCGGACTTGCCGGCCCGCCCGGCGCCGGCAAGTCCACCCTGGCCCGCCACCTGGTCGCCGAGGTCGAGCGGGCCGAAGGCCCCGGCACCGCCGCCTACGTCCCGCTCGACGGCTTCCACCTCTCCGGCGCCCAGCTCGACCGCCTCGGCCTGACCCACCGCAAGGGCGCCCCGGCGACCTTCGACGCCCACGGCTACGTCGCCCTGCTGCGCCGGATCGCCGGCGACCGGTTCCAGGACATCTACGTCCCGGACTTCGACCGCACCCTGGACGAGCCGGTCGCCGCCCGCCACGTGGTCCGCCCGCGGACCCGGCTCGTCATCACCGAGGGCAACTACCTCGCCTCCGCCGAAACCCCTTGGCCCGACGCCCGCCGCCTGCTGCACGAGCTCTGGTACGTCCACGCCGAGGACGAGGTCCGCGAGGAGCGCCTGCTCCGGCGGCATCGCGACGGCGGCCGTGACGAGGCCACCGCCCGCCACTGGGTCACCGGCAACGACCACCCCAACGGCGAGTACGTGAAGCCGGGCCGGGCGCTCTGCACCCGCACCGTCTCCGGGACGGGTTTGCCTCCGACGCCGGACAGGGGTAGTGTTTCCTAGTCGCTCGGCAGGGAGCACCGGACACGCGTCTGCGCGGACGGTCCCGGAGCGGCCAATCCTCTGAAACACCACTTCCGGTTCGTGCCGGTCGTTTGCGCTTTTCGGCGCTGTGACCTGGTGCTTATTCGGCGTGCTCGTTTTATCGGGTTGCGGTCGGATTCGCTTTTCGGAGCGGGGATCGGCTAGAGTTTGAAACGTCGGACAGGGCGTCAAACCCCGGAAGACACCGGCGAGTTGGATGAACGAAGCCCCGGAAACGGAGTGGAAAACATCTGATAAGCTGGAAACACGAAAGAACGAAGCCCGGAGGGTCCGCTGGAAGGCGGTCCGAAGGAAGCGTCCGTTCCTTGAGAACTCAACAGCGTGCCAAAAGTCAACGCCAGATATGTTGACATCCCCGGCCTCAGGGTTTCCT
>NZ_JBHVVE010000015.1:0-233138 GCF_042883725.1 Kitasatospora sp. NPDC058184
TCGCGGAGTTCCCCACCGCGAAGACCACCGCCCCGCGCGTTCGCGCCACGCGGGTCGATCAACGACCCGCCGGCTCAGACGCCCGCCGCGATCCGGCCGTAGTCGGTCCAACCGCCGTGGCCGTCACCGCCGTTGTTGAGGAAGGCTGTGGTGGGGCCGGTGGTGACGAGGTAGTCGGCATGGGCGTCACCATTGATGTCGGCCAGCGCCACCGTGGCCTGGTCGGTGGTGAGCCCGGTCGCCGTCCGGCCGTAGTCGGTCCAGCCGCCGTGGCCGTCGCCGCCCTTGTTCAGGAAGGTGGTGATGGAGCCGTCCTGGTTGATGACGTTGTAGTCGGCACGCCCGTCACCGTCGAGATCGGCGAAGCGGACCCGGCCGCGGTCGGTGGTGAGACCGCCGGCGACCTTGCCGTCGTCGATCCAGCCGCCGTGGCCGTCGCCGCCCCGGTTGAGGAAGGCGCCCACGGCGCCGTCCGGCTGGGTGATGAGGTAGTCGGCGCGGCCGTCGCCGTCGAAGTCGGCGAAGGTGACCTGGGAGGGGTCGGCGGTGAGCCCGCTCGCGACCTGGCCGAGGTCGTTCCAGCCGCCGTGGCCGTCACCGCCCTTGTTCAGGAAGACCCGGACGGACCCGTCACCGTTGATCAGGATGTAGTCCGCGCGGCCGTCACCGTCGAAGTCGGCGAAGCGGACCCGGCTGCGGTCGCTGGTCATCCCGGTCGTGACCTGCCCCAGGTCGCTCCAGCCGCCGTGGCCGTCACCGCCCTTGTTGAGGAGGACCCGGGCCGAGCCGTCGTCGTTGAGGACGATGTAGTCGGCGCGGCCGTCGCCGTCGAAGTCGGCCCAGCGCACCCGGCCCGCCCCGCCCGACTCCGTACCGGCGTGGTGCACCGGGGCCGGGGCGGCCAGGCCGTCCGTGAAGGCGCGGTCCAGGGCCTGGTCGAAGGTCTGCGCCAGCCGCTGGTAGCCCAGGTCGTCGGGGTGCAGGCCGTCGGCCATCTCGGCCGGGGTCAGCGCGGGCGCGGCGGTGTAGCGGACCTTGCGGCCCTGGGCCTGCTTCGCGAGGACGGCCTGGCTCAGGGCGCTGTTGTAGTCGGCCACCTGGGCGGTCAGGTTCGGCGTGGTCGGGATCAGGCCCATCACGAGGACGGTCACCCCCGGCCGGTCGGCCAGGATCCGGTCGATCAGCGCCGACGTCCGGTCCGCGGCGTGCGCCTTGTCGGTGCCCCGGTCCAGGTCGTTGATGCCGATGTGGAGCAGGACGACGTCCGGCTGGGCGGCGGCCAGCCATCCGTCGACTCCGGCGAGGAGGTCGTTGACCATGGACCCGCTGTGGCCCTCGTTGTCCGGGTCGAGCACCGCGCCGTTGCCGCGCGAGCCCACCAGGTCGACGGTGTAGCGGTTCTGCTCGGCCACCAGGTCGGCGAGCGGTCCGCGGTACCCGGCGTCGGTGGTGCTCCGATACCCGGCGGTGATCGAGTCGCCGAGCGGCATCACCCGCAGGACCGGGGCGGGCGTCGGTGCGGCGGCGGACGCCGTGGGGGCCACGGCGGCGAGTGCGGCCACTGCGGTCACCGCGGCCATGGCGAGTGTGGTGGTGCGCTTCACGGGGTTCCTTCCCTGTTTCCGGTCGCGGTTCAGGCGCCGGCGGCGATCTGGCCGTAGTCGATCCAGCCGGGGTTGTTCCGGTCGTCTCCGCCGTTGTTCAGGAAGGCGGTGGTCGGACCGGTGGTCACGAGGTAGTCGGCACGGCCGTCGCCGTTGATGTCGGCGAGGTCGACGGTGTTCTGGTTGCTGGTCAGACCGGTGGTGATCTTGGGACGCAGGGTCCAGCCGCCACCGGTGTCACCACCGTGGTTGACGTAGCTGGTGATGCTGCCGTCCGGGTTCACGATGTTGTAGTCCGCGCGCCC
The DNA here is from genome assembly GCF_042883725.1 of Kitasatospora sp. NPDC058184. Lineage (NCBI taxonomy): Bacteria > Bacillati > Actinomycetota > Actinomycetes > Kitasatosporales > Streptomycetaceae > Kitasatospora > Kitasatospora sp. NPDC058184. The sequence goes on from NZ_JBHVVE010000015.1 coordinate 1,910, forward strand.
GTCACCATCGATGTCCGCCCACTTGATCCGCGAGGTGTCGGCCGTGACACCGCCGGCCACCTTGCCCAGGTCGCTCCAGCTGCCGATCCCGGTGTTGCGGAAGACACCCACCGCACCGTCCGGCTGGGTGATGACGTAGTCCGTACGACCGTCACCGTCGAAGTCCGCCCACCGCACCCGACCCGCCCCACCCGACTCCGTACCGGCCGAGGACCCCCGGCCGCCGATCGGCGACACGTAGCCGCTGACATGCTTCGACCCGTGCATCCCGCCGGCGGTGATGGTGCCGCGGGTGACCTGGCTGTTGCCCTGGTTGCCGCCGATGGTGCCGACGGACCCGTCGGAGTTGACCGAGACGACCAGCGAGACGTGCTCCGCGCAGCCGGAGCTGTAGTTGAGGACGGCGGCGTCACCGACGCGGGGAGTCGAGTGCAGACCGGAGCCGTACTGTCCGAAGCGGCCGGCCCCGGAGGTCAGCCCCGAGACGTTGACGCCGTTCTGCGCCCAGACCCAGCGGGCGAAGTCGGCGCACCAGGACTCGCCGCAGCTGGTGTAGTAGCCGCTGCCGCCGGCGCTGTTGGTGTCGCAGGCGCCGTGGCCGAGGTTGGCCTCGGCGGTGCCGACGATGTTCGACCCGACGCCGGCGACGGCGATCTGGGCTCCCGCCAGCATGAGGACGGGTGTGACCGCGGCGGTGGCGAACGCGGCGGTGACCAGCGTGCGGGCGGAACGCTTGCGCATGGTGGGTTCTCCTGTTTCGGGCATGGCTGGGACAGGCGTGGTACGGCAGTGGAGGAACGGTCCGCGGGTCGGGCGGTGGCGACGGGCACGGAGACCGGGACCGGTGTTCAGTAGGCGCGGGGCGGGACGGCTGCCCTGCAGGAGCAGCGGTCGTGGGCGCCCGCGGCGGTGCCGGTTAGCGGTGCCGTTTACTGCCAGATCATGTTGTCGTCGTGCACGTCGGCGGCCTCAACGCGGGGGACTGAGGCGGTGGCGTGCCCGGCGACGGACAGGGCGACAACGGGCAGGGCGGCGGCGACGGCAAGGGTGACGACCGCGGCGGCCCTGGCGAGACGGATGCGCAGCATGGTGGGGCCCTTCAACGGGGGCGGGGCCGGGTGGGTGGAGCGGCCGGACCGTGCGTCCCGCGGTGCCGCTTCGTCCTGGTGGCCTCGCCGGCCGGTGCTCCCGGCCGGCGACCTCTACCTTCGTCGTGGCCCGAGGCGGACGGAAGGGCTGTCAGGTGGACGGAAACGTCCCCTGCCGGTTTCGTCCAGCGGGGCCGGATCGGGACAGTTCCAGTTCTTGACATCCTCACCCGCCTAAAGGCGAGTGATTCCCGCCTGTCGCACCGTTGCCCGGTGCGGCTTCGGGTGGGTTCCTGCTTCACCGCGCTGTGCCGGAACGCGTTCCGGTCTCACCTGCGCTCCACAGGCTGATACCGCCAGTCCGGCGGCCTTGGCGACGTTGACCGCCGCGTTGACGTCCCGGTCCAGGACAGCCCCGCACGCCCCGCACGTCCACTCCCGGACACTGAGGGGTTTGGGCCCGTCCTTGACGCCGCAGTCCGAGCACACCTGTGAGGTCGGCTCGAAGCGGCCTGTCCGGTGGAAGGCACGCCCGTACCGCACGGCCTTGTACTCCAACATGGTCACGAACGCCGACCACCCGGCGTCGTGCACGGACTTGGCCAGGCGCGTGCGGGCGAGTCCCTTCACCGCCAGGTCCTCCACGGCGACCGCTTGGTTCTCGCGGATCAACCTGGTGGAGAGCCGGTGGTGGAACTCGCGCCGCGCATCGGCCACCCGCGCGTGCGCACGGGCGACCCTGACCCGGGCCTTGTCCCGGTTCTTCGACCCCTTCACCTTGCGACTGAGCACCCGCTGCGCCTTCTTGAGCTTCTTCTCGGCGCGGCGCAGGAACTTCGGGCTGTCGATCTTCGTGCCGTCCGAGAGCACGGCGAAGTGGGCCAGTCCGAGGTCGATGCCGACCGTGGCGTCGGCCGCGGGCATCCGCTCACGGTCGGCGGCCGGGTCGGTCTCGACCACGAAGGAGGCGAAGTACCGCCCGGCGGCATCCTGGATCACGGTCACCGTGGACGGCACCGACGGCAGCGCCCGCGACCACTTCACCCGCACGTCACCGATCTTCGGCAGGCGCAGTTTCCCGCCGTCGGTGATCCTCCATCCGGCGTTGGCGGTGAAGCGGATCGCCTGCCGGTTGTCCCTACGGGACTTGAAGCGGGGCGGTCCGGCCTTCGGCCGCTTGCCCCTGATGCCGTCGAAGAAGTTCCGGTACGCGGTGTCCAGGTCCCGCAAGGACTGCTGCAGGATCACCGAGGACACCTCGCCGAGCCAGGCACGCCCGGGGGTCTTCTTCGAGGCCGTCAGCCGCTTGGACAGCTCGGCCGACGTGACGAACGGCAACCCGGCCGCGCGGGCGTCCTCACGGACGCAGAGCGCGTCATTGAAGACCACCCGTGCACACCCGAACGACCTTGCCAACAAAGCACGCTGACCAGCGCTCGGGTACACGCGGAAGGCATACCGAAGCTGCACGATGCCCACCGTAGCAGTTTGGTTCATGGCACCGCGATGGAATCCGAATCCCGATATGCGCACCGGCCGCCATGTCGTCCACAACCTGCACGTCCACTTGGTTTTCGCCACGAAGTACCGGCGCAGGGCCTTCACGGACGCCATGCTGACCCGCTGCGAAGAGATCACGCGGGACGTATGCGCAGACTTCGAGGCCGAGTTGAAGCAGTCCAACGGCGAACAGGACCACGTCCATCTGCTGGTGCACTACCCGCCCGAGATCCAGCTCTCCAAGCTGGTCAACAGCCTCAAGGGCGTCAGTTCCCGAAGGCTCCGACAGCCGTCGCTGCCGACGCGGATGATCGTGGTCGACCGCGCCACCGCCGTCATCCCGGTGAACAGCGAGGACACGGCGGCGGCGGCCGTGGTGCTGACCGGGCACGGCACGCTGACGGCCCTCTGCGCGCTGTTCGAGAACGTCTGGGACGCCGCGCGGCCCCTGGTGGGCCCCGCCGTCCGCGACTCCCGGGGCCTCAGCGGCCAGGAGTCGGCCGCCCTGCGGCTGCTCTCCGAGGGGCACACCGACGAGGCGATCGCCAAGCGGCTGGGCGTCTCGCCGCGCACGGCGCGGCGGATCGCCACCGAGCTGATGGAGCGGCTCGGCGCCCGCAGCCGGTTCGAGGCCGGTGTGCGCGCCGTCCAGCACGGCTGGCTCCCGGCCCGCGTCTGAGCGGCGCTCCCTCGGACGCGGGCCCGCACCGCCCGGTCAGTCCGGTCAGTCCGGTCAGTCCGGCACCACGTTCGACAGCGGCAGGCCCGCGAAGAAGGCCACCGCCTCCTCCCGCCAGTGCGGGCGCCAGCCCTCGGCCTCGGCGCGGGCCGCCTCGGCGCAGCGGCGCATGTCCGAGCGGAGCCTGCCGTCCACGCCCAGCCGCCGGGCCAGCTCGCGGACGTTCTCGACCGTGTCGTCCGGGCAGTGCGGGTCGCCGAGCGCGGACTCCACCACGGCCCGCTGGGCCTCGTCCGCGGCGGCGAGCAGGGCGCTCACGGCGTAGCTGCGGCGTCCCGCGCGGAGGTCGGCGCCGGTGGACTTGCCGGTGGCGTCCTCGTCGCCGAACAGGTCGAGGTAGTCGTCGCGCAGCTGGCCGCCGATGCCGACCAGGGTCGCGTAGCGGCGCAGCCGTGCGTCGTGGGCGGCCACGTCCTCGCCTGCGGCCAGCAGCCCCAGCCGCAGCGGGGCGAGCACCGAGTACCGGGTGGACTTGTACTCGCAGACGGTGTGCAGGAACTCCTCGTCCGGGAGCGACCGGAAATCGCGTTCGAGGTCGACGATCTGGCCGGTGACGGTCTCGGCGCCCGCGTTCAGCTGCACCTCCAGCATCGCCTGGCGCAGCTCAGCGGGGACGTCCGCCTCCAGCAGGACCCGCATCGACAGGAAGGCCGCGAGGTCACCGGCCAGGACGGCCAGGCCGAGGGCGGTGCGGTCCGCCTCCGGGAACTCCCGGCGGTAGGCGTAGTAGGTGGAGGGGCCGCCGCGGCGTACGGGCGCGTCGTCGATGATGTCATCGTGGACGAGCCCGTGCGTCTGGAGCAGTTCGATGCTCAGCGCGGCCTCCGCCAGGCCGGGCACCGGGTCGGTGGTCACCAAGCGGGCGGCCTCGTACAGCAGGGCGACCCGCAGGCGCTTGCCGCCGCGCAGTGAGAGGTCCCGCAGCAGTTCCAGGCAGCGCGGGGTGAAGCGGCTGAGCGGCGGCGTGTCGAGGCGCTCCGGCAGGGCGGCGAAGTAGGCCTCGAAGCGGAGGTCGAACCGGCGCCGGTGTCCGGCGGCTCGTTCGCGGGCGGCTGCCATGATCGTCTCGTTCACGGGGCCTACCCTCGCATCCGTACGGGCGCGGCCGCGCGGCCGGGGTCGGAGTCGGGGTCGGGGCGGGCCCGTGGGCGGACACCCGTTGCCGGTGGCCTCCGCGCCTTGCCGGCGCATCCGCATCACCGCCTACCGGCGGTCACTTCAGCCGTCTTTCGGCCAACTGTGCGAAAGGTCTGGTCGCCGCCACGGCGTCTCCCTAGAGTGGCCGCAATCTTCCGCAAGTGACCCTTTCTTCACGCTGGTTCACCGGACCTTCACACCGGCGCACCGGCCCCGGGACGTTCAGCGCAGCCTGTTCCCACCATCGAGCCGTCGAGCCGGAAGGGCCGGGTCCATGACGCAGGCGTTCCAGTCCCCCGGCTTCGCCGCGCTCGCGGCCGACCGCGCGGTCGAGACCCGGCTCGTCGAGGAGCGCTGGCAGGCGGTCGCCTGGGACCTGGGGACGGGTCGGCGCCGGGTGGTCACCGACCGACCGGAAGGCGTCCACCTCAGCGAGATCGAACCGGACGGCGAGGCAATCTGGTGGTTCGACGCCGACAGCACCGGGGAGGGGCGGTGGTGGCGCGAGCCGTTCGCGGGCGGAACAGGCGGAGCGGGTGGAACGGACGGAACGGGCGGCGCGGCGCTGCAGGGCGTGCCGCCCGGGCGGGCCTACGGCGTCGCCTTCGACCGGACGGGCGCGCTCGCGGCGGTGGCCGTCGGCGTCGACGGCGCCTCGCACTGCTACGTCGGACCGCCCGCGGGCGAGGCCCGGCTGGTCGGTTCGGCGCCGGGCTACCTGAGCCTGGCCGACCTGTCGCCGGACGGCCGGCTGCTCGCCCTCGGCGGGCGCCCCGACGGGGACGACTCGGTGGTCCTCTGGCCGACGGACACCCGGCCGGACGCCCAGCACGACACCCCGGTGGACGGTCCGCTGCGGCTCGCCGGGAACCGCCGACTGCGGCTCTGGCCGATCGAGTTCAACCCGCTCGCGGTGCACGAACCGGAGCTGCTCCTGGTGGCCGAGGAGGACGAGCGGTACACCGTCGCGACCTGGCGGGCGAGCACGGGCCTGCGAAGACACCCGGGGCTCTCCTTCGACTCGCAGATCTCGGCCGGCTGGTACCAGGGGCCGCGCGGGGTGCTGATCCAGCACGAGCGGGCCGGGCGGAGCCGGCTCCTCCTCGCCGACCTCGACCCGCCGCCGGGACAGGAGGCGACGCACGTACAGGCACACGCACAGTCGCGCGTACAGTCGCACGCACAGCCGCGCGTACAGGAGATCAGCACCCCCGGCGGCACCATCCACGACCTGTCCTGTGCCCCGGACGGCACCCTGCACTGCGTCTGGAGCCGGGAGTCGACCCCGCCCCGCCCGCTGGTCCTGCGCCCCGGCACGGCGACGGCCGACCACCCCGATCCGGACGGCGGCGACACCTCCCGCACCCGGCGCTGGACGCCCCGGCCGTACGGGCGGATCCACAGCTTCGTCAGCACCCCGGTCGGCCCCGGCCCGTGGCCGACCCTCTTCCTGGTCCACGGCGGCCCCGCCACCCACGACCGGGACTCCTACGACCCGCGGGTGAACGCCCTGGTCGACCGCGGCTACGCGGTGGTGCGCACCAACTACCGCGGCTCCACCGGCTACGGCGCCCGCTGGCAGCACGAGTACGGCCACCGGGTCGGGCTGGCGCAGATCGAGGACCTGGCCGCCGTCCGCGCCGAGCTGGTCGCCGACGGTACGGCGCTCGCGGAGCGTACCGGCCTGTGCGGCTTCTCCTGGGGCGGCTACCTGGCCCTGCTGGCGATGGGCGCGCAGCCGGAGCTGTGGTCGCTCGGCATGGCCGCGCAGCCGATCGCGGACTACCCCGCCACGTACCGCACCACCACCCCCGCACTGCGCGAGCTCGACCGGCAGCTCTTCGGCGGCACCCCGGACGAGGTGCCCGAACGCTACCGAGCCGCCGACCCGCGGACGTACGTGCACCAGGTCCGCTCGCCCGTCCTGCTGGTCGCCTCGCGGACCGACGAGCGGTGCCCGCCCGACCAGGTCGCCCGGTACGCCGCGGACCTGCGGCGGCTGGCGGTGCCGCACGAGCTGCTCTGGGTGGACGGCGGCCACTACAGCCGCCGGACCGCCGACCACCGATCGGTGCTGGCCGCGATGGTCCGGTTCGCCGAACACGCCTGGCCGCCACCGCTCCCCCGGCCACCCCGGGGCGACCGCCCCGGGGTTCCCGCCGAGTCGATGGAAGGAGGTGAACAGCCATGAAGCGACGCAGCATCCAGAACGACCCGATCAGCACCCCGGAGCGTGACCGGGGCGCCGTGGTGGTCCAGAACTTCGCGCTCGACATCACCAAGGCCGCGCCGGTCGCGCCTGCCCTGAAGGGGCAGCCGAAGCCGAAGCCGGAAGCGAAGAAGTGACCCCCCGTCGCTCCGGGGCGCCCGCGGTGCCCCGGAGCGACACCCCGCCGACACCCCTGACCGACCGCCTGCGACCGACGGAACTGGCCACCATGCGTATCGTTCTTCTGCACATGCCCTGGGGCGCGATCGACGTGCCGTCGCTGGCGCTCGGGATCCTGCACACCACCGCCGCGCGCGCCGGCCACCAGGTCGACGTCCGGTACGCCAACCTGGACTTCGTGGACTGGGCCGCCGAGACCGCGGGTTTCGGCGCGGACGACTACCAGTACTTCTCCGAGAAGTCCTACTTCCAGGGCGCGGGCGACTGGGCGTTCGCCGGCGCGCTGTACGGCGACGACGGCGGCGACGGCGAGGCCGACGACAACAGCACCGACAGCACCGGCTACTTCGAGTACCTGGCCGCCAACGGCGCGAGCGAGCAGGAGATCGCCCTGACCCGGGCCACCCGCGCGATCGCCCCCGCGTTCATCGCCCGCCTGGTCGAGGAACTCGCCGCCGACCCACCGGACCTGGTCGGCTTCACCACCACCTTCCAGCAGAACACCGCGAGCCTCGCCGCCGCGAGGCTGCTCAAGCAGCGCTGCCCGCAGGTGCGCACGGTGTTCGGCGGCGCGAACTGCGACGGTCCGCAGGGCGCCGCGCTGCACCGCAACTTCCCGTTCCTGGACTACGTGGTGCGCGGCGAGGGCGAGGCCGCCTTCCCGGCGCTCCTGGCGGGCCTCCCGGCGGGCGGCGACCTCTCCGCCGTCCCCGGACTGTGCTGGCGCGACGGCTCCGGGATGTCGACGGCCAACACGATGACGAGGCGTCCGCTGCCGCCCTCCGCGATCCTGGCGCCCCGCTACGACGGCTTCTTCGAGCGGCTCGACGCCTCCGTCGCGGCCGGCTGGGTCGATCCCAAGCTGGTCGTCGAGGGCTCCCGGGGCTGTTGGTGGGGCGAGAAGCACCACTGCACCTTCTGCGGGCTCAACGGCTCCTCGATGGAGTTCCGCTCCAAGCCGCCGGCGGACTTCCTCGCCGAGGTGCTCGCGCTCGCCGAACGCCACCAGCTGCTGGACGTCTACGTGGTCGACAACATCCTGGACATGGGCTACTTCGACACCGTCCTGAAGTCGCTGGCCGAACTCCCGGTCGACCTGCGGCTGCACTTCGAGATCAAGGCCAACCTGCGCCGCCACCAGTTCCAGCTGCTCGGCGACTCGGGCGCGGCCCAGGTGCAGCCCGGCATCGAGAACCTGAGCACCCGGGTCCTGCGGATCATGGACAAGGGGGTGACGGGCTGCCAGAACGTCCGCGCGCTGCGGGACGCGCAGAGCGCCGGGGTCTCGGTGACCTGGAACTACCTCTACGGCTTCCCCGGCGAACAGCCGGAGGACTACGAGTCGGTGATCAGCCAACTGCCCGTCCTGCACCACCTGGACCCGCCGACCGGGGCGGGGCGGATCGCGATCGAGCGGTTCAGCCCGTACTTCGACCGCCCCGAGCTGGGCTTCGCGATCACCCGGCCGGCCTTCCAGTACCGCGCGACGTACCGCCTGCCGGAGAGCGAACTCAACGAACTGGCCTACGTGTTCACCGCGCCGCCGCGCGGGATCGGCGGCGGGCTCGCGGAGCGGCTGGGCGCGGCGGTGGACACCTGGCTCGCGCGGTTCCCCGACAGCCGGCTCAGCTACCGGGACGCGGGCGGACGGGTCGTGCTCGTCAACACCCGTCCCGGGTACGACTGGCGGGTGGTCGAGCTGACCGATCCGGTGGAGCTCGCCGTCTTCCGGCTGCTGGTCCAGCCCCGCTCGGCCGCCGCGCTGGCCGCCAAGGTCCCCGGCGGGGCGGCGGCGGTCGAACCGGTGCTGGAGCGTTTCACCGCGCTGGGCCTGCTGTTCCACGACGGGGCCGGCTACCTCCAGGTCGCCGTCGAGTCCGACAACCAGGTGCTGATGCGGATGCGGCACCGGCACGGCCCCGCCGCCGCCCTCCCCCGCACCGAGGAGGTGCCCGATGCCGTCGCGATCGGCTGAACGGAACGATGCCGGAAGGACGGACGCCGCAAGGACCGGTGCTGGAACAACCGACGCCGCCTGGCGCGCGGCCGGCCCGGAGGTCGAGCTCTGGCTCGACTACGACCCCGCCGCCCGGGAGCTGCCGGGCTTCGCGCTCGGCCGCCGCACCCTGCCCGGCCCGGCGCAGGAGGAGGTCACCGGGCTGCACCGCACCGGGGTCCGCTGCCTGCGGCTGACCGAGCCGGTGCGGCTCTGCGCGGACGCGCCCGCGGCCTCCGCACGGGCGCTGATGCTGCTGCGCGAGGCGACCGGACAGGGGCTGGCCGTGCTCTGGCAGGCGGTCTGCACGGACGGCTGCGCCGCGCGGCGCCGGTTCCACCACCTGTACCCGCCGGAGCGGTTGACCGGCGGGCCGGAGGACGTCGTCGCCGACTGGCGCGCCACGTACTACCCGAGCAAGTGCGTCTTCCGGCGCGGCCCCGGCTTCGTCGAGGTGCGCGACCGCCGGTTCGGGACGCTGGAGCTGTTCACCATCGACGAACCGGGCCACCTGGCGCAGGTGGACGCGCTGGCCGAGGGTGTCGAGGTCGGCCGGCTGCCGGAGGCCGTCCACCGGGACTTCGCCGAGGCCGGTCTGATCGCCGAACAGGCCGGCCGCGCCTGGTTCCTGCCGATGCGGGTGCGCCGCTGGCCCTTCCCGTCGCTGACGGTGTAGCCGCGTGACCGCGTAACCGCGAGAGTTCCGAGCCCGAGGAGAGATCCATGACCACCGCGGTCGACGACGCCGCCGGACGGATGTCCGCCTTCATCCGCGACCCCTACCCCACCCTCGCCCGGATCCGCGAGGCCGGCGCGGTCTCCGTCGTGGAGTTCGGCGAGGGCCTGCCGGTCTACCTGGTGACGCGCTACCAGGACGTCCGGGCGGCGCTGATGGACCCGCGCTTCGGGCAGGACGTCCGCCGCAGCCAGGCCATCGCGAGCGGGCGGGGCTCCGGCCTGACGCTCGGCTCCGAGGTCGTCCACATGCTCAACAGCGACCCGCCGGACCACACCCGGCTGCGCCGCCTGATCCAGGGCGTCTTCACCCGCCGACGGGTCGACCTGATGCGGCCGATGGTCGAGCGCATCGCCGGCGGCCTGCTGGACGGGCTGCGCGGACGGGAGACCGCCGACCTGGTGGCGGACTTCGCCTTCCCGCTGCCGATCATGGTCATCTGCGAGCTGCTGGGCTTCCCCCCGGAGGACATGCACGCCTTCCGCACCTGGTCGACGGCGATCCTCACCCAGGGCGGCGAGATGACCTTCGACCAGGCCACCGCCGAGATGAACGACTACCTCCGGGAGTTGATGACGGCCCGACGGGCCGCCCCGGGCGAGGACGTCCTGACCGACCTGGTGCGGGCCCGCGACGCCGGCGAACTCACCGAGCAGGAGGTGTTCTCGATGGTCTTCCTGCTGCTGATCGGCGGTCACGAGACCACCGTCAACCTGCTCGGCACCGCCACCCTGGCCCTGCTCCACCACCCCGACCAGCTCGCCCGGCTGCGCGCCGACCCGGCGGCGATGCCCGTCGCGATCGACGAGTTCCTGCGCTACGAGTCCCCGGTGAGCATGGCCACCCTGCGGTTCACCAACGCCGACGTGATGGTCGACGACGTGGAGATCCCGGCGGACGAGCTGGTGCTGCTCTCACTCGGCGCGGCCAACCGGGACCCGGCCCGCTTCACCGATCCCGACCGGCTGATCCTGGACCGGGGCGATCCGGGCCACCTGGCCTTCGGACAGGGCCTGCACCGATGCCTCGGCTCCTTCCTCGGCAGGCTGGAGAGCGAGGTCGCGCTGACCGGCCTGCTGGAGCGCTTCGCGCGGATCGAGCTGGCCGCCGCCGAGGAGACCCTGCCCTGGCGCAACACGATCATGCTGCGCGGCCTGGAGTCGCTGCCGGTCTCCCTCGATGGCTAGCGGCGCGAAGGCGGACGGCGCGAAGACAGCGGGCGCTTCGGGCCTGCTGCGGTTCCGCCCCCGGTTCGGCGTCGCCCCGCTGCGCTCCCGCGGCTTCCGGCTGCTGGTGATCGGCCAGGCCACCTCGGAGTTCGGCAACGCGTTCCAGGTGGTCGCCCTGCCGCTGCTGGTCTACTCCCTCGGCGGCGGCGCCCGCCAGTTGAGCCTGGTGGTCGCCGCCTACGGCGCGGGACGGCTGGCCGCCACCCCGCTCGGCGGGATCCTCGCCGACCGGTTCGGCGCCCGGCGGGTGATGCTGACCGCCGACCTCGGCCGGCTGCTCGCCACCGCCGGGCTCTGCGCGGTCGCCGCAGGAGGGGCGGCCGCGTTCTGGCTGATCGGCGGACTCGCCCTGCTGGTCGGCCTCGGGGCGGGGGTCTTCCTGCCGGCCGCCTGGGCGATCACCCCGGCCCTGCTGCCCGCCGAGGACCTGCACGCGGGCAACGCCCTGAACAGCACGGTCACCTTCGGCGCCGGCCTGCTCGGCCCGGCGGTGGCCGGCCCGCTGGTCGCCTGGCTGAACCCGGCCACCGCCCTGGGCGTGGACGCGGCGACCTTCGCCGTGTCCACGGCGACGCTGCTGCTGATCGGTCGCGGCGGCCTCGTCGCACCGGCCCGCCCGATCTCCGAACGCGCCTCCGTACCACGGAACTTCCGTACCCTGCTGCGGGAATCGCCGCTGCTGCGGGCGGTGCTGACGGTGACGGCGATCGCGAACCTGACGGTGGGCGGCGCCACCCGGGTCGCCCTGCCGGCCCTGGCCACCCACGGCTTCTCCGCCGGCGCCGCCGGGCTGGGCCTGCTGCTCGCCGCGTTCACCGGCGGCGCGCTGGTCGGCGGCCTGTTCGCGGCCGGCCTCACCGAGGTGCGCTCCCGGGGCCGCACGGCGATGCTCTCCGGCCTGGTGATGGGCGCGGCGATCGGCCTGGTGCCCTTCACCGGCCTCGTCGGCGCCGTCCTGCTGCTCTGCGTGGCGGGCGGCGCCAGCACGGTGACCAACGTCCTGGTCGTCACCGGCGTGCAGAAGAGCACCCCGCCCGCGCTGCTGGCCCGGGTCATGGCGGCCGTCACCTTCTGCGCGCTGGGCGTCTTCCCGGTCTCGGTGATCGCGGCCGGCGCGGCGGTGGACGCCTTCGGCAGCCGGTGGGTGTTCGCGACGACCGGGCTGTGCCTGATCGGCGCCTTCGGATACGCGCTGACCAGGCGCGAGATGCGCGAGCTGTAGGGCTCCCGACGCCGCTCCCGGACGACACGCGGTGCCCGCAGCGGCAACCATTCGTACCCGGCCGGTCCGGGGGCGTGTCTGACAATTCCCGCCGGGCGCGCGACGCCGGTGCACGCACCTCGCCGCGTTGTCGTCGGTCGCCAATGCTCCGCAGTGGCTCCCTCCTCCGCCTTGCGATGCACGCACCCCAACGCCGCGCGCTGATCCGACGCCAATTGTCAGACACGCCCTAGCGTGTGACCCACCGCAGCCCTGACGCTGCCCGAGAGAAAGGAAGCGCCCATGCCTTTCGTCACCGTCGGCCAGGAGAACTCCGCCCCCGTCGAGCTCTCCTACGAGGACCACGGCTCCGGGCAGCCGGTCGTCCTCATCCACGGGTTCCCGCTGGACGGGCACTCCTGGGAACGGCAGAGCGCCGCACTGCTGGACGCCGGCCACCGGGTCGTCACCTACGACCGCCGCGGCTTCGGCCGCTCCTCCCAGCCCACCACCGGCTACGACTACGACACCTTCGCCGCCGACCTGCACACCCTGCTGGAGACCCTCGACCTGCGGGACGCCGTCCTGGTCGGCTTCTCGATGGGCACCGGGGAGGTCGCCCGCTACGTGTCCGCGTACGGCTCCGGCCGCGTCGCCAAGGTGGCCTTCCTCGGCTCGCTGGAGCCCTACCTCCTCAAGACCGACGACAACCCGGACGGCGCGGCCCCGAAGGACTTCTTCGACGGCATCGTGGCTGCTGTGAAGGCCGACCGGTACGCCTACTACACCGCCTTCTACCAGGACTTCTACAACCTCGACGAGAACCTCGGCACCCGGATCAGCGAGGAGGCCGTCCGCAACAGCTGGAACGTCGCGGCGGCCGGCGGCTGGTACGCCGCCGCCGCGGCACCCTCCACCTGGTACACCGACTTCCGCGCCGACATCCCCCGCATCGACGTGCCGGCCCTGATCCTGCACGGCACCGGCGACCGCATCCTGCCCATCGACAGCACCGCCCGCCCGTTCCACCGGGCCCTGCCCTCCGCCGAGTACGTGGAGATCGAGGGCGCACCGCACGGCCTGCTGTGGACCCACGCCGAAGAGGTCAACACCGCCCTCCTGACCTTCCTCGCGAAGTAGCCGGATCCGTCCGGCCCCGAGGGCCCCGCACCCGCCCGTCCGGTTGCGGGGCCCTCGGGGCCGGTGCTCTCCTGCTGGTGTCGGGCCGTGCGACGGCCGGAGCCGAATCGCCCCGACGTCCCCGAGGGAAAGCCGGTGGCCCCCATGGCCGAGCGATCCACCGTCCGCACCGTGACGTACGACCTGCTGCGCACGCTCGGACTCACCACGGTCTTCGGCAATCCGGGCTCCACCGAGGAGCCCTTCCTCCAGGACTTCCCCGCGGACTTCCGCTACGTCCTGGCGCTCCAGGAGGCCTCCGCGATCACCATGGCCGACGCCTTCGCCCAGGTCACCGGCCGCCCCGCACTGGTCAACCTGCACTCCTCGGCCGGCACCGGCAACGCCATGGGCAACCTGGTGTCGGCCTCCCACGCGCACACGCCCCTGATCGTCACCTCCGGCCAGCAGCACCGGGACCTGCTGATCGGCGAGCCGTACCTCGCCAACCGCGAGGCGACCCTGCTGCCGCTGCCCTCGGTGAAGTGGTCCTACGAACCGGCCCGCGCCGAGGACGTCCCCGAGGCCGTCATGCGCGCCTACGCGCACGCGCTCCAGCCGCCCGCCGGGCCGGTCTACCTGTCGATCCCGCTGGACGACTGGAAGCAGCCGCTGTCCGCCTTCACCCGGGTGCGGACGGTCAGCCACCGGGTGGCCCCCGACCCGGCACGGCTGCGGGCCTTCGCCGAGCGCCTCTCCGCCGCCCGTCGGCCCGCGCTCGTCTTCGGACCCGAGGTCGACCGCGGCGGCGGCTGGGACGCGGCCGTCGCCCTCTCCGAGAAGCTGCGCGCCACCGTCTACGGCCCCCCGCTCGCGGAGCGCACCTCCTTCCCGGAGGACCACCCGCTCTACGCCGGCCCGCTGGGCCTGTCGGTCAAGGCCGTCGGCGAACGCCTGACCGGACACGACCTGGTCGCCGTGATCGGCGCGGAGGTCTTCCGCTACTACCCGTACGTACCGGGCGACTACCTCCCCGCGGGCACCGCCCTGCTCCAGCTCACCGGCGACCCGCACGCCGCCGCCACCGCCCGGGCCGGCGACAGCCTGCTCGGCGACCCCCGGCTGGCCCTCGAAGGGCTGCTGGACCTGGTCCAGGAGGGCACGGCCCGCACCGCCCCCGACCCGATGCCCCGGCCCCGGGTCCTGCCGGCCTCCCCGACTCTCCCGCTCCCCCCGCCCGCCGTCTACGCCGCCCTGAGCCGGGTCCGCCCACCGGACGCCGTCATCGTCAACGAGTCGACGTCGACCATGGCCGAGCAGCTCGAATGGCTGCCCACCTCCCGCCCCGGATCCTTCTTCTCCACGGCCAGCGGCGGCATCGGCTGGGCCGTCCCCGCCGCCGTGGGCATCGCGCTCGCCGACCGGGAGCGCGGAGTACGCCGCCCGGTGGTCGGCCTGATCGGCGACGGCTCCTTCCAGTACTGCGTCCAGGCCCTCTACACCGCGGCCCGGCACCGCCTCCCGATCGTCTACGTGGTCATGCGCAACCACGAGTACGCGATCCTCAAGTCCTTCGCCCGACTGGAGGACACTCCCGGCGTGCCCGCACTCGACCTCCCCGGCCTCGACATCGCCTCACTCGCCCGCGGCTTCGGCTGCCACGCCGTCGACGTAGAGACGACCGAGGACCTGGAACGGGAGTTCACCACGGCCCTGACCGCCGACACCACCACCGTCATCGTCGTCCCCACCCAACCCCAACCCGCCACGCTGTAGGGGGTACGGCCGGGCCCGGGCGGCAGGAACTCAATCAGTCGCTTGACAATCATCGCGAGCCCCTGCTTGAGTCCGGACCATGGCACGGGCAGAGAAGACGGACCAGCGCCGGGAGACCGGCCGGCGCACCCGGGACGGCCTGCTGGCCGCCGCCCTGGACCTCCTGGCGGAACGCGGCCAGGACGGCGTGAAGCTCCGCGACGTCACCGACCGCGCCGGGGCCAACGTCGCCGCGGTCAGCTACCACTTCGGTTCGCTGAGGGCGCTCTGCGACGCCGCGATCGAGCAGGCGCTGGAGCGGTACCTGGACGCCCAGATCCAGGCGCTCGACCCGCTCGGCCCCGACGCGACCCTCCAGGAGCTCGCGGCGGCGTTCGCCCGGCCGATGATCAGGGCACTGGCCGCCGGCGGACCGGAACTGGCCGTGATGCGCACCGTCGCCCGGGTCGGCATCGACCCGCCCCAGGGCTGGGACCGCCTGAGCGGCAAGTTCGAACGGGCTCGTCAGGACGCGGTCCGCGTACTGACGGCCAACCTGCCCGGAACCGACGAGCGGGAACTCGTCTTCCGCACCCGCTGCGCCGCCGGCCTGCTGAACTGGCTCGCCCTGGCCCCCATCGGCGCCGAGCTGGCCAGCGAGCCCGCCGAACGGATCGAGCGGCAGCTGCTGCCCGTCCTGACCGGCGCGTTCCACGGCCAGCCGTACCCGGGCTGACCTGCACGGACCCCCGTCCGACCAGAACCATTCAAGCAAATGCTTGACCACTCGCCATGACGCTCCCATAATTTCAAGCAAGCATTTGATTGCTTTCATGGAAGGGGACGTGCGATGACCACCGACGCGGAAGCCGTGGTGCGGGCCGCCTACCACGCGGCCGAGGGCCACGTCCTCGACGTACCGGGCTTCATCGACGAGTTCGCCGAGGACGGGGTGTTCAACAACGTCGTCGCGGGCGAGAGCTACCGCGGCGAACACCTCGGCGACCAGGTCGTCTTCATGGCAGCCCTGGCACCCGACATCCACCGCGAACTCCACCGGGTCCACGTCATCGGCGACGTGGTCGCCGTCGAGCTGACGATCGAGGGCACCGTCACCGGCCCCTTCGAGACGCCCGCCGGCACCGTCCGGACGACCGGCGCCCGACTCAGCATCCCCACCGCCGACTTCTGGTACGTCGAGAACGGGAAGGTCAAGGAGTTCAACTGCTACGTCGGGCTCAGCGTCATGCTCGCCCAGCTCGGCGTGCACCCCGACTTCGCCGCCGCCGTCGCCTCCTCGGCGGCCGCACCGTCCTGACCGCCCGGGCCCGGCCCCCGATCCGTCAGGCTTCCGCCCTCACGAACCCCCGCTCCCCAACATCAGGTCCGTCCCGCCCAGGAAGGTCAGCCCGGCCGCGTCGCTCAACTCGTCGGGGAGGCAGGTGAGGGCGAGCTGCAACGCCTGCAGCGAGTCGACGCCGAAGATCGCCGTCACGCGGTCGGCGACGCCGGGGTGCCCCGTGATCCGGTACGGGCAGTACCAGTCCGGCCCCTCCGGGTCGCGGGACGGCACCCCGACTTCCACCAGCACCGGCACCCGCGTGCCGTCCGCAGCGGTGAAGACCAGCTCACGGCTGGCTACGGCCCGACCAAGTTCGTACTCAGTGCTCACCGCCGCAGTACACCACACGACGTACCACCGGGTGATCGACGGCAGGTCCCCCGCGCGGCCGGGCGCCGGTCCTCGTCCCGATGATCCTCGGGTCCGCTCCGGGCGGCGGAGGAGCGGAAGGGCGCCGCTCGGCGCGGACTCCCGCCGGGTGGTGCCGGAGCGCGGTCTCGCCGGCTCCGGGGTGGGCGGTGGCGGCCTGCTGCTGGTAGACGGCCATGTGGGCCGAGAGCCCCGTCGCGCGGGCGCTGCCGACGGTCTCGCGCAGCAGGACCAAGCGGCGCGGTCCGGGCGGCACCCGGGCTGCGGCCAGCGCGGACAGGGCGGTGCGGACGGCCTCCCGGAGGGTAGCCCAGGCCGCGTCCTGCTGCTGCGGCCAGGCCGTGTCGGGCACCTGGAGCATTCGCGCCGCGCACCCGAGGTGGCACTGCGCGTCCCACTCCGCCACCTCCCGGGGGTGGCCACCGGACGCGGGGCGGGAGGCGAGGGAGATCATGCCGACCGTCCCCTTCGGCGGGCGGCGACCAGGAACGAGTGCAGTGGCCCGGCCAGGTCCCCGGCGCGGGTGAAGGAGTAGTAGCGGGCGTCCACCAGCGGGGCCAGGTCCTGCAGGAGGGTCGTCCTGATCGGGCAGGAGGCGTGGACGGCGAAGAAGACGGGCAGCCGGGGCCCGGCGTGGACGTTGTAGGCCACCTCGTAGGCGCCGGACTCGCTCAGCTCGGTGCGCACCACCAGCATCGCGTGGGCGCTGTCGAGCAGGCCCAGCCGCCAGGCGCGGAACGCCGCGGGCGTGAACAGCAGGCCGGTCTCCTCGGTGAAGGCCTCCTTGAACGTCCCCGCGTGCTGGGCGGCGGGGTAGGGCAGCAGGGTCACCGGGCCGCTCGCCACCCCTGGGTCGGCGGCCAGGTCGACCACGCTCTGCACCACGTCCCGGTCGCCCGGGCCGGAACGGGTCAACGGCTGGCGGACGAACAGGCGCAGCGGCCCCGCTCGGGGCGTGGTCGTCGGCGTCGCGATCAGGGAGGAGGAAGCGGTCAGGGAAGGGGAGGAGGTTGGGAGGGGAGGCATCACGATCACCCCATAGTGGTTTACCTTTCCGAAATCTCTCCGTAATCTCAAGGTTACCCAATGAGGTGTCCGGCCGGTGCTCCGCACGCCTCCGCCCCGGCCTCCCCCGGCAGGCGCCGATCGAGGAGCCGCCTTAGCATTCCGGTGGAGCAGGGGGCCGTCCCCAGGAGATCCCGAGGAGCTTCGCGATGAGTACGCACCTTGACCCTGCTCATGACCGCCATTCCCGGCCGCTCCGGGTGCGCTGCCATCTGTGGCCGCACGGGCAGGCCGCCCGGCGGCATCCGCACCCGCCGACGGTCCACGGCGTGGCCGCCCACCTGGCGGAGGCGGCGGCGGCGCTGCACAGCCTCGGCGAGGACGACGACCAGGAGCGCACCGCGATCCTGCGGACCGCGCGCCAGGCGACCGACACCGCGCTCGGCGTGCTCACCGCCCTGGGCGCCGCCCCCGGCCCCCACCGACTGGAGCTGCTGCGCGACTCGGTCCGCGCCGCGCACGGCACGGTGGAGTCCGGGAAGACGGCGATCCACCGGAGCACCGGCACCCGGCTCGGCTGAGTCCGCCACCGATGCCGGCCGGTTTCAGTGCGGGCGACACCGCCTTCGTGCTCATCAGTGCGGCCCTGGTCATGTTGATGACCCCCGGGCTGGCCTTCTTCTACGGGGGCATGGTCAGGGCCAAGAGCACGCTGAACATGCTGTCGATGTGCTTCGTCGTGCTGGCGATCGTCAGCGTGCTGTGGGTGCTCTACGGCTACTCGCTCAGCTTCGGCTCCGACGCCTTCCACGGCCTGATCGGCAACCTCGACCACCTGGGGATGCGCGGCATCGGGCGGGACGAGCTGCACGGCTCGATCCCGGTCACCGTGTTCGCCGTGTTCCAGCTGATGTTCGCGGTGATCACCCCGGCGCTGGTCAGCGGCGCGATCGCGGACCGCGCCAGGTTCACCGCCTGGACGCTGTTCGTCACGGTCTGGGCCACGGTGGTGTACTTCCCGGTCGCGCACTGGGTGTTCAGCACCGACAACGGGCACGGCGGCTGGCTGGTCGACCGGGTGGGCGTGATCGACTTCGCCGGCGGCACCGCGGTGCACGTCAACGCCGGGGTCGCGGGCCTGGCGCTCTGCCTGGTACTGGACAAGCGGGTCGGTTTCCGGAAGCACCCGATGCGCCCGCACAGCCTGCCGCTGGTGATGCTCGGCTCCGGGCTGCTCTGGTTCGGCTGGTTCGGCTTCAACGCGGGCTCGGCGCTGGCCGCCGACGGCGTCGCCGGCGCGGCGTTCCTGAACACCCAGATCGCCACCGCCGCCGCGATGCTCGGCTGGCTGGCCTACGTACGGGCGAGGAACGGCGCCTTCACCTCGCTGGGCGCGGCCTCCGGCGCGGTGGCCGGACTGGTCGCCATCACCCCGGCCTGCGGGTCGGTCTCGGTGCTCGGTTCCATCGTGATCGGGCTGGTCGCGGGCGCGGTCTGCGCGGCGGCGGTCAGCCTCAAGTACCGGCTGGGCTTCGACGACTCGCTCGACGTGGTCGGCGTGCACGCGGTCGGCGGGGCGATCGGCTCGCTGCTGATCGGCCTGCTCGCCACCGGGCACGTCGGCGAGAGCGCCAGGGGCCTGTTCTACGGCGGCGGCTTCGGGCAGCTCGGCAGGCAGGCGGTCGGAGTCGTGGTGGTCGCCTGCTACTCCTTCGTGCTCTCCTGGCTGCTCGGCCGGGCGATCCAGGGGACCATCGGCTTCCGGGTCGCCGAGGAGGTCGAGGTGGTCGGCATCGACCAGACCGAGCACGCCGAGACCGCCTACGACTTCACGGCGTCGGGGGCTCCCTGGCCCGAGCCCCCGGCGTCCCGGCCCCGGCCCCGGTCCCGGTCCCGGGGAGTGGCGGACGGCCTGGCCACGGCCGTGCGGAAGGCGTTGCGGAGGAGGGCCCCGTAGCCGGCGGGACGTGCCGGGGCCCCCGTCACCGGCCGAGGGCCGCCGTCACCAGGTGACGGGCAGTGCGTGCAGCCCGTAGACCTCGTTGTTGACCCGGTAGGGCACCTCTTCGGCGGGGCACGCGAGCGCGAGGCCGGGCAGCCGCCGCAGCAGCGCGGGCAGCGCGATCCGCAGTTCGGCGCGGGCCAGCGGTGCGCCGAGGCAGTGGTGCGGGCCGTGCCCGAAGGTCAGGTGCGACACGGGTTCGCGTCCGATGTCGAGGCGGTCCATCCCGGCGCCGAGCGCCGGGTCGCGGTTGGCCACCGGCAGCTGGCAGACGACCTGCTCGCCGGCCTTGACGGGCACGCCGCCGATCTCGGTGTCGCACCGTGCCGTCCGGGCCAGCGCGGTGCTGGACACGGACAGGTACCGCAGCAGTTCCTCGACGGCGGCGTCGACCACCGGATCGCCCTCGGGCGCGTCGCGCAGCCGGTCGGCCTGCTCCGGGTGCGACAGCAGGGCGAGCACGCCCAGGCCGATCGTGTTGGACACCGTGACGTGGCCGGCGAGCAGCAGCAGCTCGCAGACCCCGACCAGTTCGGAGTCCGACACCGCGCCGCCGTGCTCCCGGACGAGCATGCCGATCATCCCGTCGTCCGGGCTGCGCCGCTTCTCCGCCACCAGGGAGGCCACGTACGCGTGCGACTCCCGGCCGGCCGCGAGCCGTTCCTCCATGGGGAGCCCGAGGTCCAGCGTGGTCCGGGACCAGCGGTGGAAGTCCCCCTGGTCCGGGTCGGGGACGCCGAGCATCGCGCAGATCACCCCGAGCGGCAGCGGCAGGGCGAAGGCGTCCATCAGGTCCGCCGCGGGCCCCCGCGCCTCCATGGCGTCGAGCAGTTCGCCGACCAGGGCGCGGATCATCGGCTCCAGGGAGCGGATCCGTTTCCCGGTGAACTCCGGCGTCAGCACGTGGCGCAGCCGGGTGTGCTCCGGCGGGTCCATGTTGAGGAGTTCGTTCGGCAGGACCGGGGCGCGTTCCGGGTCGTACATCGCGAAGGTCTCCTGGTCGGCCAGGACGCGCCGCACGTCGGCGTGCCGGGTGACGAGCCGGTACTCGCCGACCCGGTGCAGCCAGAAGTCCCGGACCCGCCGGGCCGGGTCCCCGCGCTGGGCCTCGCCCAGGGCCGGGCCCGGGTCGAACCCGTCGCGACGGTAGAAGATCGAGA
The DNA here is from genome assembly GCF_042883725.1 of Kitasatospora sp. NPDC058184. NCBI lineage: Bacteria > Bacillati > Actinomycetota > Actinomycetes > Kitasatosporales > Streptomycetaceae > Kitasatospora > Kitasatospora sp. NPDC058184. The sequence goes on from NZ_JBHVVE010000015.1 coordinate 22,677, forward strand.
TCGGCGGCACGTCCTGCTCGCTCATGGAACCTCCCGTGATCATCCGGTATCCCCTTCCCGATACCCCCGGCCCCGGGCCACCGCGCACGCCGGCGGCTATCCCGTACGGCGCGCGGGGGCGCGGCGGCCTCGCACGCGCCCCCTCCCCCGAGCCGGAGCCGCCCCCGGCGCGCCTCACCCCAGGCTCACCTGCCCTTCCCGTCCGCCAGGAGGCCCGCCTGCCGGTCCGTCAGGAGCCCCTCGGTACGGAGCCAGCGCACCGTGTCGGCCATGGTCTCCGCGATCGGCCTCGGCAGCAGTCCGCAGGTGCTCGCGGCCGGGTGGACGGGAGCCGCGCAGGCGCAGGTGTAGACGGCGCCGTACTCAGCGGGGATGTGCCAGGGCCAGCCGCGCTGCACCAGGGTGGCCAGGGCGCCGACCGGCAGCATGGCGCGGGCGGGCAGGAAGACCGCGGGCAGCCGCCGCCCGGTGACCTCCCGCAGGGTCCGCACGTACTCCCGGGTAGCCAGTTGGCGGCCCGGGGCGAAGTGGCGGTCGAGGCCCGTCCTCGGTGCGGTCAGCAGTCGGGCGTGCAGCCGCGCGGTGTCGCGGACGTCGCCGACCGGGAAGCCGCCGAGCGGCCAGACCGGCATCAGCCCGCGCAGGGTGTTGCGCAGCCGGGTGTTCTGGTCGCCCGGCCCCGGGTCCAGCGGGCCGAGCAGCGCGGGCGGGTAGCTGATCACCACCGGTGCGCCGTCCCGCTGGTGGCGGCGGGCGACGCGCTCGGCGGCGGCCTTGGTGGCCATGTACGTCTCCCGGGGGCGGCCGACCGGGGAGTCCTCCCGGAGCGGCCGCCGGCGGGTCGGCAGCAGCGCGACGATGCTCGACACGTGGATGACCGGATCGGCGCCCGACCGGCGGGCCGCGGCCAGCACCAGGTCGGTCCCCCGCTCGTTGGTCCGGCGCATGGCCGCGTACCGCCGGCTGTCGAAGGAGTACACCGAGGCCGCGTGCAGGACGGCGTCGGCGCCGCGCACCGCGCGGGCCGCGCCGCCCTCGTCCGTCACGTCCCCGACGACCAGGTCGACGGCGCCCGGGGCCACCTCCAGCAGGGCGAGGGCCCGTTCCGCGCGGGCCGGGTCGCGCACCAGCATCCGCACCCGGTGCCCGCCCCGGACCATCGCCGCGACCGAGTGGATGCCGACGAACCCGGTGCCGCCGGTCACGCTCACCAACATCGGACCACCCCTCCGCTCAGCCGGTCCCGTCGCCGGCACCGCCGACGCCCCGGTGGAATCCTCCGCCGTAGAACAGCAGCGCCTGCCGGCCCTCCGTCCAGCCCGACCCGAGCACGCTGCCGAGGAAGACCGAGTGGTCGCCGCCGTCGTACTGCCCGGCCAGCTTGCACTCCAGCCAGGCGAGCGAGCCCGACAGCAGCGGGGCGCCGGTGAACGGGCCGGGCCGCCAGTCGACGCCGTGGAACTGGGCGGCGCCGCGCGGCCGGCCGCGGCCCGCGAAGTACCGTGCCAGCGGCTCCTGTTCGGCCCCCAGGACGGAGACCGCGAAGGACCCGGTCGCCGTGATCGCCCGGTGCATCGTCGCGGTGCGGGCGACGCAGCACAGCACCAGCGGCGGCTCCAGCGACACCGAGCTGAACGCGTTGGCGGTCATCCCGTGGACGTGCTCGCCACCGGTGGTCAGCACCGTGATCCCGGTGGCGAACCGGGCCATCGTCTCGCGCAGCGCGTCCGGTGGAACGGCGGCGTGCCGGGAGGACGGCGAGGTCGTGGACGGTGACGGGTCGTCGACCAGGGCGCGGCCGTTGTCGCTCACCGCGCCCTCCCCGTGCCCACCGGCCGGCCGGGCGGGGCCGGCGCCGCCAGGACCCGGGCGGCCACCGCGTCCTCGGCGTACGGCGCCAGCGCCCGGCGCAGCTCCTCCGGCACCGGGGCCGGGACGGTCGCCGTGTTCGGCCCGCGCATGCACGCGATCCGCTGGCGGCCGCGGGCGACCGGGCTCCCCTGCCCGCCGTCGATCCGCAGGTAGTCGAAGCTGAACTGGACCTGGGTCCGGGTCAGTTCCTCCAGCCGCATCCGGACCGACAGCTCGTCGAACGCGGTGATCTCGGCGAAGAACTCGCACTCCACCTTGAGGGTGAACAGCTTCAGGTCCTCCCGCAGCTCGGCGAGCACCCCGGGCGCCTTCTCCTTGAGGAACATCTCCCGGCAACGCCCCTGCCAGCGCAGGTAGTTCACGTAGTAGACGTTGCCGACGAGGTTGGTCTCCTCGAACCCCACGGTGTGGCGCAGCTCGTAGTAGCCCGACATCAGTTCTCCTTTCCGGCGAGTACGGCGAAGACGACCGGCCCGGGCCGTCCGTTGACGGTGGTCACCCAGGTGGCGACGGCGGCGTCGCCGGCGGACAGGACGGCCCAGCCGTCCGGGTGGACGCGGTCGAGGGTCAGCGCCTGCGTGGTCGCACCGGACTTGCGCAGGCACTCCAGCGCGCTCCAGACCCTGGTGCCGGCCACCTCCGGGGCCTCGGCGGCCTCGGCCGCCAGCAGGTCCCGCAGGGCGTGTTGACCGGGGCCGAGCAGCGCGTCCCAGTCCTCGGGGGTCCGTTCCAGGACGGACTCGGCGTCGCAGGCGAGGCGTCCCCGGCCCACCACCGCCAGGGTCAGGCCGCCGTCGTGCGAGGCCGACACCGTCCAGCCCTCGAGCCCCGGCCCGCCGCCGAGTTCGGGCCTGCCGTCCGGCCGGTGGTTCAGCTCCACCGGCCGGCCCAGCGCCCGACCGACGGCGGTCGCGGTGCGGGCCCGGCGGTCGCGGTGCCCGGCGTCGCCGTCCGCGGCGGGTTCGACGACCACCGCGCGGCTGCCGCCCAGGACCCGTTCCAGGCTGCGTTCCAGGTACGAGCCGAGCATCGCGGGCACCCACGGGCCGGCGCCGTCGCGCCGTCGCACGGCGACCAGGGTCAGCCCCTGCCAGTGCTCGACCACCGCTCCGGAGGGCGTGCGCACGACGAGGTCGTAGACGTAGCGGTCCCCGTCCTGGGAGCGCTCCCGGGCGTCGAGCACGACGAACCCGGTGTCCTGGTCCGCCCGGTCGGCCAGCCAGAGCCGCTCGATGCTCTGCGGCAGCAGGGTGGCGTCCGGCACGCAGCACTGGATGGCGTGCATCATCGCGTCCCGGGTGCCCGGGTCGGCCAACTGCTGCTCCTGTGGCAGGAAGGCCGCGAACCAGGGCGCCTGGGCGGCGGTGGAGATCTCCGCCAGGGCGTGCCGGGCGCTCGCCCGCCGGTACTCCAGCAGGCGCTGGAACCGCTTGCCCTGGAACAGCACGCCGCCGTACAGCTCCGTCACCGGGTCGACCGGCACCGTCGGCAGGCCGGACCAGACCGGCGGCGGTGTGCCGGGCGGCTCGGGACGGGGGTAGCGCAGCCTCGCCCGGAAGTGGTCGGCCGTGAAGCCGGTGTCCTCGCAGCGCAGCACCACGTCGACCGTCCCGGGGGCCTGCACCAGCGCGGCGATCCGGATGGTGGTCGAGCCGCCCGGGCGGACCACCACGGGGCGGCGGAACTCGACGTCCTCCAGCAGCGGCGAGCCCTGGTGCCCGCTCACCGCGGCGGCCACCTGGGCCATCGCCTCCATGCCCAGGACGGCCGGGAAGAGCAGGTCGCCCTGGAGCCGGTGGTCGGTCAGGTACGGGTCGCTGCCCTCGGACAGCTCGGCCTCGGTGATCAGCTCGATCTCCGGGTGGTGGGCGACCACCCGCTCCACGAACCTGGTCAGCGGCAGTTCGCGCTGGACCGTGGCCAGGGTGGGCAGGCCGCCGGCCCGTCCGCTCACCACCAGGACGGGGCCGGCCGAGGGGTCCGCGAGCACCTCGCGGAGCACCCGGATCCCGTCCTCGGTGGAGATCGGCGTGATGCCCTCCCGGATCAGCGCCTCGACGACGCCGAGCCGTTCGCCCATCCCCGCGCCCGACCAGACCGACCACTCCAGGGCGATCGCCCGGGCCCGCGGGTGCCGGTCCCGGAAGCGGAGGGTCAGCTCGGTCATCCAGTCGTTGGCGGTGGCGTAGTGGGCCTCGCCGCGGAGCCCGGCCCGGCCGATGATCGAGCCGAAGGTGACCAGCAGCTTCAGGCGGTCCGGATCGACGGCCGCCAGCACCGCCGCCAGGCCGTCGGTCTTGGGCGCCAGGGTCCGCCGGAAGTCCTCGGCGGTCAGCGCGTCCAGGGCGGCCGGCTCGTTGCGGCCGGCGCCGTGCAGCACGGCGGTGACCGGGCCGAGTTCGCGCTCCAGCCGGCCCACGGCGGCGGCGACCTCCTCGGGCGAGGTCACGTCCGCCCGGGCGTAGCGGTAGCGCAGGCGGGCGGCGTCCATCCTGGCCAGGTTCCCGGCGAGTTCGCGGTCGGCGGCCGGGTCGGCGCGGCCGATCAGGGCCAGGGCCGCCCCGGAGTCCCGGGCGACCGCCAGGGCGCACTCGGCGGTGATGCCCTTGCCGCCGCCGGTGACCAGGAGGACGTCCCGCGCGTCGAGCGGTGACTCGCCCTCCGCCACCGGGCGGCGCGGCAGGGGGCGGAGCACCGGGACGGTGCGGCGGCCGTCCCGCTGGTAGCGGACCTCCGCGAAGCCGGCCGTGGCGGCGGCCTCGGCGACGACGCGGGCCACCGCCTCGTCGCGGGCGGACCCCTCGGGGGCGGTGTCGGGCAGCTCGACCACCGTGGTCGGGACGGACGGGTGTTCCAGGTGCAGGGTCTTCGCCAGGCCCGCGGCCCCGAGGCGGTGCTGGACCACGACCAGCCTGGTGCCCTCGGGGGCGGCGAGGACGGCTCGTGCGGCGGTCAGGAAGAGCTCCGTGTCCTGCGCGCCGCACTCGTCCGGGAGGCAGAGCAGGACGCCGTCCCCGAGGCCCGCCGCGGCGAGCGCGGTGCGCAGCGGTGCGGCCAGCGGGTGGCCGGGCGTGGCGAAGACCGTCCAGCCGTCGGCCGCGGCCCGGGGGTCGGACGCCCGGGGGCCGGGGTGCGGCCCGGCCGGCAGGGGAGCCGCCACGTGCTCGACCGCGAAGGGGCGCACCCACGGGGCCACTCCGGGGACCTCGCCCGCCGGCTCCGCCCCGGCCTGCGAGGTGTCCGCCAACCGGTCGATCAGCTCGGCGAGTTCGCCCAGCCGTACGGTCGCGAAGCCGGTCGTGGCGGCGAGCGCGGGCTGGCCCAGCGCCCGGGTGACGTCGTTGACGATCTGGCCGACCGTGATGGAGCTCAGGTGCAGGTCGTCCATCGGGTGGGTCCGCGCGGTGACGGAGTCCAGCGGCAGCTCGACCCGCTCGGCCGCGAGCCGGCGCAGCAGGTCCAGGGTGGAGACCGGGCCGGTGCCGGTGTCCGCGCCCGCCGGACGCCCGGACCGCTCGGCGCCGTCCGCTCCGTCCTCCGCCCCGTCGTCCGCCCCGCCAGCCCGCGCCACCAGGGCCGCGCCGATGGCCGGAGCCGCCTCGCAGGGGCTGGCCAGGAAGGTGGGCTCGCTCTCCGGCGGCAGCGGCCGGACCAGGCGGTCGCCGAACAGGGCCGCGGTCCGCACCGGCGCACCGAGCACGTACGCGGCGCCGGCGACCCTGAGCAGCGGGCCGAGCGAGGCGCTGTCGGTGTCGACCGCCAGCACCGCGAGGTCCGGCGCGATCTCCGCCAGCAGGCCGGACAGCACCCGGCCGGGGCCGACCTCCACCACCAGGTCGGCGTCGGCGGCCGCGGCCTCGGCGGCCTCGTGGAACCGGACCGGGAGCAGCACCTGGGCGCGCAGCAGCTCCCGCAGGTCGGCGGTCGGGTCCAGCAGCCGCCCGGTGACCGTGGAGGCGACCGGGCGGACCGGCGGGCGGAGCTCGAACCCGGCCAGTTCGGCCGCCATCGCGGCCGCGGCCGGTTCGACCAGCGGCGAGTGGAAGGCGTGCGACACCCGCAGCCTGGTCGCCGTGACGCCCTCGGCCGCCGCCCGGCGGCAGACCTCGTCGACCGCCCCGGCGGGGCCGGAGACCACGGTCTGCCGGGGGCCGTTGTAGCCCGCGACGACGACGTCCGACCCGTCCGACAGCCGGGCGGTCCGCTCCGGGGTCGCCGCCAGGCCGGCCATCGCGCCGCCGCCGAGGCTCGCCCGCGCCATCACCCGGCCGCGGACCGTGGCGAGGCGCACCAGTTGCTCCTCGCTCATCGCCCCGGCCCAGTGCAGCGCCGTCAGCTCGCCCAGGCTGTGCCCGACCGCGGCCCCGGCCCGGATGCCCAGTCCGTCCAGCACCCGGAGGGCGGCCAGCGAACCGGTGACGATGCGCGGCTGGGCCACCTCGGTGGCGACCTGGTCCGCACCGGCGGGCGGTCCGGCCGCGCCGAACACCTCCTCCGCGGTGGCGAACCGGCGCCGGATCGCGCCGACGGCGCCGTGTCCCGAGCCCTGCCCGGGGAAGAGGTAGACGATCCTCGGCGCGGTCCGCGCCCGGCCGAGGAAGACCCCCTCGGCGGCCGAGAACGCCTCCCGCGCGCCCGAGTCGAGCAGCGCGGCCAGCCGTTCGAGGGCCCGCGCGGCGTCGTCCGGCGAGGTCGCGACGACGGCGGCCCGGACCGGGGCGCCGGAGAGCCGCTCGGCCAGCGTTCCGGCCAGGTCCGCGAGTTCGGCCTGGGCCAGTCGGGGCACCAGGTCGAGCAGTGGGCCCAGCTCCGCGCGCAGCGCGGCCGGGTCCGCGCCGTCCAGCAGCAGCAGTTCGGCGTCCTGGCGTCCGGCGACCAGCCGGGTGGTGCGCTCGTCGAGCGCCTCGCGCCGGGTACGGCCGGGGCCCTCGGCGACCGCGACGTGGGTGTTGATCCCGCCGAAGCCCATGGCCGACACGCCCGCCCGGACGGGCTGGTCGGCCGGCCAGAGCTCGGCCCGGCCCGGCACGTACATGGCCGCCGTCTCGCCGAGCAGGCCGGGGTGCGGGTCGTGGTGGCCGGTCGCCGGGGGGATCACCTGGTGGTGCACGGCGAGGGCGGCCTTGATCAGGCCGGCCACGCCCGCCGCGGCCTTGGTGTGCCCGAAGTTCCCCTTGACCGTCCCGAGCGCGGCCGGTCGGGCCGTCGGGTCGGCGGCGCGGCGCGCGGAGGACAGCGCCTCGATCTCGGTCGCGTCGCCGAGGGCCGTGCCGGTGCCGTGGCCCTCGAAGTACGAGACCGTCTCGACCCCGTAGCCCGCCCGCCGGTAGGCGCGGTCCAGTGCCAGCCGGTGGCCGCCCGCCTCGGGCCGGGTGATGCCGCCCCTGCCGTCCGAGGAGACCCCCCAGCCGCTGATGCTCGCGTAGATCCGCCGCCCCTGCGCCACCGCGTCCCGCTCGCGCATCAGCACCAGCATGCCGGAGCCCTCGCCGGGCCAGAAGCCGTTGGAGTCCTGGTCGTAGACCTTCATCTCCCCGGTGGCCAGCGCGCCGGTCTTGGCGAAGCCGATCACCTCGAACGGGTCGATGGACAGGTCGACCCCGCCGGCGACGGCCACGTCCAGGTCGCCGTCGCAGAGCGCCCCGGCGGCCGTGACCACGGACAGCAGGGAGGAGGAGCAGGCGCCGTCGACGGTGTACCCGCCTCCGCGCAGGTCGAAGTGGTTGCAGATCCGCCCGGCGATGGTGTTGGCGAGGCCGCCCGCCAGCGAGTCCTCGTCGATCGGCGGGAAGGGCGCCTTGTACTGCGGCTCCAGCTCCCCGAGGAAGGCGGCGACGTCGCCCTCGGGCCAGCCCTTGCCCGCGAGGGCGGCGGCCACCGTCCGGCGCACGTAGGGCCAGCGCAGCCGCATGGTGTTGGCGCGCGAGAACTCGCCGGTGAGGCTGTTGCCGACCACCACGCCGGTGGCCTGCCGCGGCAGGCCCGCGCCGTCCGGGAACCCGGCGTCGGCGAGCGCCTCGGCGGCCACGTCGAGGGCCAGCCAGTGCGTCAGGTCGGTCGCCCGGTACGTGCTGCCGGCGACGCTGTACCCGACCCGGTCGAAGCTGTAGTCCCGGAGGACGGCGGCCTTGGTCGCGTAGTACCGGTCGGGCGCGGTGCGGTCCGCCGACCAGTAGTCCGCCTGGTTCATCCGCTCGTCCGGCAGCCTCCGGAAGGCCCGGCGGCCGCCCAGTACGTTGTCCCACAACTCGCCCGGGGAATTGGCGTCCGGATAGCGGAGGCCGATTCCCACGATTGCGATCCGTTCACTGCTCATGTATCCACCACCCATGGAGATGAATTGACGGCGAATCCCTTCGCCAACCCGGCGATCCACCCATCGGTCAAGCGTGCGACCAAGGCCGGGAAAATGCCTTCTCCGAGTTTGCTTTACCACCCGCGCGGGTCGCGCTCTTTCAATAACGGCGTTATTTCCCCGCGTTCGCATTCCATAACGCCGTGATATTCCGCGCGGCGCACCGGAGCCGACGGCCGTGAACGCACCGGGGCCCCCGCCGCGGGGCGGGGGCCTCGGTGCGTCCGGAGTGCCGCGGGCGGCTTCGGTGTCAGCCGTGACCGCCCGTCAGAGCGCGCTCCCCCAGCCTGGCGCCCAGCTCCCGGGCCGCCGCCAGGGCGGCCCAGGAGGCGAGCTCGACCAGCGCGGCGTCGCCGGGCCGGCCGCGCCGGAACTCGGCGACGAGACCGTCGTCGACCCGGTACGAGGCCTTGGCCACCAGCAGCGCCAGCCGGCCCGCCGGGCGCTGCTCCTCGGGCAGGGCCGACACCTCGTCCTCGACCCAGGCACGGCCGGTCCCGGGCGGCCCGCCGTCCCACCCGGCGAGTCCGGACGTCACCAGCCGCCGGACGCCGTCCGGCACCGAGCGGGCCCCCGCCTCGTCGATCGCGGCGGCGGCCCGCGCGAACGCGCCGGCGATGCTCGGGGTGCCCGCCGCCCACCGCAGGTCCGCCGGCAGCGGCGCGGAGGGCAGCAGGTCCAGCGAGGCGCCGGCCGGCGGGGTGCCGCGCGCGCTGCGGCGCATCAACCGGCCGAGCACGGCCGTCGCCGCCGACCGCGCGGGCGCCGGGAGGCCGGCCGGGAGCGGGCTCTCCTCCAGGAACAGGTTGACCATGCGGTTCAGATAGTGGAAGGTGACCGCCACGCCGACCAGTTCGGGCACCCGGTCCGCGGGGAACGGCGGTCGCGCACCCCGGCCGCCCGCGCCGTCCCCGGTCTCCCGGAGCCAGTCGGCCACCTCCCGCTCCCTCCCCGCCGCCGCCCGGGCCCCGGCCGACGCCCCCGGTCCGGGCCGCAGCGCGGCCAGCGTCGCGCCGTGCACCTCCGTGCAGAACGGGCAGGCGTTGGCCTCCGACACGGCGACGGCCACCGCCTCCTTGAGCGCCCGGTCGACCCGCCCGGCGGCGAGCAGGGTCTCCCGGAGCATCACCCACGAGGCGGCGAGCACCGCCGGCGAGGGCGCGTGCAGGCCGATCGGCGGTGCGAGCAGGCCGAACTCCCGCTCGACCTCGGCGTAGACCCGGGCCACCTCCTTCCCCGCGTCGGCCGGGCGGACCGGGGCGACCCGGCGGATCTGCGCCAGCGGCCGCAGGGCCGGCCGCAGCAGCGGTATCACCATCGCTCTCCTCCTCTCTGGCTCGATCTGTCGCCGTGGCGCACTTGGGACGTGTCTGACAATTCCCGCCGGGTGCGCGACGCCAATGGTCAGACACGCCCTAAGGCCGCGTCAGGCCTGGCAGTTGCGTCCGCACCCCGCGCCGTCCGCTGGTCCCGCCGTCCGGCGAGGGCGCGCCGTACCGGACGTTCACGCCGCGCTCGCGCGCTGCGCGCACGATGCCGGGGACCGCGCGTTCGGCGAGCGCGGAGATGGTCAGCGCGGGGTTGACGGTGAGCGCTCCCGGGACGGCGGAGCCGTCGGTGACGAAGATGCCCGGGTGGTCGCGGAGTTCGTGCCGGTCGTCGAGCGCCGAGGTCCCCGGGTCGTCGCCGATCCGGCAGGACGCCAGCGGGTGCACGGTGTACGCGCCGACCAGGTCGTTGGTCCACGGCATGACGCGGGCCAGGCCGTCGCGCTCCAGGATGTCCTTCACCACGGCGTCCGACTCGGCCCAGCCGCGCAGGGTGTTCTCGGTCGGCCGGTACCTGATCGGTCCGCGCCCGAGCATCTGCTGGGAGATCCGGTCCGCGTTGCCGGTGGCCGGCGGCGGGCCGAAGACGCCCTCGTTGTCGTCCTCGACCATGGTGAAGACGGTCAGCCAGGACTGCCACCGCCGGACCATCTCCTTCTTCTCCACGCCGAACCAGCCGGGGCCGGTCGCGTCGGGCACCTGCGCCAGGATGGTGCCGAACCCGGGCGGGAAGTAGAGCTGTTCCAGGGAGAACCGCGAGTGCTCCGGGAGCGAGCCGTCGAGGTTGTCCCAGCTCGCCACGACCGGCCCCTTGCCGATCTGGTTGGCCCTGAACGCCAGGCCGTCGGAGCGCTTGAGCCCGAGCAGGTCGCGGGCCCGGTCCTCGTCGACGACGGCCGTGTTGAGGCGCTCCCCGTTGCCGGAGAAGTAGCGGCCGACGGCGGAGGGCATCGTGCCGAGGTCCGCCTCGGAGCGCTGGAGGATCACCGGGGTGGCGCCGGCGCCGGCCGCGAGCACGACGATCTTCGCGTCGATCGTGCCGCTGCCGACGTGCACCCGGTAGTCGGTGTCGTCGACGACGTCGTAGTGCACCCGGTAGCCGCCGCCGTCCGTCCGGGAGAGCCGCTGCACCTCGTGCAACGGCCGGATCTCGGCCCCGTGCGCGAGGGCGGCGGGCAGGTAGTTCAGCAGCAGCGACCGCTTCGCGTCGAAGCGGCAACCGGACATCATCCAGTTGCAGTTGGTGCACTTCGCCCGGTCGATGGCGGCCGGGACGGGGTTGGCGGTGCGCCCCGCGTGGTCGCAGGCGGCGGCGAACAGGCCGCCCGCGTAGGTGACGTCGTTCCAGTCCTGCTGGGTGATCGGCAGCGCCTCGGCCACCCGGTCGTACCAGGGGTCGAGGGTGTCCCTGGTGATGGCCGCCGGCCACATCCGGCGGCCGATGCCGCCGCGGCGCTCGAAGGCGAACCGGGGCGCGCGCGGCATCGCGGCGAAGTACACCACGCTGCCGCCGCCGACGCAGTTCCCGCCGAGCAGGCTCATGCCGTCGCCGACCACGAAGTCGAAGATGCGGGTGTACGAGGACCCGAGCAGGAAGTCGTGCTCGAAGTCGGGCGCCTCCAGCCACGGGCCGCGCTCCAGCACGGTGACCCGCGCGCCGCCGGCCGCCAGGTGGTAGGCGGCGATGGCGCCGCCGAAGCCGCTGCCGACGATCAGGACGTCGGTGCTCTCGGTGCTCGTCATGCGGGGCTCCCTGTGGACGTGGTGCCCGGGTGGGGTTCGGCCAGCTGCCGCCGGTACGAGAAGTCGGAGAACCGCCACAGGCCGTCGGCGTCCGGGTCCATGAACCCCATCGCCGTGAGACCGGGGTGGCCCGCCGCGATCGCGTCCGCGGTGTGCAGGTGGGCGGCGGTGTCGTAGGCCATGTTGCTGAACAGCGCCAGCAGGACCCACAGTTCGCGCTCCGGGTGGTCCGGGCCGGTCAGCGTCCGCACCAGGCCGGTCCGGTCCGCGAACGGAAGGGCGACGAACGGCGGCACCGCGTCGTCGAGCGGCAGGCCGTGCTCCTGCGCGTAGGCGCGGGCGTGGCGGTTGAGCGCCTGCTCGTAGTCGTCCAGGGCGTTCGAGAGCCCGGTCGCGGGCGTCTCCAGCAGTTCGATGGCGCCTGCCTGCACCGCGCCGCCTCCGGTCGAGGCGCCGGCCACGGCCTGGTCGTCGGGGGAGCGCTTCTCCCCCGGGACGATCGTGTCCGCGAACGCCTCGAGCGTCATGGTGCGGTAATCCTGCTGATCTGGGATACGCGAGCCCACCGGCATCTCCTCAGGTGGTCGTCGAAAAAACGGGCCCGACGCACCGGCCGACCCCGATTCGCATACGCGACTTTGGCATCGTCCGGGCAATACCTCCACCTCCGCATCTCCTGCGTTGCTGAGGAGCGTTGATCGGCTTCGGCGGCCTCAACCCGGCGGCCGCGCGGCGGCGTTGACCCGTGAGCGCACCATCCCCCACCGCGGGTCGGCAGTGGTGCGCACCCGATCCCGCCCGTTCCGGCAATCGCCCTTGACAATCGGGTTCAAACATACGAACCCCCCCGGCATCCCAACTTTCAGACATGCCAACGGAATGTGCCAACGCGCCATTGCACTTGTCATGCACCAACTGATAACGTCGTCTCTCGTTATGGCGGCGGCCCCCTTTCGTCCTCCCCTTTCCGGCGGGGGACGCCTTCGCATGCCATGGCCTCTCTGACCGCCGGCCCGGAAACCACGGCCGCGACTTTCGTACCCGACCATCGCACGGGCGGAATTTCTGTTCATTCGCATGTACAGCAGAGAACCTGGAGTCGATCATGAAATCTGCCATCGAGCAAGCCGTGACCCGGGCCATCGAGACCATGCACGAGAACATCGGCGAGCTGCTGACCATAGACGATATGGCGCAGGCGGCCATGTACAGCAAATTCCATTTCTCCCGTGAGTTCCAACGGATGACCGGGGTCTCGCCACGGCGATTCCTCTCCGCCATACGCCTGGAGACCGCGAAACGCCTCCTCATCGAGACGACGTTCACCGTGACGGAGATCAGCCACCGGGTCGGGTACAACAGCGTCGGCACGTTCAGCTCCCGGTTCACCAGCAGCGTCGGCGCCTCCCCCACGATGTTCCGTCAGCTCCGGGGCTTCACTCCCCGGATCGAGGTCGACTTACACGGCCGGGGCCGCGGCGCGGAACTCTCGACGTTCCGGGGCGAGATCCGGGCCTCGGTCGCGGGGGACCTCGGCCGGGTGTTCGTCGGACTCTTCCCGACCCGGATCCCGGAGGGACGGCCGGCCGCCTGTTGCGTCCTCCCCCGCCCCGGGGCCTTCCTGCTCGACCGGGTGCCGAGCGGCACCTGGTACCTGCTGGCGCACTCCGTCCCCGTCTCCTTCGACGAGGTGCTGACCGGCGACGGCGAGGTCTCGGTGGGATCGGTCGGACCGATCGAGGTGCGGCCGGACGTGCCGCTGCTGCCGATGGAACTGCGGCTGCGCCCGATCCGGGCCCTGGACCCACCGGTCCTGCTGGCGCTGCTGGACGTGCGGTCGACGGCTTTCAACGAGCTGTCCCAGGTCGCCGAGGCCCCCCGGGCCGACAGCGCCTGAGCCGCCGCCCGCCCCGACAGGACGGTGAAGACCCGACGGACGGCGAAGTCCTTACGGCCCGGATCCCCCCGCGGAGGTCCTCTGCGGGGGGATCCGGGCCGCGACGGAGGGTGTGCCTCAGCCGGCCGGGTGCACGGTCATCGGCAGGCCGCCGGCCACCCGCAGCGACAGCATCGGCTCGGGCGTCACCCGGTGGCCGGGCACCTTGACCAGCCGGAGGTCCCGGGCCACCACGGCGATCGTGAAGACGGCCTCCAGCAGCCCGAGGTGGTTGCCGACGCAGAAGCGCGGCCCCGCCCCGAACGGGATGTAGGCGTAGCGCGGCCGGTCCGTGGCCCGGTCCGGGTCGAAGCGCTCCGGGTCGAACTGCTCGGGCGCGTCCCAGAAGCGGGGGTGGCGGTGCAGGGTGTACGGGCAGATCAGGACGTCGGCGCCGGCCGGCACGTGGTAGCCGCCCACCTCGTCGTCCGCCTGCGCCTGCCGCGGGAGGATCCACACCGGCGGGTAGAGCCGCATGACCTCGTCCACCACCCTGGAGGTGTACCGGAGGCGGTGCAGGTCCTCGAACTCGGGCAGCCGGTCGCCGAGCACCTCGACGGCCTCGGCGTGCAGCCGCTCCCGCACCTCGGGGTGCCGGTCGATCAGGTGGAAGGTCCAGCCGAGGGTGCTCGCCGTGGTCTCGTGGCCGGCGAGCAGCAGGGTGACCAGTTCGTCGCGCATCCGCTGCCGGCCGACCCGGGGGTCGGGCTCCTCCGCGGTGGCCGTGATCAGCCGGGACAGCGCGTCGTCGCCCGTGCTCCGCCCGCCGTCGCGGGCGGTCCGGTCCGCGACCAGCCGGTCGACCACCCGCTGCAGGTCCTGCCGGGCCCGCCGGAAGCGCAGCTGCTTGGCGAGCGGCACCCAGGAGGGCACCGCGCCCATGGTGACCATGTCGAACATCGCCTGGTCCTGCACGGCCTCGAAGTCGTGGCCGACCGCCTCGAAGGCGCCGAGGTCGACGTCCAGCAGCGTGCGGCCGAGCACCCCGAGGGTGAGCGCCGTCACCTCGTGGACCACGTCGACGGGCCCGCCGCCCTCGTGCGCCCGCAGCCGGCCGACCAGCTTGACCGCCTCCTCCGCGACGACCCCGGCCTGCCGGGCGATCCGCTTGTGCTGGAAGGCGGGCTGGATCTGCCGGCGCTGCTTGCGCCAGAGCTCGCCCTCGCTGGTCAACAGGCCGTTGCCGAGGGCCCGTCGGGCCTGCACCAGGCCGATTCCCTTGTGGTAGTTGGCCGCGTTGTCCGCGAGCACGTGCTTGGCGTGCTCGGGGTGGTTGAAGAAGTAGAGCGTCTTGGGGCCGATGGAGATCCGGACCGCGTCGCCGTACTCCCGCGCGGCGGAGCGCATCAGCTCCAGCCGGTCCCCCACCAGCCTGCGCAGCAGGACCGGAGCGGCCCGGCGCGGCGGGCCGGGCGGCACCCGGCGGGTCGTGGGCACGGCTAGCACCCCCCGTCGTTCGCCAGGCGATCGGCGACGGCCCGGCGCCACACCTCGTACGCGGGCAGCGCGCCCGGCACCGGCCCGGCCGGTCGGACGTCCCGGGTGACCCTGGCCGCCTCCTCCGGTCCCATGCCGCAGAGGACCCGGGTGGCCAGTTCCGTGTGCGGGACCAGCAGACCGGCCCGCAGCCGGGCCTCGGCCGCGAACGCGCTGCCCTGCGCGACGATGGCCCGGTGCGGTCCGGCCCGGTCCCGGAACGCCCGCAGCTCCGCCTCGTCCGCGCCCCCGGCGTAGGTGGCCGCCAGCCCGGCCCCGCTGTAGAGGTCGGACCACCGGGACTCCGGGAACTTCTCGATCATGGTCGCGACCAGGTCCGCGTCGGTGCCGCCGACGAACCACAGGGCCCGGCCGATGCCCTGGTCGATCGCGCGGCCGGCGTACGACGGCGTGTCACCGGCCGGCCAGGGGAAGGCCGGCTCGCGGTACTGCTCGTGGACGTACCGGGCGGTACGGAAGTACGCCTGGTGGAACCCGTACCCGTCGAGCACGAGCCAGCGCAGCAGCGGGTCGAGCCCGTCGACGTCCGGCCAGCGGAACCTCGGCAGCCGGGCCATCGCCCAGCCGATCCCGACGTAGACCATGTAGACGTGGTCCGCGCCCCGCCCGGCGAGGAAGCGCCCCACCGAGCCGCGGCCGGACAGCGGCAGCCCGTCGAGCACGGCGAAGCCCATGCCGGCGCCCTCGTAGGCGAAGCCGCGGAACGGGGCCGGAACGCCCTCCAGGCGGAGCTCCGCCGCCGCCGGGTCCCGGGCCTCCATCGCGTACGCGTAGCCCTCCAGGAACCGCCCGCCGACCGACTCCAGCAGGTGCTGGGCGTCCGGTGACTTCCGGTGGAAGCCGCGCTTCTCCAGTAGGGTCTCCGAGGTGCTCGGGGTGAGAACGCGTCGTCGGAGCGTTCGCCATGC
Source organism: Kitasatospora sp. NPDC058184 (assembly GCF_042883725.1). Lineage (NCBI taxonomy): Bacteria > Bacillati > Actinomycetota > Actinomycetes > Kitasatosporales > Streptomycetaceae > Kitasatospora > Kitasatospora sp. NPDC058184. The sequence continues at coordinate 38,316 of NZ_JBHVVE010000015.1, forward strand.
ACTGGGCACGCCATTCTCCTCTCAGGTCTTCCTCACGTCGGTGCGCTGCCACGCGGATGGTGCCCGGCCGGCTCCGGCGGGGCTTCTCCGCACCTGCTCAGTTCGCGGGGGCCGCCGCGGGCGGCCGGGGCCGGTCCGGCTGCCCGGCGGCACGGAAGTGCGTCCGCACGTTGGCCCGCCACAGCTCGTACGCCGGCGGTCCGGCGGCGCCCGGGGCACGGCCGGCCGCGGCGGGCTCGTCCACCGCGCAGTCGTCGGCCAGCTTCGCGGCCCCGTCGACCGACAGGCCGGTCAGGGCCGTGGCGGCGGCCTCGCAGTGCGCGGGCACGAAGCCCGCGTACGCGCGCGCCTTCGCGGCGAACACCGACCCCTGGGCGAGCTCCGCCCGGTGCTCCCCCGCCTCCCCGCGCAGGACGGCCAGGCCGTCCGCCGTGGCGCCGCCGGCGAAGGTCGCGGCCAGTCCCACCCCGCTCCACAGGTCGGCCCGCCGGTCGGCGCGGAACCTCCGCACCGCGACGGCCACCTGCTCCGGCACCCCGCCGTGGATGAACCACAGCGCCCGTCCGATGCCCTGGTCGACGGCCCGCCGGAAGTACTCCGGCGCGCCCTGCCAGGGGTACGGCTTCACCTCGCGCTGCTCGTCCACCCAGCGCCGGGTGCCGAAGTAGGCGAGGTCGAAGCCGTACCCGTCGACCGCCAGCCAGCTCATCGTCGGGTGGTACGGCGTCCCGGCCAGGTCCGGCAGCACCTTGCGCCACAGCGGCCGCGGCAGGCGCGCCATGGCGAAGCCGATGCCGATGTACGCCAGGAAGATGTGCGGCTGCCCCGGCCCGGCCAGCAGGTCGCGGGTGCGGCTGCCCCGGCCCGTCGCGTCCAGGACGGTGAAGGCCATCGTGGCGCCCTCGTAGGCGAATCCGCGCTGCTCCGGGTCGACCAGGCGCAGCCGGCGCTCGACCTCCCACTGGTTGCGGGCGTCGATGCCCCACTCGAAACCGCAGACCACCGCCTGGGGCACCGCCTCCAGGCGTTCGGTGGCGGCCGTGGGGGTCACCGGGAAGCCCCGCCCCGCGAAGGCCACCGAGGCCAGTGACGGTGTCAGCACCAGTCGGCGCAGTGATCCGAAGGTCGTCGGCACGATCCCTCCCAGCCCAGCGTCCTGAATGACGGCCCCTCCATGCTCCGGGGGCGGCGGGGGCGGCCGCATCTCCGCGGTTGCGTTCTTTTCGGCCGGATGACCGTCGCTACCCGAACTCCCTTTCACGAAGCGGCCTTTCCCCACCTGAGGTTTCCTCGGCCAAGCCGTCGAAAGGCCTCGGAAACCGCGCCCGGGGGTGCCGCGGACCGTGTTGTCGAAATCCCCGGCGGCGCGGTGGAATGGGGCCGTGCGGGAGCTGATCCCCGGCGCCGTCGGGTCCGTTCCCCGTCCAGGCCGTCCCATCGAAGGAGTGCGCGCATGAACACGCGTCACCAGCAGGACGAGGCCCCGCCCGAGCCGCTCTGGGACCGGGCGCCCGACTGCGTGGCCTACCGCCGGTCCCGGCGGAACATCACCGAACTGCTGCTCGCCGCCCGGCTCGGGGCGGCCGGCGTCCCGGTCCCCGCCTGTCCCGGGTGGACCGTCCTGGACCTGCTCGGCCACCTGGTCGAGGTCTGCCGGACGGTGGCCGCCGACGTGCCCGGCAACCTGTGGGAGGTGCCGCACGCCGAGTCCGGCACCGGCCTGGCCGGCCTGCTCGAGGAGTGGTCGCGGCTGGACGGCCCGGTGGAGCGGGTGCTCTCGGACACGCCGCAGCTGCGGCACACCATGATGATGATGGACGCGTTCACCCACGAGCTCGACCTGCGCGGCGCGCTCCGGGCGCCGGTGGTCGCGGACCAGCCGTCGTACCCCTCGGCCCTGGACCTGGTCGTCCGGGGCTTCGCCAACTCGGTGCGCTCCCATGGGCTTCCGGCGCTGCGCATCCGGACGGCGGGCGCCGAGTGGCAGGCCGGTGACGGCGAGCCGGCCGCCGTCCTCCAGGGGCACCGCCACGACCTGCTCCGGTCGCTCACCGGCCGGCGGACGGTCGGGCAGGTCTCCGGACTGGCCTGGAGCACCGCGCCGGACGCCTGGCTGCCCGCGTTCACCTGGGGGCCGTTCCGGCCGCCGGAGCGGCCCGTGGAGGCCGCCGTCGCCGCGCGGTAGCGCCCGGACCGCGGAACGGCTCCGTGGCGCCGCCCGCGCGGGCGGCGCCACGGAGGGGTCACGGTGTCACCTGGCGGTCGTGGTGCGGCCTCACGCCACGGCCGCCCCGACCTGGCTCTGCTGCGGCTGGACGGCCGTTCCGCCGCCGGACGCCCCGGCGGCGGCGTCCGCCCGCCGGGAGCGCTGGCGCAGGTGCACGACCCACCACCCGAGCCCGCGCAGGGCGCAGACCAGCGTGGTGGCGAAGAACAGGGTGTAGACGACGTTGAACACCATCAGGATCGCGTACACGAAGGCGACCGAGCTGCCGAACACGAACTGGGCCCGGCCCTTCACCGGCGTCGTGCCCGGGTCGCTGATCATGTAGTTGGTGAACAGCACGAAGGCGACACCGGTCATCGGGCCGAGCGCGGAGAACAGCGCGACGTCCCAGATCCAGTGCCGGAGGAACGCCTGGATGGCGAACGCGCCGAGCCAGCCGACGATCAGCGGGGTCCGTTTGGTGAGCAGCGCGTTGATCACGGTTCCGGCCGTGGCGATGATCAGCGGGATCATCACCCGGAAGAAGGTGTTCGCGTTCTCCGTGAACTCGTAGGGCGGCGCGATGCTGAACCACGAGCCGAAGCACACCAGCGACATCGTGATCCCGAAGTTGGACGGGTTCATGAAGTGCCGCATCCGGCCGGCGATCGGGGCCTGCAGGGCGTGCTTGCCGCCGACGCCGATGACCACGCCGAAGACGATCGGCAGCAGCTGGTTGTTGCCGTAGGTCAGCATGTTGACCGCGAGCGCCGTGATGTGGGCCGGCAGCAGGAACTCGTACACGCCGCGGAACCCGTTCCCGCGGAAGCGGGGGGCGCGGCGCTGGGCCCAGGCGCTGATCAGCTCGAAGCCGATCTCGCAGGCGTAGGCGGTGAACACCGCGACGAACGGCCACAGCCAGGGCTGCTCGAAGCCGAGCAGGGTGTAGCCGAAGATGTTGAACACGCTGATCGAGAGGGCGAAGTTCCGCAGGGCGAGGTACCGCGGGTCCTTCGGCTTCGCGGGGGCGGCCGGTGCGGCCGCCGGGGCGCCGCCGGCTCGGGGTTGCACGCTCGCGCTCATCGGTTCGGGACCTCCTGGACCTGGTCGGTCAGCACGAGCGTGTGCGTGCCGGGGCTGAGCTGCTCGCTCTTCTCGTGCAGTCCCCCGGCGGCGTCCCGCCACCTCAGGTCGACGGTGACCGGCCCCTGGTGGGCGCCGAGGCCGAACCGCACGTCGAAGCTGCGGAAGCCGCCGTGGCCGCCCCCGCCGTCGAGCCGGGAGATCTGGGTGCCGGTCGGGGTGGTGACCCGCACGGTGGCGTCGTACGCGGGCGCCCCGGTGTTCACCAGGCCCTGGCCCGCGGCGCCCTCGCCGGTCGGCCGGTAGAGCCGCAGGTTCAGCTGACTGCCCAGCGCCGGCGCGGTGTTGGCGTAGAAGGCGGGCGGCCCCCACTGGCGGGCCACCGCGAAGTCCAGCCGGCCGGTGCCCGTGGTGTCGCCGGTGGCGAGGCCGCGGGTCGGCGTCGGCACGGCGATGCCCAGCCGGGAGCTGATGTTCACGTACGGGCCGTCGGGGGTCTTGGCGTAGAAGGCGATCGCCTCGTCCCCGGCGATGTCGTCGCCGGGCTGGACGTTGGGCCACATCGCGGGGTTGGACAGCAGGTCGTCGTTGGTCATGGCCATCTCCTGGAGCCACGGCCAGCGGTCGATCTTCCCCTTGACGAAGCCGGTGGCCTGGAGCACCGCGAGGTCGCCGCTGTTGAGGAAGTCGCCCATCTTGGTGTCCCAGCCCCACCCGGTCCAGGCCATGCCGTGCTCCTGGGCCTCCTGGGTGAACGGGGCGATGCCGGCGGCGAGCTTGCGGCGCATGTCGGCCTCGTCCTTGGCCTTGTTGATCCAGAGGAAGTTGCTCTCCTCCAGGCCCCAGGCGACGGTGATGTTGCTGACCATCATGTCGAAGTCGCCGTTGCGGCCGATGTCGCCGAAGTCGACGCCCATGCCCTTGAACGAGCCGTTGCCGAGGACGAAGGACTTGGGCGTGGTCGGCGTGCGCTCGCCCTTGGCCTCGCTGAACTCGATGTGCCCGGGCGTGGACCGGTTGTAGAGCAGGTGCCCGTGTCCGAAGTCGTTGGCGATGTACAGCTCGGGCAGTCCGTCACCGGTCAGGTCGGCGCCCGAGATGGCCAGCGTCCACCCGGTCGACGCGTCGTAGGGGATCGCGCCCTTCTCCTCCACGTACGACGCGGTGGGCTCCGTCCCCGAGGTGCTCTGCTGCCAGCGCAGCACGTGGTCGCCGCCGGCGTTCTTGGCGCTGGACAGCGAGTCGTTCATCACGACGTTGTTCAGCCCGTTCGGGTCGAGCACGTCGGAGTCGGGGAAGTAGTTGCCGATCACGATCGACGGGCGCCCGCTGCCGTCGATGTCGCCGACGTAGTCCGCGTCGGTGTTCCAGCGCGGGCCGTGGTACTTCCCGTCCAGGGACTCCGAGGGCACCAGCTCGCGCGGCACGTAGGAGGCCGCGGCGGGGGTCGTGGCGTCCGACCTGGCCATGAACAGGATCGGCGTGCGGCCCCAGTACGTCACCAGCAGGTCCATCCGGCCGTCGCCGTTGAAGTCGCCGGGCGTGCAGCCGGTGGGCGCCATGGTGTCGTCCATCGGCAGCGGCCTGCCGTCCAGCACGAAGGGCGTGAAGCGGTCGGCCGGCCGGGCGGTCGGGGTGTACGTCACGATCACGCTGTCGGTCCTGGTGTCGACGATGCACATGCCGTCGGCCACGCCGTGCCCGGTCAGGTCGTTGATCGCGATGCTGGCCCCGACCGAGGAGATCCACGAACGGATCTTCTGGTAGGCCGGGTTGACGGTCCGGACCGTCCGCATCGGCCGCTGCTCGTAGCCGGGCGGCATCGCGATGGGCAGTTCCTTGAAGCCGTACTGCTTCGCGACCTCCTCCGCCCCGGCCGCCGCGACCGAGGTCCGTACGGCGAAGAACAGCGAGGTGGCCACCATTATCACCACCAGGCCTGGAATCAGTCTGCGGATTCGTTCACGGTACGCCACCGGGTTCCCCTCTCGACGGATCGAATACGACCCCGTGCCCGCGTCGAGTGCAGGACGCGGCCAAAACCCCCTGCTGGCAGGACGGTTCGGGATGACGGAATTCACGACCCGAAATGCGCCGGCGATAGGCACGTCACGCGCGGGTCTACTGTACGAGGATGTACGCAAAGCACTCGGAATCGCTACTTCCCCGTTGCTCAGCGGGAGGAATTGCGGCAGCCGCCGGGACCGTCGGCCGGCCCGCGGCCGCACGACGAAGCGCCCTCCCGCGCGCGTGCCGCGGAAGGGCGCTTCCAGAACTCAAGAGAGGTTCACCGGGGGGGAATGGCTTCTCCCGTCCGCCGGTTCACCGGTTCACCGGTCAGGCGTACGTGACGACCGCGCGGAAGCGCGCCTCACCCCGCTCGACCCGGTCCAGCGCCTCGGCGACCCGCTCCTTGGGGAAGGTCTCGACCAGCGGCGTGACGGCCCCGGAGGCGACCAGGTCGAGGGCCTCGGTGAGCCGGTCGAGGCCGTTGTGGGTGGCGCCGATCACCTGCTGGCGCTGCGCCCAGAACGGGCTGGTCGGCGGGATGGCGAAGGGCTCGACCGGGTCGATGGTGGCCAGCACCATCCGGCCGTTCGGCCGCAGCCCCTGGAGGGCCCCGGCGGCGGCCCGGTAGGAGGTGCCGGTCACCAGGACGACGTCGGCTCCGCCGATCGCCCGCAGCCCCTCACCGTCGGCGACCACGTGGTCCGCGCCCAGGGTCCGGGCCAGCCGGTGCTTGTCCGGCGAGCTGGTGACGGCCACGGTCTCGAAGCCGCCGGCCCGGGCGAACTGCACGGCGAGGTGGCCGAGTCCGCCGATCCCGAGCACCGCGACCCGTTCGCGCGGTCCGGGATCGGCGGCGCGCAGCGCGCTCCACGCGGTGTAGCCCGCGCACAGCACGGGGGCGGCGGTCTCGTACGGGACGGCGTCCGGCAGCAGCACGGTGCTCGCGGCCGCCACCGCGACGTACTCCGCGTGTCCTCCTTGCACGGTGAGGCCGCTCATCACGGCCTCCGGGCAGTTCATCCCGGACTGCCCGGAGAGCGGGAGGTTGAGCCGGCAGTACGCGCACCGGCCGCAGGTCGCCTGCACCCAGGTGGCGCCGACCCGGTCGCCGACCCGGCGGCCGGTCACCCCGGCGCCGACCTCGACGACCTCGCCGGCGGCCTCGTGCCCGACCACCACCGGAGCGAACGCCGGGAAGGGGAACACGCCCTGACTGACCAGCAGGTCGTTGTGGCAGACCCCGCAGGCGTGGACCCGGATCAGCACCTGGCCGGGACCGGGCCTCGGGGTGGGGATCTCGCGAAGCTCCCAGCGCGCCTTGGCCTCGGGTACGACGGCTGCCCACATCGGCCGAACCACCTTTCCTGTCAACTGCTCCGCGGCCCGAGCCGGACCGGGAGGGCCTGGACGCCGTTCATGATGAAGGTGGCCTGCGGAGCCAACTCCTCGGCGGGTACGGCGAGTTCGAGGTCGGGGAAGCGCCGGAACAGCGCGGTGAGGGCGGTCTCGGCCTCCATCCGGGCCAGCGGCATGCCGATGCAGCGGTAGACGCCGTGGCCGAAGGAGAGGTGCTCCTTGTTCGCCCGGGTGGCGTCGAAGGCGTCGGCGTCCTCCCCGTGGACGGCGCGGTCGCGGCCCGCCGCCGCGAAGTTGATCAGGACGGGCTCCCCCTTGGCGATGGTGACCCCGCCGAGCTCGATGTCCTCCACCGCGAAGCGGAACGGCAGGTGCGCGACCGGCGCTTCGGCGCGCAGGCTCTCCTCGATCACCTCCGCCCAGCCCACCGCGCCGGACCGGAGCAGCGCCCGCTGGTCGGGGTGGGTGAGCACGGCCCGGACGGTGTTGGCGAGCAGGTTCATCACCGGCTCGGTCCCGGTGGCGAGCAGCAGGTGCAGGGTGCCGACCAGTTCGGAGTCGCTCAGCCGGGATCCGTCCTCCTCCTGGGCCTGGACCAGGTCGCTGGTCAGATCGTCCCCGGGGTCGCGGCGCTTGCCCTCGACGAACTCCAGCATCTCCCGGTGCCACCGCTCGACGTTGGCCGCGGACTCCTCCGGGGTGATGGTGGTGTCGACGTTCACCTCGCCGCCGCGCAGCATCCGCTCACGGTCCCCGGCCGGCACGCCGAACAGGTCGCAGATCACCCGGGCCGGCATCGGATGGGCGAAGCGGGCCTTGAGGTCGACCACCTCGCCGGGCGCGAGGCGGCCGAGGTCGTCCAGCAGCTCCTCGACGGCCTTCTCCACCTCGGCCCGCATCGCCTCGACCCGGCGCGGGGTGAAGGCGCCGGCGGTCAGCCGCCGCAGCCGGGTGTGGTCGGCGCCGTAGCGGGTGGTGAGGTTGTCCATCAGCACCCAGCCGATGAGCGGGAAGTCCGCGCCGATCCGGCCCTCGGCGAACGCCGCCCAGTGCCGGCGCGGGTCCTTGGACAGGCGGTGGTCGGCCAGGGCCCGCCGGGCGACGTCCTGGCCGGTGATCGACCAGGCCGGTACGCCACCGGGCAGTTCGATCCGGGCGACCGGGCCGTTCGCCCGGATCCGGGCGCCCTCCGCGTGGATGTCACGTCCGGCTCGGTCGATGACGACGGGGGCGGGGAGTGACACGGAAGCCTCCAGGCGGTCGGAGCGGGGCGCGGGCGGAGTCAGGGAGTCGCCGGGTCGCGGGGCCACGCGGCAGCGGGGCCAGGGCCGTTGACCGGCCCTGTCGAGGCTGGCACCCGCGCGGGGTGCCCGCATCTCCCGGCTTGCGGCGTCCCCCCGGCCGGCGGCTGGGCGGCCGCCCAGCGCAATCGGGAAGATGCGGCGGCCGACGGCCCGGTGTGACGCTGGCCGTCACCGGGCCGTGGTGATCGCGGCCGGGAACCGCCGGATAAGGAGAGAGCCATGTCCGCCACTCCCCCGCCCACCGCCGCCGACGTCGCCGCGCTGCGCGCCGTCCCGGAACTCATCATCGCGGCCTGGGCACGGCACGACGCCGACGGCTTCGCCTCGGTCTTCACCGACGACGCGACACTGATCCTGCCCGGGGACGTCTACCTGACCGGCCGCGAGCAGATCCGCGCCTTCATGGCGCAGGCGTTCGCCGGCCCGTTCAAGGGCACCCAGGTCACCGGTGAGCCGCAGTCGGTCCGCCCGCTGGCCGACGACGTGGCCGTCCTGGTCACCAAGGGCGGCGTGCTGGCCCCCGGGGACACCGAGGTGACGCCCGAGCGGGCGATCCGGGCGACCTGGGTGCTGGCCAGGCAGGGCGCCGACTGGCGGATCGCCTCGTACCAGAACACCCCCGTCGCCGCCTGAGCCCGGAGCCGGAGCGGCGGGGCCGTCACCCGCTCTCCCCGCCGGAGAGCGCGCGGCGGCCCCGGCTCCGCACCGACCGCCGGCCCTCCCCCGGCGGCCCGGCCGATCGACGCTCCGGGGCGCCGCGCGGCCGGTACAGTGCCGTGCGGGACGGTGCCGTACGGCTGCGGCACCCCCGCACGGACCGGCCGGTACGCCGGCCGCCATCCCTCCGGCGCCGGCCCGGGTCGGCGCACGGTCCCGCTGAGAGGACTCGGATGCGTCCCTTCCGTATCGACATCCCGCAAGAAGCCCTCGACGACCTGGACCGCCGGCTCGCGGCCACCCGCTGGCCCGGCGAAGTCCCCGGCGCCGGCTGGCGGCGCGGCGTGCCGCTCGGCTACCTGAAGGAACTGGCCGAGTACTGGCGCACCGGCTTCGACTGGCGCAAGGCCGAGGCGCACCTCAACTCCTTCCCGCAGTTCCTGACCGAAGTCGACGGTGTGGACGTCCACTTCCTGCACGTCCGCTCGCCCGAGCCGGACGCCCTGCCGCTGGTCGTCACCCACGGCTGGCCCGGCTCGGTGGCGGAGTTCCTGGACGTGATCGGCCCGCTGACCGATCCGCGGGCCCACGGCGGCGATCCCGCCGACGCGTTCCACCTGGTCATACCCTCGCTGCCCGGCTACGGCTTCTCCGGCCACCCCCGGGAGGCCGGCTGGGACACCGCCCGGGTCGCCCGGGCCTGGGCCGAGCTGATGCGCCGGCTCGGCTACGACCGGTACCTCGTCCAGGGCGGCGACTGGGGCATGCCGGTCTCGCTGCAGCTGGGCCTGGCCGACCCGGAGCACGTGGCCGGCGTCCACCTCAACATGCTCGCCACCTTCCCGCCGCAGGACCCGGCCGAGTTCGCGCGGCTGGACCCGGCGGACCGGGCCCGGCTGGAGTTCGCCGGGTACTTCGAGCAGGACGGGGCCGGCTGGCGGAAGATCCAGTCCACCCGGCCGCAGACCCTCGCGTACGGCCTGACCGATTCGCCGGTGGGCCAACTCGCCTGGATCGTCGAGAAGTTCATGGAGTGGACGGCGGCCGGGACGGTTCCCGAGGACGTCGTCGACCGGGACCGGCTGCTGACCGACGTGGCGATCTACTGGTTCACCGCCTCCGCCGGCTCCAGCGCCCAGCTCTACTACGAGTCCAACCGACTGGACGCCGACTTCCTCCGCACCTGGGCCGGCCCCTGGCCGCTGTCCGCACCGGTCGGGGTGGCGGTGTTCCCCGAGGACGCGGTCCGGCCGGTCCGGCGCTGGGCCGAACGGATCCTGCCGACCCTCGCCCACTGGTCCGAGTTCGACCGCGGCGGGCACTTCGCCGCCCTGGAGCAGCCCGGGCTGTTCGTCGACGACGTCCGGGAGTTCGCGCGTCGGGTCCGCTGAGCGGACCGTCCACGGAGTCGCCCGGCACCGGGAGTCCGGTGCCGGGCGCGGCCGTACCGGCGGGCGGCCGTTCCGGCGGGCGGCCGAACCGGCAGCCGCCGACGGCTCAGTTCCGGCCGGAGAGCTCCGGAGCGCCCGCGTGGGCGCCGGCCGGAGGCGGGACGGGCCGGCGGGCGGCGCGCAGCACCCGCAGCAGGGTGCGCGGGTGCATCAGCGACTGCGGGGTGGCCACCAGTCCGGCGATCCGCACCAGTGCCTCGGTGATCCGGGGATCGTGGACCGCCGCCCGCTGGGCCAGCGCGGCGTAGCGGTTGACCAGGTGGGTCTGCGGGGTGCGGCGGCCCGCGACGCCCGGGTAGCCCAGGTCGGTCACCGCGGCGAAGGACCAGGGGGCCCGGATCTCCCGCGCGACGTCGCGGAAGTAGGCCCGGGGGTTCGGCAGCCGCCGCCCCGCGGTGTGCCGCCGCAGCACCAGGGCCTGCAGCGCGGCGGAGGTCATGCCCTGGGCGTAGGCCGGGTTGAAGCTGCACACCGCGTCGCCCAGGACGACCAGCCCGGCGGGGAAGCGCTCCAGCCGGTGGTAGTCCCTGCGGACACTGGCCGGGAAGCGGAACCGCAGGGGCTCGTCGAGCGGTTCGGCGTCGCGGATCGCCTCGTGGATCTCGGGGACGGGCAGCGAGCGGACGAAGGCGTGGAACCCCTCGGGGTCGACGGGCGGGTGGTCGCCCACGATCCCGGTCACCGACAGCTCCACCCGGTTGTCCTCGCCGGGCACCCGGTAGAAGAAGGCCCCGCGCGGGTGCGAGGGCGTGGCGGCGGGGATGATGGCGATGTCGCTGCCGAACGGATCCCCCTTGAGGCGGTAGTGGCGGGTGGTGTACGCCAGGTCGATCTCGATCCGCTCCTCGGGGGGCGCCTCGTACCCGAGGTCGGCCAGCCAGCGCGGGGTGCGCGAGCCGCGGCCGGTGGTGTCGACGACCAGGTGCGCGGAGAGCGTGCGCTCCGTACTCCCGGGGGCGCGCCGCTGCACCCGGACCCCGGTGACCCGGCGCCTGGTGGTGTCGGTCACCGGGGCGATGACGTCGTGTTCCTCCAGGAACGTCACCTCCGGCAGCGCCCGTACCCGCTCGCGCAGGTGGTGTTCGAGCACCGGCCGGGTGGCGGGCACGGACGGCAGGCCGGTGCGCGCCGGCCGCAGCCGCAGCCCGTTGAAGTACCAGCGGATGTCGGCGCTGAAGTCGCCGGGCCGCACCCCGGCGGCGACCAGTTCGTCGGTGAGGCCGGGGAACAACGACTCCATGATCTGGTGGCCGCGGGCGACCAGCCCGTGGGCGTGGTTGCCGTGCGGGACGCCGCGCCGCGGCCCGCGGACGCCGAGGATCCGGTCGCGTTCGACGACGACGACCCGGGGATAGGACTCGGCGAGCACCCTCGCTGCCAGCAGGCCTGCGATGCTTCCGCCGAGAACCACGGCGCATTCGTCGGTACGGGTGCCCATGACGGTCCCTTCTGTCGGGTGTGGGACGGGTGGCGGTCCCCGTGCTGGTGCGCCGCCGCGCTGTCGGTCTTCGCCCGGAGCGCGCGTGCGCGCGGGTCCGCGGCACCCCCGCCCGGTGCCGCGGACCCGGTGGCGCTTGCGGTCAGTGCCCGGTCAGTGCCCGGTCGACCGGAACTGGCCGGGCGTGCGGCCCGGACCGGCCGGGCCGCGGTAGGCCTGGGCGAGGTCGAGCCAGGCCTCGGCGTCCTCGCCACGGGCCGTCAGGGCGAGGTCGTCGCGGTGCCGGCGCCTGGTCACCAGCAGGCAGAAGTCGACGGCGGGTCCGCTGACGCGCTGCTCCGCGCCGGCGGGGCCGAACTCCCACCGGGCGCCCGACGGAGCGGTGATCTCGAAACGGAACGTTGTCTCCGGCGGCGTGAGCCCGCGGGCCTGGTAGCCGAAGTCCCAGGTGCGGACGGCGAACTCGACCAGGTAGCGGATCCGGTCGGTGTGCTCGCGGCGCTCCCCGAGCGCGTCGGCGATGTCCTGGCCGTGGCCGAACAGTTCCATCATGCCGGCGGCGGCGAGCACGGGGGCCGTCAGCGGGCGGACCAGCCACGGCAGCGGCCGGTCCGCCGGAACGGCCGCCAGGGCCTCCTCGGCGGCCCGGCGCTCGGTCTGCCAGCTCTCCAGCAGGAGCTTCGGCGCCTTCGCCAGGTAGGGCTTGAGGGCCTGCTGCACCGCACCGTCCATGTCCTGCCCGATGCCGGCGGCGACCGCCCGGAAGGCCTCGGGGTCGCCCGCCGCGAGTCCGGCCAGCCTGAAGGTGGCCGTGAGGTGGGCGACCTGATGGGCGACGGTCCAGCCGGGTGCCGGCGTGGGGCGTGCCCAGTCGGCTTCGGGCAGGTTCGCCACCAGCGCGTCGACGGCCTCGCCGTCCAGCACCAGCGCGGAGATCACGTCCTGTCGGTCGACCATGCCTCTTCCTTCCGTTGAGCGGAACCGGCCGGATGCCCGGCGCACTCCCAATCCGCCTCGAACCATGGCGAGTTGGGCGAATCCAGTATCTGCTCCCGGAGATCGGCGGGCTTCTCCGCCCGTGCTCTGCCACCGGCCGCACCCTCGCCCCCGTCACCCGCGCCCCTGTCACCCGCGCCCCGTCACTCGGACGCCGCGCCGAGCGCCGGGGCCGCGAGCCGGCTCCGGCGGCTGATGTACCAGGCGGCCGCGCCGCACAGCAGCGCCAGCACGGAGACCGCCAGCAGGACGTCGGAGGCCGAGGACACCAGGCCCGCCAGCAGCAGCGGCCCGCACAGGCCGCCCAGCCGGTTGAAGAAGGAGACCCAGCCGGTGGTCCGGCCGCGCCGTTCCGGATCGGCCAGGTCGGCCGCGATCGGCAGGAAGATCGCGGCCATCGAGTTCACCGAGAACAGCGCCGCCACCAGCGCGCCCGCGCAGATCCAGCCCACCTGCGCCACCGCGCCGCTGGCGGTGAGCGCCAGCAGCAGCACGGCGGTGACGGTGGCCAGGCCCGCCGCCATGCTGGTCGGGCCGAACCGGCGGTAGCCCAGCATCAGCAGCAGGGCGCACGGGACCATCACCACCGCCGCCACGGTCAGCATCAGGTTCGCGGTGCGCACCGGCACACCGCCGATCCGGGCCAGGCTCGGCACCCAGGTGGTGAGGCCGAAGGTGAGCAGGCCGATCAGGGTGGCGAACGCCCGCTGGAGGCCGTGGGTGAGGGCCCGCGCGGACCGTGAGTCCCGCCGCGGGACCGGTGCGCTCCGCGCCGCCGGGGCGGAGAGCGCCACGTAGTCGGGAACGAAGGGCGTCAGCACGGCCAGCACGGCGCCGGTGGGGGCGCCGATCAGCCAGAGGATCCGCCAGCCGAACACCGGCTCCAGCCACAGGGCCGAGCCGGCGGCGATCAGGTAGCCGACGGCGGTGGCGACGACGGAGAGCGCCACCACCACCGAGCCGCGGACCCGCCCGCCGACCGCCTCGGTGAGCAGGGTGATCAGCAGCGGGGCGAGGCCGCCGACCGCCAGGCCCATCAGCCCGCACATCAGCAGGTTCCCGCGGAAGGAGGGCATCGAGCCGCACATGCTGGTGGCGGTGAAGCCGAGGGTGGCGATCAGGTAGGAGCTGCGGCGCCCGATCCGGTCGGTGAGCACGCCGAACAGCAGCGCCCCGGCCGCCGTCCCGGTCAGTCCGCAGACCGCCAGCAGGGAGGCCGTCCGGGGGTCGAGGCCGTAGTCGGCCCGCATACCGGGGATGACGAAGCCCAGCGTGGAGGTCTTGCTGATGTCGACGGTCAGGGCGGCCGTACCGATGACGGCGATCAGCAGCCGGCCGCGCCGGCCGCCACGGAGTTCGGTCGGGGCCGAGCGCGGCCGTCCGCGCAGGGCGGCGCCGGCCACCACGAACAGCAGTCCGGCGAAGGCGGTGAACATCTCCGGCATCTCCGCCAGCGGCATGCCGCCGAGCTTCCGTCCGGCGTCGGCCGGGGCGTGCGCCATCTCCATCGGCATCGGCATCGGCATCGCGGGGTCCATGGCGAAGGCGTGGTGGAAGGCCAGTGCGGAGGAGACCAGCACGATCGCGCTGCCCGCGTACAGGAGCATCGCGGCGCCGAGGGGTCTGGAGAACACGGGGCGGCCTTTCGGTCGGGGGCGGCGGTCGCGCCGGGTGACTGGGAAGCTACGCCGGGCGTCCTGAGGGCCGCTTCTCGCAGTGTGCTGGGATCGGGAGTTGTGGACCCGCGACCGGTTCCGGCACCACGGCGTTTTGGTTGACTGGGGACATGAGTCCGCGTCGCTCGGATCCCCGTGCCCGCCCGGGGCTGGTGACCATCGCCGCCCGGCTGCTGGCGGAGGAGGGGCCGCAGGCACTGTCCACCCGCCGCATCGCGAGCGAGGTCGGCACCTCGACGATGGCCCTGTACACCCACTTCAACGGAATGCGCGGGCTGGCGCGGGCCATCGTCCACGAGGGGTTCGCCCGGCTCCAGCAGCACTTCACCCAGGTGCGGCCCAGTGACGACCCGGTGTGCGACCTCGCGCTGCTGGGCCGTGCCTACCGGTGCAACGCGCTGGCCAACCCCCACCTGTACGCGGTGATGTTCGGCGGTTCCTCGCTGGCCGGGTTCTCGCTCGACGAGGAGGACCGCCAGTACGGCCGCTACACGCTGGCCGGTGTGACCGAGTGCGCGGCCCGGTGCGTCGGGGCGGGCCGGTTCCGCCCGGCGGACCCGGAACTGGTGGCGCACCAGATGTGGTCGGCGGTGCACGGCCTGGTCGTCCTGGAGCTCGGCGGCTACCTGATCGAGCCCTGCGACGCCGACCGCCTGCTGGAGGCGCAGCTGGTGGGGCTGATGGTCGGTGTCGGCGACACCCGGGAGGCCGCCGCCGGATCGGTGGCGGCCTCGGCCCGGCGGCTGCGGGAGGAGGTGGTGCCGGTGGTGGAAGCGGCGGGGCCGGAATAGTCCGGCGACGGGCACCCGAACTCCTTCCGGACCGTTTTCTCCCGTCGTGCTCTTGCCGCTCGGAACGTCTTGGTGGAGAAGGGACGCTGCGCTAGCTTCTCGAACAGGAGGCATTGTCCGCCATCCGCCAGGAGAATTCGGGGAGTGTGGGAGAGCATGCAGCCGAAGACCTACGAGTACGATCCGGCCGTGTTCGACTTCGCCGCGGCGGTGCGGTCGATCTACCGGACCGAGGACCTGAGCGCGTTGCGGCCGGACGCCCCGATGGAGCTGCTCACCTGGCGGACCGACCAGTCCACGGAGTTCCACGCCGCCTTCTACCGGGAGTTCGAGCCCAGGCTCCGGGACCTGTACCGCGGCTTCGTGAAATCCTTCGTGCCGGACGTGCTCGGCACCGACGAGTTCTGCTTCCAGCGCGTTCCCACCTTCCGGATCCATTTCCCGGGAAATGTCGCGGTCGGCGAGTTCCACAAGGACGGCGACTACCACCACGCCGACGGCGAGGTGAACTTCTGGCTGCCGCTGACCCGGGCCTGGGGGACCAACTCCGTGTGGGTCGAGCGGGAGCAGGGGTCGGAGGACTACGCGGCGACCGAACTCGACGTGGGGCAGCTGCTGGTCTTCGACGCGGTCGGCTGGAACCACGGGAACAAGGTGAACGACACCGACTCGACCCGGGTGAGCTTCGACTTCCGCTGCATCCGGCTCGCCGACTACCGCGCCTCGGACCTGCGGACGGTGGACGCCGGCCGGGGGCTGTGGATCGGGGACTACTTCGACGTCTTCTGACCGGTTCCGCTCCGGCGCCGCCGGCCCCGCGTCCGTGACGCGGGGCCGGCGGCGCACCGGCGCGGTCATCCCAACTGCCGGCCCAGCGGCGTCAGGTCCAGGTAGTTGTGGACGGCGAGGAGGATGTCCAGCCCGCGCGAGAAGGTCGAGTAGGTGTGGTAGACCTCCTCGCCGTCCCGCAGGAAGACGCTGACCGCGGGGAGTTCGTGGCCCCAGATGTCCCAGGGGCCGACGGCGGCCTCGTGCTCCTCCCTGGTCCGGAAGTTGATCAGGAGCGGGGTCACGGACTCGTCCAGCGTGGCGTGGAAGTCGTAGTTGAAGCGGCTCCCGTACGACGAGTAGTACGGGATGTCCCAGCCCATCCGCTCCTTGTACCGGCGGATCTTCTCCTGCGGCGCGCGGGAGACCAGCACCAGCGTGGTGTCCCGCTCGTGCAGGTGCGGCAGGTACCCGATCTCCCGGATCTGGAACCGGCAGCTGGGGCAGCCCTCCTCCCACTCCGGGTCGAACATCACGTGATGGACGATCAGTTGCCGGCGTCCCTCGAAGAGGTCGGCCAGGGACGCCTTGCCGTCGGGGCCCTCGAAGACGTAGTCCTCCTCGACCCGGACCATCGGGAGCCGCCTGCGCTCGGCGCTCAGCGCCTCCCGGGCATGCGTGAACTCCTTCTCCCTGACCAGGAACTCCCGGCGGGCGGCGAGCCACTCCTCCCGCCCGACGACCCGGGGGAGCTCCGACTGCGGTTCCGTGTCCATGGTGCCGTTCTTCCTCTCGTGCGGTGCGGTGTTCCGTACTGCCGTGCTCCGTACTGCCGTGTTCCGTGCCGCCGTGTTCCGTGCCGCGGTGTTCCGGGCCGCGGTGTTCCGCGGCGCTCTGCTGCGGCGGGTCATTCCACGGCCGTGGCGGTCGGTGCGGGCGACTCCTCCGCCGCCGGGGACACCGCCCCGGCCGCGGAGCGCGACCCGAGCGCGCCGAGCGCCAGGACACCGAGGGCGGCGACCAGGACGGCACTGACCACGGCGGCGGCGTTCAGGCCCGAGGTGAACGCCTCGCGCGCGTGCTCCAGCAGGCGCGCGCCCGCGTCCCCGGACAGCCGCCCGGCCTCCTGCGCGGCGGCCTCGACGCTCTGCCGGACGTCGGGGAGCGCGCCGGCCGGGGCCCCGGACGGGCTGAAGCCGTCCATCCGGGCACCGTAGACGGCGGCTCCTATGCTCCCCAGCGCGGCCACCCCCAGCGAGATGCCGAAGTCGCCGCTGGTCTGCGAGAGCGCCGCCGCCGCCCCGGCGTTCGCGGGGGGCACGGAACCCACCACGAGGTCCTGGCCGAGCGCGCCCACGAACCCGATCCCGAGGAAGACCAGGATGATGCCGCCCACCAGCTGGGACAGCCCGTCCGAGGTGTCAAGGACCGCGAGCAGCGCGAAGCCGACCGCGGCGAGGCCCATGCCGGCGGCGATCACCACCCGGGGGGTGAACCGGCGTGCGGCGAGCGGCGCCAGCATGCTCCCGACCACCATCGCCAGCGAGGACGGGACGAGCCACAGGCCCGCGTGCAGCGGGGTGAACCCCTCGACCGACTGCAGGTACCGGCTGATCAGGAACATCACCCCGCCCTGGGTGGCCACCCCGAGCATCAGGATCACCAGCGCCGCGGTGAACGCGAGCCGCTTGAAGAGCCGGACGTCGAGGAGCGGGTCGGCGAGCCGGCGCTGCCGCGCCACGAACACGGCCCCGAAGGCCAGGCCGGCGACGGCCGCGGCCGCGCCCAGCGGCTGGACCCCGTCCCGGGCCATGTCCTTGATGCCGTAGACCAGGGGAAGCATCGCCAGCAGGGACAGGGCGACGCTCAGCGGGTCCGCGCCGCGGACCTGCGGGGAGCGGTACTCGGGCAGGAACACCGGGCCGACGGCCAGCAGCAGCACCATCACCGGGATGGCCAGCAGGAAGACCGAGCCCCACCAGAAGTGGCTGAGCAGCGCGCCGCCGATGACCGGCCCGGCGGCCGCGCCGCCCATGAAGCAGCTCATCCACACCGCGAAGGCCATGCCGCGCTGCCGCGGGTCCTGGAACATGTTGCTGATCAGCGCGAGCGTGGAGGGCATCAGGGTGGCCCCGGCGACGCCCATCGCGGCGCGCGCCGCGATCAGCATGCCCGGGCTGGTCGACCAGGCGGCCACCGCCGAGGCGATCCCGAAGGCCACCGCGCCGTACAGCAGCAGCTTGCGGCGGCCGACGCGGTCACCCAGCGTGCCCATGGTGACCAGGAAGCCGGCCGTCAGGAAGCCGTACACGTCGGTGATCCACAGCTGCTCGGTGGCGCCGGCCCCGAGGTCGTCGGTCAGGCTGGGCAGCGCCAGGTAGGTCACGCTGAGATCCAGCGCGAGCAGGAGTGTGGGCAGGGCGAGAACCGCCAGGCCCGTCCACTCGCGGCGCCCCGCTCGCGGCGGGGAGGCCGCGGTCGTCGGCGAGGTCATGGGTACGTCCTCCAGAGTCGGGTTGTACGGGACGGGACCGCCCCCGGAGGGCGTCCGTCACCCCGGGGTCGGAGCCGCGGCCTGCGATCCGACATCCGCTTCGCTATCGTCGTCCACGAAGTTCCGGAACAGGCCGCGGAGGACGTGCGTGAAGTACATGCTGCTGATCTACAGCGACCCGGTGGTGTGGGAGGCGCTCACGGAGGCGGAGCGGGCCTCGCTCGGCCCCGAGCACGCGGCGCTGATCGGCGAACTGGAGGCGTCCGGGGAGTGGGTCGGCGGCTCGGTGCTGGCTCCCCCGGAGCGGAGCCGGGCGGTGCGGGTCCGCAACGGCGCGGTGCAGGTCGTGGACGGTCCGTTCGCCGAGGTCAAGGAGCACCTGGCGGGCTACGACATCGTCGACTGCGACGGCATGGAGCGGGCGGCGGAGATCGCCGCCCGCATTCCCGACGCCCGGCTGGCCCGGGTGGAGATCAGGCCCATGGTGGGGCCGGAGGCGTGACCGGAGGGGCCCGGCGGCCCTTCCCTCAGGCGGACACCGGGAGCCGACGCCGCGGCTTCCGGTCCAGCCAGAGCTGCACGAGGACGAGGTTGACCATCCAGCCGAGCCAGCGCGCGACCTCGAACAGGTAGTCGAGCGGGACGGGTGCTCCCGTGTGGACCATGACGTCGACCATGGCGCGGCCCCACAGCACGCCGGCGGCGAGCGCGAAGCTCCGCAGCATCCACCGGCGGTGCTCGGCCCAGCGGTGCCGGCGGGCCGCCACCGTCCCGGCCACCGTGGTCGCGATCCACAGCAGCGCCTGGAGCGCGATCCCGATGTCGCCGCGCCACTCGGGCATCAGCGGCATGATCACCAGCGCGGTGACGGCACAGGGCAGGGCGCCGGCGTACACGTAGAGCCGGCCGCTGAGCCGGTGCACCCGCGGGCGGGTCCGCCGCAGCCCGGGCCACAGCTGGAGCACGACGGTGACCAGCGCGATCGACCCGAAGGCGATGTGCGCCACCAGGACCGCGTAGTGCCACGGGACCTGGGGGTCCAGGTTGATGCGCGCCTTCGCCGGATCGAAGCGCAGGTAGGGCGGGAGCTCGTCGACGAGGAAGAGCCCGACGAGCAGGGCGAGCAGCGCGGCCCACCGGCGGGCGGAGGCCCGCCCCGCGCCCCGCCCGCCGTCCGCGCCCCCTCCGCCGGACTCGTCCCGCCCGCCGGAGTCGCGGCGCCGGCCGGACTCGGGGAGCGCGGCGGTGGCGGTGCTGTCGGTCTGCTGAGCCATGGGTGTCCTTCCCCGCCCGGGTGACGAATGGCCGCCAGCTTCACAAACCGAGCGGCCGGACGGCACCTCCCGGCTTGCTGTCCCTCCTGCGCAATCCACGAGAAGACAGGGGCCGCTGCGACGGACGACGATGCGTCTGGAGCCGATCGGGGCGACGGGCGAGGAGGGACGGCTGTGCTGGACGGTGTCGGGGACCGGTCGGGTCCGCAGCGTCCGGGGTCCGATCAGGTCGATCTCATGGTTCGTCAACTCACCTGTACGCTGACGGAGTTCGTCGAACGAACCCCCGGGCCTCGACGTGCCGCCGCGTGGCCGCCCCGGTCACCGCGCCGGTCCGCGCCCACGTGCGGAGGCTTCGCCGAGAGCCGCCGGGGAGACAACTCCGCCCACTGTTTCCGGAGGTAGTACGTGAGTGATGTGACGGATCCCGGAGGTCTCGCCCCGGCCCGGGCCGACGGGACGGTCGTCCGCCCCGAGGACACCCGGTACAGCAGCCTGACCATCGGCCACAACCAACGGTTCGTCGGCCGCCCCGACTCGGTGCGCGTGGTGCACGGCACCAAGCAGGTCGTCGCCGTCGTCGAGGAGGCGGTGCGGGCCGGGAAGCGGATCGGGGTGCGCAGCGGCGGCCACTGCTTCGAGGGCTTCACCTTCGCTCCGGAGGTCGAGACGCTGATCGACCTGTCGCTGCTGGACGAGGTCCGCCACGACCCGGAGCGCCGGGCCTTCGCGATCGGTCCGGGCGCCACGCTCGGGCACGTCTACCGCACCCTCTTCAAGGAGTGGGGCGTCACCCTGCCGGCCGGGGCCTGTATGGACGTCGCGATCGGCGGGCACCTGACGGGCGGCGGCTACGGCCACCTCTCCCGCCGGGACGGCCTGGTGGCGGACCACCTGTACGCGGTGGAGGTGGTGGTCGTCGACGAGAAGGGCAGGGCCCGCACCGTCGTCGCCACCCGCGAGGAGGGCGACCCGAACCGGGACCTGTGGTGGGCGCACGCCGGCGGCGGGGGCGGCAGCTTCGGCGTCGTCACCCGGTTCTGGCTGCGCAGCCGGGGCGTGCGCTCCGACCGGCCGGCGGACCTGCTGCCGAAGGCCCCCGGCAACGCGCGCCGGCGGACGGTGATGTACTCCTGGGACGGCATGGACGAGGCGTCGTTCGGCACACTGATCCGCAACTACGGCACCTGGTACGAGCGGAACAGCGAGCCCGGCACGCCGGCCTGCGACATCTGGGGGGTCCTCCAGCTCTTCCACCGCTCGGGGGGCATGCTCGGCCTGATCTCCGTCATCGACG
Source organism: Kitasatospora sp. NPDC058184 (assembly GCF_042883725.1). Taxonomy (NCBI): domain Bacteria; kingdom Bacillati; phylum Actinomycetota; class Actinomycetes; order Kitasatosporales; family Streptomycetaceae; genus Kitasatospora; species Kitasatospora sp. NPDC058184. Next base: position 59,117 of record NZ_JBHVVE010000015.1, read on the forward strand.
ACGCGCTCCCGGGCGCGTCGGAGCGACTGAACACCCATGTCGACTTCCTCACCGCCGGGGTCGGCGCCACGCCCGTGATCGACACCGACCAGGTCATCCCCTGGATGTCCCCGCAGAACTGGCCCTACGAGCCGTCCGGGAACTACAAGCACAAGGCCGGGGACCTCCGCAAGGGGTACACGGACGAGCAGATAGCGGTCATCTGGAGGTACCTGAGCAGCACCGACTACCACAACCCGGCCGCGAACCTCGGCCTCTCCGGGTTCGGCGGCCAGGTCAACGCGCTGCCCGCCGACGCCACCGCCACGGCCCAGCGGGACGCGATCGTGAAGGCCGTCTACTCCACCGGGAACTGGGAGGGGGGCTCGGGCGCCGAGCACCTCGACTGGGTCCGCTCCTTCTACCGCGACGTCTACGCCGCCACCGGCGGCGTCCCGCTCCCGGACGAGCGGAACTCCGGGAGCTACATCAACTACCCCGACGTCGACCTGCTGGACCCGAAGCTGAACGACTCCGGGGTCTCCTGGACGACGCTGTACTACCGGGACAACTACGCCCGGCTGCAGGCGGTCAAGAAGCGGTACGACCCCGGGAACGTCTTCCGCCACGCGATGTCGGTGGAACTCCCGTCCTAGCGCGTTCCGGCCGGGCGGTTCGCGCCGCCCGGCCGGGGCCGGCCCCCCGGGGTGACCTCCGCGCCGATTCCCGTGACAGCCGATTCCCCTGAAAGGACGTGGAGTTGAGCACCATCGGTACGGTTCGTGGAGGCATCGGAACCCGGCTTCCGGCCCTCACCCGGCGCCCCGTCGCGGCACCGGGCCGGGACGGTCCGGGCGCCTCGGCCGACGAGATAGCGCACTGGCTGTCCGCCCGGGTGCGGGCCGACCGCTTCCGGGTCGAGCGCATCCCGTTCGACCGGCTCCGCGGGTGGTCCTTCGCCCCGGACACCGGCGACCTGGTGCACGACAGCGGGCGCTTCTTCTCGATCCAGGGCGTCGAGGTGGAGACGGCCGACGGCCCGGTGCCGACCTGGCGCCAGCCCATCATCGACCAGCCCGAGGTCGGCATCCTGGGGATCATCGCCAAGGACTTCGGCGGGGTGCGCCACTACCTGATGCAGGCGAAGATGGAGCCGGGCAACCCCAACATCGTCCAGCTCTCCCCCACCGTGCAGGCGACCCACAGCAACTACACCGGCGTGCACAAGGGCGCGCCGGTCGCCTACCTGGAGTACTTCCTCGATCCGTCCCGGGGGCGTCCCGTCGCGGACGTGCTGCAGTCCGAGCACGGCGACTGGTTCAACCGGAAGTTCAACCGGAACACGATCGTGCTGGTCGACGAGGAGGTGCCGGTCGCCGAGAACTTCCGCTGGCTGACCCTCGACCGGATCGCCGCGCTGCTGCACCGCGACAACCTCGTCAACATGGACGCCCGCACGGTGCTCTCCTGCCTCCCCCTCCCCGCCTCGGGAGCGAGCGGGCTGATCTCCGTGGAGCACATCGAGGGCTGGCTGGCCGCGGAGCGGGCCCGCCGCTCGCTGCGGGTGCGGCGCGTCCCGCTGCGCGACACCGGGGGCTGGGTGCGGACCGCGCACGCGATCCGCCGGGTGCCGGACCGCCACTTCCGCGTGGTCGCGGTGGCCGTCGAGGCGGGCAGCCGCGAGGTGGCCCAGTGGACGCAGCCGCTGGTCGAACCCGTACGGCTGGGGCTGAGCGCCTTCGTGCTGCGGTACTTCTCGGGCGTGCCGCACCTGCTGGCCCGGGCCGGCGTGGAGGTCGGCTTCCAGGAGATCGCGGAACTCGCGCCGACGGTGCAGTGCACCCCGGAGCACCATCGCGGCCGCCCCCGCGGGCCCCGCCACCACTTCCTGGACGTCGTCGAGACCGCCGCGCCCTCCCGCGTCCGCTACTCGGCCCTCCACTCCGAGGAGGGCGGCCGCTTCCTGAACGCGGTGAGCCGCTACGCCATCGTGGAGGCGGACGGAGCGCAGGCGCCGTCCCAACCACCGCCCGGGTACTGCTGGGTGACGCCTGGTCAGCTCTCCGCGCTGGTGACCCGCGGCGGGCGGGTGAACGTCCAGGCCCGCACCCTGCTCTCGGCGCTGACCACGCGCGCCGTCCGACTCTGATCCCACCGGCTCCGATCCCCCCGCGACGCCGTCCACGGGGTGCGGGACCGCCACCGCGCGACCGGCGGACCCGCCCCCGCCATGCCCCGAATTCCGCTGCCCCGTCCTTCACCAGGGAGAGCACGTCATGACGGACACCACCGCAACGACCGCCGTCCCCGACCGCGCCGAGATCCTCCGCCGGGCGCGCGAGGTGGCGCCGGTCCTGAGGAACAACGCGCCCTGGGGCGACGAGAACCGGCGCCTGTCGAAGGAGACCGTCTCGGTCCTGGCGGACGCCGGCCTGCTCCGCACCCGGATCCCCAGGCGCCTCGGCGGTTTCGAGGTCGACATGCGCACCCAGGCCGAGCTCCTGGTGGAGCTGGCCCGCGCCGACGGCGCCGCGTCCTGGACGGCCGGCGTCTGGTCGATCAGCGCCTGGGTCGCCGCTCTCTTCCCGGACGAGGTGCAGGACCGGGTCCTCGCCTCCCCGGACGCCCTGGTCAGCGGCATCATCAGCCCGACGGCCACCGCCGTCCCGGTCGACGGCGGCATCCTCGTCAACGGCTCCTGGAAGTTCAACAGCGGCGTCCAGCACAGCACCTGGGACACCAACGCGGCGGTCCTGCTCACCCCCGACGCGGCCCCCCGGCCCATCATGACGCTGATCCCGGTCTCCGACCTGGAGGTGGTCGACGACTGGCACACCGTGGGGCTGCGCGGCTCCGGCAGCGTCACCACGGTCGCGCGGGACGTCTTCGTCCCCGCGGAGCGCTACATCCCGATGGAGCCGGTCATGATCGGCGGCGGCGGGGCGGGCAGCAACGCCGGCTCGGAGATCTACCGGGCCCCGATCATGCCGACGGCCTGCGCGACGGTGAGCGCGACCGCCCTCGGCCTCGCGATCGCCGCGAAGGACGCCTTCTTCGAGCGCCTCCCCGACCGGCGGATCACCTACACCGACTACACCGACCAGCGCGAGGCGCCGCTGACCCACCTCCAGGTCGCGGAGGCCGCGGTGAAGATCGACGAGGCGGAGTTCCACTGCTACCGCCTCGCGGACCTCGTCGACGCGAAGAACGCCGCCGCCGAGCCCTGGACGCTGGAGGAGCGCGCCCTGGCCCGCCTGGAGACCGGCGCGGTCTGCGCGCGCGTCAAGGAGGCGGTGGACATCCTGGCCACCGCGAGCGGGGCGTCCTCGGTCTACCTGGACGTGCCGATCCAGCGGATCGAGCGGGACGTCCGGACCCTCCACCTGCACGCCGTCATGCACCCGAACACCAACCTGGAACTCTACGGCCGGCTGCTGTGCGGCCAGGCGCCGAACACCCAGTACCTCTGAACCGCCGGTGCGAGCGCGATGACCGGCCGGAACGAAACGGGAGGCGAACTGTGCTGACGGAGGCCGCGAACGAGGCCGCGCGCCCGGACCTGTCCGCGCCGGTCAGCGAGGCGGGCCGCAGGCTGCTCGGCCTCGTCTCCGAGCAGGTGCCGGCGATCCGCGCCGACGCCGACGTACGGGACCGGACCGGCACCTTCCCGGTCGAGGTCTTCGAACGCTTCGCACGCGCCGGCGTGCTCGGCGGCACCGTCCCGGCGGAGCTCGGCGGGCTCGGCGTGGACCGCCTCCACGACGTCGCCCTGGCGCTCCAGGAGGTGGCCCGGGCCGACGCCTCGACGGCGCTCGCCCTGCACGTCCAGTTCAGCCGGGGCCTGACGCTGGCGTACGAGTGGCGCAACGGCAAGCCGGAGGCGGCGGCGCTCGCCGAGCGGGTGCTGCGCGCCATGGCGACCGGCGAGGCGCGGGTGTGCGGCGCCGTCAAGGACCCCCCGGGCACCGTGACGCGGCTGGAGTCGGACGGCTCCGGCGGCTGGCTGCTCTCCGGCCGCAAGACGCTGGTGAGCATGGCCCCGGTGGCCACCCACTTCTTCGCCTACGCCCTGGTCGAGGCGGACGGCCGCACCTGCCTCGCGGCGCCCCTCGTCGCCCTCGGCACCCCCGGCCTGACCGTCCTGGACACCTGGGACGGCCTCGGGATGCGCGCCTCCGGCACCTGGGACATCGCCTTCGACCGGTGCCCCGTACCGGACGCCGACGTGCTGGTGCGGGGCCCGGTCGGGGAACGCGGCGACGCCGCGCTGGCCGGGCAGACCGTCAGCTCGATCACCATGCTCGGCATCTACCTGGGCGTCGCCCGGGCCGCGCGGGACGCCGCCGTGGAGTGGCAGCGGGAGCGCCCCGGCGCGCCCGCCGCCGTCCGCACGCTCGTCGCCGAGGTCGAGGCCCGCCTGTACGCGGCGCGCGCCACCACCGCCGCGGCCCTGGCCGAGGCCGACGCGCTGACCGCCGGCGTGCCCGATCCGGCCGTGCGCGGCCCCCGGATGATGACGGCGTTCCAGTGCGCGAAGCTGACGCTCAACCGGCTCGCGCCCGACATCGTCAACGACTGCCTCACCATCGTCGGCGGCGCCTCGTACGCCGGGAGTTCGAGCCTGGCCCGGCTCTACCGGGACGTCCGGGCCGGGTGGTTCATGCAGCCCTACACCTACCCCGACGCCGTCGACCACCTCAGTGCGCGGGCGCTGCGCATCGACCGGGACGACGACTACATGAGCACCCGCGCCGCCCGCCCCGCCGGGCGGCGCTGACCCACCGAGGAGGGCGCAGATGACAACGCGGGTATGGGACTACCTTCCGGAGTACCGGAACGAACGCGAGGACCTGCTCGACGCCGTCGAGACGGTGTTCGGCTCCGGGCAGCTGGTGCTCGGCGCGAGCGTGCGCGGCTTCGAGGCGGAGTTCGCCGCCTGGCACGGGCTGGACCACTGCGTCGGGGTCGACAACGGCACCAACGCCATCGTCCTCGGGCTCGAAGCGCTCGGCGTCGGGCCGGGCGACGAGGTCGTCACGGTGTCCAACACGGCCGCCCCGACCGTGGTCGCGATCGACGCCGTGGGGGCGGTGCCCGTCTTCGTCGACGTGCGCGAGGACGACTGCCTGATGGACACCGACCTGCTCGAGGCGGCCGTCACCGACCGCACCAGGGCGATCGTCCCCGTCCACCTCTACGGCCAGTGCGTCGACATGGACGCGGTGCTCCGGGTGGCGCGCGAACACGGCCTGGCGGTCCTGGAGGACTGCGCCCAGGCGCACGGGGCACGCCACCGCGGCCGGACGGCCGGCACCATGGGCGACGCCGGCGCCTTCTCGTTCTACCCGACCAAGGTGCTGGGCGCGTACGGCGACGGCGGGGCCGTGGTCACCCGCGACCCGGACACCGACCGCGCGCTGCGGCGGCTGCGCTACTACGGGATGGAGGAGACCTACTACGTCGTCGACACCCCCGGCCACAACAGCCGGCTGGACGAGGTGCAGGCCGAGATCCTCCGGCGCAAACTGACCCGCCTGGACGCGTACATCGAGGGCCGCCGGAGCGTGGCGCGCCGGTACGAGGAGGCGCTCTCCGACCTCGCCGCCCCCGACGGCCTGGTGCTGCCCCGGACCACGCCCGGCAACGAGCACGTCCACTACCTCTACGTGGTGCGCCACCCGCGGCGCGACCTCGTCCTGAAGGAGCTGCTCCGGCACGACATCGCCCTGAACATCAGCTACCCGTGGCCCGTCCACACCATGAAGGGGTTCCGCCACCTCGGCGTGGGCGAGGGCGAGCTGCCCGTGACCGAGCGGCTCGCCGGCGAGATCTTCTCGCTGCCGATGTACCCCTCGCTGCCCCCGGACCTCCAGGACCGGGTGATCGAGGCCCTGCGCGAGGTCCTGGCCGGGCTCTGACCTCCCGCTCCCCCGAGCCCGCAGCCGCAGCCGTGCCGACGACGATGACGATGGAGGCCCGACGATGACCGACCGGATCGACACCGCGCCGCCCGCCCCGCCCACCCCACCGCACCCGTGCCGGATCTGCGGCGCGGCGACCGAGGAGTTCCTCGACCTCGGCCGCCAACCGCTCTCCGACGCCTTCCCGGCGCGGACGCCCGTCGCCGACGAGTTCTTCTACCGGCTCCGGGTCGCCCGCTGCACCGCCTGCACCATGGTGCAGCTGGTCGACGAGGTGCCCAGGGAGCGGATGTTCCACGAGGACTACCCGTACTACTCGTCCGGGTCGGCCGTGATGCGCGAGCACTTCGCCCGCACCGCCGGCGAGTTCCTGGCCTCGGAACTGGCCCGCGACGGCGCCTTCGCCGTCGAGATCGGCTGCAACGACGGGGTGATGCTCCGGACCGTCGGCGAGGCCGGCGTCCGCCACCTCGGCTTCGAACCCTCCCGCAAGGTCGCCGAGGTCGCGCGCGCAGCCGGCGTGCGGGTGCGCGGCGACTTCTTCGAGGAGGCGACCGCCGCCGACGTCCGGCGCGCGGAGGGCCCCGCCGACGTGATCTACGCGGCCAACACCATCTGTCACATCCCCTACCTGGAGTCCGTCTTCCGCGGCGTCGACGCGCTGCTCGCGCCCGACGGCGTCTTCGTCTTCGAGGACCCGTACTTCGGCGACGTCGTCGAGAAGACCTCCTTCGACCAGATCTACGACGAGCACTTCTACCTCTTCACCGCGCGCTCCGTCCACGCGATGGCCGAACGCTTCGGCTTCGAGCTCGTCGACGTCCGCCGACTGCCGGTGCACGGCGGGGAGATCAGGTACACCCTCGCCCGGCCCGGCACCCGGCGCCCCTCGCCGGCCGTGGGCGAGCTGCTCGCCCACGAGGAGGAGCGGCGGCTCGCGGCCCCGGACACCCTGCGCGGCTTCGCCGACGCCGTGGCGGCGGTCCGGGACGACCTGCTCGCGCTGCTCACCCGGCTCCGCGACGAGGGCCGCACCGTGGTGGCCTACGGCGCGACCGCCAAGAGCGCGACGGTCGCCAACTACTGCGGCATCGGCCCCGACCTGGTCTCCTTCGTCTGCGACACCACCCCGGCCAAGCAGGGCCGCCTGACCCCCGGAACGCACATCCCGGTGCGCCCCGCCGAGGCGTTCGCCGACCCGTACCCGGACTGTGCGCTGCTCTTCGCCTGGAACCACGCGGACGAGATCATGGCCAAGGAGACCGCGTTCCGCGAGGCCGGCGGCCGGTGGATCCGCTACGTCCCCGAGGTACGCGTCGACTGACCGCGGCCCACCCGGCCGGGGAACGCCCTTCCCCGGCCGGACCGCGAGGAGAGGAGTGCCATGGACGTACGGGAGTTGGCGGTCGAGGGCGCGCTGGAGTTCACCCCGCGCGTCTTCCCCGACGACCGGGGGGAGTTCCTGTCCGGCTACCAGGAAGCGGACTTCCGCGCGGCCACCGGGAGGACGCTGTTCGCCGTCCGACAGGCCAGCCACAGCCGGTCGCGGAGCGGGGTGCTCCGCGGGGTGCACTACACGGCCACCCCGCCCGGCTGCGAGAAGTACGTGACGTGCCCGCGCGGGCGGGCCCTGGACGTCGTCGTCGACCTGCGGGTCGGGTCCCCGACCTTCGGGCGGTGGGACTCCGTCGAGCTCGGCCCGGACCGGTACCGCGCCGTGTACCTGCCCGTGGGCGTGGGGCACCTGTTCCTCGCGCTGGAGGACGACACCGTCGTGTCCTACCTGCTGTCACGGGAGTACGTCCCGCGCAACGAGCTGGCGCTGTCGCCGTTCGACCCCGCGCTGGCCCTGCCCGTCCCCGAGGCGTCCCGGACGCTCCTCTCGGCGCGCGACCGGGACGCGCCGTCGCTCGCCGAGGCCCGCTCCGCCGGGCTGCTGCCCGACTACCGGGAGTGCCGGCGGGCCGGGTCCGGAGGGCGGTGATCGGCTAGCCTGGACCGCAACGCTGGGGAGGTCCGGGTGGCGGTCGTCGTCGAGGAACTGCTGCGCCGGTCGGCGCCGCGCGCGCTCGGCCTGCTCACCCGCCGCCACCCCACGCAGTTCGACCACTGCGAGGACGCCATGCAGGAGGCGCAGCTCGCCGCGGTCGTGCAGTGGCCGAGGGACGGGGTGCCGGACGACCCGGTCGCCTGGCTCCTCACCGTCGCCACCCGCCGCCTCCAGGACGTGATCCGCAGCGAGAGCGCCCGGCACCGGCGCGAGGCCGTGGTGGTGGCCCGGTCGGCCGCCGGCGAGCCGGCCGTCCCCGCGGCCGACGAGGCCGGCCCGGGCGACACCGACGACACCCTGCGCCTGCTGTTCCTCTGCTGCCACCCCGAGCTCTCGCCGCAGGCCCAGGCCGCGCTGACGCTCCGTGCGGTCGGCGGGCTGACCACCGCGGAGATCGCCCGTGCCTTCCTGGTGCCGGAGGCCACCATGAGCCAGCGGATCCGGCGGGCGAAGCAGCGGGTGAAGGAGGTCGGGGGCGGGTTCCGGATGCCCGTCGGCGAGGAGGGCGCCGCGCGGGTGCAGGTGGTCCTCCAGGTGCTGTACCTGATCTTCAACGAGGGGCACACCGCGTCCAGCGGGTCGAACGTGGTGCGCCCGGACCTGACGGCGTGGGCGCTGCGCCTGGTCCGCGACCTGCACCGCGCCCTGCCGCAGGAGGGCGAGGTGGCGGGGCTGCTCGCGCTGATGCTGCTGACCGAGGCCCGGCGGGACGCCCGCTCCGCACCGGACGGCGCGCTCGTCCCACTCGCCGACCAGGACCGCACCCGGTGGGACCGGGACGCGATCGCGGAGGGGGTCGCCCTGGTGGCCCGGACCCTCGAACGCTTCGGGCCCGGCCCGTACCGGTTGCAGGCCGCGATCGCCGCCCTGCACGCGGAGGCGCCCGGCGTCGCGGAGACGGACTGGCCGCAGATCCTGATGCTGTACCGCATCCTGGAGCGCATCGCGCCGAGCCCGGTGGTCACGCTCAGCCGTTCGGTGGCGACGGCCATGGTCCACGGCCCGCTCGCCGGGCTGGAGGTGCTCGCCGAGGTCGCGGACGACCCCGCGCTGGCGCAGAACCACCGGGTCGACACCGTCCGGGCCCATCTGCTGGAACTCGCGGACCGCCCCGCCGAGGCCGGGGCCGCCTACGAGGCCGCGGCGCGGCGCACCGAGAGCGACCCCGAGCGGCGCTACCTGCTGGCGCAGGCGGAGCGGGTCCGTCAGCCGGGCGGGTCCCGGGGCGGCCCGGCCCGGCGGTGAGCCGGCGGCCCCGGGGCGGGGTGGGTGGCCCGGCGGGCCGGTGCGGGGGTCAGGCCGGGTAGCGGTGCTTGGCGGTGAGCCCCTCCAGGACCGGGACGAGGTCGTGCGGGCTCGGCAGGGCGGCGGACTGCTCGGACACCCGCGCGGCGCCCTCCCGGAAGGCCGGGTCCTCCAGGACCCGCCGCAGCTCGGAGCGGAGCAGCTCGCCGGTCAGCCCGTCGGCGTCGGCGACGTAGCGGCCGGCGCCCTGCTCCTCCAGCCCGGAGGCCATCGCCACCGGCCCCCACCACTTCTCGCTCCAGTACACGTTGGGCACGATCAGCTGCGGGACGGCGTGTTCGACGGCGGCCGCGAAGGCCCCCGCCCCGCCGCTGTGGATGACGGCCGCGCAGGTGGGCAGGAGGTCGTTGAGCGGGACGAAGTCGACCACCCGCACGTTGTCGGGAACGCGGAGCCCCGGCGGGAGTTGACCGGGGGCGAGGGTCGCGACCACCTCGACGTCGAGGTCCGCGATGGCGTCGAAGACCTCGCGCGGCGAGGCGGACACCCCGTGGCCGCGGCCCTCCCGGTGCGCCAGTCCGAGGGTGAAGCAGACCCGCCGCCGCTCAGGGCGCCGGTACACCCAGGACGGCGTGGCGCTCGGGCCGTTGAACGGGACGTGCCGCATCGGGACGTACGGGATCCCGGCCGGGCGCCAGACCCAGGTGGGCATCGGGAAGACCGTCCACTGCCCGAGGACCGCCTCCTCGTCGAACTCCACGCCGAACCGGCCGAACACCGGCTCCAGCCACTCCCGCAGCGGATCGACGCCGTCCCAGTCGGAGCCCTGCGCCCGCCACTGCGCGCGGCAGGCCGTGCGCAGCTGGCCGAGCCCGTCCGCGCCGAACAGCATGCGGGCGTGCGCCGCCCCGACCCGGCGGGCGGCGGGCGCGCCCGAGAAGACGAAAGTGTCGGAGACGACGAGGTCGGGGCGCCACAGCTCGGCGAACGCGACCAGGTCGTCGAAGGACGAGTCGGGGTTGAACAGCGTCCGCCAGCCGGCCGCGTTGGAGGCCAGCTCGGCGGTCGGGTCGCCGAGGGGGTAGTCGCTCTGGTGCGACTTCCGGCCCCCGGCCGGCGCCGCCGGGGCGCGCTCCGGCTCCGACCGCGCCATCAGGTCCCCGAGGTCGACCTCCTCGCCGATCGGCACGGGCGTGAGCCCGGTGCGGACGACGTCCTCGGTCAGGCGGGGCGAGCAGGCGACCCGGACCTCATGGCCGGCCGTGCGCAGCGCCCAGGCGAGCGGCGTCTGCACGTAGAGGTGCGAGCGGAACGGTGCGGTGACGAACAGTACGCGCAACGGGCCCTCCGAGCTCGGACGAATCCCGGTGATTCTGGCACCGCGGCGGACGGCCGCACTTCTCGCGGAGTGCTGTGTTCGGGGCGGCGGGGGCCGCGGGCGGCCGGGCCGGCCGGGAACAGCACGATCGAGGAAGCCCCCGTCGGCCGGGCCTCCTAGCATCGGCAGCCATGGATGACAGGTACGCCCCCAGCGCACTGTGGGAATACAACAACTCCGTCAAGGTGACCGAGCAGGGCGTGGCCGAGCTCGGATCCTTCAAGTCCGAGCCGGTGAACTTCAAGCTCGCCCTCTGGGATCCGCAGGTCAACGGCGTCCGCTACCTCAAGGCGCTCATCTTCGAACTCGCCACGCGGCTCACGCCGGAGAACCGGTCCCGCCTGCGCCGGATCCGCGGCCGCGAACTCGGCTCGCCCATCACCGTGACCCACGACGGCGACCGGGTCTGCATGGACTACCTGCTCGCCGTCCACGAACTGGACTTCATCTCCCGCCACCTCCCGCTGGACGGCGCCCGCGTCCTGGAGATCGGCGCCGGCTACGGCCGGACCTGCCACGCGATCTTCGCCAACCACCGCGTCGAGGAGTACTGCATCGTCGACCTGGCCCGCGTGCTCTCGCTGTCGCGGGCGTACCTCGGCAGGGTGCTCGCCCCCGAGGACTTCGCGCGCGTCAGGTTCGTCCCGGTCGACGACACGGACGACCTGGACCGGGCCCTCGGCGGGAGCCGCTTCGAACTCTGCCTCAACATCGACTCGTTCGCGGAGATGCCGCCCGGGACGGTGCTCAACTACCTCGACCTGGTCGACCGCCGGTGCGCGGCGCTCTACGTGAACAACCCGGTCGGCAAGTACCTGGAGAAGGAGCTGGACAACCACGCCCAGGGCGAGGAGGTCGTCCGGATGGCCCTGGCGACCGGGCTGCTGCGGGACGTCCTCGACATCCACGACAGCCGCGCCGTCGAGGCGCTGGCGCCGAAGTTCCTCTCGTCCTACCGCCCCGGGCCGCGCTGGGAGACCGTCGCCGACGGCGGGGCCGTCCCGTGGAGCTACTACTGGCAGGCGCTGTACCGGCGGTCCACGGCGCCCGGCGCGGGCCCCGACGCGGGCGCCGGCGCGGCGTGAGCGGCCCCGCCGCGGCGGCGCGCCGCCCCCGCGTCACCGTGCTGGGCGCCTCGGGCTTCGTCGGCTCCGTCGTCCTCGGGGCGCTCGCCCAACGCCCGCTCCGGCTGCGCGCGGTGGCCCGGGGGGCGGTCGCCGTGCCGCCCGCCGGGCGGGCCGAGGTCGAGGTGGTCGCCGCCGACGTGACGGACCCCGAGGCCCTCCGGGCCGCCGTCGCCGGATCCGACGCGGTCGTCCACCTGGTCTCGCACCGCGCGGGGTGGCGCGGCGCCGGCCAGCCCGAGGAGGCCCTGGGGCGGACCAACGCCGGCGTGATGAGCTCGCTCCTGCCGGCCCTCCGGCAGGAGCGCGCACGGCGCGGCGGCGCCCCCGTGGTCGTCCTGTTCGCCGGTTCGACCTCGCAGGCCGGGCCGGACGCGCCGATCCCGGTCGACGAGTCCGCGCCGGACGCCCCGGCCAGCCCGTACGACCGCCAGAAGACGGCGGCGGAAGGGGAGTTGCTGGCCGCCACGGCCGAGGGCGCGGTGCGCGGCGCCTGTCTGCGGCTGCCGACGGTCTACGGCCGCGGCGCACCGGCGGGGCGGGGCGACCGGGGGGTGCTGGCGACGATGGTGCGCCGCGCCCTGGCCGGGGAGCCGCTGACGATGTGGCACGACGGCTCCGTGCGGCGCGACCTGCTCCACGTCGACGACACCGGGCGGGCCTTCCTGGCCGCCCTGGACCGGCCCGACGCGGTCGCCGGCCGGCACTGGGTGCTCGGCACCGGGCACGGGGAGCCGCTCGGGCGGGTCTTCCGGGCGATCGCCGACGGCGTCGCGGTGCGGACCGGCCGTCCCGCCGTGCCGGTGGTCTCCGTCCCCCCGCCGGAGCACGCGCTGCCGACCGACCTGCGGAGCACCGTCGCGGACTCCTCGCGGTTCCGCGCCGCGACCGGATGGCGCCCGCTGATCCCGCTGGACGCCGGACTCGCCGACCTGATCGCCAACCTCGCGGACCTCGCGGACCTGTGACCACCCGGGCCGGCGTCCGCACGCCCCACCGCCCCGGCGCCGCCCACCGCGCCGCTCGCGGGGGCGTCTTTTGCCCGGAACCCCTTGACAGGTATAGACCACTCCGCTTGAGTCTGGGGCAGCCCCGCACCGGCCCGCACCCCGGTCGGCCCGTCCCCCACGACGTGCCCCCACCCCGCGGGGCCCGGCTCCCCTGCCCCGACGTCCCTACCTCCACGACCGTGCGGCCCCACACCGCACAAGGGGTGATCAAGTGTCCACGAAACGCCTGCTCGCACTGCTCTCCGCCGTCGCCACGGCGCTGACGGCGCTCCTGCTGCTGCCCGCGACCAACGCCAGCGCCGCCGTCTGCGCCACGCCCTGGAGCTCCTCGGCCGTCTACACCGGCGGCGCCGCCGTCTCCTACAACGGCCACAACTGGCTCGCCAAGTGGTGGACCCAGAACGAGCCGCCCAGCACCGGCGGCTCCGGCGTCTGGTCCGACCAGGGCGGCTGCGGCACCGGCCCGAGCCCGACCGCCACGCCGACGTCCACCGGCACCCCGAACCCGGGCGGATTCCCGGTCAGCCAGGCCCAGTTCAACCAGATGTTCCCGAACCGGAACGCCTTCTACACCTACCAGGGCCTGATCGACGCCCTCTCCGCCTACCCCGCCTTCGCGGCCACCGGCAGCGACACCGTCCGCCGGCAGGAGGCCGCGGCCTTCCTGGCCAATGTCAACCACGAGACCGGCGCCCTGGTCTACGTGGTCGAGCAGAACACCGCCAACTACCCCCACTACTGCGACACTTCGCAGCCGTACGGCTGCCCGGCCGGGCAGGCCGCGTACTACGGGCGCGGCCCGATCCAGCTGAGCTGGAACTTCAACTACAAGGCGGCCGGCGACGCCCTCGGCATCGACCTGCTGCGCAACCCCAACCTGGTGCAGACCGACCCGGCCGTCGCCTGGAAGACCGCGCTCTGGTACTGGAACACCCAGAACGGGCCGGGCACCATGACCCCGCACAACGCGATCGTCAACGGCTACGGCTTCGGCGAGACGATCCGCAGCATCAACGGCTCGCTGGAGTGCAACGGCGGCAACCCCGCGCAGGTGCAGAGCCGGATCGACGCCTACCAGCGCTTCACCCAGCTGCTCGGCACCGTGCCGGGCGACCACCTGGGCTGCTGAACCCGCACGGGCCCTCCGCGGTACGTCACCGCGGAGGGCCTCGGCGCCGCTGCCGTCGCGTGCCCCGGTCCCGGTGGAACCCGCCCGGGGCCTCAGCCGGTGGCGCCCCCGTCCTCCTCCCGGACCGGGTCGGGCATGGTCCAGCGGTCGGCGCGGCGGGGGTGGAGGTAGGCGTAGTAGTAGGCGTAGCCGACGGCCGTCATCCCGACCGCGATGGCGATCGGGCGCCAGTCGGCCCGTACCGACTCGTAGCCGACGTAGAGCATGATCGCGACGACGCCCAGCGGGACGTACGGCCAGCCGCGCATCCGGTAGGGGGCCGTGGCGGTGGTCCCCCTGATCCGGCCGGACAGCGCCGACAGCGCGACCAGGACATAGACCACGACCAGGGTCGAGCCGGTGGCCAGGATCAGCGTGTCGAGCGAGACGAGCCAGCCGACCAGCAGCGTGGCCACGCCCATGGTCAGGGTCGCCGCGAGGGGCGTGCGCAGCCGGGGGTGGACGGAGGCGAGCGGGGCGCCGACCCGGTCCGGCCAGGCCCGGTCGCGGGCCGAGGAGAAGAGCAGCCGTCCGCTCTGCAGCATGATCGCGATGACCGCGTTGACGACGGCGACGGCGATGCCCAGGCTGACCACCGTGTTGACGGTGGAACCGGCCCGCTCCAGCAGGAAGTAGCTCATCGGTGAGGCCGCCGACATCAGTCCGCTCATGCTCGGCGTGCCCAGCAGCACCCCGACCAGCGGCAGGCACTCGGCGGCGACGGTGATCCCCAGCGACCAGAGCACCACCCGGCCGATCGAGGACGCCCGCCTGGTCTCCTCCGCGAAGTACACGGCGGTGCCGTAGCCGTTGTAGGCGAAGATCGCGGTGGTCGTGAACGAGGCGACCAGCCCCCAGGACGCCCCGACCAGCACGTCGCCGCCGGCGCCGCCGAGCGCCTGCGGGGTCCACAGCACCGAGACCGGCTGGTCGACGTGGACGAAGCCGAGCACGGCCAGCACCGCGACCGCCGCCAGCTCCAGGAGCAGGAAGACCCCGGTGACCCAGGCGTTGGTGCGGATGTCGAGCACCGCGACCAGCGAGGCCAGCGCGATCACCGCCAGCCCGGTCCCCTTCCCGTCCAGGGCGCTCCAGAGCACGCCCAGGTAGCTGCCGGTGCCGAGGGCGATGACGGCGGTGACCAGCACCCCGCCGAGCAGGCTGAGCGCGAACAGCGCGAACCCGGTGGACCGGCCGAGGGTGCGCGCCGCGAAGGCGTACTCGCCCCCGGTGACCGGGAAGGCGCTGGACAGCTCCGCGTAGCAGAGCGCCATCAGCACGCCGACCGCCGCCGCGAGGGCGAAGGCCACGGCCGCCGCGCCGCCGAGGCCCCGGATCACCGCCGGCATCACGATGAACACGCTGGAGGCCGGGGTCACCGAGGAGAGGGTGATCAGCATGTTCTCGCGCAGGCTGAGCGCGCGGGAGAGGTCCTGGGCGTAGCCGGCCGACGGCGCGGAGCCCGGGGCGGTGGGGCCGGTGGCGGCAGTGGCGGGGTCGGTGGCGGCGGGGTCCGTGGCGCGGGGATCGGCCATCGTGCTCCTTCCGAGTCCATGAAACTTCGTCGGAGTTCTTTGGCATAGAAGTCAAAGTTCTGCGATAGTTCCACGTCAAGAGGTACGACGTGATCCGACATCAGTGACAAGGAATGCGATGGCCCGAGCAAAGAACCAGGCCGCCCGCCGCGAACAGCTGGTCCTCGCGGCCACCGAGGCCGTCGGACGGCACGGCCTGGCGCAGCTGCGCGTCGCCGACATCGCGGACGCCGCCGGCGTCGCCCGGGGCTCGGTCAGCTACTACTTCAGCGACATCGGCGAGCTGCTCCAGCAGGTCTACCAGCGCGCCGCCGACCGCTTCTTCACCAGCCGCAGCGCCGTCGCGGCCGCGCTGCCGGACGCCCGCGACAAGCTCGTGGCCTGCGCCCGGCTCGGCCTCCCGGACGGCCCGGACGACGAACTCGCCCTGGTGCTGTACGAGTTCAGCTCGGCCACGCACGACAACCCGGTCTACTCCGCACTCGCGCAGAGCCTGTTCGACCGTCAGGTCGCCCTCTACGCGAGCATCCTGGAGATCGGCCGGGCCCAGGGCCACTTCGAGCCCACCGCGCCGGCCCTCGACCTCGCCGCCAACCTGGTCGTCCTGGAGGACGGCTACGGCCTGCACATCGTCTCCCGCAACGCCTCGCTCACCCCCGAGCGCTCGCTGGAGCTGCTGCTCGGCTACGCCCGGACGGCGACCGGCTGCCCGGACCTGCGCCCCGACCGGGCGGTGGACGGCCCGGCCGCGCGCCCCCGCGATTGACCTCCCGCGCCCCAGCCCCTGCCCCTGCCCCTGCCCCTGCCCCTGCCCCGCGAGGAAGGATCCACATGACCACGCTCTCCACCCCGTCCGGACGCCCCCGGGCCCGCGCCCTCGGCCTGCTCCTGGACGGCACCCCCGGCCCCGCCAACGCCCTGACCGACGTCCCCGGCGTGCGGATCGGCTACACCACGCTCGTCGAGGGCGAGCACGTCCGCACCGGCGTCACCGCGGTGCTCCCGCGCGGACGCGAGGGCGTGGGCACGCCGTGCGCGGCCGGCTGGTACGCGCTGAACGGCAACGGCGAGATGACCGGGACGACCTGGATCGAGGAGACCGGCGCGCTCAACGGCCCGGTCATGGTGACCAACACCCACGCCGTCGGCACCGTGCACCGGGGCGTCGTCGACTGGACCGCCGCCCACCGGCCCGACCTGGCCCGGCAGTGGCTGCTGCCGGTGGTCGCCGAGACCTGGGACGGCTACCTCAACGACATCAACGGACCGCACGTCCGCGCCGAGCACGCGATCGCCGCGATCGAGTCGGCGGCGGCCGGGCCGGTCGAGGAGGGCTGCGTCGGCGGCGGCACCGGGATGAACTGCTACGGCTTCAAGGGCGGTTCCGGCACCGCCAGCCGGGTCGTCCGCTACGGCTCCGCCGACTACACCGTGGGCGCCTTCGTCCAGGCCAACTTCGGCGACCGGCGCGAACTCGTGGTCTGCGGCGTCCCGGTCGGGCGGGCGCTGTCGGCGGACAACCCGATGGAGGACGACGACTGGTTCGCCCCCGGCGGGGCCGGCTCGGTGATCGTCGTGATCGGCACGGACGCGCCGCTGCTGCCCGGCCAGTGCAAGGCACTGGCCCGCCGGGTGCCGCTGGGCCTGGCCCGGACCGGCACCAGCGGGGGCCACTTCTCCGGCGACGTCTTCCTCGCCTTCTCCACCGCCAACCCCGGCGCGCTGGGCAGCTCCTTCCCCCAGGGTGAGCCCGACGACACCGACTACGACACCCTGCGGTTCATCCCCTGGGGCCGGATCGACCCGTTCTACGAGGCCGTCGTCCAGGCCGTGGAGGAGGCGGTGCTGAACGCCCTGGTCACCGCCGAGGAGACGACCGGCCGCGACGGCCACCGCTCCCCCGCACTCCCCCACCAGCGGCTCCGCGAACTCCTCGCGGCGCGCGGCGCGTTGGCGGCGGCCGAGGACGGGACTCCGCCCGTCCCGGGCGCGGGGCCGCTGTCCGCGTAGCCGTGGCCGTGATCGCGGAAGTCGTCGCGGCGGCCCCGCACCGGCCTCCCGCACCCGGCCGTGCCGGTCCGCCGCCGGAAGGCCCCGGCACCGTAAGGTCCTCTCCGGAAGACGAGGCCGACCGGTCACCCGGACCGGGGCGTCGGAAGGCGTCGGGCCGCGGGAAGATCGGGACGAAGGGCTGGCACGTCACATGCAACAGCGCAGTCTGCGGGACCTCCAGGTGTCGGCCATCGGCCTCGGCTGCATGGGGATGTCCGCCTTCTACGGCACCGCCGACCAGGACGAGGCCGTCGCGACCATCCGGCACGCCCTGGACCTCGGCATCACCTTCCTCGACACGGCGCAGGTCTACGGGCCGCTCACCAACGAGTCCCTGGTCGGCGAGGCCGTCCGGGGACACCGTGACGAGTACGTGATCGCCACGAAGTTCAACTACCGCATGGACGGCGCCGTTCCGGGCGACATGTCGACCGTGGGCCGCCAGGACGGCTCGGCCGAGCACGTCCGCGGTTCCGTCCACGGTTCGCTCGCGCGGCTCGGCACCGACCGCATCGACCTGTACTACCAGCACCGGGTCGACCCGAGCGTGCCCATCGAGGAGACCGTCGGCGCGCTCGGCGAACTGGTCGCCGAGGGAAAGGTGCGGTACATCGGACTGAGCGAGGCGAGCGCCGAGACCATCCGCCGCGCCGACGCCGTCCACCCGGTCACCGCCGTCCAGAGCGAGTACTCGCTCTGGAGCCGGGACGTGGAGGCCGAGGTCCTCCCCACCTGCCGGGAGCTCGGGATCGGTTTCGTGCCGTACTCCCCGCTCGGCCGCGGCTTCCTGGCGGGCCGCTTCAGCTCCCCGGACGAGCTCGACAAGGACGACTTCCGCCGCACCAACCCGCGCTTCACCGAGGCCAACCTGGCGGCCAACCTCCGGCTCGCCGGGAAGGTGAAGGAGATCGCCGCGGAGAAGCAGGTCACCCCGGCCCAGCTGGCGATCGCCTGGGTCCTGGCCCGCGGCGAGCACCTGGTGCCGATCCCGGGCACCAAGCGCCGCAGCTACCTGGAGCAGAACGCGGGCGCGGTCGACGTCGAGCTGACCGCCGAGGACCTGGCCCGCATCGAGGCCGAGCTGCCCGAGGTCGCGGGCGAGCGCTACGACGAGGACGGGATGCGGGCGGTCAACCGCTGAACGACCGCCGCTCCCGTCGCCGGACCCGGAGCCCGGCGACGACCAGGGGCGCGCCCGCCGCTGCCCCCGGGCCCGGAGGCCCGGGGGCCCGGGGGCAGCGGCGGGCGTTCGTCAGAAGTACCCCTCCCGCTTGCGGTCCTCCATCGCCGCCTCGGAGAGCCGGTCGTCCGCACGGGTGGCGCCGCGCTCCGTCGAGCGGCAGGCCGCGAGTTCCGCGATGACCTGGGCCGGGGTCGTCGCGTCCGATTCGACGGCTCCGGTGCAGGACATGTCGCCGACCGTGCGGTAGCGGACCAGCCGGTTCTCCAGCCGCTCGCCCTCCCCCGGGCCGCCCCAGGCACCGGGGGTGAGCCACATGCCCGCGCGGGCGAACACCCTCCGCCGGTGGGCGTAGTAGAGCGCGGGGAGGCCGATGTCCTCGCGCTCGATGTACTGCCAGACGTCGAGCTCGGTCCAGTCGGACAGCGGGAAGACCCGGAGGTGTTCGCCGGGGCCGCACCGGGCGTTGTAGAGCCGCCAGAGCTCGGGGCGCTGGCGCCCCGGGTCCCAGCCGCCGGACCCGTCGCGGATCGAGAACACCCGCTCCTTGGCCCGGGCCCGGTCCTCGTCCCGGCGGGCCCCGCCGAACACCGCGTCGAACCCGTGCCGTTCGATCGCGGCCGTCAGCGGGACGCTCTGCAGCACGTTGCGGCTGCCGTCGGGCCGCTCCCGCAGCCGCCCGTCGTCGATGAACTCCTGGACGGAGACGACGTGCAGGCGCAGCCCGTGGGCGGCGACCACGCTGTCCCGGTGGGCGAGGACCTCCGGGAAGTTGTGCCCGGTGTCGACGTGGAGCAGCGGGAAGGGCAGCGGCGCGGGGCCGAACGCCTTGCGCGCCAGGTGCAGCAGGACGATGGAGTCCTTGCCGCCGGAGAAGAGCAGCACGGGCCGCCCGCACTCGCCCACCGCCTCCCGGATGATCTGCACGGCGTCCGACTCCAGCAGGTCGAGCTGGGAGAGGCCGGGCGGGCCCGTGCCCGGTCCGTCGGGCGGAGCGCCGCCGGCCGTCACGGCGCGCACAGTCCCCGGTCGGTCAGGAGCGCGCGCAGCGCCCTGACCGACTCGGCCTCGCTCTGCCGGTCCGTGTCCAGCCTCAGGTCCGGCCGCTCCGGTTCCTCGTACGGGTCGTCCACCCCGGTCAGGCCGGTGAGCAGCCCCTCGCGCTGCCGCGCGTAGAGGCCCTTGACGTCGCGCCGGGCGCAGACCTCGACCGGCGCCGCGACATGGACCTCCAGGTACGCCGTCCCCGACTTCTCGTGCCGCCTGCGCACCGCCTCGCGGGCCTGCTCGTACGGGGCGATGACCGGCACCAGCGTGAGGACGCCGTTGCGGGCGAGCAACTCGGCCACCAGGCCCACCCGTTGGACGTTGGTGTCCCGGTCGGCGCGGGAGAAGCCGAGGCCGGCCGAGAGCAGTCCGCGCATCTCGTCCCCGTCCAGCACCTCGATCCGGCGGGCCTCGGCCCGCAGTTGCGCGGCGAGGGCCCACGCGATCGTCGACTTGCCGGCGCTGGGCAGGCCGGTCAGCCAGACCGTGGCCCCGGGGAGGCCCTCGCGGGAGGCGACGGGGCGGGACGGATCGTTCACACCCGCTAGAACGAGGCCGGCACCGTGACGACACGATGCCGGGCGGCTCCGTACCCCCGCCGGGCTCCGCGTCGTTGGGTTCCCATGTGAGCGCATCCTCCTTCCAGCCGGTCCCCTCCGAGCGCTTCCAGCCTGTCCCCTCCGAGCGCTTCCAGCCGGTCCCGTCCGAGCGCGGCGGCGGCCTCCCGCGCCCGCCGAAGGTCTTCGGCCTCGGTCTGACGCGCACGGGCACGCGCTCCCTGACCGCGGCCCTGGGCGTCCTGGGGTTCGACGTCGTCCACTACCCGGTCGACGGGGCCACCTACCGGACGCTGCTGGCCGGCAGCGCGCGGTTCCCGCTGCTCGAATCGCACGACGGCCTCACCGACATCACCGTCGTGCCGTACTACCAGGACCTCGACCTCGCCTGGCCGGGCAGCAGGTTCGTGCTGACCGTCCGCGAGGAGGAGAGCTGGCTGCGGTCCTGCCGGACGCACTGGGAACGACCGCTGCCGGACCGGGGCGACGGCCGGGACGTCCGTCTCGAAGGCGACCTCCAGCGCTTCCTGCGGGCCGCGGTGTACGGCTGCCACGCGTTCCACGCGGAGCGGTTCCGCGGGGTGTACCGGCGGCATGTCGCCGAGGTGGCCCGGTACTTCGCGGACCGGGCCGACGACCTGCTCGTCCTCGACGTCGTCGGGGGCGAGGGGTACGAACGGCTCGCCCCCTTCCTCGGCGTGCCGGTCCCGGACGAGCCGTTTCCCCACCTCAACTAGCCAGGGATCCGGCCGGTACTCCGGTGAGAGTTCTCCCTCGGGCCCCGCTCACCAGGTCACGGGCAGTGACCGCATCCCGTAGATGAACGACTCGGTACGGAACTCGCGCTCGCCGGCCGGCCGCAGCCCCGGCAGCCGGCGGAACAGCGTCTCCAGGGCGATCTGGAGTTCGGCGCGGGCCAGCGGCTGGCCCAGGCACTGGTGCACGCCGAAGCCGAACGCCAGGTGCCGCCGGGCGTCCCGGTACACGTCCAGCTCGTCCGTCGCCCGGTGGCCGGCGCCGCCGAACGCCGCCTCGTCCCGGTTGGCGGTGGAGAGCATCGCCATCACGCCCTCCCCGGCCCGGACGGTGACGCCGCCCAGCTCCACGTCCTCCAGCGCCACCCGGGGCAGGCCGGTGTGCACGATGGTCAGCAGCCGCAACAGCTCCTCCACCGCGCCCGGCAGGGTGGCCGGGTCGGCCAGGCCGGGGATCTGCTCGGGGTGCTCCAGCAGCAGCGCGGTCGACAGCGCGATCATGTTCGCGGTCGTCTCGTGCCCGGCGACCAGCAGCAGCACGCCCATGGCGGCCACGTCGACCGGGGTCAGGTCGTCCCGCGCCGCGAGTCGGCTGAGGACGTCGTCCTCCGGCTGTGCGCGCTTGCGGGCCGTCAGGTCGCGCAGGTAGTCATGGACCTCCTCCTGGGCCTCCCGGAGCTGCTCCACGGTGCTCTCCCGGTTGAGCATCGTGCGGCTCAGGCGCTGGAAGCGGTCGTGGTCCTCGTACGGCACGCCGAGCAGCAGGCAGATCACCAGCGAGGGCACCGGCAGCGCGAAGTCGGTGACCAGGTCGGCCGTGGTCCGGCCCTCGGTCATCCGGTCCAGTGCCCCGTCCACGATCCGCTGGATCTCCGGGCGCAGCGTCTCCACCCGCTTGACCAGGAACTCCCCGGTGAGCATGCGGCGCTGGCGGGCGTGCTCGGGGTCGTCGAGCCGCAGGAAGTCCGGATTGTCGGTGATCAGCTCGCGAGCGCCGGCGATCAGCAGCGGGAAGGTCGGGTGGCGTATGTCGGCACTGAACCGGCGGTCGGACAGCACGGTGCGGACCTCGGCGATGCCGGTGACCAGCCAGCAGAGGTCGCCGTCGGGCAGCACGGCCCTGGTCACCGGCCCGGTGGCGGCGGCCTCGGGGTACGCGGGCGGCGGGCCGAACGGGCAGCCGCCGGAGTGCCGGGCCGGCAGTGGGAGGGCGGGGGTGGTGGGTGCGGTGGTCACGGCGGGGGTCTCCTCACGTCGCGGGTGTTCTCGTGGGGTTCGGGGCCCGGGAAGGTTCCCGGCGGCCTGCGGCGGGGGTCCGTCAGGCCCCGGTCCGCGCGGGCTCGTCCCCGGTGACGGTGATCGCCCGGCCCGGGCAGAGCTCGGAGGCGAGTCTGACGTCGTCGAACTGCTCGGGCAGCAGGACGGTCTGACGGAGCCTCACAAGACTGTCCCGTTCGTCCTGGTCGAAGACCGCGGGGGCGTTCGTCACGCACATGCCGGAGCTGCAGCAACGGTCCCGGTCGACGCTCACCTGCATGTCGGGCACCTTTCGCCAGGGCGGCGCCGGCTGCCCGGCGGCCGCCTCTCGTTGTCACGGTCAAACTAGCCGTCGCCGGTCCGCTTACGGACGGGTACGGTGGCCGGACCGAGAACGGCTGAATCGGCCCCTGTGCGTGAACCCCCGTGGCCGCACAATGCGTTCAACCCGTGGTACTTCATCGGAAGAGTCGGCGGACCCGGCCGCGCGGACGGCCTCACAAGCCTTCGGCGGTGGCCAACTCCCGCACGGAGGCCACCGTATAGGCCTCGGCAGCGCTCCTGTCCGTCCGGTAGCGCACCGCCCGGGCGAACCGCCGGGCCGGCCCGGCGGGGTGGCGGGGGCCGCGCCGGAGGCCGTCGAAGGCGACCTCGACGACCGGTTCCGGCCGGACCGGCACCACCCGGGCGTCCCGCCCCGCCATGGACAGGATCCGGGTTCCGCGTCTCATGCCCGGCCTCGGCACGGTCGCTGTCGCCGCACCGGCCGTCTGGCTCCGCTCATGATCGCGCGGACGGAGTCCGGCCGGGGCGGAGGCCTCGATGCCGCCGCGTCGCGGTCAACGCCTCGGTGCGGACGGTCTGTTCGAAGCGGCCGTCCGGGCTGATGCCGGCCAGCGCCGTCCGCAGGTCCCGTTCGAAGGCGTCCTTCCGGCCGCCGAGCCGGGCGGGGGTGAAGGAGGAGTGCGAGAACTGGAGGCCGATGACCTCGTCGAGGGTGCGGTCGATGCGGTACGTCCAGTGCGCGGCCGTGACGCGGGGGAAGGGGGAGCGCCGGAGGATCTCGCGGTTCGACTCCTCCTGCTCCGGGCGGGAGCCGTCGTCTCCGCCGCCGGGGAGCGTGCGGTACGCCTCCCGCACCTCGTCCACGGCGCGCGACCACGCCGTCCCGGTCGGTTCCGTGGCCACGATGACCACGCCGCCCTCAGGGTTGACGAGGCCGTCGAGGTCGGCGAGGACCTGCTCGCGGGACATCCAGTGGAACGATCTGCCCATGACGCAGAGGTCCAGCGGGGGAAGGCCCAGCGCGCGCAGGTCCGAGGAGTCTCCCCGCCTCCACCGGATGGTGCCGACGTTCTGCCGTCCGGCGATCGACCGGCCTTCTTCGAGCATGCCCGGTTCCGGGTCCACGGCGATGACGCGGGCGACCAGCCGGGACAGCGGGAGGGCGAGGATGCCTGGTCCGCATCCGAGGTCGAGGGCCGTCTGGGTCCCGTCCAGCCCGAAGGCCTCGGCGAGGAAGTCGAAGAGCTCCCGCGGGTACCGCGGCTGGTAGCGGGCGTAGTGCGACGCGCCGGAGGCGAAGAGCTCACCCGGGGAGGACATCCGGACCTCCGACGACCGGCCGGGGCGTGCCGGGCGGGTTCACCGCGGCCCCGTCCGGGCGGGTGAGGGGCGGCAGGGCTTCCGGCGGGCGGTCGGCGGCGGCCTCCCAATGGGCTCGCGTCCGGCCGGTGCGCGGCGGGGGCCGACGGTCCTCGGGAGGCACCGGGAATCCGGTCGTCACGGGCGGGTGCACGGGCGTTCCTCCGGCAGGCGGCGGGCGGGGCGGGCAGGGAAGGCGAGGGTGCTGGGTTGCGGTGCGTATCACCACGTGCACCATAAGTCACAGGTAGGTGGTTCGTCCGACGACTGATCGCCGTCGCTCCAAGCCGAGGAGGCGGGACATGGCGCCCCACCCTCACCCCGACCCCGCGAAGCCGCGCTCCGCACCTCGTCCGGGCCTCGCGGACACGACCTGTGTGATCACCGGAAGCGCGTCGGGCATCGGTCGCGCCGTCGCCCACGCCTTCGCCGGCGCGGGAGCCCACGCCGTCCTGGTGGACCGGGACTCCGACGGGCTGCGCCGGGTCGCCGGAGAACTCGGCCCGGCGGCCTCCGTGGTGGTGGGTGACATCTCGCGGCACGCGGACTGCCTGGAGGCCGCGCGGGCGGCCGAGGGGACGGCGCTGCCGGTCCGGTCGCTGGTCAACTGCGCGGCGAGCTTCCTGGCCCTCGGCGAGGGCGCCGGCCCCGCGGACTGGGACCGGAGCCTGGGCGTGAACGTCAAGGGCAGCGCGATGATGACGTCGGCGCTGGCCCCCCTGCTGCGCAGGGCGCGAGGGGCCTCAGTGGTCAACGTCGCGTCCGTCTCGGGGCACATCGCCCAGCCCCGCCAGTGGACGTACAGCGCCGGCAAGGGGGCGCTGCTCGCGCTGACCCGCTGCCAGGCGCTCGACCTGGCGGACGACGGCATCCGGGTCAACAGCGTCTCGCCGGGCCTGATCTGGACCCCGGAGACCGACCGGATGACCGGCGGCGACCGGGCGCGCTGGGGGCCCGTGCTCGGCGACCACCACATCCTGCGGCGGGTGGGGCAGCCGGAGGAGGTCGCGGCCGTCGTGTTGTTCCTCTGCGGGCCCGGCGCGTCGTTCATCACCGGCGCCGACCTGCCGGTCGACGGCGGCTACCTGGCGATGGGCCACAGCAGGTCGGAACCCGAGGTGCTGCCGGGGCGCAGGGACGACCGGGCCCACGCCCGGCACGTGGACGGGACGCCCGCATGATGCACGCCGTACTGGCGACCGGCAATCCCCGCAAGGCCGCCGAGATCGTCGAACTGCTCCACGGGGTCCTGGAGTTGCTGCCCCGGCCCGGGTGGCTTCCCGAGACCGTCGAGGACGGGACGACGGTCGAGGAGAACGCCTACCTCAAGGCCTCCGCGGCGGCCCTCGCGACCCGCCTGCCCGCGGTGGCCGACGACACCGTGATGGAGGTGGACGCCCTCGGGCGCGCTCCCGGGCTGTTCTCGGCCCGCTACGCCGGTGAGGGCGCGGGCGACGCCGCGAACGTGGCCAAGGTGCTCGCCGAGATGGCGGGTGTCGCCGCCCCGGGCCGGGGAGCCCGGGTGCGCACCGTGGCGCTGCTCTGCTACCCGGACGGACGGCGGGTGGTCAGCGAAGGGGTCGCCCGGGGCCGGATCACCGAACGCCCGCTCGGCGACCGCAGGTTCGGCTACGACGCCGTGTTCGTGCCCGACGACGGCGACGGACGCACGCTCGGCCAGATGACCGCGGACGAGAAGGCCCGGCTGTACTGCCGGGGGCGGGCGTTCCGCGGCCTGGCCGCCTCCCTGAAGAGCGCGGCATGCCGGTCGCGCTAGAGCTCGGCGGACACGCGACGGTCCTGATCCGGGCGGACGCCTTCACCCTGCTCTGCGACCCCCACCTGCACGACAGCTACCGCGGCGGCCTCCTCGGCTTCGCCCCCGCTCGACGCGTCCTGCCGCACGCGCTGCCCCGGCCCGACGCGGTGTGGATCTCCCACTCCCACCGCGACCACTTCGACCTCGCCTCCCTGGCCCGGCTCGACCGGGCGCTGCCGGTCCTGCACCCCGACGACCCGAGGATCGCGCACGCCCTCCGCCGGCTGGGCTTCCGCGACACCGTCGTGGTGCGCGACTGGACGGCGTTCAGCCCCCGCCGGGGCGTCGAACTGACCTGGACGCCCTCGACGATGGCCGTCCCCGAGCACGGGCTCTCGGTCCGCACCCGGGACGCCTTCGTCTGGCACATGGTCGACAGCCTGGTCACGCCCGCGTGGGTGCGGCGGCTGCTCGCCGACGGACCACCGCCGGACGTCCTGCTGGCTCCCTGCCAGCCGATCGAGGAGACCCGCAGTGTGGAGGGCGTCCCACCCGGAGTGGACCCGGACTGGTCCGACCCGCTGACGGCGCTGATGGCACAGGTCCGCCCCGCACACGTGGTCCCGCTGCCGGAGGGGCAGTACGGGCTGGGCGAAGCGGCCTGGCTCAACGGGCACAAGTTCCCCGTACCGCCCCGGCTGGTCGACCGGGCGCTGCGCGCGGACGACCCGGACCGCCGGGTGCTGCGCCCCGGCCCGGGAGACCGGCTCACCGTGACGGGAGGGACCGTGCGGTGGGAGGAGGCCGCCGTGGACTGGGTGCGGGCCACGGACGAGCCGCGCGACCGCAGCTACCGTCCGGGAAGCTGGATCGGCCGGCTGGCCGCGGGCCCCGGTCCCGCCGCCGGGGACGGCCGGAGCGCGCCGGACGGCCCCGACGGAGCGGCGGCACTGGACCGGCTGTTCCCCTGGCCACCGGGGCTTCCCGGGGCTGACGCCCCCTCCGGCCGGGTGACGGTGCCCGGCCTGCCCGAGCTCGCGGCGGCCGCCCGGGGCCGGCTCCGCGCCACCGCGTACCGCTTCGTCACGGTGGGCGCCGGCGCGGAGCCGCTCGCGGAGCGGACCGTACGGCTGGGCGTCGAGGGCACGCTGTCCGCCCTGCCGTCGGAGAGCGTGCCGGACGTCGAACTGGCGGTCTCCGTCAGCGACCTGGGCGACCTGCTCGACGGGCGCCTGGGCTACTCCGCGGCGCAGTACGGCGGGCGGCTGCGCGAGGTGCGGCCCGGGCCGGCGGCCGATCCCGACGCCGGCCCCGCCGTCGTCACCAGCCGTCATGACCCGGTCCCCGCCACCGGGGCGGTGATGCTGTCGGGCACCGGGCTGTTCGCGATCCTGCTGCGCGCCCGGCTCGGTTCGGCGCTGGTGGAGCTGGACCACGAGCTCGACGCCCGGCTCCCGGACCGTCCGGTGCCTTCGGTGCTTCCGGTGCTTCCGCCCTCCGCGCCGCCGGCCCATGCCCTTCCCCCGGTCGTCCGGCCGCAGTCGCGGGCCGGGGAGCAGCCGCCCCGGTTCTGGCCGCGCGTCGCCCGCTGCCTGGCGCGGGGCGAGGACCCGTCCGCCGCGTCCGGGACCTTCACCGACGCCGGTCGTACCCACTACCTCGGTGTGCTCGGGCGCGACGAGTGGCCCGCGCCCGGGCCCGGGCCGGAGGACGGCGTGGGGCTGCTCGTGCTGACGAGCCTGCTGGACGCCCAACCCCACCTCGGTGGCGGGGTGCGGTTCCCGGATTCCTCCTACCGGCGGTTGCTGGCGAACATCGAGCGCTCTCCCGTCCGCCGGTGGCGGGTAGCCGCAGCGCTTCCCCCCGAGGCACGGGTGCCCCGGTGGCGTGCGGCCTCGCTGTTCCCCGTCTCGGCCGAGCGGCTCCGAGCCGACCTGGCCCGCCGGGGCTGGGACGGCGAACTGCTCGGCCCGGTCGGTCCCGACCCGGCCGTGACCGACGGAGCCGAGCGCTGCTGGTGGCTCGGCGTGCCCCCGCTGGAGGGGCCGTCCGACGGCCGGCGGGCCCTGGTCCTCCAGGAGTCGCCCGGGTGCCGGCTCCACGGCCTGGTCGAGGCCGCCCCCGGGCCGGAGGACCCGGCAGTGGAACAGCCCGACTTCCGCGTGCGGGCGGCGCTGTCCCGCCCGTCGGCGCCACCGGACGCCGTCCTGCACGCACTGCTCGGCGGTGACGTGCGGTTCTCCTGGCTGCTGCCGCCCCGGGAGACCGTGCGGAAGGCCGGGCGGGCCGTGGACCCGGTCGCCTTCGCGGAGCGGGTCGCCCTGCTCGCCCTCGCGGAACTGGCCCGCCGGGCGTACCCGAGGACCGGGCCGCCACCGGCCGGCACCGGCTGACCCCGACCGCCCCCGGCCGCTTCCGACCGACCTCAAGGACCGTGATGCTCACCGAACTACCGCCCCGGCACCGCCCGGACCACCTCCGTGCCGCGTGCGTCATCCTCGACG
Source organism: Kitasatospora sp. NPDC058184 (assembly GCF_042883725.1). NCBI lineage: Bacteria > Bacillati > Actinomycetota > Actinomycetes > Kitasatosporales > Streptomycetaceae > Kitasatospora > Kitasatospora sp. NPDC058184. The sequence continues at coordinate 87,282 of NZ_JBHVVE010000015.1, forward strand.
GGCAGGACCGGGTCCTACTCACCGAAGCGCGGTCGGCCGACGAGCGGCCCGGCCTGCCCTGGGCCGTCGTGCCGTCGGGCAGCACCGCTCGGGAGACCGCCGCGGCCGTGGCCCGCCACGCCTGCCGCCAGCGCGTGGCCCCGACCCGGCTGCGCTACCTCACCGAACTCCACCTCCCGCCCGGCCCCCACGGGGAGGCGCCCCACGACCTGCGGGTGTTCGTCCACCGGTACGCGGGCGCCTCCCGGCGTACCGCACCCGGCCCGGACCTGCGCTGGAGCCCGCCGCAGTCCGGTACCGGGGAGGGCCTTGGACTCGACGCGGCATCCGCGTACTGCGTCGGCGAGTTGCTGCGGTGCCGCCCCGACGACGCCGCGGACAACGGGATCCGTGCCGTGGCCGAGATCGAGGACGAGGCGCGGCGGCTGATCGATCCGGTCCCCGCGCTGTGGCGCAGGGACGGAGCGGCCCGCGTGGTGGTCATCGGCCCGCCCGCCGTCGGCAAGAGCACCCTGCTGAAGCGGCACACCGCCCGCGCCCCGGACACCGAGCACGTGCGGGACATCGTCCCGGTGCGCCGGGACCGGGGCCCGGGCCCGGACAACTACCTGACCCGCTACCTGCGCGGGGACGACGCCTCGGGGTTCTTCTGCCAGATGGAGACCCTGCTGCTGCGGGTCCTGCAGAACCTCCGCACCGGCGAGAGCGGCGTCATGGACCAGGACGTGCACAGCTCGCTGGCCTACGCCAAGGCGCTCCGGCTGAGCGGCGCCCTGAGCGCCCAGCAGTACGAGACGTACTACCGCTACCACCACCTGATCACCTCCGCGCTGCCGCCGCCCGAGGCGGTGGTCCACCTGACCGCCCGTACCGACGTGCTGATGCGCCGGCTGCGCCGCCGCGACCGCGTCCTGGAGCGCTCGTTCACCAGCTCCTACGTGTCCCTGGTGGCCCAGTGCTTCGAGGACGTGGCCGAGGAGCTCGCCCCGCGGATCCCCGTCCACCACCTCGACACCTCCGAGCTGAACCCCGACCAGGTGCTGGCGCGCTTCGAGGAGCTGCTCCCCGCGCGCACCGGCTCCGCCGACCGAAGGACCGACCGACATGACCAAGCCCAAGGCTGACTGGCGCAATCCGGGACCCGCCCCGACCGGCGGCCCGCTCATCGACACGTTCGGCCGGGTCGGCGGCGACCTCCGGATCTCCGTGATCGACAAGTGCAATCTGCGGTGCACCTACTGCATGCCGGCCGAGGGGCTGCCCTGGCTGGAGAAGGAGGAGCTCCTCACCGTCGACGAGATCGACCGGCTCGCCCGGCTCTTCCACTCCCTCGGGGTGCGCGACTTCAAGATCACCGGCGGGGAGCCGACCGTCCGCCGGGAACTGCCCGAGATCGTGGCCCGGGTGTGCGCGCTGGAGGGGGTGGACGTCTCCATCACCACCAACGGGCTGCTGCTGGACCGCCTGGCCCGCCCCCTGCGGGAGGCGGGGCTGCGCAGGATCACGGTGTCCTGCGACTCCCTGATGAGGCACCGCTACGCCGAGATGACCCGTCGGGACGCCTTCGACAAGGTGACCGCGGGGCTGGAGGCGGCCCGCGAGGCCGGATTCGACCCGATCAAGATCAACTGTGTGGTGATCCGCGGCAGCAACGAGGACGAGGCCGTCGACTTCGCCCGCCTGGCGCGGGAAGGCGGCTACGACGTGCGCTTCATCGAGTACATGCCGCTGGACGCGGAGCGGACCTGGGAGCGGGAGAAGGTCGTCCCGGCCGCCGAGACGCTGGCCGCGGTCTCCGCGGCCTACGACCTGGCCCCCGTCGTCCAGGACGCGCCGCAGCCGGCCACCTCCTTCCGCTTCGCCGACGGGGCCCCGGGGGTCCTGGGCTTCATCCCCTCGGTGACGAAGCCCTTCTGCGACAGCTGCAACCGCATGCGGACCACGGCCGAAGGAGCCTTCCGCGTCTGCCTGTTCGCGCTGGAGGAGACCGACCTGCGCACCGCGCTCCGCGCCGGTGCCGACGACGCCGAACTGGAACGGCTGGTCCGCGAGGCGCTCTGGCACAAGTGGCCCGGACACAAGATCAACCACCCCGACTTCGTCCGGCCCGACCGCAGCATGTCGATGATCGGCGGCTGAAGCCGTGAACGGCCGTGTGGTCTCCTTCACCTGGGGCCGGGGGCTGGGCCACGTCTCCCGCCAGATCGCCGTCCACCGCGAACTGCGCGGGCTGGGCCGGGACTCCCTGCTGCTGACCGAACGGCCCCAACGGCTGATCGAGGACTACGGCTTCGCCCAGACCGTCCTGCCCACCGACGCCGACAGCCTGGTCGGCGAGCCACTGCACGGGACCGGCCCCGCGGTGGACCACGGTCTCGCCCGGGCCATGGTCGCCTGGGTGCTGCGGCCGGACGACGTGGTGCTGCACGACGTGACGGTGCAGCGGGAACTGTACGACCAGGCAGCCCGACTGGGCTGCCCCCAGTTCCTGGTGCACCGCTTCCAGCGCAACCGCCCCGACCCGCCCCACTGGGTCTCCCGCCACACGCCCGCCATCGGCACGATCTACCTGCTGGGCGAGCCCGGACCGGAGGAGACCGTCCACGGGGTGCGGGTGCTGGGGGTGCCCCACGTCGTCCGGCCGCTGCTCGACGACCGGTCGCCCTGGCCCGAGGAAACCCGCGCCCTCCGGGTCGCGGTGGTGGCCGGCGGCGGCGGGCACGACGACGCGCCCGGATTCCTCACGGCCGCGCTGCACGGCATCCGCGCGTTCACGCGCCGACGCCCCGCCTCCGCCGGCGTCGACGTCCTGGTGCTGACCGGCCCGCACTTCGACGGCGCCGTCCTCGTGCCACCAGGCCTGCCCGGGCCGGTGCGGGTCCGCCCGTACCTGGGGCCCGCCTACGACGTGTACCGGCACGCCGACGCCGCGATCACCCACGCCGGGTACAACACCGTGCAGGAACTGGTCCGTTCCGGCCTGCCGGTGGTGGCCGTCCCCGGCGTCCGCGACTTCGACGACCAGCGCGTCCACCTGAAGGCCGCCGACAGCCCCAATGTGGTGGTCGCCGACGCCGAGGAGCACGTCATCGCCCGGGCCCTGGCCGAAGCCCTCAACGGCCCGTCCGGCACCCGGGCCCGGCCGGCCGCCACCCCCGCCCGACAGGCGGACGGCGCCGCCCGGATCGCCCGCGACCTGGTCGCCGCCACCTCCCGCGGCAGCGGCGCGGGGGCGCCGTGATGCCCGGACACCGCCCCCGCTCGACACGGTCGATGTCGAGCTGACCACCGAATCCTGCCCTCAGTGGAGTTGATCTTCCTCGGCTTCGGGAGGATGCCCTGCGGCAGCCGTGCACGTGACCGTGTGGGACGACCGCGACCGGGCCGGCGGAGGCCGCACGCCCAGGGACCCGCCGCCGTCAACGCCGCCCTGCGGGAGTTCTGGGGCCGACCCGGTTCCGCACCGGCTACCGGTCCCGCCCCGCGGCCGCGGGCCTACCAGCCGACTTGCGGACTGCCGGACCAGGGGCGGTGATAGGAGGGGGAAGAACAGCGAACCCGCCCGCGGGCCGTCCGGCCCAGGAGGAACCATGTCGCACCACAAGTCGAACAAGGACGTCGAGGGCGACCCCGACACCGGCCACGGCCGCGGCCTGCCGCGACGCCCCGACGAGGCCGAGCTCGAGGAGCGCACCGAGGAGGACCGCGAGGAGGTCGGCCTGGCGCCCGACGCCGACGAGGCCGACGAGGACGGCAGATAGGAGCAGGGCCTGGTGAGCCGCCCGCCCCGGTGGTGGTCGGCGTCCTGCGCACGCTCCCGGCCGACCGACGCGCTCGGGCGTCGGTCGGCCGGGCGGAACCGCGGGATCAGAAGGTGAGGTTCCAGGCGTCGATCGTGCCGGTGTCGCCGGAGGCGCCGTCCTTCACCCGGAGCTTCCAGGTGCCGTTCGCCGCGTTCGCGGAGGCGTTGACGGTGTAGGTCTTGGCGACGTTGGCGGTGCCGTCGCTGTTCGGGAAGTCCTCCAGGAGGTAGACCGTGCCGCCGGGCGCGACCAGGGAGAGGACGAGGTCGCCGCGGTAGGTGTGCTTGATGTCCACACCGACCTTGAGCGTCGCCGGGGCGTTGCCGGTGACACCGGTGACGGTGATCGGGCTCTCCACCGTGGCGTTGTCGGGGATCGCCACGTCGGCGGTGTTCTCGAAGTACGTGCCGGTGGGCTGGGTGGCACCGCCGACCGCCTTCAGCGCGTCGACCTGGCCCTCGCCGAAGAAGGAGTTGTCGGCGGTGGTGCCGGTGCAGCGGCTGTCGGAGGCGGGGCAGGCCAGGTCGTTGGCCTGGCTCGCCAGTCGGGCCCGGATGTCGGCCGGGGTGAGCGAGGGGTTGCTGCTCGCGATCAGCGCGGCGACCCCGGTGACGTGCGGGGAGGCCATCGAAGTGCCGCTCTTGGTACCGTACTTGCCGCCGGGCAGGGTCGAGTAGACACCGGTGGCACCGTCACCGCCGGGCGCCGCGACGTCGATGACGCCCCGGCCGAAGTTGGAGTAGGAGGCCTTGCCGCTGCCGCTGCCCGTGGCCGCGACGGTCACCACGCCGGGGAGTTCGGTGGGGATGTCGATGCAGGCGTTGGTGATCGTCCGGGTGACCTTGGTGGAGTCGTTCGGGCTCTCGGTGTCGGTGGTCTTGTTGGCCAGGTCGTAGTTGGCGTTGCCGGCCGCCGCGACCTGCAGCGAGCCCTTGCCCTCGGCGTACTCCTGGGCGCGCTTGACGCCCTCGATGATGGCCGCCTGGTCGAGGTCGTTCGGGCAGTTGAACTGCCAGGGGTCGGTGTAGTAGCTGTTGTTGGTGACCTTGAAGCCGTGGTCGCCGGCCCAGACGAAGCCGCAGACGGTGTTCTCGGCGTAGAACAGGGTGCTGGTCGGCTCGGCGATCCGGACCGAGGCGATCTTCACGCCCGGTGCGACACCGATGACGCCCTTGCCGTTCTTCGCGGCCGCGATGGTGCCGGCGACGTGGGTGCCGTGGGTGTCCACGTCCCGCCAGGCGCCGGTGCGGGCGTCGGGCTTGCCGTAGGCACAGGAGACCGAGTCGGCGGCGTCGAAGTTCGGCGCGAGGTCCTGGTGCTGGTCGTCCACGCCGGTGTCGAGCACGCCGACCTTGACGGACGGCGAGCCGGTGCTGACGCTCCAGGCCTGGTCGGCCTTGATCTGCGTCATGTCCCAGCGGTTGGACTCGGTGAGCGTGGTGGCCGCCTGCGCCGGGTTGGCGGGCAGCGCCGGGCTGTAGGCGTCGGCCGGCACGTCGGAGGTGCGGGTCGCGCCGACCTGCTGGATGCCGGTGACGGTGCGCAGCGCGGCGGCGAAGCCGGCGCTGGTGGAGTGGGCGACGATGACGCCGATCTGGTCGTAACTCGAGAAGACCGTACCGCCCTTGGCGGCGACGGCGGCCTTGGCTGCGGCGATGTCGGCGGGGGCGCTGATCACCAGGTAGGCACGGGTGCCGGCGGCCCAGCCCGCCGCGCCGCCCGCGGCGGCGGGAACGGCGGGGGCTTGTGCTGCGGGAACCTGGGCGGCCGGCGCGGAGACGGCGCCGGGGACGGTGGGGGTGGTGGTCGTGGTGGCGGCGGTCGCGAACGCGGTGGGGGTGGCGAGCGCCATGGCCGAGAGCACGGCGAGGGCTGCGGCCGGGCGGCCGAGCCGCCGGGATATCAGGGGTGACACGTATCCTCCGATTCAGACCGTGCGTGAGGGGGATCGCACGGGAATTGAGGGAAACATGCCAGATTTAGCAGGAGTTGGGGAAGACTTTACGCCCGGCGACTTTCCACGGAAGCGTTACGTTTTGATGTCACGGGATCCACAGCCCCCGGACGGGGCGTGGCAGCATCCTCGGCCTCACGCCTCCGGCCACTCGATCGTCCGAGGCCTCAGGGATCCGTCGGGGGCGGCCTTCGACCTGAGGTGGAGTCCTCCGGGCGGGAAGATGGGTCCCGGGACGGAGATGCTCCGGACCTGAGGTGGACGCCTCGTAACGCTGCTGACTGACACCCTGTCAATTGTCTTTGTTGTGACGGGTGTTGATCGCATCCGGTCGGTCGACTTCGGGAGGACGGCATGGCGGACGGGACGGCGGATCCGAGGCGCGGGAGACTCGGCTCGAAGGGTCGGCGGTGGCGGCGCCCGGTCGGGCGGTCGGCGGTCGTCGCGCTCGCCGGTGCGGGCCTGCTGGCGGCCCTGGCCCCGGCCGCCGGCGCGACGGGCGACCCGGCGGCGCCCCACCGGGTGGCGGCGGGCGGTGAGCGGACGGCGGACGGGGCGGCCCTGGACGCGGTGGTCCGGGCCATGGTGCGGGAGGGCGGTGCGGCGGCGACGCTGGCCCGCGTCCGGGAGAACGGCTCCACGGTCTGGAAGGGTGCGGCCGGCGTGGCCGACCTGGCCACCGGTGCGCCCGCCGATCCGGACGGCCGGTTCCGGATCGGCAGCGTCACCAAGACCTTCGTCGCGACGGTGGTCCTCCAACTGGTCGCGGAACACCGGATCGGCCTCGACGACTCCGTCGAGAGCCGCCTGCCGGGCGTGGTCCCGAACGGCGCCGGCATCACCGTGCGCCAACTGCTCAACCACACCAGCGGCATCCACGACTTCACCGAGGACCCGGCGTTCGACGCGAGCAACGAGGAGACGCTGCGGCAGTGGCTGGCGGGTGGGCGATGGACGTCCTACCGGCCGCAGCAGCTCGTGGACATCGCCGACACGTACCCGCCGTACTTCGCCCCCGGTCAGGGCTGGCACTACTCCAACACCGACTACGTGCTCATCAGCATGATCATCGAGCGCCTCACCGGGCGCAGTTGGGCGCAGGAGGTGGACCGCCGCATCATCCGGCCGCTGGGCCTGACGGGCACGTCGATGCCCGTCTACTCGCCCTTCATCCCCGGCTCCCACGCGCACGGCTACTACAAGCTCCCCACCGGCCCCGCCGACGTGACGCTGCTCAACCCGTCGATGGCGTCCGCCGCCGGGGCGGGCATCTCCACCACCGCGGACCTCACCCGCTTCATCGCCGCCCTGCTCGGCGGGCAGCTACTCGGCCCGGCCGAACTCGCCGAGATGAAGGACACCAGCGGCCCGAACGCGGCCGCCGGCTACGGCCTCGGGCTCCAGCGGTTGACCACACCCTGCGGCGAGTTCTGGGGACACGACGGCGGCATCCCCGGCTACAACACCCTGCTGGTCGGCGAGGTCACCGGCAAGCGGCAGTTCGCCACCTCGATTAACCGGTACGACCTGTCGGACCATGCCGCGATGCTGAGGACCTCCAACGCCCTGTACTCCGCGGGCACTTGCGGCGGCCGCCCGTCGGCCTCCTCGCCGTCGGCGGTCCCGTCCGACGCCGCCGCGACACCGTACTTCGCCGGACCGCTCGCCTGAGCGTTTCGACGCACTGAAGGCCGCTCCCGGTCACGCGAAATTCACAGCCCGGGGTCTACTCGCATAGACAACGATGGGGCATCCTGGTCCGATGCCGGCGCTCGAAGCCCGTCGCCCCCCGTTTCCCGGGAGCGGCAGGCGGTGGCGCCGGAGGGATCGGTCGGCCCTCGTGCCGGAGCACTGTCGCGTCACAGCACTGCGTACGACCCCTATGTCCGGGCCGCTTGCGTCGGCCCGGCGCCGGACCTCCCGCCCTCCCAGCGAGGCGCGGCAGGAGGGCGGGGGTCGAGTCGGATGCACACCATCCTCACCGGGAGATGCAGATGAAGCCACGCACCGCAGCCACCGTCGTCGCCCTGGCCCTGGCCGGCCTCGCCCTCTCGGCGCCCACGGCCGGCGCCAGCGGCACCAAGCTGTCGCAGTCCGCGGCCGCCGGCCAGTTCAGCGGCGCCGGCATCACGTGGAGTTCCAGCGGGGGCTGCACCACCAGGTCCAACTCCACCTGTACCTCGTTCGACCAGATCAACTCGGGCACCGTCAGCGCCGTCATCACCCTCAAGCAGGCCAGCGGCTGCGCCATCAACATCACGGGCGGCACCGAGGTCGGCCACGCCTCCGGCACCTACAGCCACTACAACGGCTACAAGGTCGACATCGCCCGCAGCTCCTGCATCGACGGCTACGTCCAGAACAGCTTCACCTACATCGGCCTCCGGGGCGACGGCTACCCGCAGTGGCAGGCCGCGTCGGGCAACCTGTACTGCAACGAGGGCAGCCACTGGGACGTCCTCATCTACTGACGCCGCCCCGGGCCTTCCCCGGGATCTTTCCGGATCAGGAAGCAGCGCCGTGACGGGGACCGAGGGCCCGTAACGGCGCCGGACCATGCCGACGAACGCGCCCTCGGCCTCACCGTCGCCGGCAGCCTGCCGCAGGTCCAAGGCCTGTCCGTGCCATGGCACTTGACCGCCCCGCCCGTCCGCGCCCCGTGCGGACGGGCGGGGCGGCGCGCGTCACGGGGCAGTCCGCCGGCCGGCAGCTTCGCGGACGCGGGCACGCAGCCAGCGGTGGGCCGGGTCGTCGTCGTGGCGAGGGTGCCACAGCATGCTGACGCGCAGCGGCTTCACGCCCAACGGCACCGGGAAGGTGACCAGTTCGAGCGGGTCGGCCAGACGGCCGGCCAGGGCGGCGGGCACGATCCCGACCAGGTCGCCGGCGGCTACCAGGCGCAGCGCCGTGGTGAAGCCGGGCACGGAGGCCGCGACGGTACGCCGCACGCCCTCGGCCTCCAGCAGCCTGTCGACCGCGGTGCGCAGGCGGCCGTGACGGGAGACCACGACGTGCTCCCACGCCGCGAAGCGGGCCGCCGTGACCTCGCCGCTGCTCAGCGGGTGACCGGCGCGGACCACGCCGAGCAGCGGCTCGCGGACCAGCCCTTCCGAGCGGAGGTCGGCCTCCTTGGAGGCGTTGACCGCGATCGCGACATCCGCGGTGCCCTCGCGCACCGCCGCGCCTTCGTCGGCCGCCCGCCCTTCGCCGAGGAAGCGCAGCTGGACGCCGGGGGCTTCGGCGCGCACGAGGGCCAGCAGGTCCGTGCCGAAGCACCCGATCAGGTCCTCGGGCGCCAGAACGGTGAAGCTGCGGCACCAGGCGGCCGGCGCGTCCTCCTCCGCGGGCCCCAGCAGGTTCCGGGCGTCCTCGACCAGGGCTCGTACCCGCGGACGCAGCGCCAGCGCGTGCGCGGTCGGCTTCAGTCCGCGGCTGGAGCGCACCAGCAGGGGATCGCCGAAGGCGGTCCGCAGCCGGCCCAGGGCCCTGCTGACGGCCGGTGCCGACAGGTCCAGCCGGCGGGCCGCCCCGGTGACGCTGCCCTCCTCCAGTACGGCGTCGAGGATGACGAGGAGGTTGAGGTCGAGGGACGTGACTTTCACCAAGTGAAAATAGCACTTGCATTCTTTTCACTGGTCGCAATCCGTGACCGCTCCTAGGGTCGTGAGCACCGCCGCAGGATGCGGTCCCGGACGCCCTGGACGCATGGCCCGAAACCCCCGGCACACGAGGGAAGACGGCGGCCACAGCAGCCCGAGAACGGGCCCGGACACGACATCAAGGAGCACCACCCATGACGGACGACCCAATCGACCCGATCGAGCTGGTCGCACTGGGCAGCCGGGCGCTGGCCGCGGCCGGGCACGGTGACATGGTGTGGGGACACCTCGCGGTCCGCGACCCGGACGGCCGCGGCGTGTGGATGAAGTCGGCCGGCTGGGGCCTGGAGGAGATCACCCCCGAGCGCGTCCTGCTCGTCTCGTGGACCGGCGAGCGGCTGGCGGGAACCGGACGCGTCCACCTCGAACACCACCTCCACACCGAACTCATGCGGGCCCGTCCCGACGTGCGCGCCAGCGTCCACACCCACTCCCCGACGGTCAACGCCTTCAGCGCGCTCGGTGAACCGCTCCGTCCGCTCAGCCACGACGCCGTCGTCTTCGCCGAACACGGCCTGCCCCGGTACACCGCCACCGACAACCTCGTCCGCACCCCCGGGCTGGGCCGCGCGCTCGCGGCCGACCTCGGCGGCGCCCGCGCCTGCCTGATGCCCGGACACGGCCTGGCGGCGGTCGGCCGGGACACCGCCCACGCGGTCATGTACGCGATCCTGCTCGAACGGGCCTGCCGGACCCAGCTCACCGCCCGCGCCGCGGGCGAGCTCCGGCACTGGACCGGCCATCAGGAATGCCTGGAGAAGGACGCGGTGGCCTGGCCCGACAGCCAGATCGACGCCGGCTGGCGGTACTGGCTGCGCCGTGCCGCACTCCTCCAGGCCCACTGACCCTTCCCGTTCCCGAAAGACGCCCACGCGGAAGGAACCCCGCACGTGGACTCCCACGCCTCCCCGATACCCGTCCCGCCGATACCCGTCCCGCCGACCGCGCCCGCCGCCGGGACCACCGCCACTCCCGGGGCGGACGCCCCGGGCGGCAGACGGCGGATCGGCACCTGGGCGGTCGCCCTCGCCTTCTGGGCCGTCACGGCCGGAACGACGGTGCCCACCCCGCTCTACCCGCTGTACGAGCGCGCCTTCGGTTTCTCACCGCTGGCCGTGACCGTGGCCTTCGCGGTCTACGCGCTGGCCGTGGTCGCGGGACTGCTGGCGCTCGGCGGGCTCTCCGACCGGTACGGCCGCCGTCCGGTCGCCGCCGCGGCGCTCCTCACCGCCCTGGCGGCCGCCGTCGTGTTCCTCCTCGCCGAAGACCTGGCCGCCCTCCTGGTCGGACGGGTGCTGTCCGGGCTGGCCGCCGCGCTCATCACCGGGACCGCCACCGCCCACCTGGCCGAACTGGCGCCCGCCGACGGCCGGTTCCGTGGCGGGCGGCTGGCCCTCGCCGCGAACATGGGCGGCCTGGCCTGCGGCCCGCTGCTCGCGGCTCTGCTCGCCGACACCACCGACTGGCCGCTGCGAGCCGCCTGGGTCGCCGCCGCGGCCCTGCTGACGGCAGCCCTGGCCGCACTCGCCGTGGCCCCCGAGACCGTGACGCCGAGCAAGCGGGGAACCGGTTCGGTCGCCCGCGCGCCCCGCGTGCCCACCGCCCTCCGCAGGGAGTTCCGGCACGCCGCGCTCGCCGCGGGCGCGGGGTTCGCCGTCCTCGGCGTGCTCACCGCGGTGACCGGGCTGTTCCTGGCCGAAGTCGCGCACCTCCACGACCTCCTGGCCACCGCGGCAACCGTCTCCCTCGCTTTCGCCTGCACCGGCACGGGCCAGCTCCTGGCCGCACGACTGGGGCGCGCCGCCCTGCCCGCGGCGTGCGCCGGGCTGATCGTCGCGGCCGGGCTGATCGCCGCCGCCGTGGCGGCCTCCTCCCTCCTGCCGCTGCTCGGCGCGGCGCTGACGGTCGGCCTGGCCACCGGCGTCGCCGTCGGCCACGGGATCGCGCTCATCGGCGCGCGCACAGCGCCCGGGACCCGCAGCCGTACCGTCTCGGCCTTCTTCGCCGCCCTGTACACCATGCTGGCCCTGCCGGCCGTAGGCGTCGGCGCGCTGATCGGCGCCGTCGGACTGCGCACCGCCACCACCGTCTTCGCCGCCGCGGTCGCCGCCCTGGCCGCCGCCGTCCTCCTGACCCAGCGGGCACCCGCCCGCCGGTGACTCCCCGGAGACCGGGCCGGCCGGCCACCGGAACACGCCGGCAGGCGATGAGACGGTCCCGCAGCCGCCAGGAGCTCGCTCACCGGCGAGACGGCGACAGCCCGCGTGAACCGTTCGTGGGCAGCCGGCCGTATCCACCGATGAGGTGGGCCACCGAATGGTGTCCCCTCGTCAGTTCCGGCTCCTTTCAGCCGTGTTGGCTGAGTGCGGCGACAGCACGGCACGGGGCCGCGCTCCCCCGCGCTCCACCACTTTTCGCCGCCCACAGATTTCGGAGAAACCCTCTTGCGCACCAGCAGGTTCACCTCGGTCACCCTGGCCGGCGCCATGACACTGGCGGCTCTCGCCGTCGGCGTCGGCCCGGCGGTCGCCGCTCCGTCCGACCCGGTCGACCCGGCCTCCGTCACCGTCTCCCCGGGGGACCAGGACGTGGAGGTCTTCGCCGAGGACGGTGCCATCAGCCGGACCAAGGTCCCTGCCGCCTCCCCGTTCGTCGGCGCGCCGGTCATGAACGCGGCCGGCGCCGCGGCGGACGGCACCGTGACGAAGATCGTCAACAACGGGAGCACGGACAGCAAGCTGGACGTGGTCATGATCGGCGACGGCTACACGGCCTCGGAGCAGGACAAGTTCCGCAAGGACGCCGCGGCGAAGTGGAAGGACATCAGCGCCGTCGAGCCCTACGCCACCTACCGCAAGCTGTTCAACGTGTGGGCCGTGGGCGCCGTCTCCGCCCAGTCGGGCGTCTCCGGCGACCCGAAGCAGGACACCGTCCGCAAGACCGCCCTCGGCTCGCGCTTCTGGTGCAACTCCATCGAGCGGCTGCTGTGCGTGGACATCAAGGCCGTCGACACCTACGCCGCCAAGGCCCCGCAGGCCGACCTCGTGATCGTCGTCGCCAACACCGCCAAGTACGGCGGGGCCGGCTACGGCAGCACCCAGTCACCGCTCGGGTACGAGGGCATCGCCACCGTCGCGGGCGGCAACAGCGCGTCCGGCCAGATAGCGGTGCACGAGACCGGCCACTCGCTGGGCAAGCTCGCGGACGAGTACTGGGCCGACGGGGCGGGGCCCTACCAGGGCGCGGAGCCCCCGCAGCCCAACATCACCACCCTGAGCGCCGACCGGATGCGCCAGGACAAGGCCAAGTGGTACCGCTGGCTCGGGAAGACCTCGCCCGACGGCGGCACCGTCGGCGCGTACCAGGGCGGCAGCAACTACCCGACCGGCCTCAACCGGCCGACCGACAACTCCGTGATGCGCTCCCTCGGGCGGGAGTTCAACCTCCCCGGCCGCGAGGCGATGATCGCCGGCTTCTACCGGCACGCCTCCACCCTCTCCAGCAGCACGCCGGTCACCACCCGCCTGACCGCGACCGACCACCTCACCGTCGACCTCCCGGTCTCCGGCACCAAGCTGCGCTGGTACCTCGACGGCAAGGAGGTGACGGCCCTGCGCGACCACAAGTCGATCGCCGTCTCCGACCTCGGCCCCACCGGCTCCAAGCCCGCGGCCCACGAGCTCAAGGCCGTGGCGAACGACCCCACCTCGGCCGTCATCGACCCGGCCCTGACCCCGGCGCTGACCCGCAGCCTGGTCTGGAGCGTCACCCGCTGACCACGGGCGTGGACCCTCACGGCCGCGCCGGCGAGGGTCCACGCCGACCTGGCCCGACGCGACGTCACCCTTACTCCGGACGCCGGGTCGCCGTGTGCTTCCGTCACTGGTGCCCGGCCGTGTTGTTCGAAAGGATGCTCAGGTGGCGAACTTGACCCGGATCTTCACGATGACCCGTACCAACTTCCGCTCGGCCGACCCGGTCGAGCGGTGGACCGCGCGTGCGACCTGGGCGGCGCTGACCGCGACGGGCTGGCTCGCGGTGATGTTCACGACCGTCTGGGGGGCCATGGTCGCCGGGGTTCCCATCGGTACCGTCAGATGGCTGGCGGTCTTCCTCTCGCTGGCGGTCCCCGCCGTCTCGCTGATCGCCGTCACCTCCGAGGCCGGCGGGCGTACCGGCGCCCCGGCGCTGACGGTCGTTCTCCTGCTGGCGGCCGTCCTGCTCGTCATCGCCTTCGTCTGAGTCGGGGGGCGGCCCGCCCCCGGGCATCGCCTACGGGTGCCTCCCGCCCGGAGTGCACGCACCGGGGACCGCCCGGAACCCGGTTGACGCGTCGCGGCGTTCGAGAGGCCGGTCGGCGAGCCCCCTCCCCCGAGCCCCCTCCCCCGAGCCGGAACGCGGGGACGGGCAGGCCGCCCGCAACGCTCGGGCGGCCTGCCCGTCAGTCCCCGGTTTCCCCGGTTCGCGGCTATCCGAGGCCGCGGGCGTCCTGCTTCAGCGCGGTGTCCACGGTCAGCGCGGTCGCCACGACCAGGCTGAGCAGCGGGTCGGGGAGCGGACGGTGGATCTGGAGAACGTAGTTGTCGGCCGTGGTGAACATCGTCTTCGCCAGACCCTCCCAGGTCTTGGTGATCCGGGCGATCTCGGTGTCCGTCCCGTCGACGATGGAGAAGTTCCAGGCCCGCCAGTTCTCGGCCTTGATCGCGCCGACCTTCTGACCGCCGACCTCCAGCGAGAAGTTGATCTTCCCGATGGCGTTCTGCTGAACGATCTGGCCGACCTCCTGGCCGTCCGGACGCTGCACGATCACCCGCGACTTGATGAACTTCGCCGGACGGGTCAGCAGCAGCACCGGGGTGCCCTGCGCGTCGCGGATCTCCAGCTTGTGGGTCAGGTACTGGTCGATGGAGAAGAGCAGCCGTACCACCTTGCGCAGGCCGCTCTGGCCGACCTGGACCACCGAGCCCAGCGTGGCGCCCTGCTGGTCGAAGACCGAGTACTCGTTGGTCAGCTCGATCAGCTTGGCCTTCTGGTTCACCACCAGGACGGGCTCGGAGAAGAGGGTGCCGCCGCCGCCGTAGACCGGTCCGACGCCCGCCTGCTGCCGTACCTGGCGCTGCACCTTGGCGGAGTCGCCGACCGCAGCGGTCGGCCCCCCGGGGAAACCGGGGATGTTCGTGTTCTGGGACATGCCCGGCAGGCTAGGGCCAATCCACCGTCAGCAGCGAGATCGTTTCGGACGCCCACCCGGCGCGCCGGGGACTCCGAGTCGCGAATTCGACCTGCGGATCGGCGTGTTGCGAACGAGGGCCGACCGACGGCCGGAACGCGTGTGACCGATGTCACATCCGCCGATCGATCACGGACGGCGGAAAAACCGTGCGACATCGAACGGAGCCGCACCCGTAGGCACGTACCCGTCGGCCGGTGCAGGCACCCGGCTCCCCGGCCTACGCCCCCCCGGGCGCCTCAGGCCGGGGCCGCGGCGACGCCGAGCCGCCACGCCTCGATGTCGCGGTAGTGGATCGGCCCGGGGCCGCGACCGATGTTGCTGCCGACGAGGTGGAGGCGTTCGGTCCGCCACGGCCGGCCCACGAACCCCGTGAGCCCGGCCGCCGCCAGCGGCACGCTGACGGAGTCGTCGCGGCGGGAGCGGGCCAGGGTGAGATGGGGGTTCAGCGGCCGCTCCCTGAAGTCGATCCCGCAGGACCTGACGAGATCCCGGACGTCGGCGGCGAGCCGGTGCAGTCCCTCCAGGTCACCGTCGACGCCGGTCCACAGCAGCCGCTGGTCGAAGTAGCCGCCACCGCGCAGGCCCAGCCGCAGGGCGGGGCGCGACGGGGCCGCGGCGGCCAGCGCCGACCGCAGCAGCGGCACCGCCGCGGACGACTGTTCGCCGAGGAAGGCCAGGGTGATGTGCCAGTCCTCGATCCGGTTCCACCGCAGCCGCGGGTAGCCGGCATAGGCGGGTCGCAGGGCCCTGGCCAGTTCGTCCTTGGCGTCGTCGGGCGGGGCGAGCGCAACGAAGACGCGCAGGGTCCGGGGTTCGGGGTGATCGTCCACGAGGGGGGAGGGTAGTCGACGGCCGGCGCCGCCCTCGACTCTCCCGTACGGGCCGGCCGGGCCCCGGTGCGGCGGCCCCGTCCGACCGCCGCACCGGGACGCCGTCAGGTCAGAGCACGACCTCCTTGAGGAGGCCGGTCGCGACGTCGAGGACGAAGCCGCGCACGGCGTCCGTGTGCGGGACGAAGGGACTGGTGCGGATCCGGGCGGCCGACTGGCGCACGTCCGTCTCCAGGTCGGCGAAGGCCTCGGCGGCCCACGGGGGCTTGACGCCGGTCTCCTCCCGGATCGACTCGCGGAAGGCGTCGTCGCCGAAGGTGAGCATGCCGCAGTCGGTGTGGTGGATGAGGATGATCTCCCGGGTCCCGAGCAGCCGCTGGCTGATCGCCAGCGAGCGGATGGCGTCGTCGGTGGCCACCCCGCCGGCGTTGCGGATCACGTGCGAGTCGCCTTCGGCGAGGCCGAGCGCGCCGTACACGTTGAGCCGGGCGTCCATGCAGGCCAGGACGGCCGTGCGACGGGCCGGCGGGAGCGGGAGCGGCCCGTCGAAGGCCGCGGCGTAGTCGGCGTTGTTGCGCAGGTAGTGGTCGGTGGCGGTGTCGGTCATGGTGGACGGCTGTCCTCTCGGTGCGGTCGGATCGTGGTCGGCCGGGACGCGCGGGAGCGCCCCGTCCCGCCCGCGGGTCCGTGCTGCGGGCAGCACGGAGCGGGCGGCACGAAGCAGCGGGTGAACGCGTCCCGCCGGATGCGTCCGGAGCGCCGCTCGGAGGGTCCGTCGACCGGGGCGACGGCCGACCCTCGCGGCGGCAGCGAACGACGGCCGCCACGGCGGTGCCGTTCGGAACGGAGCGCAACGGAAGAGCGCAACGGAACGGCACGGCCGGGCGGCTGGAACGGGCGATCAGACGATGACCGGACAGCCTGTGGAGTGGATGCGGCCGAAGTCGATGTGACGACGGCGGACGAGCACGGTCATGCGGGCACCGTACTGCCCGCCGGAGCGCCCCCGCCCGGGATTCGCCCATTCTCCACTCCGCCGGGTGACCGCCTCCGTGGACAGCCGAGCTGCGGCGATCCCACACGTTCCCTCACGCCACATGCCTCCCTCTCGGACCGCGCCGGTCGACGCCGGGTTCTCGGCGAGCCGCCACCCGCCGCCGCGGTCCTCCTTCGAGAAGCGCGCGGCGAGATCGGGAACGTGGAGGAAGCAGGCCAGTGCGGTGGCGGCCTGGAAGGCGTCGATCGCACGCCGGCGAACCGCTTCCCTCACGGCAAACGGTGGCGAACTCGAGGATCAACACAGCACCCTCGGATGACCACGTGATCACGGAAACACAGGTGCGTGATGACGGATTCCCGCCCGCCCAGCAGGACGACACTCCGCCGAAATACCCACCGACATGCGCTAGTTGATGCGCCACCGCGCCCGGCCGTCGCCCTTTCTCCGGAACAGCGGCCGGCGCACCGATCGACTCGACCCCGGAAACCTTCAGCAACCTCGCGAGCTTCGGCGAACACCACGGTGGTGTTCGCTGCTCCCCGGTGGATCGGATGCTCGCGCCCCCGGAGCGGCACTCTTCCTGTGTTCTTCCTGTGCCCTTCCTGTATTTTTCCTGGTTTGGCAAATCCCTATCCTGTCATCACTTTCAGTGACTGGCCGCCATACTGAGGGTCAGTCACTCTGACATTCGGGGCGCAGGGGGGATGTACGTGAACCGGACGAGGGTGATGAACCGGTCCTTTGCCGCCGTTTGGGTGAATCCATTGCAGGCCTATGCGATCGGTGGCCGAAACCGACGGGGATTCAGCCAGTTGGCATGCGATCCAGACAAAATCATTCCGCCCCGTCGATCCGCCTTCTCCGGCATTAGGATTCCTGCGGCATCAGGACAACTGTCCTGGTGAACACTGGCCCTGACGGGCCAGGAGATTGGGGAAGAAGAGGGGGAAATGGCGAACTCGCCAATGAGGGCAGGGTCGGCACGGCGCTCACGCGCCAGGATCCTGTCCGCCACGGCCATGATGCTGGCCGCGACCGTCATGGGGACGACGGTCGCCCAAGCACTTCCGTCCGACACGGCCCCGGAGCCGCTGCCGGCCAACTACCGCGCGCAGGTGGTCGAAGCCTGGCAGGGCGGCGGCACCGCGGTGAAGGACGCGGCCGCACGGGCACTGGTCGGCTCGGACGCCGACATCACCACGTTCTTGACCAGCACGCTGAGCCGTGCTCAGGCGTCGGACGAGCGCTTCGCCGTCATCAAGATGCTGAGCAGCACCGGCAAGGGCGTGCGCGACGCCGCGACGAAGGCGCTGAGCGGGTCGGACGCCGACCTCCACGCGTTCGTCACCAGCGGCTGGCAGAACCCGATGATGGACGACCGCCGGGCGGCGATCGTCACCATCGTCGACGGCGCCGACGTCGCCGTCCGCACGGCCGGGACCAAGGCGCTCGGCGACGGCACCGCCGAGGCCATGGACGCCTTCCTGACCACCGGCCGGTTCAAGGCGCAGGAGGAGGACGACCGGGTCGCCGTCCTACGGCTGATGGACGTCTACACCGGCCCGGAGTTCACCAAGCAGGCCGGCCGGGCGCTCAGCGGCACACCCGCCGACATCCGCGGGTTCCTGGAGAACGGCCAGCTCCTCGCCCAGGCGAGGGACCAGGAGACGCTCGACGTCAAGCAGCTCGCCCAGACCGCGAAGGACGCCACCAAGCGCGCCCTGGAGGAGACGGCCGCCGCCCAGGAGGCGGGCGCCCGGGCCGAGAAGGCCGCCGAGACGGCCAAGCAGGCCGCGCTGACGGCCGCGGACGAGGCTGCCAAGACCAAGGACGACGCCGAGAAGACGGGCGCCGCGGCCAACCGGGCCGCCGAGGCCGCCCAGGGTGCGGCGGAGGCCGCGAAGACCGCGATCGACGCCTCCAACACGGCGGTGGCGGCAGCCAAGACGGCTGCCACGGCGGCGCGTTCGGCCGCTTCGGCCGCGGCCGCCGCCGGCCAGGCCGCCAGCCGCGCGTACAACGCCGCTGCCGCCGCCGCGGGCGACCGGTCCCAGGCCAAGGCGGCGAGCGACGCCGCTGTGCTGGCGCGCAACGCCGCCGCCGGTGCGCGGGACGCGGCGTCGGCCGCCTCGTCCGCCGCCGACGCGAGCGCCCGGGCGGGCCAGGCCGGCTCCGCCGCGGCCCGCGCCGCCAACAACGCCGCCGCCGCCGCCGAGGCCAGCGCCCAGGCGGCCGGTTCCGCGGGCCAGGCCACCGAGCAGGCGGCCCGCGCCCGCAACGCGGCCACCACCGCCCGCAACGCGGCCAATACGGCCAGCGCGGCCGCGACCCGTGCCCAGAACCTCGCCACCGCGGCCGCCGCCGCGGCGGGCGAGGCCAAGGATCTGGCCAACCGGACCGCCGACCACGCGGAGAAGGCCGCCGCGGCAGCCGACGCCGCGGCAGCCGCCGCGGGCCAGGCCCAGGACTGGGCGAAGATCGCGGGGCAGCACGCGGACGCCGCCGCTGTCGCCGCCGAGACCGCGGCCTCGGCGGTGGCGAAGGCCCAGACGCTCGAGAAGCTGGCCCGTGACGCCGAGGCCGTGCAGCTGGAGTCGGACAAGCAGCTCGGTGTCACCCAGGCCGACCTGCTGCTGAAGGACGATCAGGCGACCCAGGCGGACTTCAACCAGCAGCAGACCGAGGCCGCCTCGCAGGACGCCGCGACGAAGGACCTGGTCAAGCAGGCCGCGGCGACCGGAACCGCCACGGCGACGGCCGCCCAGGCCGGCCGCAAGGCCGCGGTCAACCTGCTGAAGTCCACCGGCTCCTGGACCCGGGCGTCGGCGCAGGCCGCGCTCTCCGGCACCGACGAGGCCGTGGTCTCCTGGGCCAAGTCGGACTACCAGCGCAGCCTGCAGCTCGACGACCGGGAGAAGATCCTGGCCGTCACGAGCATCGCCAACGCCAAGCTGGCGACCGAGGCGCAGAAGACGCTGGCGAGCACCGACCCGACCGCGGTCGAGAAGTTCCTCAGCGGTGGGGCGCTCCAGGCCCAGGCCGAGGACCTGCGGGTGCGGACCGTCTCCCTGGTCTCGGACGGCGGCAAGGCCGTCCAGCGGGACGGCGGCGCGGCACTGGCCGACGGCCGGGTGTCGGTCCTGGCCGCCTTCCTGTCCAACGGCTACGCCAAGGCCCTGGCCGAGGACGACCGGGTGGCCGTGGTGGTCGCCACGGACGGCGGCGGGCCCAACGTGAAGGCCGCGGGCGCGGTCGCCCTGGCCGGACCGGCCTGGATGCAGCACGAGTTCGTCCGCAAGACCCAGTTCACGGCGGCGCAGAAGGACGCGGACACCGACGCGCACGTGTCGTCCGTGCTGAGCATGATCGCCAACGCCGCGAAGGACGCGGCCACCGCGAGCGAGAGCGCCCAGCGGGCGTACCAGATCGCCGCGGACGCGCGCCACGCGTCGGATGAGGCCGCGCACTGGGCGAGCCTGGCAGGGCAGTCGGCCCAGCAGGCGAAGGGGTACGCGGACGACGCCAAGGCCAAGTCCGCCGCCGCCGACGCCTCCGCGGCAGCCGCCGCCGCTTCGGCGCAGAAGGCCAAGAGTGCGGCGGCGACCGCGCAGACGGCCAACCGGCAGGCCAACTACTCGGCCACCCAGGCGACCACCTCCGCGAACCAGGCCGTGAACTCGGCGGCGAGCGCGAGGGCCTCGGCGGCGCAGGCCGCGGCCAGCGCGAGCGCGGCGGGCAAGGACGCCGCCACGGCGTCGCAGGCCGCGAGCGACGCCCACGCCATCGCCGCGCAGAAGCGGGCGCAGGAGCAGGCCGCCGCTGCCGCCGCCGCGGCGGCCCAGGCGAAGGCCAACGAGGCCAACCACGTCGACCCGGTGAACACGCCGGCCAACGACAAGGTGACCACTCCGGCTCCGGCTCCCGAGAAGCCCGCTCCGGGCTCTCCGCCGAAGGACGACAAGCAGCTGTTCAAGGACTACGGAGACTTCCTGGGCAGTGTCAGCACCTGGAGCGGGTTCGTCGCGGCCGGCCTGATGCTCATTCCGGGTGGCCAGCCCTTCGCGGCCGCCGTCGGCACGTTCTCGCTGGTGACGGGGGTGGCTTCGGCCCTGTACACCGGGATCGGCTACGGCTTCAGCAGCGACAAGTTCATCGGCTCGGTGGCATCCGTCGGCCTCTCCCTGATCGGTGGCCGAGTGGTCGGCGCGATCGAGAAGGGCGCGGCGGAAGCGGCCAAGTTCGGCGTGAAGGTGACCGAGAAGGTCGGCGAGAGGCTGGTGAAGGCCGGACACAGTGCCGTCTCGTCCGTCGTCAGCTGGTTCTCGAGCGACGACTGATCAGGTGATCGCTAGGCAGTGAGTGATCGGCCGTGTTCGAATGGCCGTGACAGAACAGTGGCTGTGGAGCCCGCGTCCGACGCGGGCTCCACAGCCGGAACGAGGGGGGTGTGCGGTGTATCCGTTGGGGCTTGGTGTCGTTTCGTGGTGGTGGCTCGCGATTCTGGCGACCGCGGTGTTCTGGGCGGTCCTGGTACCGGGAATGCCCACGCGCACGCACCGGATCAGCATGGCGCTGGCGCCGGCCGCGATGGTGGTCTTCGGCCTCGGCAGCTACTACGCGAAGCACATGGACGCGGCCGCGGTGCTCGCCATGTACTCGTTCGCGGTGGTGGCCTTCCCGGTGGGAATGGTCGGCCACCGCAGGAAGTTCGCGCAGCGCCTGATGGAGGCGAAGGAGAGGGGCGAGTCGGAGGACAACACGTGGCCTCCCGCCATGATGGCGCAGGTCTTCGTGTCCCTTGTCGTCTTCGGGACCGCGGCGATCTGGACCACCCGGTAGCGGCTCGGTCCACGGCTCACCCGCCCGCGACAACCTTTTCCCCGGGCATATAGGCCGTACACGAACATGGCGGAATTCCAGATGCTTCCGAAGCGGGAAACGATCTTCCGGAAGTCGACCCGCTCGTGATAGCAATGGTGCCGGTCGGGGCCGGGGGTGGCCGGGGGTGGCCGGAAACGCCATTCGACCAGGTCGCCGGTACGTGCACCGACTCGGCAGGTCCGCTGCGAACCAGCAGCAATTGACGGCTAATCAGGGGGTTTTATTCATGCGTTCCATCACCAAGATGGTCATCGTCGGCGCGGTCGCCGGCACGGTCGCGGTGTCCGGCGTCGTGGGCGCCGTCGCGGCTGACCGCAGCGCCGCCGCGCCCGGCGGCACCGCCGCCGCTCCGAAGGCGCTGACCGCCGACGACACTCCGCCGCCGGCCGTGGAGGACTTCGCCTACCCCGGCGCGGACCAGATCTTCGCGGACCGTGGCATCCGGCTGAAGAGCGGTGACGGCCACATCGTCCTCGTGCCCTGCGCCCCGGGCCTGCTGGAGGTCGACGCCCGGAACATGGCGGAGACCGACAAGGTCGGCGGCGGCCGCTTCTGCTTCACCACCACCGGCACGTCCGGTCGGCTCAGCCTGGAGCTGCCGTCGACCTACGCCGTCTCCACCTCCGACTACTCCGTCCACGTGGTCATGGTGAACGGCACCGAGACCAAGATCCACGACCTGAAGCCGAACACCTGGAACAAGGTCGGCGAGCTCACCGACCCGCAGCAGCGCCCGTTCACCCTGCTGGAGCTCACCACCTCCAAGTGAGGCTCCGATCAGGCGGTTTGACGCACGCCTGATCCCCCGGCCCCGGCCCCGCCGCGCGAGTGGCGGGACCGGGACCAGCGGGACCCGAACCATCCGAGCGGCCCGCATCGCCGCGGCCCGCGAGCGGTGCGAACGCCCTCCGCGTCCACCCCGCAGACGGCGGCCGACGCCACGAAGCCCGACGGGGCCGCACAGCGGGACTCCGACCGCCAGGATGCCGAACGGCCGGGCCTGCGCTGCGAGTTCCTCGGCAGCCGGCTGCCGTCGCTCGGCGATGGGCCACCGGCCGCACAGGCCGGCGAGCCGGCTGCAGGCCTGCCGCTCGTACCGCTCCAGGCCGCTGAGCGGGTGCAGGGCGACGGCCTGGCGGCCCGTCAGAGGCCGCGCGATCGCGGACTCCGTCGGACGCGGGCGGCTCACTCGTCCCCGGCCTCGGCGACCACGGGCCCGAACTGCCGGGCCAGCCTCACCGCTGACCTGCCCCGCAGGCCCTCCGTGCTCCAGGACAGCGCTTCGCGATCGTCGGCGAAGACGCCGGCGGGAAACCCGCCGGACCACGTCGGACCGATCGCTACCCGAATTCACCTCTTATCGTTGGGAACCCTGTTCATGCCTCGCAACTCCTCGCTCCGCTCCCGACGAGCGGGCGTGCTGGTAGCGGCCGCGGCCGCGGCCGCCGGCACGATGACCTCCTTCACCCCGGCCGGCGCGGTGACCGGCGACGCCGCCGCCGACGGCTCGTACGCCTACACCGCCCGGATCGTCGTCGGCGACGCCCTGCGCGGCTGCACCGGCACGCTGGTGGACCACTACTGGGTGCTGACCGCCGCGTCCTGCTTCTCCGACGACCCCGCACAGCCGCAGACGCTGGCGGCCGGCGCGCCGAAGTGGAAGACGACCGTCACGGTGGGCGCCAAGTCCGCCGACGTGGCCGAGCTGGTGCCGCGGCAGGAGCGCGACCTGGTGATGGCCCGCCTGGCCACCGCCGTGGACGGCATCACCCCGCCGGCGTTCGCCACGACCGCCCCCACCTCGGGAGAGAACCTGCGGGTGGCCGGGTACGGCCGCACCAAGGACGAGTGGGCCCCGCTGAAGCCCCACACCGGCTCCTTCACCCTCGGCACCGTGAGCGCGACCGGCATCAGCGTCACCGGCACCGGCGGCGCGGCGGTCTGCAAGGGCGACACCGGCGCCCCCACGATCCGCGAGACGGGCGGCAAGTCCGAACTCGTCGCCGTCGCCTCCCGCTCCTGGCAGGGCGGCTGCCTCGACACCCCGGCCACCGAGACCCGCACCGGCGCGACCGCCACCCGCGTCGACGACCTCGGCGGATGGGTCTCCTCGACCGTGGCCGCCGGCGGCGTGTCGGTCAAGTCGGACACCAAGCTGACCTCCGGACAGTCGATCGTCGGCGCGGACCTGAAGCTGACCATGCGGCCGGACGGCGACCTGGTCGTCACCCACAAGCAGGTCGACAACGGGATCCTGTGGTCGAGCGGGACCTCGGGCAACAACGGCGCCTGGGCGTACATCCAGCCGGACGGCAACCTCGTCGTCTACAAGAGCGACGGCAACCCGGCCGCCGGCACCGGCGCCCTGTGGGCCTCCGGCACCTGGGGCCAGAACGGCGCGTTCCTCAAGCTCCGGAACGACGGCAACGTGGCCATGGTCAAGGCCGACGGCAGCTCCGTCCTGTGGTCCGCCGGCACCATCCGCCTGGACCAGAAGCTGAACAGCGACACCAAGATCAAGCCCGGTCAGTGGTTCCAGTCGCAGACCGCCGTGGTCGAGATGCAGGCGGACGGCAACCTGGTCCGCTACCGCCGCGCCGACGCCGAGCCCACCTGGAACACCAACACCTCCGGGAACAAGGGGGCGTGGGCGTACGTGCAGACGGACGGCAACTTCGTCCTGTACAAGAACGACGGCAACCCGGCCGCCGGCACCGGCGCCCTGTGGGGCTCCAACACCTGGGGCCAGAACGGCGCGTTCCTCAAGCTCCAGGACGACGGCACCTTCGCGCTCTACAAGAAGAACGCCGCCGAGACGGTCGCCAACACCGTCTGGAGCGCCACCACCTTCCGCTCCGGCACCCAGCTCGTGGCCGGCCAGCAGGTGTACGCGAAGACCACCCGCCTGGCCATGCAGTGGGACGGTGACCTCGTCCTCTACCGCCTCAGCGACAACGCGGTCCTGTGGCACAGCAACACCGCCGGCAACGGCAATGCCTTCCTCCGGATCCAGCCCGACGGCAACGCCGTCGTCTACACCTCGGACGGCAGCCGCGGCCTCTGGGCCTCCGGCACCTTCTGGTCGACGGGCGCCTTCCTGAAGCTCCAGGACGACGGCAACCTCGTCGTCTACAAGGCCGACGGCGGCGAAGGCATCGGCAACGCCATCTGGTCCACCAACACCTTCGCCTGATCCCGGGCCCGCCTCACCGTCCGGGGCCCGCGCCGCGCACTGCGCGATGCGGGCCCCGGACGCCGGGCTGTGGTGCGGCGTCGGTGCTACGCACTCTCCCGCCCAGGGCCTTCGAGCGGACCGTGACCGATCCGGTCGCGGTCCGCTCGAACCCTCACGACGCGCTGGTAGTCCGCCGACCCCGGCCCGTGCGCTGTCGCCCCCCTCACCAGGCGACCGGCAGGACGAGCGGGCGGGTGAACAGGTTGTCCTCGTCCCAGGGGAGTTCGTCCGCGTCGATCGCGAGGATGAGCCTCGGGAACCGGGTGAAGAGTGCTTCGAAAGCGATCCTCAGGTGTGCTCGGGCCAGTGAGGCGCCCAGGCAGAAGTGCGGGCCGGCGCCGAAGGTCCTCGATCCGTCCGTACGGCGGTGGATGTTGAACCGGTGGGGGTGCTTGTAGTGATCCGGGTCCCAGGTCGCCGCGATCATCGGCGTGACGACCGACTCCCCCGCGCGGATCGGCACGCCGCGGATCTCGGTGTCCTCCAACGCGACTCGCGGGTTGGACAGGTAGCCGTTGTGGTGGAACCGCAGGACCTCCTCCACGACGGCGGGCCACAGCCGCGGGTCTTCGAGGACGCTCTGCAGCTCCTCGGGGTGCCTGAGCAGGGTGACGATGCCCGTGGACGCCGAGGAGACGAGCGGTTCGATCCCGGTGACGAGCAGGTAGCTGACGGTACCGTGCAGCTCGTCGGAGGTGATCTCCTCGGCCTGGCGGGCCGCGATCAGGGCGCCGATCGGTTCGGTCGGGTCGGGGGCGGACCACTTGTCCGCGACGATCTCGGCGGCCAGCGCGCCGATCTGCTCGGTGGCGGCCGAGACGTCCGTCCGGTCCGCGTTCTGGCTGGTCTGCTCACGGAAGCAGCCGTGCAGCGCCTGGCGCCGGTCCGCCGGGATGCGGAGCAGTCCGCAGCTGACCCGCAGGGCGAGGGGCGCCGTGTAGGCGCTGACCAGATCCGCGGGGTTGCTTCCCGCGGCCATCGCCGTCAGCAGGTCCTCGGCGTGCGCCGCGATGGCGGTGGAGTACCGTTCGGCGGCTCGCCGGTTGAACAGCGGGTTGAGGATCTGCCGCACCCGGGTGTGCCGGGGCGGGTCCAGGTTGAAGATGCCCCCGGGCACGGAGTTGAAGTCCTCGCCGATCAGTCGCGGCGCGCCCGGGTAGACCAGGTCCCTGGAGAAGCGCGGGTCGGTCAGGACCCCGGTGATGTCGTCGTGGCGGGTCAGCAGCCAGGTGGTCTGCCCACTGGGCATGCGCAGCGGGCAGACCGGGCGCTCCCGCCGCAGCGTGGCGTACAGCGGCGGCGGGGTCCCGTGCTCCCCCGCGGGCAGCGGCCACTGGAGGATGTCGGTGTCCGACAGGGTCACGACTGGGCTCCTCTGGTACCGGCGTTCGGCGGCGCGGCCTGCTCGACGGCCGGTGCCACGGCCGGCTCGACGGCCAGTGCGATGGTGGCGAAGCCGTGGCCCGGCGCCGGCGCCAGGGCCGGGACCTCGCCGTTCCACAGGGCGAGCTGCAAGGGCCAGGGACGGTTGTAGAGGAGGAGGGCGGTCCGGGTCCCCGTGATGCCGGGCAGGTCCAGGACGAGCGGGAGTTCGGCGAGGACGTAGCCGAGGTTGAGTTCGATCTGCGCCGGGGTCGGTTCGCCGCCGAGGACCGTCATGAGGTAGCCGCGGGACGCTTCCCGGCACAGTTCCCGTAACCGGCCGTCCGAGCGGAAGGCGTCGTCGACCTGCGCGCGCAGCTCGCGGTAGCGCTTCCGGTTGATGAGCCGGGTCCAGCTGTTGACCCGGTCGTGCGGGTTCGGGCCGGAGGCGTGGAGGGCGCGCCGTGCCGCCGCGCGCATCCTGCGCACGGCCCGGGTCGCGCTCTGTGCGGCCTCCCGGGGTGCCCGCCCGCAGGCGATGAGGCCGAAGGCCGTCTCGTAGCCGGGCAGGACGGCTTCGACGTGCCGAAACCTTCCGGCGGCCCAGGCCAGCAGGGTCTCGACGGTCGCGGGCCGGTAGAACCCGTTGAACGGGCTCAGTCCGAACACCGCGGCCTCACCGGTGTCGAGGATCTCCCGCGACTGCTCGTTGAGCGGGTGGACCGTGACGGCTTCCGCCGGGACCGCGATCACAGGCTCCGCCGCCAGTACGCGCCGCAGACGTCGATCCGTCGGATCGGGTCGTCGATCCGCTGCTCCTCACGGAAGTCGTGCACAGCGGCCCGGCACGCCGGGATGACGTAGTCGTCGATGATCACGAACCCTCCGGTGGACAGCCTGGGGTACAGGTGGGTCAGGGCGTCCCAGGTGGATTCGTAGAGGTCGCCGTCGAGCCGGAGCAGTGCCAGCTTCTCGACCGGCGCCTGGGGCAGGCTGTCCCGGAACCGGCCCGGGAGGAAGGCGACGTGGTCGTCCAGCAGCCCGTAGCGGCGGAAGTTCTCCGCCACCTCCTCCTGGGGCACGCCGAGGACCCCGTTGGCCTCGTGCAGGGCCAGTTCGCGGTCCAGGGGGTGCCCGTCCGCGCCCACCTCGGGGATGCCGGTGAAGGAGTCGGCCACCCACACGCGGCGGTCGGTGATGCCGTGCGCCTTCAGGAAGGCACGCATGAAGATGCAGGCCCCGCCGCGCCAGACGCCGGTCTCGATGAGATCGCCGTCGACGCCGTCCGCGACGACCCGCTCCAGGCAGTCGTGCAGGTTGTCCAGCCGCTCCCTTCCGATCATCGTGTGCGCGGCAGCGGGCCAGTCCAACCCTCCGTGCCGCTCCTCGGCCTGGTAGCCGGTCGGTCCGTCCGGAGTGAGCCCACCGTCCTGGTAGATGACATTGGTCAGGACCTTCTTCATGAGGTCCAGGTAGAGGTGCCGGTCACTGTCGCAGTCATCCACTGGCTGTCTCCCTGGCAGGTCGGTTCTGGTCCGGATCGGTCCGGATCGGATCGGTCCGGAGGGCTTGGCGGACGTCACGCTGGTGGTGCGGACCACCCGCGGTCGATGAAGTCGGGAGCGCCCTCCTCGGAGTTGACGCCCTTCTCGACGAAGGCGAGGTTGTGGTAGACCGTCAGAGCCACGGCATGCCGGTCGGCGTAGGACGGTCCGGGCGCTGCCGCCGGTGGCACCCACTCCCGGTGGTGCAGGCCGTCGACGAGCTGCTTGAGCAGGCCGACCGAGGTTCCGGGCCCGGCGACGGGGCCGGCGGTGCCGCCGTAGCCGGGCCAGTAGGCGGTCTGGAGATCCTCGACGACGTACAGCCCGCCTGGCCGCACGTGCGGGAACAGGGCGGTGAAGGAGGCTCGCACATGGGCGTTGAGGTGGCTGCCGTCGTCGATGACGATGTCGAACGGCCCGAACCGACGGCCGAGGTCGTCCAGGAGTCCGGGGTCGCCCTGGTCCCCGACGGCGGTGGCGATGCGGGGGCCCCGAACACCGGGTTTGGGGACGATGTCGAGCCCGAGGACCAGTCCCGCCGGGAAGTAGCGCTGCCACATGCGCAGTGACGCGCCGCCCTGGTCGGGTGCGTCGTAGCCGCCGATCCCGATCTCCAGCACTCGGACCGGCGCGTTCCGGAAGCGGGCGAAGTGCCGCTCGTAGTGCTGGGTGTACCAGTGGAGGTCGGCCCACTTGTCCGAGCCGAACCGGGTCGAGAGCCCGCCGAGGTCGACCGGGTGCCGTTGGCAGGCGGCCACGACCGCCTGGACCGCGACCGCCAACCGCTGGCGTTCGCGGACGATCGCGGTGAGCCCACCGGGGTCCGGGTTTGGAGCATTCAGCTCGGCGCAGGTGGTGACCCGCCGACTGGTCCGGCGATCGGTGCCGGGGCCGTAGAGGCCGCGCAGGAGGTCGACGGCGTCATGGGTGATCCGCACCGGCGCCGCCTGCCAGCCGTCCCGCTTCGAGGTCAGCCCGTCGCGGTCGACGGTGAGGAGGCGACAGGCCCGTTCACCGTCCGACGTGAGCTCGAAGGCGAGGTGCGCGGCGCCGTCCACCGGCACCGGATCGCACCGCACGGCCAGTTCCTCGACGACGACCTCCGCGACCCGGTCGAGCCCGAGGTCGGCGACGGCCCGCGCCAGCCGGTGCTCGTCGGCCGCCGCGCGCAGCAGCGGTTCGATCGCGGGCCAGCCGGGGCCGGCCGCCGCGCCCACGGGGGCGTCTCCGGCCGGTGCCGCGGTCGGGGCGCCGACCGGTCCTGGGCCGGTGCGGGTCATGACGCGGCCTCGACCAGCTGCCGGACGACCTGCTCGGGGCCGGGCATGGCCTTGATCTCCTCCCGGACCTGCCGGCAGGCCTCTCGGATCCGCCGGTCGGCCAGTGCGCGGCGGATGCCGTCGGCGAGTGCCGCGGGGTCGATGTCCCGGTCGGGGAACGCCACCCCCACCCCCCGCTCCACCACCGCTTGTGCGTTCACCGGCTGATCCGCCACCTGGGGCAGGACCAGCTGTGGCACCCCGTTGGCGAGTGCGGTGAAGGTGGTGCCCGACCCGCCGTGATGGACGACGGCGGCGCAGCTCGGCAGCAGAGCGCTGAGCGGCGCCCAGTCGACGGCACGGAGGTTCGGCGGGAGCGGCCCCAGGCCGGACAGATCCGCCCCGCCCGTGGTGAGGACGACCTCGGCGTCCTCGGCGGCCAGCGCGTCGACCACGTCCCGCAGGACCGGGGTTCCACCGACCGCGGGAAGCACCGATCCCCAGGTGACGCAGATGCGTGGGCGCCGCGGCGCAGCGCTCACCCAGTCGGGCAGCACGGCACCGCCGTTGTACGGCACGTAACGCATCGGCCATCCGGCCTTGGCGTCCGGAGGGCGCAGGCTCTCCGGGCACAGGTCGACCGTCGCCACCGGACCGGTGAGCGCACCGGTGATCCCGTGGCGTGCCCGCACGTCCTCCAGCGCGCTCAGCACCGCGGCGAAGGACGGGTAGGGCAGCCCGATCCCGTGCATCACGCAGGGGATTCCGGTGGCCTCGGCGGCGAGCTGACCGCCGGCCAGGAAGGTCGTGAAGACCAGGAGGTCCGCGCGCCACCGGCGGATCAGGTCCACGGTGCCGTCCACCATCCGGCCTCCCACCCCGAGGACCAGGGCGGCGACGTCCTCGCGCGCGGGGTCCGGCCGATCGGCGGCCGTCGGGCCCGGCCGGCCCGCCGCACCGGTGAACCGGCGCCAGGCGTCGGACAGGTCGTACCGGTCCGGCCGGTTCTTCGTGACCCGGACACCGAGCCGGTGGTAGGCGTCGGCGGCGTCGCCGTCGGATACGTCCACGGCGGCCAGGCCCGAACGCGCGGCCATGTCCAGGCTCGGTCCGGTCGCGGCCACGAGTACCTCGTGGCCGGCCGACTGCGCCGCCCACATGGTGGGCACCGCGGGCATGAGGTGGCCGACCCCGGGTGCCACCACGAACAAGATGCGCACGAAGTGCTCCTAACCGGCTGGAGGCATCGAGGACCGCCGAATTCGGCGTGATTCGTTGGGATTGTCCAGCTCGGCCACACCGTATTCAAGTACGCCGGGCCGGGACCGTCACCCCGGGACCGATCGCACCGGATTGCCTGGCACGCGCATTCCGGGGGAGCTTGACCGGAAGCAACGGACACGAGAACGTGTCACGCGACGGTCATTCCAACAGAGTTCGGACAAAGGGATTTCATGTGATGAGCACATTCTCGGATCCCATGGCGGACAGGAAAGTCGATTCGGCCACACCCATCGAATGTCTCAGGCTGGCCGGAGACGACACCCGCTCCCTGCACTCCGTCGTCCACTCCTTCGAACTGGCCGACCTCACAGCCGTGTTGGTCGACGAGATCCTGTTCCGCTGCGATCCACCGGGCAACGCCGATCCGGTCACCGTCGTCCTGGACGTCACGCGCGGCGAGGACCGGGTCAGCACCTCCTTCCTCGTCCAAGCCGGTCGACCGGTCGGCCTGAACGGTGCGGACGGCCCGGCCGCACTCTTCCGCATCGAATACGATGTGCTCGACCTGGTACGGGAGTTGTTCGGGCCGTCCGCGCCCGGCGGGCCGGCGAACCGACGGACCGAGCTGCGGTTCGTCCCGGAGTCCATGACAGTGGAGGGTGTTCGCCCGCTCGGCTCGATCATGGCGGCGGCCAGCACCATCCTCACCGGCTGCTCCTCCGACCACCCCGGACTCGCCCGGCTGGCCCTGCGCCACGACTCGGACAAGTGGGGCGGCCTGCACTGGTTCGCCGCCCTGTACGAACGCCACCTGCGCCAGCTGCGCGACCAACCCGTCCGAGTGCTCGAAATCGGAATCGGCGGATACGACCACCCCACCCTGGGCGGCGGGTCATTGAAGATGTGGAAACACTACTTCCCGCGCGGTCTGGTATTCGGCGTCGACCTGTACGACAAGAGCGGCCTCGATCAACAGCGCCTGCACACACTGAAGGCGGACCAGAGCGACCCCGCCCAGATGATCGAAATCGCCGAACGGCACGGTCCGTTCGATATCGTCATCGACGACGGAAGTCATATCAACGAACACGTCAGGACAACATTCCGGGCGCTGTTCCCCCACGTCCGCGCCGGAGGCCTCTACGTCATCGAGGACCTGTGGACCTCCTACGCCCCGGGCTTCGGCGGAAGCGAGGACCCGGAGGCGTGCGACAGCACCACGCTCGGCCTCGTCAAACGGCTCGTCGACGACCTGCACTACGAGGAGCAGCCGTTGAAGACCACCGGCGGAGTCGGTCCGTCCCTGGCCGGAATGCACCTCTACCGCAACATCGCGTTCCTGGAGAAGGGCCGCAACGCCGAAGGGGGGATCCCGGGCTGGATCCGCCACTGAGTCCGCAACACCGCTCGTTCCACAGGCAGAGCCCGGCGAAGAGCCAGGCGGACCCCAGCACGGCGCGGGCCTCGTCGAGGGTGCGACAGTGCGTCCGACCGGGGTCGGCGATCATCACCTCGCAGTCCCGACCGGCGGTCAGGAAACGAACCGCCCGGGGCGGTCGGCGACCGACCGTCCCGGGCGCCGGACCGCGCCCGGCGGCCCCGTCAGGACCACCCCCACTGCGGCTTGGCGCCGTAGGGGCCGTCCTCGAGGCCGATGTCCCCGTACTGGTACTTGTTGTTGGGGAGGGCGAAGACGTACTCGCGCGGGTCGGCCGCTGCGCCCTCCAGCTTCTCCGGGACGCTGTGGTAGCCGAGCGCGTAGAGGTTCTTGGACGGATCCCAGCTGTTGTAGCAGGCGATGGCCTTGAGCTTGGTCTTCATGTGGGCGTCGGGGATGTTCAACACGTAGGCGGCGCCCCTGCTGCGGTCGGGGAGCTCGTGGTCGTAGGCGTAGACGAAGTTGAAGCGCACATCGGTGAGCTTGCCCTCCCTCGCCAGCTGCACGGCCGCGTCGGTGATCGCCTTGTGGGTCGCGCTGACCTCCAGCCAGCCCGCGGTGAACTTGTGCGAGGCGCCCGGGTACTGATCCGCGATGGACGCGATCTTCGACTTGACCGTGCTGGTGAACTTCTTGAAGGCGTCGTCCCCGCCCCACGCGGAGTCGGGGAGCTTGAGGTTGATCACCTTGTCGACGCCGAGGCGGGCCGCCGAGGCCATGAACTCGGCGGTCCGGGCGGGCACGATGACGCTGTCACTGGCGCTCGCAGGTATGGTCGGCCAGTTCAGCCCGTGGTGGCCGTGGGCCACGCACGGATGCCGGCGGTCCTCTGTGGTCATCGGACAGGGATCGGCGTTCATCCGCCTCGCCAGCCCGTCGTTCTCACCCCGTGTCACCAGCACCAGGTACACGGGCCGTCCGGCCGCCTTGTGCTCCAGGATCGACCCGGCCAGACCCAGCGCCTCGTCGTCCTGGTGCGGCGAGTAGAAGATCGCCGGAGCTGACGCGGCCGACGCCCTGCCCCCCGACAGACCGGTACCCAGGAGCGTCGCACCGGCCAGCGCCCCCGCCGTCAGCGCCCGCCGCCGGGACAGGCCCGCCCCTCCGCTGTCCACCATTGCCGCCTCCTGCCGGCCCCACCGGGCCGGCCCGTACCCCGGCCCGCCGTCGCCGGTGGCAGCGGAGGAGTCGAAGCGGTGGAGGAAGTGACGATCGGCCATGGGCAGGCTCCTTGGACAGCGGCCCCACGGGGGCGGCACGGGAAACGGGAGTCAACGGTGACGGCGGACGAGCCACCAGGTCACGCCCCCGACGCTACAGAGCGCCCCCGTCACCCGGCGTCACCCATCGGAACGGGGACCGTACTCCCGCTCCCACCCTCGCCCGGCACCGTGCTCCCGGGACCCACCCCGCCCATCGGCGGGGGTGGCGGCGCACCGAACCGGCTCCACGGCCGCCGGATCCGCTCCGCCGGCCGCCTCGCCCTGCCCGTTCGTGCGGGAGCACGGGAAGCGGCGGGCGCGTGCGGCGTCCGGGGCTCGTTCGGCCACCAGCGGCGGGCCGGCGCCCGGTGCCGGCGCACAGCGCGGGGCTCGTCCTCACGGGGTCGGTGCCGGCCGGAGCACGAAGCCGCAGTTCAAAACATGCGAGGACCAAGCCCGGGTGCGGGTTGCATCGGCTGTGCTGAGGACGTCTTCACGACGGCGAGGGTTCTTCACCCCACGAGGGCATACCCCGCACGCGTTCTGCTCGGCCGAGCCGTGGACGGCCGCTCAGCGGTGCTCGGGGTTCTCGAAGTCGAAGCGGCAGCCGGCGTCCCACTCGGAGCGCTGGTTGCCGTGGGCCGGGATGCCGCCGGCGTCCTTGAGCATGCGGGCCAGGTGGAGCTGGTTCCAGGTCATGAAGGTGGTGTTGCGGTTGGTGAAGTCGTTCTCGGGGCCGCCGGAGCCGGGGTCCAGGTAGGACGGGCCGGGGCCGGCCTCCCCCACCCAGCCGGCGTCGGCCTGGGGCGGGATGGTGTAGCCGAGGTGCTGGAGGCTGTAGAGGACGTTCATCGCGCAGTGCTTGGCGCCGTCCTCGTTGCCGGTGATCAGGCAGCCGCCGACCCGGCCGTAGTAGGCGTACTGGCCTTCGGAGTTGAGGATCGAGGAGCAGGCGTAGAGCCGCTCGATGACCTTCTTCATGACGGAGGAGTTGTCGCCGAGCCAGACCGGCCCCGCCAGGGTGAGGATGTCGGCGGCCATCACCTGGGAGTAGATGACGGGCCACTCGTCGGTCTCCCAGCCGTGTTCCGTCATGTCCGGCCAGACGCCCGTCGCGATGTCGATGTCCACCGCCCGCAGGACGTCGACCGCGACACCCTGGCGTTCCAGGATGCCGGTGCTGACGTCGATCAGTCCCTGGGTGTGGCTGCGCTCCGGGGAGCGCTTCAGGGTGCAGTTGATCACCAGGGCGCGCAGGTCGGCGTAGGACGTCGTCGGGTCCGGCACGGATTCCTCCTCCAGGGGCGGCGGGAGGCCGGTCGGGCCGCGGACTCCCGGTACAGCTCAGCAGTCCGGCCTCCTGGGCGCTCGCGGAACTGGGCCGGTCGCCTGACGGCACAGCACCTGATCAAACCGTTCGGGGCCGGCGGCCCGGTCCCGATTCCGGCCCGTCCCCCTACTGGCCCGCGTGCCCGCCCTCGACGAGGATGGCCGTCGAGCGTAGGAGGACGGCAGCACCGGCGGAGGCGCCGGTCGGGCTTGGGGAGAGGGCGACGACGTGCCGTTACGCATCCACTTCACCATGGAGGACCTCGCGCGGACCCGCGTCGCCGACGGACCGGCGCCCTGCATCGAGCTGAGCACCGCGGCGCGGCAGCTGCAGGAGCGCACCCAGCCGGTCCGGCTCGGGGCCTGGCGCCACCGCACCCTGTCCGCCCTGCAGCCCGCCTCGCGCATGGTCCTCGCCCTCATGCCCTCGCGCGGGCGGATCACCGACTTCCTGAGCGGCGCGAACGCCGCGACGCCCGCCGAACTGATCGAACAGGTCCGTGCCACGCCCCGCAGCCGCGTACGGGCCAGCCTGGAGAACACAGCCCGGCACCAGCCCCTGCCCTCGTGGGCCCGCCGGCTGCCCGACGACCCGCTGCTGCTGCGGCAGTTGTGCGACAGCCTGGAACACGTGGCCGGCCATGCCCTCGTCCCGCACTGGCGGGAGGTCGAGGCCCTGACGGCGGCCGACGCGGCGGTGCGGTCCCGCCAGCTGCTCGGCGGCGGCGTCGAGGCGCTGCTCGCGCGCCTCAACCCGCGGCGGGTCCGCTGGCGGGCGCCCGTGCTGGAGATCGCGACGGTCTCCGGTCTGGACGCCGACGTGCACCTGGCCGGGCAGGGGATGCTGCTCCAGCCGTCGGTGTTCGCCGTCGAGGCCCCGATCGTCAACCTCGACGCGGTGCCGCAGCCGGTCCTCACCTATCCGGTGGCCCGGCTCCAGGAGGGTGCGGCCATGCCGCTGTTCCCGGCCCTCCCGTCCGGCGGCCGTCGGGAGTCGCCGCCGGCGGTCGGCGCCGTCGGATCCCTGCTGGGCCACACCCGGGCGGCGGTGCTCGGCGCCGTCGCCAATCACCCGGGCTGCTCGACCCGGCAGCTCACCGCGCTCGTCGGCATCTCCATGGCCAGCGCCAGCGAGCACGCCACGACGCTGCGCAACGCGGGCCTGATCGCCACCCACCGGGACCGCCAGACGGCCGCCCACGTCGCCACCCCGACGGGCATCGCGGTGCTCGACGCGCCCTCCGGACGGCCCTGAGCGGCCCACTACCACCCCACCGGTCAGTCGGCGCCGGACCGATGCACGGCGTCCTCCCAGAGGTCCAGCCCGGCTCGCAGGAGTTCCCGTACGGCCGCGGTCTCCTCGTCCGTCAGGGCTTCCTCGTCGGCGGCCGGTTCGAGGGTGTCGCCGCCGAAGACCTTCTCGTAGGCGCGGTCGTGGACCGGCCCCTGGGAGGGAAGGGGCGGGCCGGCCGTCACGCTGTGGGCGAGGTCTTCGAAGAAGTTCCACGCCTCCAGCAGCAGTCCCGCCGGCACCGGGCCGGGGCCGGGGCCGGGCTCGGGGTGCTCGACCCACCGCCGTACGGCGGCCAGGTCGAGCGTGCCCTCGCCCTCCCAGACGAGCTCCCGGCCGTTGCGATCACAGTGGTCCCGCAGCGTCTCGATGTCCCGGAAGACGAGGAGTCCTCCGAGGTCGTCGACGAGGAGCTCATCGGGTGCGTCGCCCTCGCCGGGCCGCCAGATCACCGTCAGGTCCCCGCTCCTGGTCGCGATGCGGTACGGATAGTGGTCGGCCATGCGGGTCTCCCGTGGTGTCGCGGCGGCACCCGCCGCGCGGGTCGTTCTGCCCGCAGTGATCGTCACACACGAGGGCTGCCGGGAGGGGGCGAGGGCCGGGGAGCGACTCAGGCCCGGTCGGCCCGGCGGATGACGAGCATGTCCTGGGTGTGGCCGATGCCGTAGCCGCCGCCGGGAAGGGCGAAGTGCTCCTGGACGTAGGCGGCCAGGGCCGCGCGGGAGGGGCGGGGGTCGAGGGTGGCCAGGTCGGCGACGTTGACCATGAACTCGGCGACGTCCACCGCCTCGGCGAGGTCGGGCGCCCGGTAGTGGAGGTCGAGGGTTTCGAGGGCGTAGTCGTGCTCCGGGTGCCGCTCGTGCAGGCGGTCGGCGAGCGGGGCGAGGTCGTAGCGGACGCCGGTGAAGTGCGCGGCCATCCGCATGCACGGGCTCTCCGGGTTCTGGAGCACGACCAGGAGGGTGCCGCCGGGGGCCGTCCAGTCCAGGGCGCGGCTGACGGTGCCGAACCAGTCCGCCTCGGGCACGTAGTAGAGCACGTGGGAGAGGTGGACGAGGTCGGCCTGCTCGGGCGGGTGGACCCGGTCGAGCGGTTCCGGGAGGACGAGGGCGTCGGGGCAGGCCACGCCCAGCTTCTCGCGCATCGCGGCGCTGGGTTCCACCGCGATCGTGCGGTCGAAGGAGCGGCTCAGGTGGGCGGTGGTGCGGCCGTCGCCCGCGCCGAGGTCGAGCAGGACCCGGCGGTGCGGCAGGGTGGCCACGATCTCGCTCAGCCGGGCGTGGGTGATCGGCTTCTCGTCCGTCCCGGCCAGGAACAGTTCGAACGCCCGGCGGTAGTCGGCGCTCGTCACGTCCAGGACCCGGACCGGGTCCGCGTCCCTCGTCGTCGTCTCCACCTGTCGGCCTCCCCTGTTGACGGTGTGCCAGGTGGCGCCCATTGCACCCCGGGGCGGCGGCGCGGGGGTGCAGGGACGTTCCTGCCCGCGTGTCGGCCACACCTCCGCGACCGAGGACCCCGTCGGACAACCTGCTGTCCGGCAAGGTCAACTTCACTGCCGTCAGCAGGCGTTGGCGATCGCGAGGCACCCACGACCCGCCCGCCCTGACTCACCGGGCGGCCTCGAGGTTTCTCGGCGAAAGCCGTGACCGGCGGGACGGTGACGGGATACCCTCATATGGTGACGGTGCGCTATTACCTGTACATCAGCGACGCCAAGATCGACATGCTGCTCTCCCAGGTCGACCCCGCCTTCGGCCGCCGGAGCACCACCGAAGCAGGCCTGAGCGTCAGGCTGTTCAACATCAAGCGGAGCGTCGAGACGCCCGCGCCGGACCGGACCGCCAAGCTGGAGCGCGTCCTGCGCCACCTGGAGGAGACCGACCAGATCGGATCGGTGGACGAACCGGGGCCGTACTTCCGCGGCAGTCTGCCCATGCAGTGGGGCACCCTCCACGGCGGCGGCGACGGCTCGCTGGTGTACTTCGGCGGCCGAACCGACCGGACGGTCCTCGGCCTCGGCGGCGCCGTCGGCCACGTGCTCGGCACGACCGCACCGCAGGCCCAGGTGTTCGCCCCCTCCTCGGGGCCGACCCTCCTGGCCGGTCTGGCCTCGGCCTTCGCCCCCGAAGGCACCGAAGACAGCGAATGCACCGAAGCCCCTGGCGAGGAGGCCTCCCTGGCCGCGGTGCACACCGCCGGGCGGCTGCTGCGCGGCCCGCGGCAGACCGTCGAGTTCGTCGCCCGCCGCCTGCTGACCGGGCCCAGTCCCTACCCCGAACTCGACGCCGGGCCCGACATGCGGGTGCTACTCGGCAGCCCCCTGTACGTGGCACTGGCCGACTGACGATGCGGCGCACGATGCCCCCCGCCTGGCGGCCCGGCGACGTGGTCCTCGACCTCTACGAGGTGCTCGACGACGTGCGCAGCGGCGGCATGGGGGTCGTCCAGCGGGTCCGGCACCGCGGCTGGAACGTCGACCTCGCGGTCAAGACGCCCCGCCCGGGCCTCGTCGCCTCCGAAGCGGGCCGGCTCCGGTTCGAGGCCGAGGCCGGTACCTGGGTGGGCCTGGGCCTCCACCCGCACACCGTGAACTGCGCCTACGTCCGCACCGTCGACGGGCTGCCGCGGGTGTTCGCCGAGTGGGTCGACGGCGGCAGCCTCGCCGAGGCGGTGGCCGACGGCCGCCTCTACGAGGGCAGTCGGGAAGCCGCCCTCGCACGCGTGCTGGACGTCGCCGTCCAGACCGCGTGGGGGCTCCAGCACGCCCACGACAGCGGCCTGGTCCACCAGGACGTCAAGCCCGCCAACGTCATGCTCGAACCCGACGGAACCGCCAAGGTCACCGACTTCGGACTGGCCCGGGCCCGTGCGGCGGGCCCCGACGGCGCACCCGCCGCCGGCGCACCCCTCGCCGGGGCAGCCGTCACCTTCGGCGGCATGACCCCCGCCTACTGCTCCCCCGAACAGGCGCTCGCCGCCCTGGGCCGCCGGGCCGTCCGGCTGACGCCCGCGACGGACGTGTGGTCCTGGGCGCTGACGGTGCTGGAGATGTTCACCGGCCACCGGCCGACCCGGTACGGCCAGATCGCCGACGCCGTGTTCGAGGAACTGCTGGCGACCGGACGGCTCGACCCCCGACTGCCGCCCGTACCCCCCGCGGTCGTGGCGCTGCTGCGCCGGTGCTTCACGACCGACCCGACGACGCGGCCCGCCCGGCCGGCGGACGCCGCCGACGTCCTGATCGGCGTCCACCGCGACCTCACGGGCATGCCGTACCCGCGCCCGGCCCCGGAGCCGGCCGCGCTGCTGGCCGACGGACTCTCCAACCAGGCGCTGTCCCTGCTCGACCTCGGACGCACGGAGGAGGCCGAGGCACGGTGGCGGGAGGCGATGACGGCCGACCCCCACCACCTCGTCGCGGCCTTCAACTTCGGCCTGCACCGCTGGCGTTGTGCGCGCAAGACCGACCTGGACCTCGTCGCCGAGCTGGAGGTCGCCCGCCGGGCCGGTGGCGACGACGCCCTGGGCGCGCGGCTGCTCGGGCTCGTCCACCTGGAGCGCGGCGACCGCGAGCGCGCCGCCGAACTGCTGCGCCCCTCGGCCCCGGGGGAACCGGAACCGGCCGAGATCTCCGAGGCACTGGCGGAGCTCGCCCGCGACCCGGGGACGCGCCCGGCGGTCCTCGCCGGCCACCCGGCCGGGGTGGCCGCACTGGCGGTGTCGGCCGACGGCGGTCTGGTGCTGTCCGGCGACCACCGGGGTGGGCTGCGGCTGTGGGAGACGGGCAGCGGCCGCTGCCTGCGCGAGCTGACGCCGGAGGGCGAGGGGCCGGGCGTCGTGTCCGTCGCCACGGACGCCGCAGGACGGATCGGCCTGGTGGGCCGCGGGCAGGGTCCGCCGGAGGCGTGGGACCTCACCCGCGGCCGGCGGCTCCCCCTCCCGGCGGGCCCGACCGCCGGTCCCGTCGCGGCGGTCGCGCTCAGCGCCGACGGGACGGTCGCCGCCACCGGGCACGACGACGGCACCCTGTGGTTCCGGCGCCTGGACACCCCCTGGCTCCTGGGCCCGGTGCAGAGCCGGGCGGAGCGGTTGACCGCACTCGGACTCAGCGACGACGGCGAGTTCGCCGTGACGGCCGGCGACCTGCGCGACGACAAGCTCCGCGGCTGGCTGGTGTCCACCGGGGTGTGCGGGGCGGTCTTCACCGAGCCGCGCGCCAAGCCCCACCACTCGGCCTGGGGCGGCTTCGTGCGAGGGGCCGCCGTGGCCCCGGGGGCGATGTACGCCGTGCAGGTGTGGGCCGGGCCGATGGTGCTGTGGGACGTGCGGGCGAACCGGATCGCCGCCCAGGTGCGCCACGCGCTGACGGACGTCTCGGCGCTCGCCCTCACCCCGGACGGCTCGCTGGCCGTCGTCGGAGGCGGCCAGCCGCTGCAGGTCGTGCAGACGGCAACCGGCCGCTGCCTGCGCACCGTCGACGACGGCACGTCGCAGCACACGCGGGTCCTCGCGGTGAGCGCCGACGGCCGCTACGCCGTGCTGCCCCTGTTCGGCGACGGCCGGATCAGCGTGCTGCCCCTGCCCGTCCCCGGCTACCGCGCGCCGTGGGCGTACGCCAGGCCCCGGGCCGCCGGTGAACTGTCCGACCACGCCGGGCGGTTCAGGGCGGCGATGCGCGAGGGCGAACGGCTCCTGCGGGAGGGCCGCCACGCGCGGTCGGCGGACGCCCTGCGCGCCGCGCGGGCGGTGCCGGGCCACGAGCGGCACCCCGAACTGCTGCACGCGTGGAACGCCCTGGGCCGGCACGGGCGCACCACGGGCCTGCGCGGCGCCTGGCAGACGTTCGACTTCACCGTGCGCCTCGCGAGGCCCGCGGCGACGGCGTTCGCCGGGGACACCAGCTGGTTCCTCGCCGCGGTGCTGTACGACCGGTTCGTGCTGTGCGACGCCGCCAACGCCCGCCGCCACCGGGTGGTCGCCTCGGATGCCGGGGCCGGCCAGGCCCTCCTGCTGACCCACGACGGCGCCAGGGCCGTCCTCCACGGCGGCGGGGAGGCCGCGCTGTTCGACCTCCGGGACGAGCGGACCGTCACGCTGCTGCCCGACGGCGTCGAGGCCGTGGCGCTGGCCGACGCCGGCCCGTGGCTGCTGACCGGCGACGACGGCGGAAGGCTCTGCCGCTGGGACATCGCGGACCTGCCGGACCGCGGTGGCCGCCCCGGGCCCGCCTTCCGCTTCCCCGCCCACCGGGGACCGGTGGCCACGGTGGCGATCAGCCCCGACGGCCGGTACGGGGCCTCGACCGCCTCCGTCGACGCCCGGGACGGCGGCGGGGACGGCAGCCGACCGGGCTCCGATCGAGGCGAACTCTGCGGATGGGACCTCGCCTCGGGCGAGCGCCTCTGGCGGCATGCCGGGCGCCCCGTCCGGGCGGGCTTCCGCTTCGCCCCGGACGGCCGGACCCTGCTGGAGCACGACCACCTCGGCGTGCACGGCTACGACGCCGCGAGCGGCCGTCGGATCTACTCGCTCGACGGCCTCTACAACTCCCACCACCTGGCGATCTCCGCGGACGGCCGGCACTCCGTGGCCGCCGGGTACGGAAGGCTGGCCGTGTTCGACACAGCCACCGGCCGGGTGCTCCGGGAGTTCCGCGACCCCGGCCTCGTCAACGCGCTGAAACTGACCTCCGACGGCCGGTTCGCGCTCGTGGGCCTCACCGACCAGGAGGTGCACGTGTGGGACCTGGACCGGGAGCGGAGGCTGCGCGTCCTGGGCGGACACCAGGGCCCGGTCTTCGGCCTCGCCCTCAGCGCCGACGACCGCTACCTGCTGGCGTCCGGACTCGACTCCGTCCGCTGCTGGGAGCTCGACTGGGACCACACCTGGGAACCGGACCCGGCGCCGGGTGCGGGCGGCGGCCCGGGCGCCGCGCCGCGGCGGGAGCGTTGACATGCCGTTCTCCGTCACCCTGACCCTCCGCGGCTCGCCGGCGGCGGCCCGCGTCTTCGGCCGCCGCACCACCTGCCTGGTCGGCCGGGCGGCCGAGTGCGGGATCCGGCTGGCCCCGACCGAGACCCGGACCTCCCGCCACCACTGCGTACTCGACGTCGACCCCCCGCACCTGCGGGTGCGGGACCTCGGCAGCCGCAACGGCACCTACGTCAACGGCGAGCGACTGCGGCCGGGGCCGCCCGGGCGGCACCTGTCCGACGGCGACGAGATCCGCGTCGGGCGCGCGGTCCTGCGCGTCGCCGTCCACGCGGCGGAGCCCATGGCCGGCGACCCGGGCCCGGACGCGGACGCCCGCACGCCGGACCCCGTCGAGGCACTGCACGTGCTGCTCGACGCGGCCGGGGCCGGGGCGCCGGAGCTCACCGGCATCCGCGGCTACCAGGTGCTCCAGGAACTCGGCCGCGGCGGGCAGGGCGTCGTCCACCTCGCCCGTCACGAGGAGACCGGCGAACTCCTCGCCCTCAAGACCCTGTCGGCGCACGGCGCCGTCGACCCCTCGGCCCGCGAAGGCTTCCTGCGCGAGTTCGCCTGCACCCGCGCGCTGCGCCACCCGAACATCGTCGCCTTCCACGGTGCCGGCGCCCACGGCAGCACCTTCTACTTCACCTGCGAGTTCTGCCGTCTGGGCAGCGTCGCCGACCTCGTGGCCCGGTCCGGCGGCCGGCTGGATGTCGACCGCGCGGTGGGCATCACCCTCCAGGTGCTCCGCGGACTGCACTACGCCCACACCGCGCAGGTTCCGGTCCGGCACGCCGACGGGTCCTCGGCCCTCTATCGCGGGCTGGTGCACCGCGACATCAAACCGCAGAACCTCCTGCTCACCGGGACGCGGGAGAACCCGGCCGTGAAGGTCGCCGACTTCGGCCTGTCCAAGGCGTTCGACAGCGCCGGCCTCTCCGGCCACACCCTCACCGGTGCTCTGGGCGGCAGCCCGGCCTTCATGCCGCGCGGCCAGGTGCTCGACTTCAAGTACGCGCTGCCCGAGGTCGACCTCTGGGCCACGACCGCCTGTCTGTACTGGATGCTCACCGGCTCGCCACCGCGCGACTTCCCCTCGGACGCCGATCCGGTCACCGTCGTCCTGCACCGGCCGCCCGTACCCGTGCGCGACCGACTGCCCACGCTGCCGCCCCGGCTCGCGGCGGCCATCGACACCGCCCTCGTCGACGAACCCGGAATCGCCCCCACCACCGCGGCCGACCTGGCGGAGGTGTTCCGCCGGGCGCTCTGAGCCGCGCGGACTGTTCGCCGACCGCGGTGACGACGACGGCAAGTACCGTCGCGTCCTGCTCCGCCGCGCACCCACTCCGAAGCTCGGTAAATCGGTGGCCCGGCGTCCGTGGCGGCTCCTACAGTGTCCGCCTGATCAAGAACGCCCAGGGAGCCGGACATGCGTGTGCACTACCCCCGGACGCCGCATCTGCCCTGGTCACCGGGCGCCGCGGCGGACGACGTACGGACCGGGGACCTGTCCGCGCTGGCCGGCGCCGAGGTCGTCGTCACCGAGAAGCTCGACGGCGAGAACACCACGCTCTACCGCGACGGCCTGCACGCCCGCTCGCTGGACTCCGCCCACCACCCCTCCCGCGCCTGGGTGAAGGGCCTCCAGAGCCGGATCGCCCCGCGCATCCCGGACGGCTGGCGGATCTGCGGCGAGAACCTGTTCGCCCAGCACTCGATCCCGTACACCGACCTGGAGAGCTGGTTCTACGGCTTCTCGGTCTGGACGGGCGGCACCGACGGCGGGGACCTCGACGGCGACCACTGCCTGGACTGGGACGACACCGTCCGCTTCCTGCGCCGCCTCGGCGTGCCCGTCCCCCGGGTGCTGTGGCGCGGCCGCTACGACGAACGGGCCCTGCGCGCCCTGCGGTTGGACCTCGACCGGCAGGAGGGGTACGTGGTGCGGACGGTCCGGGGCTTCTCCCGGGCCGAGTTCGGCGAGCGGGTCGCCAAGTGGGTCCGTCCGCGGCACGTGCGTACCGACACCCACTGGATGCACGCCGCGGTGGTGGAGAACGGGCTCGCCCCGGGCTC
Organism: Kitasatospora sp. NPDC058184; assembly: GCF_042883725.1. Classification (NCBI taxonomy): domain Bacteria; kingdom Bacillati; phylum Actinomycetota; class Actinomycetes; order Kitasatosporales; family Streptomycetaceae; genus Kitasatospora; species Kitasatospora sp. NPDC058184. Next base: position 130,578 of record NZ_JBHVVE010000015.1, read on the forward strand.
CGCGCTCTGGGCCGTGCGCTCCGGTGCGCTGCCCGAGCCCGCCGCCCTCGCAGCGGCCTTGGGCATACCCGAACTCTCCTGCTCCCCCGATGAGTTGGCCGAGGTGTCGGCCCGGCTGGACGAGCTGGGCCGGGGCGGGGACGCCCGGCTGGCCGGCGTGCTCGCCACCGCGCTGCGCACCGCCCGCCGCCAGTCGCTGGCACCGCTGCTGGCCGGGCCGCTCGGGCTGCCGCTGGCCCGGCGGGTCGCCGACCTGGTCGGGCTGCACCCCGCCCTCCAGCACCCGTACCCGGACGAGGAGCGCCGCGCCGGGCTGGTCCGGCTCTCGGCGGCCGCCGACCTCGGAGTGCTGCACGCCGTCGCGGCGACCGCCGCCCCCGGACGGGCGGAGCGCGAGCAGGTCGCCTGGTCGGCGCTGTACGCCGAGGACGCCGGGCTGCTCACCGAGGCTCCGCTCGCCCGGCTGCGGGCCGAGCTGCGGACGGCGCTGGCCGGTCTGGACCGCGACGCCGCCGACCGCTGCTGGGCCCAGGCCCGCGAGGCGTACGCCCTCGGCCGGATCGCCACCGCCGAGGAGGCCGTCGCGGCCACCTGGCGCTGGCGCGACGGCCGGTTCCCCCGGCTGGTCCACCTGTGCGGCCCCTCCGGCAGCGGCAAGAGCAGCTTCGCCGCCGGGCTCACCGGCGTGACCGCCCGGATCAGCCTGGACGACCTGCGCGCCGCCCGGGGCTCGCGCGCCGACCAGCGCGACAACGCCGATGTGCTGCGCGAGGGCCTGGCCCGACTGGACGCCGCCCTGGCCGCCGCACCGGCCCCCGGCCCTGGAGAATCCACCGGTGACCCTGCGGGATCCACCGGCGCCACCGCCGTCTGGGACGCCACCTCGCTCAACCGCCAGCAGCGCTCCCACGTCCACGCCGTCGCCCAGCGCCGCGACGCCCTGGTCACCCAGGTGGTGCTGGTGGTCGGCGAGGAGGAGCTGCTGCGCCGCAACGCCGTCCGCCCGCACCCCGTGCCCGACCAGGTGCTCACCGCGCAGCTGCACCGCTTCGGCCCGCCCTACCCCGGCCAGGCGCACCGCACCTGGTACGTCGGCCCCGGTGGCACCGTGGAGGACACCGCGGGCACGCTCGACGAACAGGAGGACTGATGCGCCCCATCGAACAGATCTGCCAGCGCATCCGCTGGGACGCCCGCTTCGACCCGGCGCGGTTCTCCCTGGGCGTGCGCCACCGCGACGACCGCACCGAGCGCGTCCCGCTGGAGGCCTTCACCGCCTCCGGCGAGATCCCCTGGCACCGGGTGCACTGGGTCGAGGCGGACGGCGTACGGGTCTGGGACCGCGCCTCGGGCGTGGACCTGCTCGACCGCACCGAGGCCGGGCGCCGCACCGACCCGCCGCTCCTGCCCGCGCCCTTCTTCACCGCGACCACCCCGTACGCCTGGCACCCGGACGGCGGCTGGCGGCCGGCCCGGACCGGCGAGACCACCGAGACCGCCGAGGGCACCCCGACGACCACCGGCCTGCGCGTGGTCACCTGGAACACCCTGTGGGACCGCTACGACGCCGACCGGATCGCCACCGCCCGGCGCCGCCCGCTGCTGCTCGCCGCGCTGGCGGCCGCCGACGCCGACGTCATCGCCCTCCAGGAGGTCGAGCCGGAGCTGATCGCCCTGCTGTTGACAGCGCCCTGGGTCCGCGCCGGGTACACCCTCGGCGCCGACCCGCTCGGGCCGGAGGTCGACGACCACGGCCTGCTGCTGCTCAGCCGGCTGCCGGTGCTGGCGGCCGGGCGGCACGCGCTGGGCCCGCACAAGGCCGTCACGGCCCTCGCGGTACGGACCTCCGGCGCTCCGCTGACCGTCGCCGCAGTCCACCTCAGCAGCGACCACTCCCCGGACGGCGCCGACCGCCGCCGCTCCGAACTCGCCCGGCTCGCCGAGGGATTGGCGGGCGTGGAGGGCGAGCTGCTGCTGCTCGGGGACTTCAACGACGGCCGCTCCGGCCCGGCCGGCCCGGCCGCCGCGCTCGGCCTGCGGGACGCCTGGGCCGAGGTGCACGGGCCGGGCGACGACACCCCCACCTTCGACCCGACGGCCAACCCGCTCGCCGCGGTCTCCTCGCTGACCGGCCGACCGGGCCGGCTGGACCGCGTCCTGCACCGCACCGACGGCACCCGCGCCACCGCGGCCGTCCTGCTCGGCGACCGCCCGGACGAGGACGGGCTCCTGCCCTCCGACCACTACGGCGTGGCCGTCGACCTCCTCCTCGAAAGCGGCGACGGCGACGGAGCCGCGGCCCTCGACGCCGCGCCCACCGCCCGCACCGCCGTCGCCTGGCTGCCGCCCGAGGAGCTCTGGCCGCCGATCCAGCGCCTGCGCGAGGCGTACGACCCGCAGGTGCGCCGCTGGCCCCCGCACGTCAACCTGCTGTTCGGCTTCGTCCCGGAGGCCGAGTTCGACCGCGCCCTGCCGCTGCTGGGCGCGGCCGCCGCCGAGGTGGCGCCGTTCACCGCCCGGCTGGAGGGCGTGCACACCTTCGGGCACCGCGAGGACGCCACCGTCTGGCTGGACCCGGCCGCCGCCTCCGCCGCACCCTGGTCGGCGCTGCGGCACGCGCTGGAACGGCGCTTCCCGCGCTGCCGCGGCCGGGCCGAGGGCTTCACCCCGCACCTGAGCCTCGGGCGCAGCGCCGACCCGCAGCGGGTGGCCGCCGACTGCGCGGCCCGGCTGACCGGGGCCTCGGCCCGGGTCGGCGAGCTGGTGGTGCTCTCCCGCCGGGGCACCGAGCCGATGCGGCCGCGCGCCGTGGTCTCGCTGGGGACCGGCGAGGTTCGGCCGGTGCCCGAGCAGCCGCTCGCCTCACCGGCCCCGGAGCCGCCCGAACATGCTTCAGCAGCAACGGAGTTGGCCCGCCGGATCGCGGCGGCCCTGCCCGAGGGCGTGGTGCACACCGTCGGCTCCCGACGGCTCGGCTGCCAGTTGGACGGAGGCGACCTGGACCTGGTGGTGGCGCTGCCCGGCGCCGCCGATCTGCCCGCCGTCCGCGCCCGGGTGGCGGCCGCGCTGCCGGAGGCCCGGCGGCTGCGCGAGGTGCGCGGTGCCCGGGTGCCGGGGCTCCGGCTGACCGCCGACGGCCTGTCGGTCGACCTCGTGGTGGTCTTCACCGGCGCTCTCGATCCGACCCAAGCCGTAGACCGCCGTACGGAGTTGGGCGAGGCGGAGGCCGTCGCGCTGAGCGCCGTCACGGACGCCGAGGCGGTCCTGGCGGCGCTCGGCGACCGCCACGCCCGCTTCGTCCGGCTGGCCCGCCAGGTCAAGGCCTGGGCGCGGGCGCGCGGCCTGGACTCGGCACCCTTCGGCCAACTGCCCTCGCTCGCCTGGTCGGTGCTGGCCGCCCGGACGGTCCTGGAGGCGCCCGACGGCCCCGAGGACGACCTCTTCCAGCGCTTCACCGAGACCTGGGCGGGCTGGGACTGGCGCCGGCCCGTCGCCCTCACGGGTGGTCCGACGCCGCCCTCCTCGGGCCCGCTCACCGTCCTCACCCCCTCCGCCCCGGTCCGCAGCTGCACCACCCAGGTCAGCGCCGACACCCGCGACCTGCTCACCGAGGAGCTCTACCGCGCCTGGGAACTCACCACCGAGGCCGCCGAACCCCCGTGGCCCGCCCTGCTCGCCGCTCCCCCGCTGCACCGCCGGCACGCCGCCTGGGCCGTGGTCAGCGCCGACGAGGAGTCGCTCGGCCTCGCCCGGGGCCGCGTCCGCGCCCTGCTGGCCGCCCTGGAGGACGCCGGGGCCACCCGGCTGCACGCCTGGCCCCACCCGTACCGGACCGCCGACGGCCGCTTCCACCTCCCGATCGGCCTCGGCCCCGCCCCGCTCTCCGCCGCCCGTCTCGCCCCGCTCGCCAAGGCCTGGTCCCGGAACCTGTCCGGCGTCCGGGTCGAGCACGTCGACGGCGGCGGCGCTCCCACCCCGACCCGCTGAACCATCCCTCCCGCCTGGACCACCCCTCCTGCCTGGACCACCCCCACCTGCTGGACCGAGCCGACCACCCCGATGGGCCGAACCACCCCTGCCCATCGGTCTCTTCTGGACAATCGCCCCCGAAATTTGCCACGGTGAGGACCAGCGGCCCAGTCATCGATCATGCGGCCGAAGCCCCATGGGAGTTCCCCGTGCCCTCCGCCGACTTCCCCGCCTTCTACCTCGGGCAGAGCACCTTCTCCGACCCCGGCGCCCACCTCCCCCGCTACGCCGACCTCCCCAAGGATCCGCGCCGCCTCGCCCGGATCGCCCGCGACCTGATCATCCACCGCCTCGAAGGCTGGCTGTTCCACCACCCCATTCCGGCGAACCGGCTCCACCACGACGCCGAGACCCGCTACCTCGACGACATCCTGCACCTGATCACCGACCGCGACCCGGCCCCGCTCAACCACCCGCGCGCGCCCGCCGACCGCTTCGTCGGCGTCTGCCGGGACCTGGCGCTGCTGCTCTGCTCCTTCCTCCGCCACGTCGGCGTGCCGGCCCGGTTGCGCTGCGGCTTCGCCGGCTACCTCGGCCCGGACGGCTTCCACTGCGACCACGTGGCCACCGAGTACTGGGACGACCGGCGCGGCTGGCTGCTCGCCGACCCTCAGCTGGCCGACCCGAAGGTCGCCGCCGCCTGGCGGGTGGACTTCGACCCGATGGACGTCCCGCGCGACCGCTTCCTGGTCGCCGGCCGGGCCTGGCGCACGATCCGCGCCGACAGGTCCACCGCCGGCTCCTTCGGCGTCCACCCGCCCGAGGAGGGCCCGCTCAACGGCGAGTGGTTCGTCGCCCACTCCACCCGGCTCGACCTCGCGGCCCTGAACAAGGTCGAGACCCTCCTCTGGGACACCTGGGGCACCGGCTCCACCAACACCCCCCACGCCCCGTACGACGAGGTCGCCCACCTGACCGTCGGCCCGGTCGACCTCCCCGCCGTCCGCCGGCTCTTCTCCGAGCACGACGCGCTGCGCACCCCGAAGACCGTCCTGTCCCTGGCCCCCTTCAACGGCCCCCGCGAGGTCACCCTGCGCTGACGGCCCCGGCCCCCTCGCCCCCTCCTGGCCGAGCAGGCCGCCCCTACGCCCCGGCCTGCTGGTAGAGCGTCACCAGCAGGCCGTACACCGGCTCGCCCTCCGCGTCCTCCTCCGTCTCGTCGACCAGTCCGGCCAGCGCCTCGACGAGCCGCGCCGCCTTGGCCGGGCTGAGTCGGAGGTGGCGCAGCGCCAGGAGGTGGTCGACGGGCGAGCGGTCCAACTCCTGGGCGACGGCGCCGAACAGCGCGGCCGTACCCTCGACCTGCGGCTCGGCGACGAAGAAGCGATCGGCGGTCCGCCGGTAGTACTTCTCGGTGCCGCCGCGCACCCGTCGCGTTCCCGCGTCCTGGACCAGCCCCGCCTCGCCCAGCACCCTGAGGTGGTGCGAGACGCTGCCCTTGTTCGCCCCGAGCTGCGCGGCGAGCCGGCTGATCGTCGACGGACGGCTGCTCAGGGCGAAGAGCAGGCGTTGGCGCAGGGGGTGGGCGAGCGCGGCGTGCTGCAGCGGCGCGCTGATCTGCTGGACGGTCTCGTCCGGTCGGTGACTCATCTGATCAAGCGTTAAGTACGGTTGACGCTTTGGCAAGTCGCTGGTCTACTGCCTCTCCATGACCTCCACCACAACGCCGTCCGCCCTGGACACCGTCACCCTCGTCGAGTCGATAGCCGACCTGGTCCGTGAGAACTACGTCTTCCCCGACGTCGCCGGGCAGCTGGCGGACCTGCTGAGGGGCCGGAGCGCCGAGGGCGCCTACCGGACCGAATCCGCCGAGGAGCTGTCCGAAGCGGTCACCGCGGACCTGCGGTCCGTCAACGGCGACCTGCACCTGGGCCTCAAGTACCACGCCGTGCCGGTGCCGCCGGAGCCGGGCGCGGCGGTACTCGCCATGGTGCGCAGGGAGTTCGACACCTTCCTGAACGGCGTTCCCCGCGTGGAACTCCTCGACCACGGCGTCGCGGTCCTGGAGATCGGCCCCAAGCTGTTCCCGCTGGACTGGGCGGCACCGCCGCTGACCGCGGCGCTCTCCCTGGTGGCCCCCGCCCGCGCCCTCATCCTGGACCTGCGCCGCAACACCGGCGGCGACCCGAACACGGTCGCCTTCGTCTGCGCCTACCTGCTCGACGGCCGCACCCACCTGAACACCATGTTCTCGCGGAAGGACGAGGTGGGCGCGCAGTCCTGGACGCCCCCGTTCGTCCCCGGCGCCCGCTTCGGCGGCACCAAGCCGATCTACGTGCTGACGAGCGCGGACACCTTCTCCGGGGGCGAGGAACTCGCCTACGACCTGCAGCAGCTCGGCCGCGCCGAGGTCGTCGGGGAGGTCACCCGCGGCGGCGCCCACCCGCGCGAGGGCTTTACGGTGCACCCGCACCTGGAGCTCAGCGTGCCCTTCGCCCGCGCGGTCAACCCGGTCTCGGGCACCAACTGGGAGGGCGTCGGCGTCCAGCCCGACGTCCCCTGCGACGCCGACGCGGCACTCGACCGCGCCCTGGCCCTGGCCGCGACGCGCCTGGCGTAGGGCCTGTCCTCGGACTCGCCTCTGCGGGACGAGGCCGGGGCATGGTCGAGACGGCGAAGGAGTCCGGGGCCCCGATGACCGCGGCCCCGTTCACCTGACGGGCTCGCGGTTGATGCTCAGCAGGGCCTGGACCAGGCCGCCGGGCACCCGGCCGGTGAGCACCGGGACCCGGGCGACGGCCCCGCGGCGGCGGTCCAGGCAACCTGCGGCAGTGATGTCGCTGTCACTTGGCATGATGCCCGGCATGGTGAGAACACAGCGCATCAAGGGCTTCTCCGCGACCGGCCGGCTGATCTCCACGCCGACCACCAAGTTCGGCGGCCAGCCCGTGTGGCTGGCCGGCCCGCAGTGGCCGATCAGCGCGGCATGGGACCGGCCGATGCGGTTCGTCGGTCAGATCGAGCTGGGCCCGGTGATCGGAGCGGCCGGCGACGGAAAGGTCGCCTACGTGTTCGTCACCCACGCCGATCACGAGGAGCACTTCTTCGACCCCGACATCATCGACCCCGACGGCGGCGAGAACGCGGTGATCGTGCAGCCGGGCGGCGGCTATGCCGGCCCGGTGCGCCCACTGCTGACCGGCCCCGGGCTGTACGGAGTCGACGGGTCGGAGGTGGAGTTCACCGTCGACCTCCGCCCCGCCGACGAGCCCGATTCCATGACGGACGGGGAACTCGACTCCCTGCCCTCCGCCGACCGGGACCGCTGCATCGAGCTGATGGACGGCGACAAGATCGGCGGAACACCGCTGTTCTTCCAGGGCGACGAGTGGCCGGAGGGCGGCCCTTGGCGGCTGCTGCTGCAGCTGGACTCGAACTGGGTGCCGTTCCAGCTCAATCTCGGCTCGTCGCCGAGGTTGTTCGCCTTCGTGTCCGAGGACGGCGCCCAGGGCAGGCTGCTCGTCCAGGACTCCTGACCTGATCAGGCTCCTGGAAGCCCGTACCCGCCTGCCTGGCCCTCCTCAAGGCCGAACGCGGCGAGGTCCTCGCCTCCCCCGCCGTCCGCCGCGCGGAGCTCCCCCGCGCCGAACTCCCCCGCGTGGCCTCCGGCTGAACCCCCAGCACCGGGCTCGGCCGCCCGCCCGCCAGACACCGCCGACCCGTCACCAGGTGACCGGGAGCGCCTCGACGCCTTAGACCGTCGACCCCTCGCGGAAGCGGAGCCCGGCCTCGGGAACGGCGAGGCGCAGGGTCGGGAAGCGCCGCAGCAGGGCCGGCAGGGCCACCTTCAGTTCCAGCCGGGCCAGCTGCTGGCCGAGGCACTGGTGGGCGCCGAAGCCGAAGGCCAGCTGGGCGACCGGACGGCGGCGCAGGTCGAGGTCGTCCGGTCGTTCGGGGACGAGCTCGGGGTCGCGGTTCGCGGTCAGCGGGGAGAGCAGGACGTGCTCGCCCTCCGCGATCCGGTGGCCGTTGACCTCGACGTCGGCCACGGCGGTGCGCAGGAGCGGTGCGGGGATGGCGAGATGGCGCAGCAGTTCCTCCACCGCCGTGCCGGTGACCGCGGGGTCGTCGCGCAGGGCGGCGAGCTGGTCGGGGTGGCGGAGCAGCGCCAGCACGCTCAGGGCGAGCTGGGTCGCGGTGGTCTCGTGGCCCCCGACCAGGAGGGTGGTGCCGAAGCCGATGAGCTCCTCGTCGGTGAGCTCCGCGCCGTGCTGCCGCACCACCGCGCCCAGCACGGCGCCCCCGGGGGCGGCCCGGTTGCGGGCGACGATGTCCGCCATGGCGGCGTTCAACTCGTCGGAGGCGGCGACCAGTTGGCCCGCGTCGGCGGTCCCGTCCATGATCACCTGGGAGCAGCGCTGGAACATCGTCCTGGTCCCGTACGGGACGTCGAGCAGTTCGCAGATCGCCGCCGAGGGGATCGGCAGGGCGAAGGCCTCGACCAGGTCGACGACCGGCCCCTGCTCCGCCATGGCGTCGAGGTGCTCGGCGACGATCGCCTCGATCGCGGGCCGCAGCCGCTCGACCTGACGGACGGTGAAGCTGCCGGTGAGCATCCGGCGCAGCCGGGCGTGCTCCGGGCCGCTGTACGCGGGCAGGAAGCCCGGGTGGTTGAACAGGGTGCGCGGCAGTGCCGGGTCGATGCCGTTGCCCGTCACCAGGCGCTCCTCCGCGAAGGCGGCCCGGACGTCGCCGTACCGGGTGATGACGACGGCGTCGATCTCGCCGCGGACCGGATGGGTCACGCGCAGCCGCGGCAGGCCGTCCTCCTCGCGCATCCGGCGGAGGTCCGGCGACGGGTCGAACGGGCAGGTCCGGTCCCGTTCGGAGGCGACGAAGGACGCCGAGCGGTGATCGGGCATGGTGCGGGCTCCTCAGCTGGATCGGTCCGGGGGCGCGGTCGCGCGACGGGAGTCGTGCGACAAAAGACGGGAAGCGTCGGCCTAGCCGTGGTACCGGGTGGAGGCGTGGTGCCAGTCGTGGGCGCCGCGGATGGTGGTCTGCAGCGCCTCGGTGCAGTAGCGCCGCAGCAGGTCGCGTTCGGCCGGGGTGAGGTGGTCCGCCGCCGTGCCGGCGAGCAGGGCCCGGTGGGCGCCGGTGAACAGTTCCAGGGCTTCGGCGCGGCGGCGCAGGGCCCGGTCGAGCGCCTCCGGCCGGGAGAGCCCGTGCTCCCGTTCCAGGCAGAGCACCAGGTTGTTCCGCTCCCCCTGGGCCGCGTCCTTCTCCAGGGAGACGATGTCGTTGTCGCAGATGATGAAGGTCTTCGTCATCTCGCGCATGACGGACAGGTGCGGCAGCGCGTACAGGTGGTCCGGCAGGACGCAGGAGGACAGCCGCTCGGCGAGGTCGACGACCGGTGCCACCCCGATGGTGTGGCGCCGGACCCGCAGGTAGGTGCTGAGCGGCATGGGCGCACCGGACTGCCGGCTGCGCGCCTCGTGGACGTGGTGGTCGAGGTACGAGGACCAGTGGGCCGCCGAGCGCCGGATCCAGTCCTCCGGCATGCCGTGGCAGCTGCGCCGCCGCATGTCGGCGAAGGCGGCGGCCAGCGGCAGCGGGGACGCCTGCCCGGTGACGCCCTCCTGGACGAGTCCGACGAGGTGGCGGACCCGCTCGGGCGTGCCGCCCCACTGTTCGTCGAGCGCGTCGTCGAACAGGAAGTACCAGCTCTGCTGGTCGACGCCGATGTCCAGTTCGGCCCCGGTCGCGTTCGGGTAGAACATGGCCGCGATCAGCGGGAACTGACCCTTGAGGTGGTGGTCCCGCTCCGCGTCCGTGGCCAGGAAGCCGAAGGACCGCGGCCAGTGGAGGTGGCGGTCGTGGGCGGCCCGGAAGTCCGGGCTGGTCCGGCTCGGGAAGGGGAGCGGGTCGGGGGCCGGGGCCTGCGGGCCCGGGGAGAGGGTCTCCGCCGTGGCTGTCATGGTGAGGTGCACCTCCGGGAACGGGAACAGGAACGGGGCCGGGTCAGGGTCGGGGCAGTGCGGAACGAAGCCGTACGGAACGGAGCCGAGCGCAACCGGGCCGTACGAAATCGGAGCCGTACGGAACGGGGCTGGTTCAGTCGCCCGGCCAGGGTGAGACGCGCATGGGCAGCGCGTTGGGCCGGATCAGCGCGTGGGCCACCGGCCGGACCCGACGGCCCGCCACCGGTCGCGGCCGCCACCGGGAGACGACCGCGCGCAGGACGACCAGCATCTCGGTCATCGCGAAGTGGTCCCCGATGCACCTCCGGTTGCCCAGGGCGAACGGGACGTAGGCGCCCGGCGGCAGGTCCTTCTCGGGGCGGTCGAGCCACCGGTCCGGGTGGAACCGCAGCGGGTCCGGATAGTGGGCCGGGTCCCGGTGCATCGTCAGCGCGCTGTAGATCAGCTCGGCCCCCTGCGGGAGGTCGACCCCGCAGACCCGCACGGGCTCCAGGGCGCGTCGCATCAGCAGCCAGCTGGGCTGGTGCAGCCGGAGCACCTCGCGGAGGAACCGCTCGGTGAACGGGAGCGTCGCCGCGCCGGGCGGGGCGCCGGCGGGCAGGGCGTCGCACTCCGCCTTGATCCGCGCGGTGAGTTCGGGGCGCCGTCCGATCTCGTGGAGCGCCCAGGCCAGGGTGGTGGCCGTGGTCTCGGCGCCGGCCATGAGCAGGGACAGCAGTTCGTCGCGGGCCTCCACGTCGGTCATCCCCCGCGGGTTGCCCGGGGTGCCGGCGAACATGATCGACAGCAGGTCGCCGCGGTCGGCCGGGTCCTGGCGGGCCTGCCGGACGGCGGTATCCGCGAGTTCGCGCAGCGCCGTGGCCGCGGCCAGGTACCGGCGGTGCCCCAGTGCGGGTGAGGAGGCGAGGGGAGCGGGAAGCAGAGTGCCGACGAGGACCCCGCGCATCACCGTGTTCAGGTGCTCGGCGACGCGCTCCCCCAGTTCGGCGACGGCCCGGGCCCCGTCCGGGCGTTCGGTGCTGAACAGGGTGGCCACGAGCATGGCCGTGACCGTCCGCCGCAGCACCACGTCCATGGCGATCACCTCGCCGGGGCGCCAGGAGGACACCTGTTCCTCGGCGATGCCGGTCATCGTGGCGACGCCGCCGGCGATGGTGTCCCGGCGGAACGCGGGCTGGAGCGCGCGCCGTTGACGGAGGTGGACGTCGTACTCGGAGGTGATGATGCCGTTGCCGATGAAAGGCCGTGCGACGTCGAACAGCAGGCCTTTGCCGAACTTCCGGCTCTGCGTCAGGAGAACCTCGTGGACGGCCTCGGGCGAGTTCAGGACGAACACCGGCCGATTGCCCAGGAATATCCTGACGATGCCGCCCTGCGCCCGGATCGACTGGAGGAACTCCACGCGTTTGACGGCGAGTTGCGGCAGGTGACCGAGCAGTGGAACCCGCCCCCGCGCCACGGGCGCCGCCGTGGAAGCGCTGATGGAACGCACGGCCCCGCACCTCCCTGAAGTCTCGGACCGGAAATCAGCCCAGTATTGGAACGTTCATTCGCTCGCGGTGCACGGTGATCATCGTCCGACGGATCGGGAGAGGTCAAGGGACCGGCTGGAATTGCACCACCGGGGTGATTTTGAGCCGCACGGCGTGAATTCCCCCACCGCCCGCACATTCCGGCCTCGGGGAACACCACCCGGTCGCTCAGAGGAGGACGCCGCCGGAGACCTCGACGCGCTGGGCCGTCATCCAGCGCAGGCCCTCCGACGCCAGCGTGGACCTGTGCTCCGGCCTGACCTCCATCGGCCACCGCTGTACCGATGTTCCCCGAAGCCGCGTTCCAGGCCACCAGGACCGGATTGGACCGGGACGCCGTCCGCCCCGGCGGCTAGCCTCGGCCGCACCGCACAGTCGATCAACGGAGAGCCCCCATGCACCCCGAACTCGCCGCCGACCTCGGCCGGTTGCCCGAAATCCTGGAGGAGACCCGGCAGCACGCGCTCGCCTTCCTGGCGGGCCTCGACGAGCGGCCCGTGGTCGAGCGGGCCGGGCCGCCCGCCGTCGCCCCGCTCACCGAGGAGGGCGGCGGGACGCGCGCCGCTCTCACGGAGTTCGCGGAGCGCTGGGAGCCCCGGCTTTCGGCGAGCGCCGGGCCGCGCTACTTCGGGTTCGTGACCGGCGGGGCGACGCCGGCGGCGCTCGCGGGCGACTGGCTGACCTCGGCCGTGGACCAGAACTCCAACTCCTCGCTGGACCCGGCCGGTCAGCAGCTGGAGCGGGAGACGGTCGGCTGGCTGGGCGAGCTGTTCGGGCTCTCGGCAGCGCACCGCGGCACCTTCGTGAGCGGCGCGACGATGTCGAACACGGTGGGGCTGGCGATCGCCCGCGAATGGCTGGGCGAGCGGCTCGGTGTGGACGTCGCCGAGGACGGGGTCGGCGCGCTGGGGCCGGTCCGGGTGCTGTCGGGCAGTGCGCACTCCAGCGTCGCCAAGGCGCTGTCGGTGCTCGGCCTGGGCCGTACGGCGCTGCGGACGGTGCCCGTCCTGCCGGGCCGGGAGGCGGTGGACGTGGCCGCGCTGGAGCGGGTGCTGGCCGAGGCCCCGGGGCCGTGTGTGGTGGTGGCCAACGCCGGGACGGTCAACACCGTCGACTTCGACGACCTGCGCGCGATCGCGGCGCTGCGCGAACGGTACGGGTTCTGGCTGCACGTGGACGCCGCGTTCGGCGCCTTCGCCGCGCTGTCCCCGGAGCACGCGGAGCTGGTCGCGGGGCTGGACCTCGCCGACTCGGTCTGCGTCGACCTGCACAAGTGGCTCAACGTGCCGTACGACAGCGCCGTGCAGTTCACCCGCCGCCCGGACCTCCAGGCGCGGGTCTTCCAGAACGCCGCCGCCTACCTCGGCCCGCTGAGCGAGCACCCGGACCTCGTCCACCTCACGCCCGAGAACTCCCACCGGCTGCGCGCCCTCGCCGCCTGGTTCACCCTGCGGGCGTACGGCCGTGCCGGGCACCGGGAGATCGTGGAGCGCTGCGTCGCCGGCGCCCGGGCGCTCGGCGCGGAGGTGGCGCGGATCGACGGACTGGAGCTGCTCGCCCCGGTCCGGCTGAACGTCGTCTGCTTCTCGCTGACGGCGGACCCGACCCCGGAGCGGCTGGCCGCGCTCGCCGCCGAGCTGGCCGACGAGGCCTTCCTGACGCCCACCCGCTACGCGGGACGGCCCGCCCTGCGCGCGGCGTTCAGCAACTGGCGCACCACCGGGGCGGACGTCCGACGGACGGCGGAGGCCCTGGACCGGGCCGTCCGGAAGCTGACGGCCTGAGCGGACGCACCGGTCGGAACCGGCACCGGCCAGTGTCAGTTCCGGCCGGTACCGGCTCCGGGTCGGCCTCAGCTCCGCTTGTGGTCCCCCGTCCCGCCGTCGATCAGCTCGCGCAGGATGTCCATGTGCCCGGCGTGCCGCGCCGTCTCCGTGGTCATGTGGATCAGCACCCAGCGCAACGAGACGGAGTTGCCGAACCAGGAGGTGCCGAGGTCGTCCAGCGCGAGCTCCCCGATCGTCTCGTCGGCGTCGGCCCTGGCCCGGGCGTAGAACGCCAGGACGTCCGCCGTCGACTCGCCGGGATCCACCCGCATGTCGGAGTCGTCATCGGCCTCGATGTCGAACGGCAGCGGGCCCATCTCCCGGCCGAACGTCCCCCGGAACCAGCCGAGTTCGGCACCGCCGAGGTGCTTCACCATCCCCAGCAGGTTGGTCCCGGAGGGCGTCATCGGACGACGCAGCTGCTCGTCGTCCAGCCCCTCCAGCTTCCACAGCACGGCCTCGCGGTGCCGGTCCAGCGCCGCCCGGAGGCTTTCCTTCTCCCCACCCGTGAAGGGCACACGATTGCTCATGCGCGGGACCGTACCAGCCGCCACCGACACAACCGCGGGGGTGGCGGGACAGCCCTACGGCCACTGCCCCCAGCCGTCCGGGCTCACGGGTGCGCCCCGTCCCCGTACACGCCGCCCGCCTCGTCGGTGAGCTCCGCGATGAGCTCCGCGTGCGCGAGGTTCATGTACCGCAGCGGGCGCCAGCGGGAGCGGTGGTCGGGGTGGTCGCCGAACATCTCCGCCGTCACGCACAGCCGCCTCCACCACAGCATGGCGTCCTGGCGCATCCGCTGCGTCCAGCCGGGCTCGTCCTTGCGGCCCTCCAGGACCACCTCCTCCCAGGCCACCAGGACGTCCGAGAGGAAGATGCAGTCGCTGGCGGTGACCTCCGCCAGTCGCGCGGCGGCCAACCGGGCGCTGGTGCCCTCGGGTTGGGCCTCGACCAGCTCACTCATGCGGGCGGCCAGGAAGGCCCGCAGCGGGGAGACGTCGTCGGTGTGGAGGTCGTCGGCGAACTCCAGCAGTTCCACCTGCTTGCGTACCCGTGCCATCGTGCGGCGTTTCCCCTCGGCTCGGACGGTGCACGCACACTGACGCACCGTCACCGTTCTCGCCACCGACCTTATCGGCTCGCACCGGACACCACGGCCGATTTCCGAACATCCCGTACCGACTCGCCGGCCCGTGCCACCATGCGCGGCCTCCTCGCCCAACACGCGTGGCGGACCTTGCCCTCACACCGGTGTGAAGGCCGATGATGCTCCCATGACCGCCACTCCTTTCGACCCGTACGAGCTGCTCGCGCAGAGCCGCCTCGGCATCCTCGCCACCATCAAGGCGGACGGCCGGCCGCAGCTCTCCCCCGTCATGCCGTTCTACGACCGGGAGGCGAACGCCATCCTGGTCTCCACCCGGGACGGGCTGGCCAAGACCGCCAACCTGCGCCGGGACCCGCGGGTCAGCCTGGAGGTGACCGGGCCGGACGGCCGCTCCTGGACCACCGCCGAGGGCGTGGCCACCCTGACCGGGCCGGGCACCGACCCCGAGGGGCCGGAGGTGGAGGCCCTGGTGGACTACTACCGCCGCGCCGCCGGCGAGCACCCGGACTGGACGGAGTACCGCGAGACGATGGTCGCCGACCGCCGGGTGCTCCTCACCATCCCGGTCGACCACGTGTACGGCACCCGCATCTGACCGGCCCCGCCCGGCCACCGTCACGGGGGAACGGTGGCCGGACCGCAAGCCCCTTCCGGAGCCGAGGAGTTCAGCGCGTCGCGTCGACGCCGCCGGTCAGCGCAGCGTCGCCGTGACCACGGTGGCGTCCAGATCCTCCCGCCGGCTCTCCACCGCCGCCAGCCCGGCCGCCCCGGTCACCGCGAGGGCCGCCGCCACCTGCCGCTCGCTGGTCTCGAACAGCAGCGACCCGCCGGGCGCCAGCCACCGCGGCGCCTCGGCGGCCACCCGCCGCAGCACGTCCAGCCCGTCCGCCCCGCCGTCCAGCGCCGGCCGTGCCTCGTGCAGCCGCGCCTCGGGCGGCAGCAGGCCGAGGTCGCCGGTCGGGACGTACGGGACGTTGGCGATCAGCACGTCCACCCGGCCGCGCAGTTCCACGGGGACGGCGGCGAACAGGTCGCCCTCGAAGACCCGCGCCGCGACGCCGGCCAGGTTGCGGCGGGCGCAGCGGACCGCGCCCGGGTCGATGTCCGCCGCGTACAGCTCGACCGGGTGCGCGGCCGCGGCCGCCACGGCGGCGCCCAGCGCGCCGCTGCCGCAGCACAGGTCGAGCACCACCGCGCCCGGGGCGGTCAGCGCGGTGGCGGCGGCGGCCAGGAACTCGCTGCGGCGGCGCGGGACGAAGACGCCCGGGTCGACGGCGATCCGCAGACCGGCGAACTCGGCCCAGCCGACGACGTGTTCGAGCGGCCGCCCGTCGGCGCGGAGGCGGACCATGGCGGCCAGGTCGGCGGGCGAGGCGGCGGCGGAGAGCAGGATCCGCGCCTCGTCCTCGGCGAACACGCACCCGGCGGCGCGAAGCCGGGAGACCACCGAGGAACGGAGGGAGGCGGAGGAGAAGACCGACAAGAGAAACCCCTTGGGGGAGGACGGGAGAGCTGACGACTCCGTCAGGGCTCCCGCGGGGGCCGACACCGCGTCGGCGCGCCGTTCGCGCTATGCGCGCGAGGCGCCCACGCGGCCGCGCTCCGGGAGCACCCGCTCGGACATTCCGTAAATGGGGCTCACCTCCCTGAGTCGCGGTCATACTCGGCGTCGGCCACCCTACCGCACCGTCAGTCGGGAACGGTCGAACAATGTCCACCGGCCCCGCCGAACCCGCCCTGGCGCGCGCCGTGCCTCACGCTCGTTCATCCGAGCTATTCGATAGCTCCACTGACAGTACACAGCTTGTAGCGGATCGTGACGGCCACCCATAGTGACGCTATGACGAGACAATCCCGCGGAGCGTCACGGCTTCGCGCCCGAACGGCCCGCTTCATCAGCGCCGCGGCCACGCTGGGTTTGCTCGGCGCAGGCCTCGCCGCCCCGCTCGCCCCACTCGCCCAGGCCGTCACGCCCGCGCACCACCCCGCCGCGCCGCTGCCGGAGCGGGTCCGGGCCACCGGCACCCCCCTGCTCCAGGAGGCCTTCACCGGTGCCACCACCGACTCGCGCTTCATCGCCGTCGGCTCCGCCTGCCTCACCGGCGCGGCCCCCGCCCAGCCCGGGCCGGGCGACCACCCGCTCGGCGGCTGCCCCGCCGCCGAGACCGGCCCGGTGCCGCCGCTGGACTCCGCGCCGCTCGGCTACCTGCGGATCACCGACTCCGGCAACGACCAGAGCGGCGCGGTGCTCTTCGACCAGGCCCTGCCCGCCGGCAACGGCCTGGACGTGACCTTCGACCAGTGGCAGTACGGCAGCACCACGCCGAACACCCCGGCCGACGGCATCTCGTTCTTCCTGGTGAACGGCGACGTCTCGCTCACCCACCCCGGCGCGTTCGGCGGCAGCCTCGGCTACGCCCAGAAGCTGCCCGACGACAACCCGAACCTCGGCTTCCTGTCCGGCGTCGACCGCGGCTACCTCGGCGTCGGGCTCGACGTGCTCGGCAACTACTTCGGCGACTGGGAGCAGCGCGGCAACGGCTGCTCCCAGCGCTCCCCCGCCGGTACGTCCTTCCGCGTGCCCGCGCCCGGCGCCAACATGGTCACCGTCCGCGGCCCCGGCGACGGCACCACCGGCTACTGCTTCCTCACCGCGACGACCGGCAACTTCACCACCAACGGCCCGTGGCCCTCCACCCTGCCCGGCAAGCTCCAGGGCCCGCTCACCACGCTGCCGGCCGGGGTGACCCCAGCTGAGGCCCAGACCCTGCTGGAGCCCTCGCGCCGCCGGGTGAACGTGCACCTGACGCCGGCGCCCTCCCCGGTGCTGACGGTCTCCGTCGACTTCAACGACGGCACCGGCTCGCACCAGGTGCTCCAGACCCCCGCACCGGAACCGGTGCCCTCGACCTACAAGTTCGGCTTCGCCGGCTCCACCGGCCTGTTCACCGACGTCCACCTGATCCGCAACGTGGTGATCTACACCGACCAGCCGCTGCCCGAGCTGAACCTGGTCAAGCAGCCGCACGAGCCGCTGCCCGGGCTGCTGACGGTGGGCACCCCGATCCCGTACGACTTCGTGGTCACCAACTCGGGGAACGTGCCGATCACCAACCTGGCCGTCAACGACCCGACGGTCGGGCCGGTCACCTGCCCGGTGAGCACCCTGGCGCCCGGTGAGACGGTGACGTGTACGGCGACGTACCTGGTCACCGCCGCGGACGCCGCCCAGGGCCACGTGACCAACACCGCCCAGGCCACCGGAACCACCGACGTCGGCCCGGTCACGTCGCCGCCCGACACGGTCACCCTGCCGGTGGTGGCGCCGCCGGGCATCACGCTGACCAAGCACGTCGACGCGCCCGAGCCGTTCCACGTCGGCGACACCGTGCCGTACAGCTACGTGGTCACCAACACCGGCGGCAGCCCGGTGACGGCGCTCTCGGTGACGGACGACAAGGCCACCGGGATCACCTGCGACTCCACCGTCCTGGCACCGGCCGGCAGCCCCGGGGACAGCACGGTCTGCCACGGCAGCTACGTCGTGACGGCGGCCGACGCCCAGGACGGGAAGGTCCTCAACCACGCCACGGCCAACGGGACCTCGGACGGCCGGCCGGTCACCGCGGAGGCCCAGGCCACCGTCACGGTGATCGGCCCGTCCTCGATCTCCCTGACGAAGCAGGCCGGCACCCCCGGTCCGGTCCACGCCGGGGACACCGTCACCTACACCTACACGGTGACCAACACCGGCACGACCACGCTGACCGACGTGAGCGTGGCCGACGACCACGTCCAGAACGTGGCCTGCGACCACACCACCCTGCTCGCGGGGCAGGCCGCCACCTGCCACGGCACCTACACGGTGACCGCCGCCGACGAGCAGCTCGGCCACGTCACCAACACGGCCCAGGCGGACAGCACCGGGCCGCTGGGCGAGCTGGTGCAGAGCCCGATCG
The DNA here is from genome assembly GCF_042883725.1 of Kitasatospora sp. NPDC058184. NCBI lineage: Bacteria > Bacillati > Actinomycetota > Actinomycetes > Kitasatosporales > Streptomycetaceae > Kitasatospora > Kitasatospora sp. NPDC058184. The sequence goes on from NZ_JBHVVE010000015.1 coordinate 148,956, forward strand.
CCCAGGTGACGCTGCCGGTGGCGGGCGTCCCGAAGCTCGACCTGACGAAGCGGGCCGACAGCGCCGGGCCGTTCCACGTCGGCGACACCGTCGCGTACACCTACACGGTGACCAACTCCGGGACGACGGTGATCGACGACCTGACCGTGGCCGACGACCACGTCTCGTCCGTGAGCTGCGACCGGACCACCCTGGAGCCCGGCCAGACGGCCGCCTGTCACGGGACGTACACCGTGACGGCGGCCGACGGGCAGGCCGGGCACATCACCAACACCGCCCACGCCAACGGCACCGACCCCCAGGGCCAACCCGTGCAGAGCCCACCGGCGCAGGCGACGGTCGACGTCGTCACCCCGGTGTCCGCTTTGGCCGTCGCCAAGCAGGCCGACAGCGCGGGCCCGTTCCACATCGGTGACACCGTGCACTACACCTACACGGTCACCAACACCGGCAACACCACCGTTAACAGCATCACCGTCAGCGACGACCACGTCCCGTCCGTCACCTGCGACCAGACGACCCTCACCTCCGGCCAGAACACCACCTGCCACGGGACGTACACCGTGACGGCGGCCGACGCCCAGGCCGGGCACATCACCAACACCGCCCACGCCAACGGCACCGACCCCCAGGGGCAACCGGTACAGAGCCCGCCCGTCGAGGCCACCGTCGACGTCGTCACCCCGGTGTCCGCGCTCACCATCGCCAAGCAGGCCGACAGCGCGGGCCCGTTCCAGGTCGGTGACACGGTGCACTACACCTACACGGTGACCAATTCCGGGATGACGGTGATCAACAGCATCACCGTCAGCGACGACCACGTGTCGTCGGTGACCTGCGACCAGACGACCCTCACCTCCGGCCAGAGCACCACCTGCCACGGCACCTACACCGTCACGGCGGCCGACGCCCAGGCCGGACACGTCACCAACACCGCCCACGCCGACGGCACCGACCCCCAGGGCCGGCCCGTACAGAGCGCGCCGGTCCAGGCCACGGTGACGGTCGGTACCGCCACCTCCTCGCTGGCCGTCACCAAGCGGTCCGACGCCGCCGGGACGGTGTACCCGGGTGACACCGTCACCTACACGTACACCGTCACCAACACCGGGAGCACCACGCTGACCGGCCTCACCGTCGGCGACGACCGCGTCCGGCAGGTGACCTGCGAGCAGACCACCCTCGACCCGGGGCAGAGCACCACCTGCCACGGCACGTACACGGTGACGGAGGCGGACGCGCAGGCGGGCAGCGTCACCAACACCGCCCAGGCCTCCGCCCACGACCCGCAGGGGCAGACCGTGCAGAGCCCTCCGGTCGAGCTCTGCATCTCCGTCGCGCCCTGCCCGCCGAAGGGGCACGACCACAAGGGCGGCGGGGGCAAGGGCTGCCCGAGCCGTCCGGGCCACCATCCGATTCCGCCGCAGAAGGGCGGCCCCGGCGGCGAGCTGCCCCAGGCCGGGGCGCCGGTCGCCGTCCTCGGCCTGGCCGGGGGCGGGCTGGTGACCCTCGGTGGGGCGCTGTTCTACCGGGCCCGGCGCCGCGCGGCCGCCGGTCGGTTCGTGGCGTAGCAGCCCCGATCACCGCCTGATCCCCGCCGTCCATCGGTCGACTGACCGCCCTCGGTACCTTCGGGCACCGAGGGCGGTTCCGTGTCCGGACCGGGGCTGCCACCCGGGTCGGACCGGGATTCAGGCGGGCTGCGGGGCCGGCGGCCTGGTGCGGTAGCCGCCGCCCCGGCCCGGGGGCACCAGGCAGGGCAGCAGCCAGTCCCAGAGGGCGCCGACCCGGCGGGCGCGCTCCCCGGCGGGGCAGCCGTCGGCGAACACCACCTCCAGACCGCAGGCGGCGGCCACCACCAGGGTCTCCGGGCCGAGGCCGCCCGAGCGGTCGCGCAGCTCGCCCGCGCGGCGGGCGCCGGCCAGCAGGTCGCGGACGACGCCGGCCCAGACGCTGTGGAAGCCGCGGATGTCGGCGAAGGCCTGCTGCCCGGGGTCGGCCGCGGCAGGCCTGGTCGTCGCGGGTACGGGCGCAACCGTGGCGGGCGCAGCCGTGGTCGGCGCAACCTGCCAGCCGCCGTCCTCACGGCCCAGGCGGAAGGCCGCCCGGATCACCGGGTCCGTCCCGAGGGCCTCGACCAGCCAGTAGCCCGCGTCGATCAGCCCCTGGAGCGGGGACGACGCGGCGCGCAGCTCCGCGCAGGCCGACCGCAGCGAGCGTTCGGCCTGCGCGGACACCGCTCTGGCCAGCTCCTCCTTGGAGGCGAAGTGGAAGTACAGCGCCCCCTTCGTCACCCCGGCGGCCGCGGCGATCTCGCCGAGGGTGGCACCGGCGTAGCCGCGGCGGTCGAACAGTGCCGCCCCCGCCTCCACCAGCCGCCCGCGCGTCCGTTCCGACCTCTCCTGGACCACCCGTCCCACAACCCCTCACAACGACAAGCAGGTTCCGACCAGACCGCGGCCGCCCCACGACGGACGTCGCGGCCTCCGACAGCCGTCCGCGGCCGGTGCCGCCGATGCGACACCGACCGGGACGGCCCGGCCCACGACCCGGACAACCGGCCGGTTCAGCCGGCCCGGCTGAACCGGGCCGCCGCCTCCGGCCCGGCGGCCGCACCGACGGCCACGCCGGCGGGCTCGCGCTCCGCCGCACGCTCCGATCCGCGCTCCGGCCCGCGCTCGGACACACGCTCGGGACCGGCGAGCAGGATGGAGCGCTGGAGCCGCCGCAGTCCGACCGAGGGCTCCATGCCCAACTCCCGTACCAGGGTGTTCCGCAGGCGCTGGTAGGCCTCCAACGCCTCGCCCCGGCGGCCGGAGCGGTGCAGCGCGACCATGTACTGACCGTGCAGGCTCTCGTGGGTGCGGTAGCGGTCGACCAGGACGGTGAGTTCGGCGAGCAGCACCCGGTGCCGGCCGAGGCGCAGGTCGGCCTCGATCCGCTGGTCCAGCGCGCAGAGCCGGGTCTCCTCCAACCGCCGCGCCTCGACGGCCAGTTGGCCGCCGACCGGGACGTCCGCGAAGGCCGGCCCGCGCCACAGCGCGAGCGCCTCGCCGAGCAGCCGGGCCGCCCCCGGGTAGTCCTCGCCGTCCATCGCCCGGTAGCCGGTGCCGGCCAGGCGCTCGAACTCCCGGAGGTCCGTCAGTCCGCCGCCGCTGTTGAGCATGTAGCCGCCCGGCGAGGTCACCAGGACGTCCTTGGCGCAGGACACCCCCCGCGCCGTACCGGCCGTCGCGAGCGCCCGGTCGATGAGGTCGCGCAGCTGGAGCACGTACGTCTGCACGGTGGTGCGTGCGCTGCGCGGCGGACGGCCGGACCACAGCTCGTCGGCCAGCACCCCGGCCGACACCACCTGGTCCGCCCGCAGCGCCAGCAGTCCCAGCACCTGCCGCGGCTTCGGCGCCGACGGCACCACCGATATCCCGCACACCCGGACGTCCAGCGCCCCGAGCACCCGAATTTCCACGATGACCACCCCAATCACACGGAACGCCGCAGCCTCCACGGCCACGGCCGGCACCCGGGTCGACACCCTGGGTCAACTGCTACCAGTGAAAAACAGGACGAGCGGTTTGTCAATACAAAACCGAACGTGCTGTTTGTTTTGCGCGGACGTTGCGGCCCGCCACCCTCGGCAGTGCCACCGCCGCACCGCGTGACCGGGCCCGGGCAAACCAAAGGCGGCGCCGGACCCCCGTGGTCCCGTCGCCGCCGATTCGCCCGCCCCCGCCGCCCTCGCCCACCCGGATTCCCGCAGGTGGGTCGGGCGGTGAGCCGCCGTCAGCCCACCCCGACCTCCGTCTGCACCTCGGCGCGCACGGCGCCGCCCGCACCGTCCGGACCGCCGTCCGGACCGCCGTCGATGTCGCCGCCCTCCGGGTCGCCCTCCGCCGCCGCACGGGCCGCCGCGGCCTCGGCCACCACCTGGGCACCGCGGTTCGGCCCCATCTGCAGCGAGCCGAGCACGCCCGGCACCGCGATGCTCGGCATCAGGTGCTGGTACAGCGCGGACACCCGCAGCTCCAGGTCGGCCCGGCCGCAGAGCTTCTGGGACTGGATCTGCACCCCCGTCCACGCAGCGACGAGCAGCCACGCGGTGTCCGCCGGCACGACGTGCGGGAGCAGCTCGCCGCGCTCGCCGGCCGCGACCAGCAGCGCCTCGAACCGGCTGATCCAGCCGGGGATGGCGCCGCCGCCCAGATCGTCGAAGAGGTCCTGCCCGAGCGACAGCCGGGCACCCGCGCTGAGCAGCGGGTCACGCGGCATCAGGTACGCCACCACCATCCCGGTGTCCACGAACTCCTGGAGCTTGCAGCTCCGTTCGGGAACTCCGTCCTGGACGAACTGCTCCTCCACCACGCCCTGCGCCAGATCGCGCTTCGAGGCGAAATGGAAATACACCGCACCGCGCGTCACACCAGCCCGGGAGACCACCTCGCCGATGGTCGCGCCCTCGTACCCGAACTCGTCGAAGACCGAGGCCGCCGCCTCCAGGATCAGCCGACGTGTCCGGAGCGCCCGTTCCTGCCGTACCACCGAAACCACCCCGCCCTGAGCTCCCGGAAAACAAAACCAAACACCCCGTATCTTAGCTTCGCCCCACCCACGACCGACAAGACGATGCCGAGGAATCCCGCCAACCACTCCCCCTCCCCACACCCCGTCAGACCCCACCACCCCGTGGGTGACCGCACGCCTCGGCCGCCCCGGTGGATCGGCCTCTGGCGCACCGCCTCCCGCACCCGAAAAACCGAACGAACGGTTTCTTCCAGGCGTTCGCCTTCGTACCAACATTCGCTCCCATCCGTACGTGACCTCCGAGCCGGGCCGGTCGTTGCACCGGATCTGCGGGATTCCTCGACGGAAGCGGGTGCGGATGGGCCTCAGGCTGGGCGTGGTGGTACTGACGATGGGCGACCGGCCCCGGGAGCTGGGCGCGCTCCTCGACTCGGTGGCAGCCCAGGAGGGCGAGGCCGCCCGGGTCGTGGTGATCGGGCAGGGCGTGCGGCTGGCGCCGCTCCCGGACTGGGTCGACGCGGTGGAACTGCCGGAGAACCTCGGCATCCCCGGCGGCCGCAACCTCGGCGCCCGGCGGCTGCGCGAACTCGGCGGCGTGGACGTGGTGGTGAACCTGGACGACGACGGCCTGCTCCCCCGCACCGACACCTTCCGGCTGGTCCGGGAGGCCTTCGAGCGGGAGCAGCTCCTCGGCGTCGTCGGCTTCCGGGTCGCCGACGGGACGGGGCACACCCAGCGCCGCCACGTCCCGCGCCCGGGCTCCTCCGGCGCCCTGCGCTCCGGCGAGGTGACCACCTTCCTGGGCGGCGGCCACGCGATCCGGATGAGCGCCATCGACCGGGTCGGCGGCTTCCCCTCGCGGTTCTTCTACGCCCACGAGGAGACGGACTTCGCCTGGCGCGTCCTCGACGCCGGCTGGTCGATCCGCTACCGGGCCGACCTCCTGCTCCAACACCCCCGGACCGAGCCCGCCCGGCACGCCGCCTACTACCGGCTGACGGCCCGCAACCGCGTCTGGCCGGCCAAACGCCGACTGCCCGCCGTCCTGGTCCCGCCGTACCTCGCCTCCTGGTCGGTGTACACCCTCTCCCGCCGCCCACCCGCCGCCGGACTGCGCGCCTGGTACTCCGGCTTCCTGGAGGGCGTCCGTACCCCGTGCCCACCCCGCCGCCCGATGCGCTGGGCCACGGTCTGGCGGATGACCCGACTGGGGCGCCCCCCGGTGTTCTGACACCCGGGCGCGGGGGCCACCCCGGCCGCACCTGGGCGCCGGTGAGGACACGTGAGAAGTCGAACCGGCCGACTTCTCGTGCAACACCCTCAGGACACCCGGTCGCCACAGCCTCAGCCGCCGGCTCCTCGGCCGCCGGGCGCCCCCGCCCCGGTGTCCTGTCGCAACTGATCTGGTCCGTGAAGCCGTTGCCCAATCGAGCTTGGTGACCGTGAGTTCGGGTCTGCTGTCTCGGTCGGGTGGTCCTCTGGTCGGCCGGGCGTGGACGTGGGGCCGCCCGCACAACCCAGGTGCGAGGACACCTCGGGGCCGGGCCGCCCGCCTCCGGTGTCACCGGCAGCGAATAGCCTCCGGCGGGAACGAACGGCTGACGGGAGTGGGCGTGGACATCGAGGACACACTGGACCGGCTCGGCGCGGTCATCGGGCCGCCGCCCGCGGGCGGCGTGGTCCCGGTCCCGTGGGAGCTCGGGCCCGAGGTGCTCGGTTTCCAGCTGCCGGCGGACTACCGGGCGTTCGTCGACCGCTACGGGATGGTCAGCATCAGCGACGAGCTGCACATCTACGCACCGTCGGCGGCGCCCAGTCCCAAGGCCTGGCAGCCGTCCGGCTTCGAGGGATTCCTGTTCTACACGACGGAGCCCTACGGATACTGCGCCATGCTGGCCCAGGCCTACGAGGACGGGGACCACGACGAGTGCCCGTACCCGCTGTTCCCCGCCGAGGGAGGGCTGCTGAAATGGGGGAACAACTACAACTCCGACCAGTTCTTCTGGTTGATGCGGGGCCCGGACCCGGACCGCTGGCCGGTCGCCGCCAAGTTCGACTCGATGCGGGAGTGGGACCTCTTCGAGGGCGGCTTCCTGGAGTTCCTGCTGGCGGCGGTGACGGAACAGTACCCGTACCACGGGGACGTCGTACCCGGTGGGACGAAGCAGGTCGGCGACGGCCGCGCCTACCGCCCCGGAGGAGACTGGTCGAAGCACCTACCGCAGTGAATCCGCGGACACGGCCAACGGCCGACTCCGGGCGGCTCCGGTTCGGTGACCTGCCCAGCCGTTGTCGTACGGATCGCGGTGGACACGGGTTCAACTGCGGCAGCCCGGTCGGGTGGTCTTGTCGCGTGCCGCGCATGAGGGCTGCGGCGGGCGGCCGGAGGGCTACTGCCACCGGCCGCTGGCCGATGCTGTGCGCTACCCGGTCACAGGTGGCATCGCCTGGAGGCCGTCGCACTCCGCGACGACCGTCCTGACGGCAAGCACTCTCCACGCTCCCATCATCGGACCGCCGCTCACCGTACGCGGGGCCTCAGCCCGGACCTGACCACACCTGAGAAGTCGGACCGGCCGACTTCTCGTGCCAACACCATCAGAACGCCCCGTGCCCGCATGCTCAGCCGGCGGGGCCGTCGAGGGGCCAGGTGGCGCGGTCGTGGACGTGGTCGTAGGCGGGGACTTCGGCGGCCAGGACGTCGAAGTGGAGCAGCGGGGCCCACAGGGCGCGGTCGCCGATGACGTAGAGGCGGCGTTTGGCACGGCTGGCGGCGACGTTCAGGAGGTGCGGGGTGCCGGCGGCCCAGGCGCGGGCGCCGGGGCGGCCCGCGCCGAGGAGCAGGATCACGACGTCGGCCTCCTTGCCCTGGGCCTTGTGGACGGTGGCGCATCGCTCGTCGAGCAGTTCGGCCGTCCAGCCGGGGAGCGTGCGGCAGGTTTCGCGGGCCTCGGCGACGAGGGCGCGGAAGGGGGCGATGATCCGCAGGCGTTCGACGGTGACGCCGTGGTGGTCGAGGCGGCCCAGGAGGAAGGTGAGGGCGCGGCGGTCGCGTTCGCCCCAGGGGGCGTCGGCGGGGCGGTCGGGGTCGGGGGTGTCGAGCCAGCGGCTGGGGAGGAGGCCGTCGTGGTCGGGGTCGGGGAAGGGCTGGGGGTGGGTGCCGTGGACCATGAGGCCGCCGTACGCGACCTCGTTGCTGACGGTGAACATGGGCTCCTCGCAGCGGCGGTGGACGCGCAGCGGTGAGCCGACCCAGACGGTGTCCTCCTCCGCGCCGGCGGGCGCGGGCAGGTAGGTGCCGTAGCGGTTGACGCGGTCGGCGACGGCCTGGGCGGAGGTCGCCGAGGGCAGCCATTCCTCGTCGACGCCGTAGGCGAGCAGGAGTCGGCGCTGCAGGGCGGTCGGCATGGTGACGACGGGTTCGAGCTGGAGCGGGTCGCCGACGAGGACGGCGCGGCGGGCCCGCCAGAGGGCGCCGACGGCGGCCTGCGGGGTGGCCTGGCCGGCCTCGTCGACGAGGATCCAGCCGATGGAGCCCTGGCCGAGGCGGGCGAACATGCTGCCGATGGAGGAGAAGGTGGTGGAGACGACGGGGACGAGGAGGAAGAGGGTCTGCCAGGCGTGCAGGACCTGCTCCTCGGGGACGGGCCCGCTGTTGCCGGCCATGAGCTCCACCAGGACCTGGAGGTTGCCGCGGATCCGCTTCGCGGTGTTGGCGACGAGGGCGCGGTGCAGGTCGAGGGCGCGCAGGAACAGGTCGCTGCGGGCGGTGCTCCAGGCCTCGTCGGCCCAGGGGGCGCCGAGTTCCTGCTCGTGGTCGGGGAGCCGCGGCCAGTCGAGGGGCAGGGACGGGAGGTCGGCGACGGCCGCGCGCAGGGCCCGGTGGGCGGCGTCGAGTTCGGCGGTGGCGCCTTCCAGCTCGCGCCGGGCGGCCCATGCCTCCTGCCGGGCCCGCTCGGCGTCCGTACGGGCCGTGGATTCGGCGGCGCGGGCGGCGGCCTCCTGGGCGCGGGCGCGGCCGGCGGCCGCCTCGGCCTCGGTGACGGCCGAGGTGGAGCGGCTGTCCTGGTCGGCCGCGGCGTCCTCGGCCTGGGCGCAGCGGGCGATGTGGGCGTGGGCGGCCTCCAACACGGTGCGCTGCTGGACGAGTTGGGCGAGGAGTTCGCCCCGGCTCTGTTCGCGGTGCTGCTCGGCGGCCTCGCGTTCGGCGCCGCTCCGGAGCAGCCGGCGCAGCCCGGCGCGCAGGCCCGGCTGGGCGCCGGGCGGCTCGTCGTGCAGGGCCGTCAGCACGTCGACCTGCCGGCGGTGCCCGTCGGCGTGTTCGCGGGCGGCGGCCAGCGCGGATCGGGCGTCGGCGAGGGCCTCGCGGGCCCGGGGGACGCGCTCGACCGCGGTCCGGTGGGCGGCCTCGGCAGCGTGGGTGGCGGTGCGGGCCGTCTCGACGGCCGTGCCGGCGGCGGCCTGACGGGCCTCGGCGGCCGCCGCGCGGTCGTCGGCGCGGGCGATGGCGGCGCGCAGGGCGTCGAGGCGGTGCTGGGCCTCGCCCGAGGCCGTCTCCGCCAGGGCGGCGGCGAGGCGGACGCGTTCGGCGCGCAGGCGCTCGACCTCGGCCTGGGCGGCCTTGAAGGCGGCGACGGCCTCGGGCCAGGAGGGGACGGGCTGGGCGGGGGCGGCGGGCGTGGCGGGGACGGTGGGTGTGGCGGTGGGTGCGGTCGTGGCCTCGGCTGTACCGGTGCCCGGGGCGGCGCGGCGGTCGCTCGGGGTGCGGGCGGGTCTGGGCACGCTGGGCGGGACCCAGTCGCCGAGGACGGCGTTCATGCCGCGCAGCGGCGGGAGCCCGGCGGCGTCGCGGGCGGCGTTCTCGTCCTCGGGCAGCCGGCCCCACCAGAAGCGCTCGGTGAACCTCGTCCGGTTGGACTTGTTGCCGAGCACGGCGGCGACCAGCCCCCAGGCGGGGGCGCCGCCGAGCAGGGCGGAGGCGAGGTCGGAGAAGTGGTCGGGGCCGTCGTGCCAGTGCTCGTCCAGGGCGTCGGCGCCGGGCAGTTCGGCGGTGATGTTCTCCACGGCGCCGTTGTTCGAGGAGGTCACCACGATCTCGCGGCCGGTGAGCCGCGGGTCGAGGGCGGAGACGAAGCGCGCGTGGACGCCCTAACGGTCCTTGCCCCGCCAGGGGCGGCCGACGAGCGCCTCCTCGGGCCGCCGGTAGCCGGCCATCACGGCGGCGCGTTCGACCACGAGGGCGGCGACGAGGTCGCGCAGCATGGTGGTCTTGCCGGTGCCGGGCGGGCCGTTGACGGAGAACAGGCCGCCGGCGTCGGCGTCCGCGGCGGTGCGGTCGGCGAGCATGCGGTCGACCGCGAACTGCTGGCTCAGCGCGAGCGGGTACCGCGCCTTGGCGGGCCAGCGCCCGGCGGGGACGAGGGCCGGGTGGACGCCGTCGAGGACGGTGAGCCGGTCCTCGCGCAGATCGGTGCGGGCGCCGACCGGGATGTCCCGGCGGCCGGTCAGGTAGGCCTCCAGCGCGGGGCCGAGGCCGTCGTCGAGCGCGGCGCGGACCCGGGCCAGGTCGGGCGGCAGCAGGCTGTTGAGGAACGGCTGCGCGGCGGCGGGCTTGGCCTTCGGGTCGCGCGGGCGGTGGACCAGCCGGCTGCGGACCCGGATCACCCGCGGGTCCAGGTGCTCCTCGACACCGCAGAGGTGGGCGATCTGGGCGGTCAGGGCGACCAGGTCGGCGAGCCCGACCGGGCGCGGGCCAGTATCCTGCGCCACTTCGTCAGCGGGCGGCTCCGGCAGCACGGGCGCGGGCTCCCCCGTCGCGCTCTCCTCGTCCGGACGACGGGCCGCCGACCAGTCCGCGACGCGCCGCACCAGCGGCTCCGTCGCCCCGCGCACCGCCGCCCCGGCGACCTCGCCGAACAGCGCACCGACCGCCGCCACCGCCGCGCCGCCCAGGATCTCCGCGATCAGTTGCCGCCAGCCGCGGACGGCCTCCTCCCCCACCGTCACCGGGTTCGGCAGCGGCGAGGGCCCCGGCGCGTACGGAATCGGCGTGGCGGTCAGCCGCCCCACCGCGACCTCGAACGCCTCCCCCAACTCCTCGAACCCGTCCAGCCACCCGGCCACCGACGGCCCCGGGTCGAACAGCCGACCCGCCGCCCAGCCGCACGCGGAGACCACCGAGGTGTCCTCGACCGGCCGCCCGTGCTCGTCCAGGACCAGCGCGAACATCGCGCTCCGCCCCGACAGCACCAACTCCTCGTCCGGCACCCCCGGATCGGGGTCGGTCCCCTCCGGCAGCACGGCGATCATCGCCTGGCGCAGCAGCTCCAGGTCGTACACCCCGCCGTACACCTCGTGCCGCCACACCATCCCCCGCGGCGCCCGCCGCGCCGCCGTCTCCGGGTGCTCCGGCGCCCACGGCAACAGCACCGCCGCCTGCCCGGCCACCGGCGTCACATCGACGACGACCGCGTCCGACGCCCGAGGGCGACCCGCCCGACGCTTCCGCGGCACCTCCGGAATCGGCGGCGGACTGAACAACTCAACGGCCCGCCAGCACTCCAGCAGACCCCCCACGCGCCCGTCCCCGCTCCGCACCCGTCGCCCCCCTGCGTCGAACCCACGGCACCCGGCCACTTCGTGTGCCGATCAACCGGGCGCAGAATCTACCGGACGCCGGGCGGGTTGGCCGAGTGCCCACCGCACGCGCACGCCTCCCCGCGCCGCACGGCACGCTGCCCCGTGGCACCCCGGCACAGGCGTCAACAGTGGATCGAGGTCTAGGCTCACGGGAGTTGACGTTCCTCGGCTTCGGGAGGATGCCCCATGGCAGCCGTGCACGTGACCGTCTGGGATGACCGCGACCGGGTCGGCGGAGGCCGGGCCCCGACAGCTTCGGAGGCCCCGGCGGCCCCGACGGCCGTCCCCGCCCTCTTCGTCCACAACATCTTCACCTGGGGCAGCGACCCCGCGTACGGGTTCGCCGGGCAGCGGCCCCTCGCGGACAGCCGGCGGCTCCTCCTGATGGACCGCCGGGGCTACGGCGACAGCCCGGACACCGCGCGCGGCGACTTCGACGTCGACGCCCAGGACATCGAGGGGCTGCTCGGCGACGGGGCCTCCGCCGCGGGGTTCGGCGGCGCCCACCTCGTGGGGCACGGCAACGGCGCCGTCGCCGCGCTCATCGCCGCCGCGCGCCGACCCGACCTGGTCCGCTCCCTCACCCTCGTCCAGCCCTCCGCCTTCACCGCCGCCGCGCACCACCCGGTCGTCGCCGAACTCCTCGACCGGGTGCGCGACGGCGCCCCGGGCATCCCGGACGACGTCACGCCGGAGCAGTACCTGCGGGCGTCCACCGAGGGGCTGGGGATGGCCATGCCCGAGCCCACACCGCGCCGGCTCCGTGCCGTCGCCACCTCCATGGGGGAACGGCCCGTCTGGGAGGCGCGGATCCCCCTGGAGCCGATCCGGCGCGCCGCCCTGCCGGTCCTGGTGATCTGCGGAACGTGGGAGAACGCGCCGGCCGCGTACCGCGAGCACGTGGGGCTCCCCCTCATGGCCGTGGCCGAGCCCCTCACGGACTCCCTCGACGGCCGCCTCCTGCGGGTGCCCGGCTACTACCCGCACACCCAGGAGCCCGCCGCCGTCAACGCCGCCCTGCGGGAGTTCTGGGGCTGAGCCTGTTCCGCGAGGGGAGCCGTCACGCAGCTACCGGTTCATCGGTCAACCGGTGTGCCCCCTCACGGAGATGGCCGACCCGAAGCCGGCCGCGGGGTGGTCCCGCAGCCGGCGCCGGGCGGTGGCACGCGGAGCACGCGTGCCGGGGGCGGGTGCTCAGGCGGAGATGCCGCAGTACTGCTGCTGCTTGCCGATCGCGCGGTAGACGCAGTCGGCCGTCTCCACCAGGCGCAGGACCGCTTCGCGGTTGCGGGCGGTCTCGCGGCCGATGACCTCGTCGGGCGGGTAGAAGCCGCTGCTGCCGTTCGGGCCGGGGTACATCTCGAAGGTGTAGGCGAAGACCCGCTGGGCGCCCCACAGCCAGTCGTCGATCGCGCCGTCGGTGATGTAGAGCTCGCTGGACTGCTCGGGCGTGTAGCCGTTGGTGCCGGCCATGTCCCGGCCGATGGCGGCGAAGGTGTTGTACTCGTCGGCGGTCATGCCGGGGGCGGTCTCGGCGGTGGTCCAGCCGAACGGCCAGAGCACCAGTTCGCTGTAGGTGTGGAAGTCGATGGCGGCGGTGATCTGCTGCTTGCCGCCGACGACCCGGCTGCGGACGAAGTCGGCGACCACCTTGGTCTCCTTCGCGGACTCCGGGGCGCTGCCCCGGTAGGTCTCGTTGGAGGTGGAGCCGGAGGAGCCGCCGCAGCAGCCCCACTTGTAGTTCCAGTTGCGGTTGAGGTCGGTGCCGACGCTGTTGCTGCCGGAGTTCGGCTGGCGGTCCTTGCGCCAGCTGCGGTAGCGGCCGGTGGCGATGTCGTACTCGCCGCCGTCCGGGTTGAGGTCGGGGATCACCCAGATCTCGCGGCTGTTGACGGCGTTGGCGATGCGGCTGTCGGTGGCGTACTTGTCGCCGAACTCGTGCAGCAGGTAGAGCGCCATCTCGACGGTGAGGTGCTCGCGGGCGTGCTGGTGGGCGGTGAACAGCACCTCGGGCTCGTCCTCGTCGGTGCCGACGTTGTCGCTGATCTTCACCGCGACGATCGGACGGCCCTCGTAGGAGGTGCCGATGACGCGCTTGCTCATGATGTCCGGGTGCGCGGCGACGACGGCGTCGATGTCGGCGGTGGCCTCGGCGTAGTTGTGGTAGCCGGAGTCGGCCGGCGGGAAGTCGTACACCGGCCCGGCCAGGCCCGCGCCGCCTCCGTCGCCTTCGTCGCCGTAGCGGGGGCCGGGCAGCGCGACGGGCGACCAGCCGAGCGTCCGCAGCCGGGCGGCCTCGGCGGGGGTGGCGGTGACCACCACCGCGTCGGGCAGGACGGCGTCGACGGAGGCACCGGTGGCGGCGACGGCGGTGCGCTCGGCGACGGTGCGGGGGCCGTCGAGCCGGTACTGCCGCGCGCCGTCGTTGTCGGCGGCACCGATGGTGAACGGGGCGGGGGTGCCGGTGTCGGCGGCACTGGCGGTGAGCGGGGTGGCGAGGGCGAGGGCCAGCAGGACGGCGGTGGCCGCGGCGGGCTTCCCTCGGCGGGGCAGTCGCATGACTGTCCTCCTGTGGGGGTCCGTGGGGGGCGGAACGGTGGAGGAGGTTCGGCGCGCGCCAGCTTGATGGTCCGCCAGTGTCATGGGTTCGTCAAGACATCGGAAAGCCCGCGATCCGGCGACGGCCGGCACGGGCGAAGCAGAAGGCCCGACGGACCCCACAGGTCGCCAACCCGCACCGGCGCCGTCGGCCGCTCGCGTCCAGGAGGAGGTCGTCAAACGCTTACCGATGGACCTGACGCCGTCCCTCCTGCCCCACGGGTGAACAACCGGAGAGCGAGCACTGGCTCGGGACACGGATCGCCCAGCGGGAGGCTTCGGGCGGCGGCGGCCCGGGGATCGTGGTGAGAATCCGGTCGGGGGCGACCGCCAGGCTGGGCCCCCGCACATCTGACACCTCGCCAGGAGGACCGATCATGCGAAGAATCCTGCTCACTGCCGCGGCCACGGCGCTGGCCGCCGTCACGGGTCTGGCGGCCGCTCCGGCCGGCGCCGCGACCGTCCCGCCCGCCTCCGCCGCTTCCTCTGCCGCTTCCTCCGACGCGCCCGGGGCCGTCGCCGGTCAGGGCGGGTGGGAGGCGTGGCCCACGCCGGCCTCCGACCTCCCGGCCGGCTCCCGCTGCGACTTCCCCGTGCACCTGGAGCCCGTCGTCGACGAGGGGCAGCGGCGGGTGCTGGAGTACGCCCCCGACGGCACCACCGTGCGGCGCGCCGCCTTCCGGGGCGCCCTCGTCCTGCGGATCACCAACACGACGACCGGCGCCTCGTACGTCGCGGACGCCGGCGGCCGGGCCGTCGTCGACTACCGCGCCGACAGGTCCCAGACCTGGCACGCCCACGGCCCGGTCCTGCTCGGCGTCGGCCCGAACGGCGGCAACCTGCCCCGCGACCTCTATCTCGTCGACGGCGTCTATACCATCGACATCAGCTCCACCGGCTACAAGACGCTGACCCTCAGGCACGGCTCCGCCGAACCGCTCTGCGCGAAGCTCGCCTGACAGCCGCTGGAGCATCCCCGCCACTTCTGCGGCTGCCCCGTCCGGCGCAGCGTGGCGCGCGCCGCGGGCGGGGGGCTGCGATCTTCGGAGGGCACCCGGTCGCCGCCCGACGGCCGGGTCCCGTCGTCCCGAGACCGTGGAGGCCCGGATGTGGCAGGCTCCTCCCGCCCCCGTCAGCCGTGAGTGGCTCCCGGTGCTGGACATGCCGGCGCCCGCCCCGCAGAACCGCTGGACGGTGCTGCTGCGCGCGCTGCTGCTGATCCCCCAGTTCGTGGTGGTCTGGGTGCTGTCGGTGGTGGCGTTCTTCGTCACCGTCGTCGGCTGGTTCGGCGCGCTGGTGCTCGGCCGGCTGCCCGACTTCGTGGCGGACTACCTCACCGTGTTCGTCCCGTACGACACCCGCGTCACCGCGTACCTGATGCTCACCGTGGACCGCTATCCGCCGTTCCGGTTCGAGGTGCCCGAGTACCCGGTGCAGGTCGAGCTGCGGCCGGGCGAGCTGAACCGGCTGGCCGTGCTGTTCCGCATCATCCTGGTCGTCCCGGCCTCGATCGTGCAGGGCCTGGTGTACGCGGGGTGGTGGACGGTGTCGTTCGTCCTCTGGCTGGTGGTGCTGGTCCTCGGCCGGATGCCGCGGCCGCTGTACGAGGCGACGGCCGCGATCCTGCGCTACCGGGTGCGCTACACCGCCTATCTGACGATGATCTCGTCCGCCTACCCCAAGCGCCTGTTCGGCGACGAGCCGGGCAGCGAGCCTGCGGGCCCGGTCTCGGCCACCCGCCCGCTGGTCCTGAGCGGTGCCGCGCGCGGCCTGCTCGTCCTCTTCCTGCTCCTCGGCCTGGCCTCCTCGCTGACGGGCTCGATCACCGCCTCGGTGAACTCGGACGACGACGACAGCACCGCCCCGACCCAGCGCGTCACCGCGCCCCTCGTGCCGGGCCCCGCCGACCGTGCTCCTCGGGGGCCGCTCGGCGAGGCGTAGCGGGTAGCAGGTAGCGGGTAGCGGGTCGCGGGCACGCCCGATCCGGGGGCGCGTACGCACCGGCGCACCGCTGCCGCGTACGCGCCGTCTGATCGAGAAAGCAAGGTTACCGGCGGTATGTGCGCGGCTACGTTTGGCATATGACGCACTCTCGAGTCCGCCGACTCCTCGTCCGTACCGCCGGGGCCCTCGTGCTCCTGGTCGCTCCCCTCGGGGCGCAGGCCGCCGCCGCGCCCAGCCAGGCCGGGGACCAGAGAGCCATCATCACCTCCCTGAGCGACAGCGACCGCGACGTGCTGCAGCAGGCGGTGGACGCCCAGCTCGCCGCGGGCAAGGGCGGCCGGCAGACCGCCGCCAACGAGATCACCTTCCCGGGCGGAGCGGTGCTGGTGCTCCCGCTGCCCGGGCAGGCGCAGGCGCCGCCATGGAGCGGCGACCACCGCCGCCGCACCGTCCGGAGCCCGGACTGGAAGCACTGCCCCACCCCGGTCAGCGAGCCGTCCTACTACTGCTTCTACTCCGACCGGAACTGGGGCGGCCGCCGGCTCCAGTTCAACCTCTTCCACGAGGACGCCGCCGTGTACTTCACCGACTACGGCTTCCGCGACCAGGCGAGCAGCTGGGTGAACACGGCACGCGGTCTGGAGGTGATCGTGGACAACGACCCGGGCGACGGCCAGTGGCAGATGCTCTGGAAGGAGCCGGCGGAGTCACTGTCCGCGTCGGTCGCGTACGACAACATGGCCGACCGGTTCTGGGCGGTCCGGCAGTAGCGGCCGCCCCCGCCTCCGGACACCGGCCGCCCGCTACCGGCTACCTGCCGAGGCAGCCGAGGCCGGGGGCGAGACCGCGCCGGTGGCGACCGGCTCCGGCGTGACCGTGATGTAGGTCGGCGCCGGAGCGGTCTGCCGGGAGTCCGCCGCGAACCAGCCGGCACCGAACGCGACGATGCCGAGTAGGAGGCCCGCGAGGACCAGCGTGACGATGTGCTGTTTCATGGCCCAAGGGTAGGGGCGGAGCGGCCAACTTCCTTGCAAACACGGCCCGCTGGGCACGGTAAGCGTCAATCGACGTTGACGCTGAGGCGGCCGCCGCCCCGCTCGGCGGGACCCGTCCGCGGACCGTCGCCGCCGACTGGGAGAATCTCCGCATGACCTCCCCGCTCCACCCCGTCCGCGTCCTCCGGGTCCTCGGCGACCGCCCGTTCGCCGAGGTCGGCCGCCCCGTCCTCGCCGTGCCCGACGAGGCGCGCGGCCTGCTCACCGTCGCGGGCGAGCGCGCGTTCGCCCGGACCGCGACGGTGGGGGTGTACGGCACGGGGGACCTCGGCTGCCGGGCCGTGCTCCGGACGCGTTTCCCGGTGCACGCGCTGGCCTTCCACCCCACCGCGCCCCTGCTCGCCGTCGGCACCGGCGCGTACGACGGCGGCTACTTCTTC
Organism: Kitasatospora sp. NPDC058184; assembly: GCF_042883725.1. Classification (NCBI taxonomy): domain Bacteria; kingdom Bacillati; phylum Actinomycetota; class Actinomycetes; order Kitasatosporales; family Streptomycetaceae; genus Kitasatospora; species Kitasatospora sp. NPDC058184. The sequence continues at coordinate 166,090 of NZ_JBHVVE010000015.1, forward strand.
GAGGGCGAGCTGCTGCTCCTCGACTGGGAGACGGGCACGACCACCTCGCTCATCGAGCACGACTTCGGCCGCAGGGTCCTCGGACTGACCTGGCTCGACGACCAGGCCCTGCGCGTGCTGATGTCACCGCCCGACGACTGGAAGGACCGGAAGGCGCACGTCGAGGGCCACGTCGCCGTCGTACGTCGGCCCGACTGGCGCACCGCCGCGCCCCGTTCGCTCACCTTCGACGACCTGGCCGGCCCCCGGGTCCCGGCCCCGCGGACCGACGGACACGAGGAGGCCCGCCGGGCGCTCTCCGCCCTGAGCCCCGACTGGGAGCCCCGGCGGCACGTCCTCGCCGTCGAGGAACGACCGGACGGCGCGGTCCTGGCCACCCTCGCCCGCGAGGAGGGCGACCAGGACGACGCCCCGGAGCAGCCCGGGCGTACCACGCTCCCCGACGGCCTGCTGCTCCGGCACCGCACCGTCCCGTACCTCGACGTGCACGACCGCCTGCGGATCCGGCGCGGGAGCCGGGACTACGTCAACCAGGCCCCGCCGCCGGGCCGTCGGGAGACGGAGCCGTACGTGCTCTCGGTGCGCTCCCCCGACGGGGCGGACCTCCAACCCCTGTTCCCGTTCTCCTGGGAGCCCGGGGAGACGCACTTCCCCGGCCCGGGCGTGGAGACCGCCGACGGCGACCTGGTGTACGCCGGCACCGTCTACAGCGGCCACGGGCTGCAGCCCGGTGGCTCCTTCGTCGTCCGCCGCTCGGGCGCCGACGGCACGCCGCGCTGGGTGTTCCGGACCGACCACGTCGCCCTCGACCTCGACACCGACCCGGACACCGCCCACGTCGCCTACCGCGACGGCGAACTCCTGGCCCTCGACCTCCGCACCGGCGCCCTCCGCCGGCGCCACCGGCTGACCGTCGCCGGTGTCCCCGTCGTCCCGACCGCGCTCACCGCCACCGGGGCCGGCCGCCTGCTCGTCGGCACGGCCGACGGCCGGGTCCTGGAGTGCACGACCGGTTGGCCCTCCGGGCCCGGGGCGGCGGACCGGGAGGGCACCGTCTGAGCTTTCCTCCGGCATCGGCGAACTCCCCTTGTATAAAGGGACGGAGGGGACCGAGGAGGTCGCAGCATGCACTCGAGGGAACAGCCGCAGAAGGCCGGGCAGCCTCAGCGCGACGCGGGCCCGGCCCGGCGCCCCGGCACCGGAGCACGCTCCGAAGGGGACGCGCCCGCGCGGGGTGCCGCGGCCCTGCAGCGCACCGTCGGCAACGCGGCGACGGCGCGCATGATCGCGGAGCAGCGGGACGGCACCGGCCGGGACGACCGCCGGGCGGCCGTGGGACTCCAGCGCGCACCGGGCGACCAGGCCGCCCCGCGCCGGCCCCGGGTGCAGCTGGACCAGAACAACGTGCTGAGGATCTGCGAGGCCGCCACGCCCGACGGGCAGGCCGCCTCCGGCGGACGGGCGGCCGACCTGCGGACCATCGTGTGGGAGGACCACTGGGCCGCCATCTCCGAGGTGTGCCGGAAGCACAAGTACACCATCGCCGTACGGGAGACCGGGGAGCACTCGATCCGGCGCATCGCGGAGGGCGCCAAGCCCAAGCCGCACACCATCCTGGAGAAGTCCATCAAGCCCTCCTCCGTCCGCAAGAAGTACGGCACCGGGCCCGGGCAGGCCGAGGGCGACCCGGCGACGGTGCTGCACTGGCTGCAGGCCCAGGACCTGAGCGGCTTCGTCGGCCACTGGAACGACCAGGGCCTGGCCGGCATCCGGATCGACCGCCCGCCCCGGTCCGTCCTGGACCTGGGCATCGTGCAGACCGGCCCCGGGGGCGAGCAGTACGTGCCGATCGACCTGCGGACACAGGACGGCGGCCCGGCGCTGACCCGGCTGAAGGCCGATCCGCACTGGAAGCGCTACCTCTACACCGGGGACTACGACCTGCACGAGGTGTACTCCGCGCAGGGCGGCACGGGCGGCGGCCAGATCCCGGAGGCCACCCCCGAGAAGGCCAAGCTGTTGGACCGGCTCAACGCCGGGATCGCCGGGACGGCCCAGGAGGGCGAGGTGGTGCGCAGCGGCAAGGTGGCCATGGAGCACGGCCGGCTGCACATGGCGGGCGGCTCGGAGTACGCCATGTTCCAGCACGGCGACCAGGCCACCTACCGGATGAACCAGTACCTGGAGGCGCTGGAGGGCGAGGTGGCCCGGCACGCGGCGCAGCTGGTGCGGGCGGTGGCCACGGAGGCCGACGAGCCGCTGGCCTGGTGCCGCATGGGGCAGTGGTACGTGACCAGGAACCGCGAGGAGCACGCCGTCCTGCGCGCCCGCTGGAAGCTGGCCGTGCCGCACACCTGGGGCGCCGACGAGGTGGACCGCACCGCCCGCGGCGGCTACCGCACGGCCGGCTACATCGACTGACCGCGGAGCGGGCCGCGCCGGCCTTGCCGCCGTACCGGCCGCACCGGGGCCGCGTCCCGTGCGGCGGCCCCGGCGGCCGGGCGGCCTGTCCTGACGGTCGGTCGTACGGCCCGGCGCGGTGTCAGGCGGCGGTGGCGGCGGGGTGTCAGCTGTCGGAACCGCCTCCCGTCCCGTGGCCGTCGGCGAGTTCGGCGGCGTAGCGGTCGGCGGCCTCCGCGAGCCGGTAGGTCATCCGGTCCACCTGGCTGCCGAGGTGGCCGGAGACGATGCGGTGGGCACCGTCGAGGTCCCCGCCGAGCAGTTCACTGGTGATCACCAGGGTGTTGTCCGGGAGCATGCGGCGTCCGGACATCCGCCGCTGGACCTCGTCCATGCCGGCGTCCGCCAGCGTCTGCCGCAGCTCCTCGGTCAGCGGGGCGAGCCAGCGGGCGCGCAGCGCGTACTCACCGTGGTCGGCGAAGGTCGGGTGGAGCCGGGCGAGGAGCTGCGCGGGGTACTCCTCGACGGGTTCGGCGAACTGCGGGTAGTCCTTGGCGAATTCGTCCCAGTCGACGTCGAGTCCGGTGATCTGCTCCGGGAAGACCGGCCAGTACAGGCAGTTCGGGTCGGACTGGGTGAAGACCTCCCGGAGCAGCTCGTACGGGACCTCGGCGGTGCGCGAGAGCAGGGCCGCGTCGTAGAGGTCCTTGCCCTGCGGGTGGATGTCCGAGACGAGCCAGAGGATCTTCCAGGCGAGGGAGAGCTCGGGCGTGGCGCCGAGCAGCGGGCCGGTGACGCCGGGGAGCAGGTAGGGCTGCGGCGGGACGGGCAGGTGCTCGGTGAAGACGAAGTCGAGCTGGACCGAACCGCCCGGAACGCCCGGGGCCGTCCACGGCAGGACGAGCCGGCGCCCGGGCACCCGGTCGTAGGTCCAGATCTCGTCGCTGACCGCCTGGTCGGCGTGCACCCGCACGGTGCCCGAGAGCCGTTCGGCGCCGGCGGCGAGCTCCCGGAACATCCGGCCAGTGCGCTCGTCGGCCAGCTCCCAGTCCGTCGGGCAGACCACGAAGTCGAGGTCGCCCGGCTCCCGTGCCTGCTCGCCGTACCAGGCGCGCAGCAGGACGCTGCCGCGCAGCACCAGGTGGTCGGCCCACGGCGAGTCGGCGACGGCGGAGAGCACAGTGGCCAGCGCCTCGCGCCGGGCGGCGAGCCAGCGTTCGGCGAGCCGCGGGTCGGCGAAGGCCGGCTCGCTGGGCCGGAGGGCCCGGGCGTACCCGGCGAGGGCGGGGTCGAAGACCGGCTGCTGGCTGACCGCCTCGTCGTCGACCGGCCGGATGGTCCTGGGCAGGTCCCGGTCCTCACGGACCTCCTCCGACGGCGGCCGCTTGGGCAGCACCACGCCCTGCCACGGTCCCCAGTTCAGGTTCTCCCACGCCACCGGCGACGGGGGCTTGCCCTCGGTCATCCCTGCTCTCCTTCTCCGTCTCCGTACGGCCGGGCGCCGTGCCCGTGCTCGCTGATCCATCCCGCGTCCAGGTCCTCGTGGCTGTCCACGACGACGAACTCACGCTCCACGGACACCACCTCGCGGCCGTCGGCGGCGAGGTCCCGCAGCAGCGCCTCCAGCCGGCGGCCAGCGGTGTCCAGGCCCACCGAGCGGCACCGCTGGGTCACGAACCACTCGTACCGGCCGTCCGCGCGCACCCGGCGCGGATTGCGCGACAGGTGCGCACCGTGCCGGACGGCCAGCTCGGTGAGGGTGGCGAGGCGCGCGTCGTCCGCCTCGGGCACCGGGCCCGGGAGCAGCAGCTTGACGTGGTGTTCGAAGTACCGGCCGGCTCCGTGCGGCACGGCGTCCTCGTCCGAGGCCGGGACGCCGTGTGCCCACGGCGCGGCCTCGATCTTCGCCCGCAGGACGGTGAACCCGGCTCGGGCCAGCCCCTCGGCCGTCCGGGACGTCACCGCGGCGACCTCCGCCAGCGTGCCGTCGGCGCGCAGGGTGAGCATCGGCTGCGAGGGCGCCGCACCGCGGGCCAGCAGGATGTGGGTGAACTTCACGTCGTGGCCCCGCGCCCACGCGGCCAGCGCCTCGGCGGCTCCGGGCTCCACGGTCAGGTGGACCTCGAAGTCGCCCCGGACGTCGGGAGGCGCGGGCCGGTCGTCACGGCGCTGGTCGGAACGGGTCAGGAGCATGGGGAGCATCCTGCCAAGCCGCTCCGACAACGCCGCGGGCGCCCCGGTGCCGCCGCGGCCCTCCTCCGCCGGGACGGCCGGGCGGGGCCCGCCGGCCCCGTCGACTCCGGTCGGCACCGGTCGACTCCGCTCGGATGAGGACGACTCAGGAGGGCAGGACGGCCACGGCCTCCACCTCCACCAGCTGGTCGTGGTACCCGAGCACGGCGACGCCGAGCAGGGTGCTCGGGGCGTCGTGCTCCCCCATGTAGGCGCGGTAGACGTTCCACACCTTCACCAGGTCCGCCTGGTCGGCGGAGGCCACGTAGACCGTCGTCCGGGCGATGTCGGTGAGGGAGGCGCCGGACTCCTCCAGCACGGTTATCAGGTTCCGCATCACCTGGTGGGCCTGGGCCTCGAAGTCGCCGACGGCGACCGTCCGGCCCTCCTCGTCGAGCGGGCAGGCCCCGGCCAGCCAGAGCGAGCGGACCGGGGCGTCGACCTCCGCCGCGTAGGCGTAGTCCACCGCCCTGGTCAGCCGCGTGGTGCGGATCAGTTTGACGGCGCTGCTCATGTGGTCCTCCGACGGTCCCGACCGAACGTTCGCGCCCATCGTTGGCCTCTCCTGAGCGACCGTCAAACCATTTAACCGGTGAACTCCCTTCCGTTCCGGGCCTCCTGCGTCCACGATTCACCGTTGCGGGGGATGGCGGACCGGCCCGCCGGAGCGCCATCCTGGTGCCTGCGCCCGGGGACCACGCCCCCGGGCGCTCATCCACCTCCAGCCCCGGGAGGCACCGTCATGGAGCCCCAACCGTCCGGCCGCGACCAGGCCTCCGGAGTCCGTCGGCGCCGCATGCTCGGACTCGCGCTCGGGGCGGGCCTCGTCCCGGCGCTCGGCCCGGCGGCCCAGGCGGCGTCCGACGCCCCGCCGGAGACGGCCGGGTCGCTGCCGGCCGCAGCGCTGGGCCGCCGGGTCGCCGCCGTGGCCGCGAGCCAGCTCGGCGTGCCGTACGCCTGGGGTGGCGGCGACCGGCTGGGCGCGAGCCTCGGCTTCTGCGACGAGGACAACGGCTGGTTGAACGGCGTGTGCATGGGCGAGAAGACGGTCGGCTTCGACTGCAGCGGCCTGTCGCTCTACTGCTGGTACCGGGCCAGCCACGGCACCGTGGAGCTCGGGCACTACACCGTCGCCCAGTTCAACCTCAGCGCCCCGGTGGAGCGCGACGCGCTCGCCCCGGGCGACCTCCTCTTCTTCTCCCGCCCCGACGCCCCCCTGCACCACGTCGGGATCCACGTCGGCGAGGGCGCGATGATCCACGCCGAGCGGACCGGCACCCTGGTCGCCCGGGTCGAGAACGTGCTCGACGTCCCGCGCTGGGCGGGCGAGTTCGCCGGTGCCCGCCGCCCGGGGCAGCCCACCTCCTGAGCCGGTCAAGCCGCCCGGCTGTTCACGGGCCGCCACGCCGCTCCCCCATCCCGTGGTGCACCCGCAGCAGCAGCTCCTGCAGCGTCCGCCGCTCCCCCGCGTCCAGCGGCGCGAGCACCTCGTCCCGCACCGCCCGCGCCTGGGCGTCGAGTTCGGCGAGCAGCGCCCGTCCGGCGTCGGTGACGGAGACCGAGACCCGCCGCCGGTCGGTCTGGTCCCTGGCGCGCTCGACGTACCCGGCGGCGGCGAGCTGGTCGGCGACCTTCGCCAGGTCGCTCGGGTCGATGGCCAGCCTCCGCACCAGGTCCCGCTGGGCCTGCGGGCCGAAGTCGGCGAGCGCGGCCAGCACCGCCATGTCCCAGAGCCGCAGGCCGCGTTCGGCCAGCCGCTCGGCGAATCGGCCGCGCGCCGCCTTGCCGACCCGGGAGAGCAGGTAGGTGGTGAGGTCCAGCAGGGTCGGGGGGAGCCCGGCGGCGGACCTGGCGTTCTCGGTGGCGTGCTGGGGGTTCTCGGAGGCCATGGCGACAGTCTAGGGTCCGTCCCTATAGTGGGTGCCGACCCATCAGTTCGGAACCGCCGCCCCCTTGCCAGGAGTTCGCCCGTGGACGCCCTGTACCCCCGCCTGCTCGCCACCCGCTTCGCCGAGTGCTTCGACTTCTACCGCGCCGTCCTCCCGCCGCTCACCGGCGCCACCCTGGTCAAGGGCTCGCCCGAGGGCCCGTACGCCAACTGGGACCTCGCCGACCAGGCCCTGCTCGCCCTCTTCGACCGCTCCGCGATGGCCGCCGCCCTCGGCACCGCCGAGCCGCCCGGGCACACCGGCGCACCCACCGTGCCCGCCGCCCTCGCGCAGGACGCCGCGATGCTGGTCCTGCGGGTGGCCGACGTGGACGCCGCCCTCGATCTCTGCCTGCGCCACGGCGGCACCCCGGTCGCACCCGCGACCGACCGCCCGGAGTGGGGCCCCACCCTGCGCAGCGCCCATCTGCGCGACCCGGACGGCCGCCTGGTCGAGCTCCAGTCCTACTGACCGGCCCGCGCCGCGCGGGGCCTCGGACTCCAGCGGCGCGGGCCGGTCGACGGAACGTCCCGGCCTGGCCTACTCCATCGGCAGCGAGGGCTGGTCTGCCGGCCCGGACGCCGCGAAGTCACGTTCGGCCTGGGCGAGTTGCTCGGCCCGGTAGTCCGAGGAGCAGGCCCGCCCGAGGGCCTGCGAAGCGGCATCGGCGCCCGAGACGTGCCCGAGTACGGCGGCGCAGTACTGGACGGCGGGGCTGGGCAGCGGCCGCAGCTCGGCCGAGCCGGCCGGGGTGGCGGCCACCGCCCCGGCAAGGGCGAGCGAGCCGGCCAGGACGGGAGCGGCGAGGCCGCGGGGAATGCGCATCGGGGTACCTCCGGACGGGTGGGGACAGCGGCGGTGGACTCGGCCGCCCGGCCCATTCGACGGGCGTCCGCCACCCGCGGCCCGGCCGACACACCGTGCACCGCACTAGTCGTACGTACGCCACCGGCGCGGCGGCCGACGGAGCCGACGGCCGCCACCCCCTCGATCACGGCCGCCACCTCCCCGTTCCCGGCCGCCGCCCCGGCGATCAGCTCTCCGGCCGCCCGGAGGCGCCCTCCGGCCACAGCTCCGCGTCGCACGCCGCCACCAGCGCGCCGATCCGCGCCCACGCCTCCTCGCCCGGCAGCGGCTCCAGCCGGCGGCCGTCGCGCAGCCGCAGCGCGACCCGGTCGTCGACGGCCTCCTTCGCCCCGATCACCGCCTGGTACGGCACCAGCCGGGCCGCGCGGATCCGGGCGCCGAGGCTGCCGTGCTCGGGGCCGGCGACCTCGGCGCGTAGCCCGAGGTCCAGGCAGCGCTGCCGGAACCGCTCGGCCTGCGGCAGTTCGGCCTCGGAGACGGGCAGCAGCATCACCTGGACGGGTGCCAGCCAGGCCGGGAACGCGCCCCCGTACAGCTCGATCAGGTGGGCGACCACGCGCTCGACGCTGCCGATCACGCTGCGGTGCACCATCACCGGGCGGTGCTTGGCGCCGTCCGCGCCGATGTAGTGCAGATTGAACCGCTCGGGCTGGTGGAAGTCGATCTGCACGGTGGAAAGGGTGAACTCGCGCCCGGCGCCGTCGGTGATCTGCACGTCGATCTTGGGACCGTAGAACGCCGCCTCGCCCTCCGCCGCCTCGAACGGCACCCCGGAGCGCTCCAGCACCTCGGTGAGCAGGGCGACGGCACGCTCCCAGAGCGCCGGGTCGGCGACGTACTTGCCGCCCGCGCCGGGCAGCGAGAGCCGGTAGCGGACCGGGACGACGCCCAGTGCCCGGTGCGCCTCGCGGATCAGCTCCAGTGCGGCGACGGCCTCGTCGGCCGCCTGCTCCGGGGTGCAGAAGATGTGGGCGTCGTTCAGCTGGATCGCCCGGACCCTGGTCAGCCCGCCCAGCACCCCGGACAGCTCGGACCGGTACATGCCGCCCAACTCGGCCATGCGCAGCGGCAGTTCCCGGTAGCTGTGGGAGCGTGAGCGGTAGATCAGCGCGTGGTGCGGACAGAGGCTGGGGCGCAGCACCATCTCCTCGGAGCCCAGCTCCATCGGCGGGAACATGTCCTCGCGGTAGTGCGCCCAGTGGCCCGAGATCTCGTACAGCTCGCGCTTGCCGAGCACCGGGGAGTAGACGTGGCGGTAGCCGGCCCGGCGCTCGCGGCCGCGGATGAACTCCTCCAGGGAGTGCCGGATCGCGGCGCCGTCGGGGAGCCAGTACGGCAGGCCGGAGCCCATCAGCGGGTCGGTGTCGAAGAGGTCGAGTTCACGGCCGAGCTTGCGGTGGTCGTGGGCCGGGTGGCCGTGGGACTCGTGGTCGTGGGCCGCGTTGTCGTGCGAGGGCTGGTTACGCATGGTGGTCTCCACTCGGTCTGCGGGCGAGTGGGACCGGAAACGGCGAAGCCCCGGGGCACTCGCCCCGGGGCTTCGGACTAGGTCAGCAGTCAGCGCGCCGGGACTCTCTCCGGCGTCGTCGTGGCGAGTGCAGCGCGCTTCATACGTTCCACGGTAACAGCTCCGGTCCGCCGGCGGTGATCTTTTCCAGAGCGGGATCGGGGCCCGAATCCCGGCCCGGCGGCTCAGAAGAGCGTGACGCACCCGCGTGCGGCCAGCGCCACCAGCAGCCGGGCCGACGGCCGCACCTCGTTCCACCGGAGGTCCAGCTTCTCCAGCGCGGGCAGCGCCCCCGGGTCGGCCAGCCAGTCGGGCAGTTCGGTGACCCGGTTGCCGCGCAGGTCGAGGCGGCGCAGTCGCGGAAGCCCGGCGAGTACGGCGGGCAGTTCGGTGAGGGCGTTCTCCCGGAGTTCCAGCTCGCGCAGCTCCGCAAGGCCGCCGACCGACTCCGGCAGTCCGGTCAACTCATTGCCACGCAGCCAGAGTTCACGCAGCGCACCGAGTCCGCCGATCGACTCCGGCAGGGCGGTGAGCCGGTTGTGCTGGGCGCGCAGCTCGACCAGCGAGGCCAGTCCGCCGATGGTGGCGGGGAGTTCGGTGAGCCGGTTCTCACCGACGTTGAGGTAGCGCAGCGCGGTGAGCCGGCCGAGCTCCTCGGGCAGGGCGGTCAGCGCGTTGTCGTGGAGGTAGAGGAAGTCCCGGAGCCCGGTGAGGTCGCAGAGCTCGGCGGGCAGCGCGGCGAGCCGGTTGTGCCCGAGGTCGAGGGTCCGCAGCCCGGTCAACCGGCCGATGCCGGGCGGGAGTTCCCGGATGCCGGTCTCGGCGAGGATGAGCACGGTCAGCTCAGTCCGGTCCCACACCTCGGCCGGCACCTCATCAAGCGGGCGGCGCCAGAGGTTGAGCGTCACGTCCGCCGCTCCTCCCCCCGCTGTCATGCCTGCCCGCCCTGGGCCAGGCCGATGCGGAACTCCGCCAGCTCCCGGCCGTACCAGCGGTCGGTCAGTCCGGTACTGGTCATCCCGAGGCGCCGGCAGACCGCCGCCGACCGGGTGTTGTCCGGGGCGAGGATGGCGCGGATCTCGGTCAGGCCGTCGGCGAAGCCCTTGGCCAGGACGGCCCGGGCGGCCTCGGTGGCGATGCCCCGGCCCCAGCTGTCCGGGTGGAGGTGCCAGCCGATCTCGACCTCGCCGTCCCCGTCCGGCACGGGAAGCAGCAGGACCGCTCCCGCGACCACGCCGGTGTCCCGCCGTTCGACCGCCCAGACCCCGTACCGGGGGCCGGTGGAGCGCTCACGGCAGTGTTCGATGTACTGGCGGGCCTCCTCGGGGTGGGCCAGGGCGCGCGGCGTCCGGCCGAGCCACTGAGCGACCTCCCAGCGGGAGTAGATGTCGAACGCGCGCTCCTGGTCCGCCACCGTCCACTGACGCACCACCAGCCGTTCGGTGGTCAACACCGTCTCCGAGCCCGGTTCCGTCCCCGCCATGGCGCGCACCCCTCTCCGATGATCTGTGTGGATCACCGTACGCACACCACGCCGCCGACGGGAACTCCGAAGCCCGCCCGGCCCCCTGTTGCCGAGACAGGCCGTAGCGCAGCTCAGGGCGCGGTCGCAGCTCAGGCCGTGGACCCGCAGCTCAGGTCGCGGGCGGGAGTTGGGAGGCGGCCGCCAGCCCGGCCACCGTCCGGAGCCTGGCGAAGTACTCGCGGCAGTACTGCTCGTCGATCAGGGGCACGATCTTGTCGAGGTCCGCGATGCGGTGCCAGAGGTCGGAGATGCTCCGGTGGTCGAATCCGCCGTTCTGTTCCCGGAGTACGGCGGAGGCGACGGCGTCCTCCAGGAGGATCAGGCACACCCCGGCGATCTCCACCCCGAGGAAGCTTCTGGGGAACGGCGCCCGCTGGTGCTCCTCCCAGAGCCGGTCGAGCCGCTCCCGGGCCGACTCCCCGTCCGCGGCCCTGCCGGTGGCGTCGGCCACCACGGGCGAGCGGAGGAGCGCGGACACCGCGTCGAAAACGGCGCGCACCAGCTGGACGGCCGGCGCCGGGCTCACTTCGTCGCTCGCCACGGTGCCCCGTGCGAGCCGGTCGCGCAGCCGTAGGCAGGGGTCGAGTCCGGTCGCGAGCCCCTCCCCGAGGAGCCCCTGGGCGTCGGCCCGCCCGACCAGGTCCCGGAGCGGTTCCTCTACGGCCAGCCGTTCGACGAGGACCTGCTCCAGGGCGAACAGCGCGTGGGTGACGGCGACGGTGGCGAACTCGTACCGGTAGTAGGAGTGCCGGATGAGCTCCCGGGAGGTCTCCAGCGCGGTCATGACGCCCATCGGAGCTCCGGCGGGCACCTCCAGGTCGGCGACCAGGTCCCGCATCCCCGGATAGTCCGGGGCGACGGACCAGGCGCGGGGGTCCTGGGCAGGGGACAACGGCGAGGGGATCACCGGTGCATTCTCACCGCCGACGGAGGCCGGAGCCACCGATTTTCCCCCGGGCGCCCGCCTCCGCGCTGAGGGCCTCCCGTCGGCGGAAGCGCCGCCGCTCCGCCCGGTCCGCGCAGTCGGTCCTGTGCACGGACGAACCGGAGCGGCGGGCGGTCAGCCCAGCTTCGGCGCCACGGCGGCCGGGCCCTGCCCCGCCCCCTTCGCCGTCCCGCAGAAGGCCTGCTCCAGGAAGCCGACCTCCGCCCGCATCTGCGCGACGAGCTCCGCATCGCCACCACGCGGGGTGACGGACATCGACACCTGCCGGTCGCCCGAGCTCCACAGCTCGGAGCTGTACCCGGACACCGAGCCGTTGTGCCCGTAGATCGGACCGCAGGAGAGCTGCCAGCTGGCCATCCCGAGCCCGTAGCCCAGCCCGCTCGGCACGCCCTCGACCTCGATCGGGGTCGTCGTGTTCATCTCCTTCAGCAGCGCGGGCGGCAGCAACCGGCCGCCCTGGAGGGCCTTGTCGAAGCGGTTCAGGTCGCCGAGGGTGGAGACCGCCTCGCCGGCCGCGTTCGCCCAGGTGACGCTCGCCACCGTCACGTCCCGGTCGCTGTAGTCCGCCGGGCCGGGGCCCTCGGGCACCGTCCAGTAGCCGTGCGCGTGCGGGCCCCGGATGCCGGTGGCCGTGCCCGGGAAGTACGTGTCGGTGAGGCCGAGCGGGCGCAGGATGCGCGCGGTGACCTCCTGGGCGTAGGCGTGCCCGGTCACCTTCTCGATGATCATGCCGAGCAGGGTGTAGTTGACGTTGGAGTAGCCGTACCCGGTGCCCGGCGGGAAGTCGGGCGCGTGCGCCACCGAGGAGGCCACCACCTGGGCCGGGGTGATCTGCCGGGTCAGGCCGCCCTGGTCCAGCCAGTTCCGGACGACCGCCGCGTCCGTCCAGTCGGGGAACACCCCGCCCTTCTCGTTGGTGGAGTCCCAGAGCCCGGAGCGGTGGCTGAGCAGTTGACGGACGGTGATGTGGTCGCCGTTCGGGACCAGCCCGGGCAGGTACCGCTCGACCGGCTCGTCCAGGCCGATCCGCCCCTCCCCGACCAGTTGGAGCACCGTGGTGGAGACGAACACCTTGGTGACGCTGCCGACCCGGAACCGCCCGTCGGCGCGGACCGGTGTGCCGGTGGCCAGGTCGGAGACGCCGGACGCCCCGCGCCAGACCCCGTTCCCGTCCCTGACCTCCGCGATCGCCCCGACCGCGCCGGCCCCGGTGACCGCCCGCAGCGCCGCCGCCCTCGGGTCGCCGGAGCCCGGCCGCGCGTCGGCGGCCCCGGCCGCACCGGCCGAGACCACCGGCCCGGCCAGTGTCAGACAGACCGCCCCCACCAGCGCGGAAACAAACGTACGACGTGCCATGCGACCCACCTTCGCAGTCGGCGAGCAGCTCCTCGCCTTCGTCGCCCAGCCTCGCCGCACCGTTGACGGTCCGTCATCCCCCGCCGGGAGGAGCCGGTCGTACACCGCACAACGGAGGGCGTCCACCGGAAGGCGTACATCCCCGCCGGCGCCACCACCGCGCGTGACTACCGGGCCGGGGCCGGACGGACCGGGTGCTTGCTCAGGATCGACACCCGATTGAAGGCGTTGATGGCGATCGACACCCAGACCGCCGCCGAGATCTCCTCGTCGCTCAGCACCTCGCGCGCCACGCCGTACGCGGCCTCCTGGAGCGCCGCGTCCGCCGGGGCGGTGGTCGCCTCGGCCAGCCCGAGCGCGGCGCGCTCGCGGTCGCTGAACACCTCGGTGTCCCGCCAGGCCGCGAGCACGCCCAGGCGCTGGGCGGTCTCGCCCTCGCGGATCGCGGCCCTGGTGTGCACGTGCAGGCAGTAGGCGCAGCCGTTGATCTGCGACACCCGGAGGTTGACCAGCTCGATCAGCCGGCGGTCCAGTCCGGCCGCGGCCGCGACCTCGCGCGCCGCCTCGGCGGCGGCCAGGAACGCCTTGTACGCCTGGGGGCTCTGCTTGTCGATGAACACCCGCCGGTCCGTCGGAACCGCCGCCACATCACTCACCTGGACTCCTTAGGCTGATCAGGCTGTCGTGCGCCACTCTGCCATGGCATGATAGTTGAATATAGAACTAATTGCACCTGGGAGGGACCACCCGTGAGCACCGCCGAGACCGACCGCGCCGCCACCCCCGCCGCCGACCCGCGGGTGGAGGTCCTGCCCGCCCGGGACGTGCCGCTCGGCGGCCCGCGCGCGATGACCGTACGCCGCACCCTGCCCCAGCGCTCCCGCAGCACGATCGGCGCCTGGTGCTTCGTCGACCACTACGGGCCCGACGACGTCACCAGCACCGGCGGCATGGACGTCGCCCCGCACCCGCACACCGGACTGCAGACCGTGAGCTGGCTCTTCACCGGCGAGATCGAGCACCGGGACAGCCTCGGCGTCCACGCGTACGTCCGGCCCGGCGAGGTCAACCTGATGACCTCCGGCCGCGGCATCGCCCACTCCGAGGTCTCCACCCCGGCCACCACCGTCCTGCACGGCGTCCAGCTGTGGGTCGCCCTGCCCGAGGAGCACCGGCACACCGGACGCGACTTCCACCACCACGTGCCCGCCCCCGTCGCCCTGGACGGCGGCGAGGCCCGGGTCTTCCTCGGCACCCTCGCCGGCGACACCTCCCCCGTCCCCACATTCACCCCGCTGCTCGGCGCCGAGCTGACCCTGCACCCCGGGGCCACCGTCACCCTCGACGTCGACCCCGCCTTCGAGCATGGCCTGCTGGTCGACAGCGGACACGTCCGCCTCCTCGACACCCCGCTGCGCCCCGCCGAACTCGGCTACGCCGCCCCCGGCCGCGACACCCTCACCCTCACCAACACCGGCGACACCGACGCCCGCCTGGTCCTGCTCGGCGGCACGCCCTTCGAGGAGCAGATCGTCATGTGGTGGAACTTCATCGGACGCTCCCACGAGGACATCGTCCAGGCCCGCGACGAGTGGCAGGCCGCCACCGACCGCTTCGGCGCCGTCCAGGGCTACCCCGGCGACCGCCTCCCCTCCCCCGAACTCCCCGGCCTCCCCCTCAAGCCCCGCGGAAACGCCCGCTGACCCGCGCGTTACGCGATCGGGGGTGCGGCGCCCGGGTCCACCGCACCCCCGAGCCGGGGCACAGGGCCGGCCGTTCAGCGGTGGAAGCCCCGGTGGGGGGCGCGGGCCGTGACGTTCCCGAACGGTTCGAACCAGGCCCCCGCGCGCAGGTCCCCCACACCGGGCTGCCGGTTGGCGTCGCCGTCGGGATCCTCGATGCCGTCGAAGCGGGAGCTGTAGAGCATGAGGACGTCGGTGTCCTGTGAAGAACATGTCCGTGCCGGCACCGAAGTCGTAGTCGTCGCGGTGGGCCGGCGGTGTGCTGTGCGGGCGGCAACGGTGCCACCGCGCACGCCGCCGTGACCAGAACCGTCATGGAGCCGATGCCGGCGGACGTGATCTCGACGACCGCGACCACCGCGGGTACTACCCCGGTGGCATACGGGAACGCGGCCGAACGGCTCCAGGCCTGCAGGTGGGCGAACGCGGAGCGCCACACGGGACTCATGCCCCGATTCTGCGGGAGAGGACGGTGATCGTCGTCAACTGACGGGTTGATAACGGGGGTTGGCGTCATACCACGGGTTGACGTCCGGGATCGCATCCCGGTTTGACGATCCCGGCCTCCCGGATCCCGAGACTGGTGTGCACATCCCGACCAAGGAGGCTGGGCCGGTTGAGCGCACCACGTCTGCTGACGCACCGCACCGTTTCCACCACCGCGTCCAAGCCCGGTGCCTGGTGGGCACACCGGCTGCCGCCCGTCGTCGCCTGGACGCTGTGCGCGCTCTTCGCCGGAGGACTGGGCCTGGCATCGACCCTCGGCCCTCACCGGGTGTGGGGCGCGACGGCGGCCGGGGGGTACCTGGCGGCCGCACTGCTCAGCGGACTCGGGCAGGGGGCGTGGCGGCGCCGGGCGGTCCGGGTGGCCGCGGCCGGGTCGGTTCTGGTCCCGCTGGTCCTGCTGGTCCTGCGCGGCCAGGGGCAGCTGGAGCTCGACGTCGTCCAGCGCTCGGGTGAGCGACTGCTGTCCACGGGCGTTCCGTACCTCGACCGGCCCGCCGCCCTCGCGGACTACAACCCCTACCTTCCCGGCATGGCGGTCTTCGGCCTGCCACACGCGCTGCTGGGCGACGTGGTCGCCGGCGACGCGCGCTGGTGGTTCACGCTGTCCTTCCTCGCGGTGATCGCCGTCTCGGCCCGCATCACCGCGGGGCGTCGCGGAAGCGTGGGGCTGGCGGCACTCGCCGCTTTCCCCGCCGTCGCCCTCCCACTGGCCGTCGGAGGGGTGGACCTGCCGGTGAGCGCGCTGATGTGCCTGGCGCTGGCGCTGGCCGGGACCGGGCGGCCGGGCGGCACCGGACTGGCGCTGGGCGCGGCGGCCTCCTTGAAGTGGACGGCCTGGCCGCTCGTCCCGGTCGCGCTCGTCCTGCTCGCGACGGTCCGGGGACGGAGCGCGGCGCTGCGGGCCCTCGCCGTCACCGTCGCCGTCGCCGGGACGGTGGTGATCCCGTCCGTACTGGCGACCCCGGGTGCCCTCCTGGAGCACACGGTTCTGTTCCCCACCGGCGCCGGCGTCACCGCCTCCCCCGCGGACAGCCCGCTGCCCGGTCATCTCCTGGCAGCCCACGTGCCCGGGGGCCGCGCGCTCGCCCTCGCCCTCCTGGCGCTGGCCGCGGCCGCGGTGGGCACCTCGCTCCTGACCCACCCGCCCCGGACCGTCGTCGCCGCCTCCGACCGGCTGGCCCTCGGGCTGGCCCTCGCCATCTGCCTGGCCCCGGCCACCCGCTTCGGCTACCTCGTGGTGCCCTTCGTCCTGGTCGGCTGGGTCCGGCTCCGCCCGGATTCCCTCGATCAAGGAGACCGCATGCGCACCGTCGCCGTCCCCCGGCAACACCCCACCGGCCGTCACGCCCCCCGACGCCGACTGCGCTGGACCCACGCCCTGCTCCGGCGACTGGGCCGCCGGGCCTCCTTCGTGGAGGCGGAGATCGACGGCCTGGACCGCGTCGTGCGCGAAGGGGACGTCTGCCTGGACATCGGCGCGGAGTACGGGCTGTACACCTACGCCCTCGCCCATCTCGCGGGCCCCGACGGCACGGTCCACAGCTTCGAACCACTGCCCGACGCCCACCGGGTACTCCGCGCCGGCACCCGGATCCTCGGCTGCCGAACCGTCACGACCCATCGCGTCGCGCTGGGCCGCAGCGCCGGAACCCATCCGATGAGCGTTCCGTACCGGCACAAACTCCCGGTGCACGGACATGCGTTCGTCACCGACGGCGCGCACGGAATCGGGCCGAACGCCGAGTTCCCCGAGGAGCGGCGGCTGATGGTGCGGGTCCGGACGCTCGATGCGCTGACCGACGCCCGGACCGGAGGGCCGTTGCCGGAGCGGATCGACTTCATCAAGGCCGATGTCGAGGGAGCGGAACCGCTGGTCGTCGAGGGCGCGCGGGCCACCCTGTTGCGGAACCGTCCCGCGCTGTTACTGGAGATCGAGGCCAGGCACCTCGCCAAGTACGGCGAGCATCCGGACCGTCTGGTCGGCCGACTGCGCGAGCTCGGGTACGCGATGTACGTCTGGCGCGACGACCACTGGCATCCCGTGGACCGGGTCACCGAGGCCCACCGCAACTACCTGTTCACCATCGTCCCGCCGGAGGCCTGAACCATGCCGCGCACACTCGTGGTCACCAACGACTTCCCGCCCCGACAGGGAGGGATCGAGACCTTCGTCCACGCGATGACGGAACGCTTCGCCCCGGACGGCGTCGTCGTCTACACGTCCTCCACCCCGGGCGCCGCCGCCTTCGACAACGCCTTCCCCTGCCCCGTCGTGCGCGCCCCGTCCCGCACCCTCCTGCCGACACGGCGCGTGACCGCCCGGGCGGTCGAGCCGGCCCGCCCAGTACGACTGCGACAGTGCGTGGTTCGGCGTCGCCACAGCGCTCGGAGCTGGGGGCAGGACCCTATGAACGGGGCTTGCGCAGGCTGGCAGCGCGCAGGGGGATGAGCGGCTCGGTCGTCTTCGCAGGAGGCCGCCCACACCACGAGATGCCCCCCTACTACGCCGCCGCGAACGTCTTCGCGATGCCCTCCCGGACGAGGCGGGCCGGCCTCGAAGTGGAGGGGCTCGGCATCATGTTCCTGGAAGCGGCGGCGGCCGGCCTGCCGGTGCTGGTCGGCAACTCCGGCGGCGCCCCGGACGCCGTGCTCGACCGGGAGACGGGGAGACGGGGAGACGGGACAAGTCGTGGACGGACGGCGACCGGACATCCTGACGGACCGGCTCTCGGAGCTGCCGGCCGATCCGGAAGCCGCTCGGACGATGGGGCGCAAGGGGCGGACATGGGTGAGCGAACAGTGGGGTTGGGACGACGCGTTCCGTCGACTCGCCGGGTGACTGGGCACGGTGTCGCACCCAGACACGCACCTCCGCCATCAACGACCACGTTTCCAGGGCCCCGACGGCAAGCCCCTCCACCCCGCCACGGTCAGCTGCGGGACGCTTCCACGAACTGCGCGAGCAGGCCGGGCTCCCCCACGTCACCATCCATGACCTGCGCCACCTCGCCGCGACCCTCGCCCTGGAGGGCAGCGTCTCCATGGCCGTCATCTCCAAGACCTCGCGGCACTCCACCCTGTCGACCACCGCGAATGACGACAGGCGCGGGGCGAAGGCGAGCAGTTCCGGGTGGCTGCCGGGGATGGCGTGCGGGTCGGCGGTGGTCGGCAGGACGCTGCGGACGGTGTCGACCAGGGTGCCATCCAGGCGGGTGCCGAGGTCCTTGACCAGGGCGGCCTGGGTGTCGGGCGAGGCTTCGGTGTCCAGGGCGGCGGCCACGCCGAGGGACAGTCGGCGGATGCCGTGCAGACGCGCTGCCAGAACGCCGACCTCGGTGAGCTGTTCGGCTGTCGCGGGGCGCCGCTCCAGTTCGCGGAGCAGGGAGACCAGTAGGGGGAAGGTGGACAGGTAGGGTTCGGGGCCGCTGCGTTCGAAGGCGAGTTCGCCGGTGACCTGCTTCCAGCCGCCGCCCCGCTGCCCGAGCAGCATGCCGTCGGGGACGTCGACGCCTTCGAGGTGGAGGGCGTTGAAGCGGTGCTCGCCGCTCATCAGCCGGATCGGCTCGACCCGCACGCCCGGGGCGCGCAGGTCGACGATGAACTGGCTGAGGCCGGCGTGCCTGTCCTCGGCCTCATCGGTGCGGGCGAGGACGATGGCGTAGTCGTTGACGTGAGCGCCGCCGGTCCACATCTTGGTACCGGTCAACCGCCAGCCGTCAGCGGTCCGTTCGGCACGGGTGGCGACCGAGGCGAGATCGGAGCCGCTGCTCTTCTCACTCATGCCGATGGAGAAGAAGCACTGCCCGGCGGCGATCCGGGGCAGGAAGAAGCGGCGTTGCTCCTCGGTGCCGTGCTGGAGGACGGACGGACCGGCCTGCCGGTCGGAGACCAAGTGGGCGCTGACCGGGGCGCCGGCGGCGAGCAGTTCCTCGATCACCACGTAGCGCTCCAGGAAGGGTCGAAGCCGGCTTCGCGGAGGACCTCCTCGGTGTGCTGGCCGATGGCCGGGCAGGGCCGTGGCTCCGGCTCCGGGTAGGCCGAGTAGCGGACCGGGAGGCCGATGACCCGGTAGCGGCCCTCGGTGGGGTGGTCGGCCTCGCGCAGCAGGCCGCCCTCGCGGGCGTAGGCGGTGGTGGCGGCGGAGGCCAGGTCGAGCACGGGGGCGGCCGCGATGCCCGCCCGGTCGCAGAACTCCTGCCACTGGGCACTGGTGTGGTGTCCTGTCAGTCCGGCGAGCAAGGGATAGAACGCGTCGGCGTTGCGGGCCCGGTCGGGGCCGGTGGCGAAGCGCGGATCGGCGGCCAGTTCGGGGCGGCCCGCGAAGGCGGTGAAGTCCCGCCAGTTGCGGTCGCTCTGCGGCAGGATGCACATCCAGCCGTCGGCGGTGCGCAGGGCGCGGCGCCGGGGGCTGAGCGAGCGCGGCGAGCCGAACGCCCCGTCGGTCGCCAGGGCGGCCGCGCCCAGGTGCTCGACCAGGTTGAAGGCGAGCATGGTGTCGGCCATCGGGACCTCGATGTGCTGTCCGGTGCCGCCGTGCTCCCGGTGGTGCAGCGCGGCCAGGACCGACTGGGCGATCTGCATGCCGCAGATCTTGTCGGCCAGCACGGTGGGAACGTAGTGGGGTTGGCCGGAGACCTGGTGGTTGAGCCAGACCAGGCCGCTGGCCGCCTGGATGATGTCGTCGTACGCGGCGCGGGTGCCGTAGCGGCTGTCGCTGCGGAAGCCCTGGGCGTTGGCGTAGATCAGGCCGGGGTTGACGGCCGCGACGTCGTGGTAGCCGAGGCGGAGCTTCGCCAGGGCCTGCGGGCGCAGGTTGGTGATGAGGACTCGCTGCATCGGTCCGCACGGGGCGGCGGTTCCGGTTGCCAGGGCTGGTCGCGCAGAAGTGGCTTAGCGCCAGTGGAGAGCAGCGGACCCGAGCGGGGTCCGCCGGCCGGGCTGGGGGACCGTGCGCCCGCTGTACGCGAACGGTGTCGCCGGTTCGGTGAGCGGGCCGAAGTCCGTCTCCGTGGTCGACAGCGCGGCGAGCGGCGCGCGCCCGGGCCGGGGCAGGCCGAGTACGTCCTCCCGCGCGAGCAGACCGAGTTCTCGCACCCAGTGGCACACCCCGGCCAGGGTCACGCGGATCCGCCACGAGCCGCCCTCCGCCGCACGTCGGCGCAGGACGGTTGCGACGGCGGCAGCCCCGAGGTAGGCGGCGAGGTAGTCGTTGAGCAGGTACGTCGGCGGCAGCGACGGCCGGTCGGTCCACTCCTCGATGGCGAATCCGGTTGCCGAGCAGGCGAGTTGGTCGAACCCGCCGCGCTCGCCCCACGGACCGTCGGCGCCCCAGGCGTGGTATTCGAGGGTGATGAGTCCGGGGCGGCGCCGGACGAGTTCCTCGGTCGACGCCCCGTGCCGGGCAAGTCCCCGGTAGGCGTGGACGAAGACGTCCGCGTCCTGGAGCGCGTCGTGGAAGGCCGCACGGTCGTGGTCGTCGCGCAGGTCGCAGTAGGCGTTGCGCTTGCCGCCGCCGGTCATCGCGATCATCGGGATCGGGTCGGGGCGGTCGGGACGCGACAGGTGCAGCACGTCGGCGCCGAACTGGGCGAGGAGCCGCGCCGCGACGGGACCCGCGATGACGTGGGTGAGATCGAGCACCCGTACGCCCGCGAGCGCCTCGTCGGCCGCGCCGATCGGCTCCAGCGGCCGGACCGGTCCGTCGCCGACACGTTCGATCTCGACGACCGGGCGCTGCGCGACGTACCGCCCCGCGGGGTGCGCGAGCCACTCGTCCCGGCTGCGCACCGCGCAGGCGACGCCGCCCCGCGCGCAGACGGCCTCCTCCAGCGTGAAGGCGTCCCAGCCGGCCACGGCCTGCGCGATCCCCACCTTGTCGAGCCCGCACCTCAGCACGGAGTGGACCGCGTCCCGCAGATGCGGATAGGTGGTGATGATGAAGATCCACCGGCCGTCGCGCGCCCGGTAGAAGTCGCTGTTGCCGAGCAGGGTCGGGTCGTCGAGGAGGGAGAGGAGCGGGCGTCCCGAGAGCGTCGTGTGGTACGTCGCCATGAGCTGGTCGATCGCGGCCCCGGCCTGCACCTCGACCCTCTGGTGCGGGTGGCCGCGCTGTTCGCCGACCGCCGCCGTCTGCCGCCCGAAGACACCGATCGCGGCGGACATGGCATCGGCGAGGCGGTGCACCGAGGGCACCAGGGGATCCGCCCCGACGACGGTGACGTCCTCGACCCCCCGGGCCGGATCGGGGTCGCCGAGCGTGTGCAGCAGCCGGAGGACGATCTCGGCGGTGGACGGCGGAGGCGTCGGCCCGGCCGTGGTCAGCGGGTTCGAAGTCATGCCGGGATGCTCGTTCCCGACACGGCACGAGCGCCCGCGTTCACGGATATCCGTGAACCGGTGCGGACGTCACGTCCGCCCCTCCTGGATGTGCGCGAGGAGCCGGGCCGCCGCCCGGTCCAGACTCAGCCGCTCCGAGCGGCCACGGCGCCGGTGCGTCAGGACGAGGGCGCCCGTGACGACGGGGCCGTCGGTGACGGGGATCGCGAGCGCGCTGACCTCGGGATCGGCCAGACCCTCGCTGCGGCTGATCCGCGACGCCCGGATCCCCGGAAGAGCGCGGCGGAACTCGGCGACCGCCTCGGGGTCGTGGCGGGCGAGCTCGTCGAGCAGCCCGCGGCGCTCCGCCTCGTCGGTGAGAGCCAGCAGCAGACGGCCCGCGGCGGTGCGCAGGAGCGGCCGGGCCATGTGCTCGTCGGCCAGCGGCAGGAGGCGGGGGATCTCGTCCTCGCCGCCGCGCGCCAGGTGCACGGCGTCGAGCCCGACCCGCACCGTGAGCAGCACCGGGGTACCCGCGACGCGGCTCAGTTCGTTGAGCTCGGCCTGGCCGATCCGCGGGACGACCCGGCCGGCGATGAGGTTGAGGACGTGCGGGGCGGGCCCGAGCCGGAAGCGCCGGCGCTGCTCCAGCAGGAACCCCGTCGCGACAAGCCCGTTGACCAGGTCCTGCACCGAACTCGCCGGTGCCCCGGCCGCCCGCGCCAACTCGGCCACGGTCACCCCGCCCGGCGCCCGCGCGGCGGCCTCCAGGATCCACACGACCCGGTCCACCGTGCGGTGCGGCCGTCGTCGGCCGTGCTCGCTCATCCCGCCCGCCCTGTCCCTGTCGTACGTCGCCGGCCGATCACGCCGGCACGGCCCGCCGGTTCTCCCCCGCCACCCGACGATCAGGCCGGCCCCGGCCTGGCACCTGCACCTGCCCCTGCCTACATCGGCGCCTGATCCACGCCGTCATGCCGAGGATCGTGCGAACGGACGGGGCCGCGCCAGGCGCTACCGTGCCGCGAAGGCCCCGACCTTGAAGTCGGTGCCGCAGACGCTGAAGACGCCGCCCGGCGAGCCGTTCGCCTTCATCACGTTCACCGTGGTGCCCGCGTCCTTGGGCAGCGCGACCTTGACGTGGGACGCCTGCACCGCGCACGTGTAACGGGCCGACGCGGTGCCCTCGCCGTTCACGTCGTTGTACAGCACGTCCGCCACCACCGCGGCGCCCGCCGGGATGTCGACCGCTGCCGAGCCGGCCGTGGAGTTGTCCCCCGAGACCGGGCTCGCCTTGCCCTGGTCGTCGGCGGCGACCACGGTCGTCGGGCCGACGATGGTGCAGGGGGCGCCCGAGCTGTTGGTGATCTTGAGGGTCGCGGCGGCGGGCTGCGCGTCACTGGCGTGGCCCGAGGACTGGAGGAACGCCACCGAGGTGTTCTTGGTCGTGCAGGCCGCGGTGACGCCGCCCCCGCCGGTGCCGGAGGACGTCTTGCCTCCACCGCTCGTGCTCGTCTTGCCCCCGGACGGCGCCGAGGCCGCAGCCGATGCCGAGGCCGCAGCCGAGGCCGCAGCCGGCGCCGACGCCGAGGTAGAACCCGACGGGGCGGCTGCTGACGCGCTGGTGCCGGCGGCGCCGCTGTCCTGCGTGCCGCTGACGTCGTTGCAGGCGGTCAGGGACAGGGCGAGCGCGGCGACGGCGCCGACGGCGAGCAGGGTGGGACGGGTGGTGGTGCGCATGGCTGGTTCCCCCGGTTCTCGTTCGTGGGTCGCGATCCTGTACGAGGTCGCTTCCCCTTGCAGGAACGAGGGTGTTGCGGCGCGCTGGCAGATCACTAACGAGCGCGGCGGCGGTCCTAACGCCTGGCTAACGCGCCCGGATCCTGGCGTGTGCCGCCGCGTGCCGGCGCCGCAGTTCGGGCAGTGCGTCCTGGTCGGCGATGTGCAGCAGGGCATCGAGCGCGGTGACGGCGCCCGCGTCGTAGCCGGTCCGCTCGGCCTCGAGCGCGGCCTGCGTTAGGCAGCGCCGCCCGGCCACGGTGTCGCCGAGCCCGGCCAGCGCCTCGCCCTGCCAGGTGCGCAGGAGCACCCGCCGGGCGACCGCCTCGTGCTCCGGGCCGAGGCCGAGCGCCGCCTCGGCCGCCTCGTACGCCTGCCGGTGGCGGCCCGCGCCGAGGTGGATGCGGGCCAGGTGCTGGAGCGCGAGCATCCGGGTGTGCGCGTCGTCGACCTCGGTGGCGAGCGCGAGGGCTCGGGTGCAGGCCGTTTCGGCACCGGGTTCGTCGTCGGGGAGGGCCGCGGCGAGGTTGACCAGGGCGGTGGCCTCGCCGAGTACGTCGCCTGCGCAGGCCGCGAGTTCGGGTGCGACGCGCAGGTGCCGGACGGCCTCGGCGGTGCGGCCCTCCTCGGCGAGCACCCAGCCGAGCAGGGTCAGGACGCGGGCCTCCGCATAGGGGTCGGCGCAGGCGCGGGCGTCGGCGAGGGCGGCCTCCAGGGTGGGCGCCCAGTCGGCGAGGACCCGCCAGACGACGAGCGGCCACTGGGTCACCGCGATCCGCCAGGCCCGCTCGGGCCGGTCCTCGGCGCGGGCCGCGGCGGCGATCAGGGCGAGGTCGTCGCGTTCGGCGGCGAACCAGCCGAGCGCCTCCTCCCGGCTGGTGAAGTCCCGTACTGCGGGCGGCTGTTGAAAGTCATCGGGCTGCACGAAGGCGGGCTCCCCGCCAGGTTCCGCGGCCTCGGACGCGGACAGCGCGGTCGCCACGCAGTGGTCGTACAGGCGCAGCCGGGCCGCGGCACGGGCGGCCGGGTCGCGGCTCTGGCCACGCGCGTAGAGCCGGACCAGGTCGTGCAGGACGTAGCGGCCGGGGGCGGTCTCGGTGAGCAGGTGCGCGGCGACCAGGCGGTCGAGGGCGCGGGCCGCGTCCGGCGGGGTCGTGCCGGCGAGCGCGGCGGCGCTGAACCGGTCGACGTGCGTGCCCGGGTGATGGCCGAGCGCGGTGAACTGCTGCGCCGCGTCGGCGGGGAGGTGGGCGGTGGTGAGCCGCAGCGCGGAGGCGACGCCGATGTCCTCGGCGGCGAGCAGCTCGAGCCGCTGGCGCTCGTCGGCGAGCCGGTCGGCGAAGGAGGCGAGGCCGAGGGTGGGGAGTTCCACGAGCCGAGCGGCGGCGACCCGCAGCGCGAGCGGCAGCCCGCCGCACAACTCGGCTGTACGCCGGGCCGCTTGGGGATCGGCGGCGGTGCGGTGCTCGCCGAGGAGACGGGTGAGCAGGGCCACGCTGTCGTCGGTGGCGAGGACGTCGAGGGCGAGGACGCGGGCGGCGTCGGAGGCGACGAGACCGGCGAGGCGGGCACGGCTGGTGACGACGGTGACGCAGCCGGGTCCCGTGGGCAGCAGCGGACGCACCTGGGCGGAGGTACGGGCGTTGTCGAGGACGACGAGCAGGCGCAGTTCGGCGGTGAGCGAGCGGAACAGGGCACCGGCGGCGTCCGCCGACTCGGGCATCCGGCGCGGTGGAACGCCGAGAGCGACGAGGAACTCCCGCAGCAGCTCGGCCGGTTCGGGGTCCGAGGTGTCGCTGAACCCGCGCAGATCGGCGTAGAGCGTCCCGTCGGGGAAGTCGGAGTGCCGGTCGGCCGCCCAGCGCACGGCCAGCGCGGTCTTGCCGACCCCGGCGGGCCCGGTGACCACGACGACCGGCCCGTCAGGTCCGGCCGCGGCCGCGGTCAGCGCGGCGCTCTCGACGGTGCGGCCGTGGAATCCGCGCGGGGTACGGGGCAGCAGGTTGGGCCGGAACTGCACTGACTCCAGGACGGGTTGGGGCGCATCTGCCCGGACCGCGGGGGCGCTTTCGGGGCCGAGAGCGACGGTGAAGGCGGCGGTCAGCTCGGCGCCCGGACGGGCGCCGAGCTGGTCGGCCAGGACCTGGCGGGCGTGGTGGTAGGCGTCCAGGGCCTCCGAGGAACGCCCCGCGTGGTGCAGCGCCTCGACCAGTCGGGCGGCCAGCGGCTCGCGCAGCGGATGGGCCCCGGTCTCCGGCCGCAACAGCTGGACAGCGCGCTCGTGTTCGCCGCCCGCGACGTACGTGTCGGCGAGCAGCTCGACCGCGGCGAGCCGCGCCTCGTCCAAGGTGTGCGCTGCGGAGCGCAGCAGCGGCGACGGGTAGGCGCCGGCCAGCGCGGGGCCCTGCCACAGGGCGAGCGCCTCGGTGAGCAGCGCGGCCCGGTCACCGGGGTCGGTGGCACGGCGGGCGAGCGCCACCAGGCCGTCGAAGCGGTGGGCGTCGAGCAGCGTCTCCGGCAGTTCCAGGTGGTACGCGGAGCCGCGCGTGCTCAGCTCGACGCCGTACGCCGATGCGTCGACACCCGCCAACAGTGCCCGCAGGCGCGAGACATGGCCTTGGATCACGGTGCGCGCGTGCAGGGGAGGTTCGTCGTCCCACAGCGCCTCGGTGAGCGTGTCGACCGAGACCGCGACATTGGCCCGCAGCAACAGCATCGCGAGCAGGCTACGCCGCTTGGCGGGCCCGAGCGGCAACGGCCCGTCGCTCCCGCTGACCGACACGGGGCCGAGGACCTGGAACTCCATGGACGGAACCCTATCGTCCGATGGCTACTGGGAATCGGGAGGTCGAACTTCACGGATACCGCACCGCTCCGTCACCGACCACGTACTCCCACTCGACTGCTCTGTGCCCCGGCCCGCACCCTCGCCGGACACCGACTGCTGCGCGAGCTGCGCCGCCGACACCCCCTGAACGGGGCGGCAGCGCCAGGTGGCACACCGCCGGGGCCTGACGGGGCAGGACTACTGACCGCGCTGTACGGACGCCGGGCGCCGCGCCTGCTGCCGCCGGACTTCGCCATCCGGGCCGCGCTGCTCGGCGGGCGCGGGGCCCGGAAGAGCGTCGCCCGCACCGGCGGCGACTACGGCCCGTACGAGGGGGCCGGCCGCACGGTAGGTGGTACCGGGCGGCGGGTGGCGGAGGGACTGCCTCGCCCCGCCCACCGCGTGCCCCGGAGTCCCCGGGCGGTCCTGTGGAAGCCGACCGCGCTGGTCCTGGTGCTCACCGTCGGGCGGTCCTCGCCCGGCAGGCCTCGCAGGCGTGGACGCCGGTGTCGCCGTAGCGGCGGATCGGTGTCCCGCAGCCGGCGCACGGGCCGATCTGCCAGGGCTCGCAGCCGTGGGCGAGGGCGGCTTCGCGGCGCTGGGTCTCGGTGGCGTCGAGCCGGCGGTCCTGCCGGGGCACCGTGAACAGCCGTTCGGGGACCTCGTCGAAGGTGTGCAGGCCGGTGCCCGCGGAGTTCCCGCGCCGGGGCCGGGGGTCGTTGAAGGTGAAGGTCTCCTCGCCGTAGCGGCAGGTCGCGTCGAGTTCCTGGCGGGTGTAGGTGATGCCGGCGTCCCCGGCCCCGGGTTCGGCCGGGGAGTCCTCGTCCTCGTCGGGGCCGAACATGTCGTGCCAGCGGTCCCGATCGACCGCGGGCACCCACATCCGGGAGACGGAGCGCGGGTCCCGCTGGTCGGGGATGCGCATCGGAACGAACTCGCCGTCCGCGCTGGCGACGACGAGCTGGTCGACCTCGGTGGGCGCCTTCGCGGGCAGGCACAGCGCGGGCAGGAACCACTCGGCGTGGAAGCGCCCGCAGGAGCTGCCGTTGACCGGGCAGGGCCGCACGCTGCTCGGCAGGCACTTCCACTGCTGCAGGTGCCGCACCCCGGCGCGCACCACCATGGCGAGCGGGGAGGCGATCTCCTTCCAGCTGAAGTCGTCGACCCGGGCCCAGGGTGCCCGCTCGACGACGGCGGAGCGGTCGGTGTCGGTCACCCACAGCGGGACGATCCCGTGCTCGGCGGCCGCGCGGGAGCGGCGGCGGACGGTGTCGGCGGTGATCGGCGAGTACTGGGCCTCCCATCCGATCCGCCGGCCGTCGTCGCCGGTGACGAGGACGTCGGTGCGGATCCGGCCGTCGGTCGCGCGGGCTTCGATCTCGGCCCGGTGGCCGTGGCGTTCGGCGGCCCGGGCGATCCGCTCCTTCATCGCCTGGTGCTTCGCGCTCTCCTCCGGGGTGGGGGTGTGGCGCACCGGCAGGTGGGCGGCCACCCAGACGGTGCGGCCGCCGACCGTCCGGCGGCGGATCGTCATCCACGGGGACCGGCCGTCCTCCTCGGCCTGGCAGGCGCCGTCACGGTGGTGCTCCAGGCACTCCAGGAGCTCGCGCTCGCGCCGGTCGATCGGGGTGGTGACCTCCTCCAGCAGGCCGGGCCGGCCCGGATGGCCGAGGTCGGGCATGGTCAGGTTGATCTCGATGCCGTACGCGGTGTGGAAAACTCCGTTCGCCATATCCGGAGAATAGAAACAGGAAGCGGCAATTTAAACACCGGTGCGAATGTTTAGAATCGGCGAATAAAAGCCTCGAATAACATCAGCCCCACGGTCAACAGGGTCCGGCATTCTGTTTGAATTCCACCCGTGCCCGCCGATCCACCGGCCGACGCCACTCACGCCTTCGTGGCCCGGTCCGTTTTGCCGACGTGGGGGTGGCCCAGTGAGAGGGCCCGTAGCATCCGAGTATCCGTACGGACGCGGAGCGCACACTGCCCACCTGGCGTTCTGCGGGGCGGGCCGAGCATCGCCTTCGGGGAGGGGAGCCCACGTGGCCGACAATGTCACCGGCAAAGGTTGTGCTCCGACCAGCGGACCTGCGGGCATCCGCGGGTACCGCGAAGGGCCTGGGAGAGGACCTGGGCGCACCCGCCCGGACCGCGGCGGCCACCGTCCCGGCCCACGTCGGCGACCACCAGGCCGAAGACGTCCTCGCCCGGGTCGCCACCGGCATCGGCATCACGGAGAAGCCCGCCCGGCCCTAACGGGCCAGCGCGGCGGAATCAGCGGCGCGAGGCCGCACAACGGTCGCGAGGCCGCACAACGGTCGCCTCCGGGCGGTACGGATCGGGCCTCAAGGCATTCGCCAGAGGCGACGAGCGCAGGACGTGCCGGTAGCCGGCAGCACCGCCACCCCGCAGGGACTCCAGATAGAACACCTTCAGGATCACGGCGAGCTCGGCCTCGGTGACGTCCACGCTGCGCCGGCTGGAGCCCTCTACGGTCCGCGCCCTGGCGATCGCCGCGCCCAGCAGGTCGGCGTCGACCCCGGGGAGGAGGCCGGCCTTCGCGTCCTCGCGGACGGCGTGGAGAAGGGGCATGTCGAAGGCACGCACGCTGATCGTGGTGTCCGGCACGCAGTCGTCCACCGGTACGACGGGCTGCTCGGCTGGACGGTCCCGCAGGGCCCGGTAGCGCAACAGGTCCTGCCCCAGGCCGGTTACGCGAACCGCCCACGCCGGGCGGGCTTCGCCGACGGCGAGACCGTCGAGCAGTTCGGGACTCGCGAACTCGCACACCTTCGCTCCGACGAGCCGGCGCACGGTCCCGTGCTCCGCGATCCGGCGCTGTAGGGGCAGCTCCCCGGCCAGCCAGCCCGAACTCTCGGCAGCGACGGCCTCCAGCAGCACCCACTCATCGTGACCCAGAGCCACAAAACCCTCCCTCAACGTGACTGTGCCGCCGATCCTGCCACGCCGCCCTCGACGGCGCCCCGGCCTTCACAAATCCCGGGGGAACACGGCCGGCACCGTCCGATCCCTGGTCCCTCATGCCACCCTCGCCCGGACCGGGCGCAGCGCGATGCCCAGGCATCGGTCCGGACAGGCGGCTCCCGGACGACGGGCAGGCCGTCGGGACGGCGCTGATCCAGCGGGACTCTCACACCACCACCACTCCCCCGCCGTTACCGCAGGCAACGCCCACCGCGGCCATACACCCGCGCAGTCAGCCGTCGTACGGGGTGGGGTCGGCGCCGGCCGCGAGCCGGCCGAGCACCGAGCGGCCGGCGGACTTGTACGCGGCGACCTCGCAAGGCGATGCCTGGCTCGGTCGGCAAGTCCCTTTCCAGGCAAAGGAGTTGAACACTGGCGGCGACCGCCGCGACGTCGGCTACCGCCGTCGCCGGCGCCCGCTCCGGCCGCGGCGCAGTGCGGGTGCGAGAGGACTACGTGCCCCGCACCCGTCAGCGCCGAACCCCGCTTTCCCGGCAGGGGGTTCGGCGGCCCGGGAGGCTCGGGCCAGGGGTTTGCGCGATCACCGACAGGCCATTCCGGTCATTCGGTGGCCGATACCCGCGGAAGGTCGCCTTCTTCCCGGATGCCGCACCCCGGGGTGCGGGGGACTGCCATGCTGGCACCAGCGGAATGTGACATTTCACATTCCGCACATCCTCCTATCCCTGCCCCCGAGGAGAGACACCCATGAAGACCACCGTCATCGCCGTCGTTGCCGCCGCCGCGACCCTGACCACCCTGGCCACCGTCCAGGGGGCCGCCGCCGCGCCGGCCGGGCCGGTCGGCGCGGTCGTGACCTGCGGCACCCCTGGCGCGCCCGGTCCGCTGCTGACCCGGGCCTGCGTCGAGGTGACCGGCAACCAGGTCCGCTTCTACGGGGTGGCCACGGCCGGTGACCCGTCCTGGCAGCCCCAGTCCGTCGGCTTCGCCGTCTCCGGCACGGTCGTCGGCGGCGCCCCCCTCGCCCCCGTCAACCCGACCGTCCTCGTCCAGGCCGGCTCGAACCAGGTCGGCAGCGTCTTCTCCAACGCCCCGTGCGGCGCCACCGTCAGCAGCACCTTCTCGGTGAACCAGCCCGGCTGGCCCGCCTCGACCGCCACCGTCTCCACCGTGGTGGCCTGCTGACACCGGACTCCCGCAGGTGTGCCCCGGCCCGCCCGGGGCACACCCCGCCACCGCCCCTCGGCGGGAGGGCACTCTTCCCGCCGCAGCAGGTCAACCGGTACCCGCAACCCGCCACGACGAACCGGCCGATGTCGCGCAGCCCGAGCACGGGAGTCGGCCGCCGCTTCCTCCCTGGTCGCGGCGGCAGCGTCCAGCGCAACCGCCCGCTCACGGCGCCTCCCGACGCCGCCGGAACCCCGTTCGCCGCCGGCCGCACCCTCGGGAATCCGGGCGATCGAAGCCCACTTCCGGGTGCGGGAGGGCTACCGGGTACTGGCGACGTGGGCCATTGTCGACCTGGGAACGATCGCCCGCGACACCTACCGGAACGACGAGCTCGGCCGGGGCAATCACTCGCCGACCGACCTGGCCGAGCGGCTCGGCGGCTCGCCATCGGCAATCTCCGGCGCCGCGTCCGGGACCGGCTGGAATGCCCCGATCAACAGGTCGACCGGCGTGCTGGCGCACCGAAGAACCGGCGCCTTCAGCAGAGGTCGAGGAACGCCGAAGGGGCGGACACGTGACTGTGTCCGCCCCTTCGGCGTTCGTGGTAGCGGGGACAGGATTTGAACCTGCGACCTCTGGGTTATGAGCCCAGCGAGCTACCGAGCTGCTCCACCCCGCGTCGTGCTCCCGACTGTACGGCACCAGTCGCTGATCACCAACTCGGTTCGGCCCGGGCACCGGCGAACAGCGCGAGGACCGCGCCGATCTCGTTCGGCTTGAGGGCCGCCGTGGCCAGGTTCTTGCTCTCGCCCGTCGGGGGCTCGGGCGGCCGCCAGTCGATGCCGGCGGCGGTCAGCACGGCGACCAGGTGCTGTACGGCGGAGGCCAGGCGGTCGGCGTTCTCTCCGGACAGGACGCGTCCCGCCTTGCTCTGGAGGTCCGCCAGGGCCTTCCTCTGGGAGGCGACCCGTTCCACGTCGGGCGTAGGGCGGCCACCGCCGCGCCGGGGTCGGTGCGGTGGTGGCCGCCCTCCTCGCCGTCGGCGAGCCGCCCCGCCCGGTTGGCCGCCGCTGCGAACGGTGGTCCCGTGCAAGCGCATTGGCCGGGCAGGACGAGTCGGAGGAGTTGGACGGGGCCGACCGGCCGGTCACCAGCCGTCGGTGAGCCGGAGGGCGTGGGAGAAGGAGGCTCCGCCCGTGTTCGTCCATTCGTCGAGGACGCCGTAGGTGTCGTTGCGGGCGATGAGGTCGGCGCGGCCGGTGCCCCGGAAGTCACCGGCGACCGTCTGGGAGAACGGACCCCACCCGTCGGTGACGAGCACCCGGTCGGCGAAGGTGCCGTCCCCGTTACCGGGCCACATGTACAGGTTGCCTGTCGCGTCCTCCCTCGCCATCAGGTCCGCGTGCCCCGTCCCCCGGAAGTCACCGGCGACCGTCTGCGAGAACGGACCCCACCCGTCGGTGACGAGCACCCGGCCGGCGAAAGTACCGTCCCCGTTACCCGGCCACATGTACAGGTTGCCCGTCGCGTCCTCCCTCGCCATCAGATCCGCGTGACCCGTCCCCCGGAAATCACCGGCGACCGTCTGCGAGAACGGACCCCACCCGCCAGTGACCAGCACCCGGCCCGCGAAGGTACCGTCCCCGTTACCCCGCCACATGTACAGGTTGCCCGTCGCGTCCTCCCTCGCCATCAGATCCGCACGACCCGTCCCCCGGAAATCACCGGCGGTGGTCTGGGAGAACGCGCCCCAGCCGGCCGTCAGGTCGGTCCTGGCCGCGAAGGACCCGTCTCCCCGCCCCGCCCACTCGTACAGGTGCCCGTCCGAGTCGTCGCGGGCGACGAGGTCGCCGGTGCCCTTGCCGTGGAAGGCTCCGGCCGTCGTCTGGGAGAAGGTGTGGGAGGGGCTGGCCGGGGCGGGCCGCGGGGCGAGGACCTCGGCGAGGGCCGCGTTCCCGTTGGTGGTGAAGTGCAGGTGGTCGGAGGAGACGTAACCGGCGAACGCGGCGCTCGGGTTGAGCGGGTCGCGGGTCGCCCGGTCGAAGTCGTGGAAGCCGTCGATGGCCGTCGTCGTGCGGATCCAGTCGTTGACGCACCGGCGCACCCGGTCCCGGGCGGCGGTGTAGTCGGCGTGGCCCTGGAAGGCGGGGATGGTGGCGACGGTGAAGCGCAGCCCGGCCGCGTGCGCGCGTGAGGCCAGCTGCTGGATCCCCGACTCGAGCGCGGAGTCGGAGGCGTCGTCCATCGTGATGTCGTTGATGCCCTCGTAGAGCACGACGCTCCGCACTCCGGTCTGGGAGAGGACGTCCCGGTCGAAGCGGTTGAGCGCGCTCTGACCGAAGCCGACGCGTCCTCCCGTCCCGTCGGTGAGGATCCGGTTGCCGGAGATGCCCTTGTTGACGACGCCCTCGGGCGTCGGTCGGGCGCTGAGGGCGCGCCCGTAGTCGTCGGTCCAGCGGGTGTTGGAGTCCTGGTCGGTGTGCCCGCCGTCCACCTGCGAGTCGCCGAGGGCGACCACCGTCCCGTCGCTGCCGGCGGCCGTGACGTCCAGGCCGGCCAGGAAGGCCCAGTAGGCGTACGGGGTGGAGAGGTTGGCGCCGCCCGTGTCCTGGGTGCGGTCGGCACCGTCGCCGGGGGCGGAGGTGTAGGAGGTGGTGAGCGTGTACGGGTGGTAGGGCGCGGTGGTGACCTTGTCGGGCAGCCAGAGGCTGACCAGCAGGTTCTCGTCCGCGGTGACCGGGAAGGCGACGGGGTCGCTGTAGACCTCGCCGCCGGGTGGGATGACGGTCCGGCCCGAACCGCCGAAGGTCAGGGTGACCGGCGTGGCCGCCGCCGTGGCCGGGTTCCCGTTCCGGGCCGAAGTCCGGTCCTGGGCCGCGACGGTGACGTGCCCGATGGTCACCGGGTCCGGGCTGAAGGTGTTCACCAGGCGGATCCGGGCGGAGCTGCCGCCGATGCTGGTGTGGACGACCATGCGCAGGGTCTGCCGCCCCGTCACGCCCGAGGCTGCCGACGGTCCGGCCAGGCTCATGGCGGTACCCCAACTCCCCGTCCAGGCCGCGGACTCGGGGCGAGGCACGCCCGGGCCCGACGCGAGCGCGGCGGGGACCGGCGGGAGCGCGGCGGGGACCGGCCCGCAGCCGGCGGCCGCGTTCGCCGGGGCCGCGGGCGGCAGGGCGGCGAACGCGCCGAGGACGACGGCGGCTGCCGTCATGGCGGACAGGCGGCCCCGCGGTGGGCGGTGGGCGACGTGCACAGGAGTCCTTTCGCCGGGTACGGAAGACCGTTTTCCCGCATGGTTCGGGTGACCAGGAAATGGCGGCGATCCGCTTCCCGGAGGAGGAGGTCCGAGAATGCGCCGAGAAATCTCGGAGACCGCTCGCCATCCACCATGTAATCACCGCCGGCCCGGCTTCCGCCAGGAGGAACATCAGGCGGAAGCCATGGGGAAGTTCCAGCAGAAACCGCGCTGTACAGGCGAGATCGGCGGGAAGCAGACAGAGTGGCCTGATCGTGCGTCAGCTGACTGTCGCGCCTGACGGAATTTGCGATATACCGTCTCGGGCACTTTCCGCCCGACAATCCGCCAATCTCCTCCTGGCGTGATCACCTGTCGAACCTCGAAATCTCGAATGAGGGGACATCACATGGCAATCGGACGACGGCAACTCCTCACCTCCCTCGCGCTGACCGCCCTCGCCGCACCCGTCCTGGCCAAGGGGACCGCGACCCGAGCCTCCGCGGCCACGGGTACGGGTACGGGTACGGCCGCACGTATGGCCGCCGGCTCCGGGCCGCTGTTCATGCAGGTCGTCGCCCACGAGGACGACGACATCCTGTTCATGAACCCGGACCTGTCCAACGCCCTCGCCGACGGCACCCCGTCCGTCACGGTGTTCGTCACCGCCGGGAACATCACCGGTGACCCGTGCGCGGGCGGCTGCTGGGACCCCGCCGGCGACCCGCTGCGCACCTGGAACCGCCAGATGGGCGCCGTCAACGCCTACTCCCGGATGACCGGGGTCGGCGACAACGACCTGGCGACCGACGAGATCGGGCACTGGACGGTCGAGGCGTGGACGGTCGCGGGCAAACAGGTCGAGCGGTACATGCTCAAGGACCGGTCGGTGCACCTGATCTTCCTCAACCTTCACGACGCCGGGCTCGCCAACGTGCTGAACGGCGGCACCGACACCACGGTCGTCCCGAAGGGCAGCCCGCTGTCCGGGCCGTCGACCTACACGGCGGCGGACGTCGTCGAGGTGCTGCGGCAGATCATGGTGACGTACCAGCCGACCGTGCTCCGGGCCCAGGACGAACTCCCGGACACCCGCTACAAGGACGACCACTCGGACCACATCTCCGCCGCGAAGTTCGCGGGCATGGCGGCGAGCCAGTACGGCGGCTCGCTGGTCCAGGTGAACTACCGGGACTACAACATCAGCGACTGCCCGGTGAACCTCGACCCGGCGACGGTCGGCACCAAGGGCGTGTTCGTCTCCGAGTACGCGAGCCACGACCACTCGGGGAACTACGAAACCGCCTGGTTCTCCCGGATGTACTACCGCTGGTCGCGCGGCACCTCCTGGGCCGGGCTGAACCAGGACGGCCGGCCGCAGGTCTTCGTCGTCCGGGCGGGCTCCCTCTACACGTACTGGCGCCAGGGGGACGGAAGTTGGGGCGGCCCGGCACGGTTCGCCGACCCGGGCGGGCGGCTGGCGCCGGGCATCGCCGTCGGGACCAACGCGGACGGCCGGCTGGAGGTCTTCGCCCGCCGCCTCACCGACCACCACATCGTCTCCGTCCCGCAGACCACGCCCAACGGCGTGTGGCGGGACAGCTGGGCCGACCTCGGCAACCCCAACGCCGGGCTCGTCAACGCGGGCCAGGTCGGCGTGCCCGCGGTGGTCGCCTCCCAGGACGGCCGGCTGGAGCTCTTCGTCAAGAACGGCGGCGGCGGCCTCAGCGCGATCCGGCAGACCAGCCCGAACGGCGCCTGGACGACCACCTGGGACGACCTGCACGGCACCGACATCCAGGATCCCGTCACCGCGATCCGCAACGGCGCCGGGAGGATCGAGGTCTTCGCCAGCACCCGCGACGGGGTCGTCAACTGGTGGCAGACCGCTCCGAACGACGCCATCAACGGCCCGGGCCCGATCCCGAACTCCCGGCCGGCCAGCCCGCCCAGGGCCGCGCTCGACCAGGACGGCCGCATCGAACTCGCCTACCGCGAGGCCGAAACCGGCGCGATGCTCGTCAGCTACCAGACCCGGCCCGGGGGACCGTGGAGCCAGTCCCCGACCGACCTCGGCGGCCACAAGGGCGTGGGCGAGCCGGCGATGGCCAACCTCGGCGGTCGGGTCGTCCTGTTCGAGCGCAACGGCGGCGGCGGTGTGAGCACCACCGCCCAGACCGCGCCGAACGCCGGCTACGGCGCCTGGCAGGACCTCGGCGGCACCGTCCTCGACTACCCGACCGCGATCGTCGACGGCGGCGGCGTCCTGTACGTGTTCGCCATCGGCACGGACGGCCGCGTCTACTTCCGCACGGGCACGACGCCCACCAACCTCGGCGGCTGGCAGGGCATGCCCCTGTGACCGCCGGTCCCGTCGGCCGGTCGGGCACCCTCCCGACCGGGCGACGGGCCGGGCGACGGGCCGGGCGCGTGGAAGCGCCGGTGGGGGGGCCCACGGGAGCACCCGTGGAAGCGCCGATGGGAGCGCTCTCACGCCGTGTAGGATGGCCACTCCCGAGAGTGAGCCACACCGGAGTGTGATCATGCCCCGAACTGACAGGCCGGGCCCCGGTGGCGCCCGGCCTGCCGCGCGACCGACGGTGGAGGACGTGGCCGCCCGCGCGGGAGTCAGCCGGGGAACGGTGTCCCGGGTCATCAACGGTTCGCCCAAGGTGAGCGCCCGGGCGAGGGAGGCCGTCGAGCACGCCGTCGCCGAGCTCGGCTACGTACCCAACCAGGCGGCACGGTCCCTGGTGACCTCGCGCACCGACGTCGTCGCCCTGGTCGTCCCGGAGAGCCTGTCGCGGTTGAGGTCGGAGCCGTACTTCGCGGACGTCATCGCCGGGATCTCCGACGAACTCGCCTCAACAGACCTTCAGTTGCTGCTGACCTTGGTCCGTAATGAGGACGAGCGCGAGCGTCTGACGCGCTACCTCACCGCGCGTCGGGTCGACGGGGTGCTCCTGGTCTCGGTGCGCCAGGACGACCTGTTGCCCGACCTGCTCGAACAGCTCGGGATGCCGGCCGTACTGGGCGGCCGCCGGTCCGAGCGCGAATCGCTGAGCTACGTCCACGCCGACAACGCCGGCGGGGCCCGGGCGGCCGTCCGGCACCTGGTCGGACTCGGCCGCACCAGAGTGGCCACCATCACGGGGCCGCTCGCCATGGAGGCGGCCGGGGCACGCCTGGCGGGGTACCGGGAGGCGCTCACGGAGGCCGGCCTCGCTCCGGAGGACGCGCTCGTCGCCCACGGCGACTTCACCGAGGCGGGCGGCTACGCGGCGATGCGCGAGCTCCTGGCCGAAATGCCCACCCTCGATGCCGTGTTCTGCGCCTCCGACCTGATGGCCGTGGGCGCGTTCCGGGCACTGCGCGAGGCCGGGCGGCACGTGCCGGAAGACGTGGCCGTCGTCGGCTTCGACGACTCCGTCATCGCCCGTAGCACCGAGCCGTCCCTCACCAGTGTTCGCCAACCGACCGAGGCGATGGGGCGATTGATGGTCCAGCTGCTGCTCGAGGAGATCGCCGACCCCGGGCGGCCGCGTCGTCAGGTGATCCTGCCGACCGAACTGACGGTCCGCGCCTCGGCCTGAAGGCCTCGAACGGCCTCGAACTGAAAGGCCGTCACGTCCCGTTGTTCCGGTATGAGCCACGGCCGCGTGTCACGGCTGACCTGGGCATAAGGTGCTGCTACGCTCCCGATGGGTGTGGGAGCGCTCCCATGCGCCAAGATTCTGGGGGGTGACATGTCGAAGGCACAACAAGGGGATTCGGCATTCGGGGGCATACTGAGGGCGCTTCGTCGTGAAGTGGGATTCACGCATGAGGAACTCGCCCGGCGTTCCCAGGTCAGTGTGAGAACGATCAGCGACATCGAGCGGGGCCGGGTGCTCCGACCACAGCGCCGCTCCGTCCAACAGCTCGCGGCGGCGCTCGGCCTGAGGGCCTCGCGACTGGAATGGTTTCTCCGTGCCGCGCGCGCCGTTCCCGGCGGCGGGCTCGATCAGCCGGACGGGAGCCGTAGCGAGACGCCGGCCGCCGGGGAGGTGGACGAACAGCCGTCCGCGGTGGTCGTGATGGTCCTGCCGATGACCGCGACCGGCGGGAGCGGCCCGTGCTGCAGGCACCGCCGACGCTGTCCGCAACCCCGCCCGACCGGGCCCCGACCCGTGCGCCGGGCCGGTTGACGGCCGTCGCGTGCGGCGGGCAGGCGCCGGCGGCCACACCTCCGCCACGAGGACGCCGAACGCGTACGCCCGCCCCACCGGCGCCGTCCGGTTGGGGACGTGCCACCGGCGACTCGGCCGGGCGAGGCGGTAGTTGACGCCGTCCGCGGCCAAGCCGACCTCCCTGCCGATCCGGGCGGTGGCGTCAACCCCAGGCGGCCGCGGGCCAGGATCCCGCGCCTCGGTCGGGCTCGCCTCGGCACGCGACGCGGGCAGCGGCGAGGAGATCGAATCACGCGGCTCCATCGAGACCGAAGCAGCCCGCCGCCTCGCCGACGACCTCAAGAACCTCACGTACAGTGCGGTCGCGCGGGCCTGACGATCAGCGCAGCGTCAGGATCCAGGCGCTGACGGCCAGCCAGCCGGTCAGCGTCAGCGCCGCGCACGCCCAGGCGAAGCGGGCCGGCCCACGGCCGCGGTCCCGCCCCTTGGCGCGCTGGAACCCGGCGGCCAGGCCGGCCACCGCGGTGACGGGGAGCGCGAGGAAGGCCAGGTACAGGGTGCCGTAGTAGAGGAACCTCGCGAACAGGGCGCCCACGAACACGAACGGCGCGGACACCACGGTGACCACCACTCCGCCGGCCGTGCACGCGACGCGCAGCCGCTTCTCGTCGGAGAAGAACGGCGGCACGGCGCACACCACCGCGCAGCCCAGGCCGAAGACGTACAGAACCAACCCGCCCGGGCCATACCCCCGGTGGATGCTCCACGCCGGCAACAGGAACGCGACCGCCCCGACCCCGGACAGCCACCGGGCACTCACCGGCACCGCGGCCATGTTTCCCCCTTGCACAGCACCCTCTTTGAACGCGTTCGAATCTAGCACCCAGGAGACGACGCCCAGACGGACAAGTCGCCGAAAATCGCGGCAGGCACAGCGGAACGCGGCGGCTCTCCGCGGAGAGCAGACGCATGCCGATCTCGTTGCGGCCCATCCCGAGGCT
Organism: Kitasatospora sp. NPDC058184; assembly: GCF_042883725.1. Lineage (NCBI taxonomy): Bacteria > Bacillati > Actinomycetota > Actinomycetes > Kitasatosporales > Streptomycetaceae > Kitasatospora > Kitasatospora sp. NPDC058184. The sequence goes on from NZ_JBHVVE010000015.1 coordinate 204,548, forward strand.
GTGGACCACAGCGGGCAGGCCGTGGCCGGAGGAACAGGCCGCGGGTTCCGCGTCCCGATGTCCTATGGCGAGTCCGCGAGCTGTGCGTTTCGTTGGATCCGCGCTCCGTGCCACCTTGATCGTTCCGGGTTTCGTGCCACTTCCCCGGGACGGTGTGCTGAAAGCTAGGTGACACATCTTCTGCCTGACCGGCTTGCTGAGGCTTCAAGGAGCACTGTGCCGCAGCGGGTGCGTCGCATGGGCGTGGTGGAGCGGACCGTGCGAACAGAAGACGATGGCGATGGCTGGAGCCCGGAGCCGTCTGGAACGCCTCCAGCTCCGCCGCCAAGCGTCCGACCAGAACGACGTGGAGGACGTCGCCGTAGGCGTACTTCTTGGTCAGACGAAGCGAGGCCTCTTGCGACGCTCGGGTCGTTTGTCCTGATCACGCCGGTTTGGGTAGCCGAACACCGCCGCCGGCGATGTCGCCGACCCCCCTCCCCCGGTAAGCGCCAGGGGCGACGTCTCCGGGACAGTCGGGGAGGTCGGCCGAGATGGCGAGGTGACAGGATTCGGCGTCAAGTCCTCGACGGTCGGGGAGATCGGCCGAGACGGCGAGGTGACAGGATTCGGCGTCAGGTCCTCGACGGTGGGCGTGGTGAAGTGACGATATCGCCTGAGGTTCTCGGTGTCCGGGTACGGGTGACGCCATGGCTTGCGGGAGCCGATGAAGTGGAGCACGAAGGCGCGTCGCTCCTGATCCCGGTACGCGTGGTACTCCGTACCCAGTCGCGGCGGCCAAGCCTCGGGCGGGATGTCGCGGAAGTCAGTCATCGGGAACACGTTCCAGCGCGGATCCAGCTCGATCCATCGACCGTGCGTGAGCGCGTTGAGCGCATCTTGCTCCAGACAGACCGGGACCTGATCCTGGCTGGCGAGCCAGTCGAGGGCCCGCTCGGTCAAGCTCTCCCGACGCCACTGGCGGAGGTTGCACAGCATCACCCCCGCATTGAAGTAGGGCGCGTCGGGCGCGAATCGTCCGTTGCTTCCGCCTGCCAACGCCTCGCGCAGGTTGGGACGCCACATGTCCCGCACGGCCGCGAGGGGTCTGTCACCGAGGTCCGTCGCGAACAGCTCTGTCACGTCTCGCATCAGCACGACGTCCACGTCCATGTACAGCGCCACGTCGTCCGGCACCAGCTCTGGCAGGAACAGGCGCGCGTACGTCGCGCCGGTCAGGTAGCGCAGCAGTGGCAGGTCGGACAGGTCGCGGCGCAGACGGACGACCTCCAGATCGAGCCCGCGGGACATCGCGTGCTCGACGACGTCGGCACTCGGCGAGTCATCTGTCATCAGTGCCGAGATGCGCACACCGCTCTTCGGCGGGAGGCAACGGGCCAGCGACGACAGCATGTTGCGTGCCGCCGATGCGTACTGACCGTCGAACGCGATCGCTATGCGCATCCCCCGACCCCCCACGTGTGCGACCCAGGAACCACTACGCTAAGGGGGGGTCGAGCGACGGTCAAGGCGCTCAAAGAGGGGGTGCGACCTGTGGCGCGAACGAGCGACGTGGCGCCGGCGGCGGGCAGATGCCTGCTCATCTGCAGCACACCGAGGTCAGGGACTCATCTGCTGGCCGGTCTGCTGGAGAGCACGGGCTTGTCGGGCAACCCGCAGGAGTACCTGTACAACCACGTTACCGAACTGGACGGTGAGGACATCCCGATCGGTCCGGCGCACCGGACGCAGCCGGACCAGCTACGAAAGCTGATGCGGATCGGGACTTCAGCCAACGGCGTGTTGGGCCTGATCGTCATGGGGTCGTACCTGGACGAGGTCGTCGCCGGGCTGCGGCGATACCAGTCCGCGAGTGGAGCGAGCTGGCGCGAGGTGATCGAGCGCGCCTTCGACCGCCCGGTATATGTGTGGAACCGGCGGTTGGACACGGCGGCACAAGCGGTGTCTCTGTACCGGGCGCTGGAAACCGACGTCTGGTATGCCGACGACGTTCGTGGCGTGGGTGCTGACGTTCCCTACCGTCGCGACCGGATCGCGCACTGGGAGCACATGATCCGGGAGCAGAACGAGGAGTGGGCGCGCCGGTTCTCCGACAGCGGGATCACGCCGATCACGGTGACGTACGAGGACGCGCTGGCGGACCCGGAGGGTGTGGTGGACCGGCTCCTGGACAGCCTGGGAGTCGCGCGAGGCGGCCGGCCAGTGGAGCCGCTCACGCGCCGGCAGGGAAACGACGTGAGCTTGGAATGGCTGGCCCGGTACCGCCGGGACGGTTCAACGTGACCGCTGCCTCCGCGACCTCGGCGACGGCCGGCACGCGAGGCGGGCGCGAGCGTCGGTCTCTGGCAGCGTTGGAATGGATGGCCGGCCTCGGTGAGGATCGGCGCACCTGGATGATCGAGCAGGCTGCGGCCGCCGGGCACTCGTTGGACGGGCTCCTCGCTCCCTGGAACCGTCCACGCCCGGCCGTGACTATCTGGGACAGGTGATGGCCAGGGTGACCTGGGCGCCAACGCCATGGCCGCAGCGACCGTTCTGCACCGCGCCATGCTGGACGTCCGCATGGTGCGTAGTCCCCGGCATGCGGGCCGGATCCCCGTACGCGACTTCCACCGAGCCTTCACCGGAGCCGGCGAGGCAATCCTCGCCGCGGGTGCTCACCGCCTGCCCCACCGACGGGAAGCCGCCTTCCGCCACCTGGTCGAGACCTGGGTCGGACGCGGCGGCCCAGCCCTCGCGGAGTGGTTCACCAGCGAGCTGGCGGAGACCGTCCACCGACCGGATCTCCTCGTCGTCCTCCGCGACCAGGACCAACCACACCCGATCACCGGCACATCGCAGCAGCCCGCTCCGAACCTCGCGACGGTACCCGGCCCGGTAGAGGTCGAACTCCGGATGGCCTCCTACACTTCGGCACACACACGCTACGGCGCAGACCACGACGCCTCTGCCCTCGTGCACCTGGCGGTACCACCGCACCCGCGGAACGCCGAGAACGACCCGTGGCGGCTGCGCGCGATGTGCGGCGCCGGCCCCACCCGCTTCCAGTTGCGGACGGCGGCGTTCCAGGGCGCCGGCCGGCCCTCCGTCACGGCTGACGACAAGGCGGCCCGCCGCTTCGCCCTACACGACGGAGCCCTCGACATCACACGAAGGGAAGGCTGAACCCACTATCCGCCGCGCGCACGTTGGTCTGTACCGGCCTGAGCGGTTTCCCTGTACACCGACAGGGGGTCAGCCGACGCCGAGCAGAACGGCGACGGCCGCCAGGTCGTCCTCCCCGCACCCGCGGGTTCGTACCTCCACGTCGGCCGGCGCACCGCCTTTCCGCGTCTGCCGTCCCGGGGTGTTTTTCGGCGGGGCGGCGGGAATTCCGACAATGTTGATGCCCGTTCGCCAGGAGGGGAATTCCTGCCGGCCCGGCCGGCGATCGTATTCAATGGGCTCCGGCCGATCAGGCAACGCAGCGGCGGAACGGTCCGCCGTGGAAAAGGAGTGCGCATGGACAGCCGGTTGGATTCCGCCGAAGCTACCGTCGACGTCCTGTCCTTCAACATCCACCACGGGGAGGGAACGGACGGCGTCCTCGACCTGGAACGGATCGCCCGGGTGATCCGGCGCAGCGGTGCGGAGATCGTCGGGCTCCAGGAGGTGGACCGGCACTTCGACGGGCGCAGCCAGTGGAACGACCAGGTGGCGGAGCTGGCGCGGTCGCTCGGCTACCACCCGGCGTACGGGGCGAACATCGACCTGGACCCGCCGGCGCCGGCGGCTCCGCGGTGCCAGTACGGTACGGCGGTGCTGTCCCGGCACCCGATCACCCGTGCGCGGAACACCCACCTCTTCCGGTCCCCCGGGGAGGAGCAGCGCGGCCTGCTGCACGTCGAGATCGACCTCGGCGGAATTCCGCTGCAAATCTTCGTCACGCATCTGGAGCTGTTCTCGGAAATCGACCGGATCCGCCAGGCGGAAGAAGTCGTCGAGCTGATCGGGGAAACCAGCCCGGCCATTTTGCTCGGCGATTTCAACGCGACCCCGGGAACGTCGGAGATAACCAGGCTTCGGGCTGCTTTCACCGATTCCTGGACGGTTTACGACGGTGGTCCGGTGGCGACGTTCCCGGCCGATGCTCCGCGGGACTGCATCGACTACGTCTTCGCGGGCCGGGGGGTGACGCCGGTGCGGGTCGGCCTGGTCACCGAGGAGCCGGTGGCCTCGGACCACCTGCCGGTGCTGGCCCGGCTGGTGGTCTCCGGCTGACCGCCGGCCCCCGAGGGTCCGGGCCGGGGCGGCGGGCCGGCCCGGACCCTCGGGAGGCGGTGGCGGTCACTCGTGCCGTTCCGCTTCCACCGCTTCGTACAGTGCCTTGATGTTGCCGCTGCCGAAGGTCGTGGCCCCGACCCGCTCGATGACCTCGAAGAACAGGGTCCGCCGAGGGTGCAGCGTCCGGGTGAAGATCTGGAAGAGCTGGCCCTCGTGGTCCTCGTCGACGAGGATGCCCAGGGCGGCGAGCGCGGGCACGGAGTGCCGGGTCAGCCGCAGCCGCTCGGCGAGCATCCGGTAGTAGGGGCCCGGCGTCGACAGGAACGCCACCCCCTGCTCGGCCATCGTCCGGACGGTCCGCACGGCGTCGTCGGTGCGGAAGGCGATGTGCTGGACGCCGGAGCCGCCGTGGTTCTTGATGAAGTGGTCGATCTGGCCGGGTTCGCGGCTGGTGTCGGGCTCGATGATGGTGAGCGTGAGGCCGCCGGACACCGACTGCACCACCTCGGAGTCCATGGCCTGGGCGCCGACGACGATCCGCTCGGTGAAGGTGTTGCGCAGGCCGAGGACCTGCTCGTAGAACGCGACGGTGGACCGGAGCAGGCCCGCCTCGACGCACACCGCGAAGTGGTCGACCGCCAGCAGGCCGGTGTCCGCTTCCGGCTCGCTCCGCGGTGCCGGGGTGAAACCGGGCAGCGGCCGGTGGTCGGTTCCCGCGCGGCGCTGGACCAGGGTGTGCCGGAGGTCGCCGAAGCCGGCGACGGCCGCGGTGACCACGCCGTCCTTCTCCTCGGGTTCGGCCAGTGGCCGGGCGCCGCGCCGGACGGTCGCGGCGAAGGCGGCGACCACGTCGGGTACGGCCAGGGCGATGTCGGCGACGCCGTCCCCGTGCCGCCGGACGTAGTCGGCGGCGGGGTGGTCCTCCGCCAGGGCCTGGGTGAGGACCAGCCGGATGTGCTCCCGGCCGATGGCGACGGACCTCGCCTCGCCCGGCCGGTCGGCCGTGGCGTACACGGTGAACCCGTAGGCCCGGGCGTAGTGGCGTGCGCTGGCGTCGAGGTCCTCCACGTACAGCTCTACGTGGTCGACGGACGGGTCGAGCGGTATGCCGTCCGGGTGTGTCGTCATGGTGGTGGCCTCCTTGAGGGGTGGTCTGCCGGGCGTGCCTGTGGCAGTGCCAGTGCCGGTGCCAGTGTCGCTGCCAGTGCCGGTGTCGCTGCCGGTGCCGGTACGGGTGACCGGTCCACTGGTGCTGGACCGGCCACCGCCAGGGCCCGCTACCAGGGGTCGACGCCGAGCAGCCGGCGGCCCAGCGGGGTCATCGCCGCGGTCTGCAGGTCGTTGTAGGAGTGACCGGCCGGGCGGTCACCGGGGCGTTCGCCGGCGTCCCAGGGCTGGTCGTCCCGCGCGTAGCGGACGAACTGGGCGACCCGGACGTCGGGGCGCCGGTTGTGCGAGGCGGCGTGCGGCATCAGATGGTGGGTCAGCACGAAGTCGCCTGCCTGCCCGGTCACTTCGGCGCTCTCGAGGTCCGGGATGTTGCGCCACTTGTCGTGCAGCTGCCGCCCCCGGCGGACGGCGCGGGCCTCGGCCTCGACGATCCGGTGGCCGCCGGGCACGACGTGGATGCCGCCGCCGCCCGGGGCCACGTCCGTGAAGTAGTAGCAGCCCCCGATCTCGACCTCCTCGGGGGTGAGCAGGAACTCGTCCGCGTCCTCGGGTACCGCCGGGTCGATGTGCAGGTCCTGGCTCAGCTCGCTGGGGTGCGCCGTGTCGTTGCGCATGGTGATGGCCACCGAGCCGTCCCGGACGAGCAGTCGGGGGTGTCCCAGGAGCTGGGCCGCCACCCGGTAGAGCCGCTCGTTCTGGAAGAGCGGGATGAACTCCGGTCCGTCGAAGGTCTGGTTCCCCGGGGTGTTGAAGGGTTTGAACCGGCCGTCGTACGCCTCCCAGTGGTCGGGGACGCGCAGGTCTCGCGGGAGCAGGTCGAGGATCAGGCCGGCGTGGTGCCTGGCCTGCTGCCTGGTCAGGACGCCGCGGATCAGCAGGTACCCGTCCCGCCAGAAGCGATCGACCTCCTCCTGGGACAGGACCGGCTCCGGCGTTGCGTTGGTCATGGGTGCTCCGAGGGTCGGTGGGTCACGGATCGGTTGGCGCGGTCGCGTCCGCCGGGGCCCAGTCAGCCGGCCGGCGTCGCGGGCCGGCCTCCGGCCCGGCCGGACGGACGGAGTTCCCGGGCCAGGCTGCGCAGGGTGGCCATGCCACTGACCTGGGCGAAACCGGGCGGGTGGTAGCCGAGCCGGCGGAGCAGCTCCGCGAAGCGCGGGTAGTGCTCCGGCCGGCCGCCCGCCCGCAGGTAGCAGAGGTCGAGGTCGGGGGCCCGGCCGGGCTCGGTCCCGGCCCCGCTCAGGGCGGTGAGCAGCGCGGTCTCCTCGGCCGTGGCCGCCGGGCGGCCGGGGAGCGACCGCCCGTCCGAGACGTCGCCGCCGTCGATCTCGAACCAGTCGGGGACCACCGGGATCGCGCCCGTGTGCGCGGCGCGGAGCAGTTCCTCCCGCAGGTCGAACGGGGTGAGCGCGCTGCCGTCGGCCGCGGTGACCCGGGCGGTCAGCCGGGGGGGTGCCGGACGCGCCGCCGGGTTCGAGCGACGCCCCGGCCGCCGTGACCCCGGGCAGGGCGAGCAGGAGGTCCTCGATCGCGCGGAGGTCGATCCACCGCCCGCCGGAGTACCGTTCGCGGGGGCCGCGGGGAAGCCGGAGCAGTCCCACGGCGGACGCGACCTCGTCCGGCGAGCAGTCCCGGCCCGTCGCGGCCCGGGTCAGGACCAGCTCGACGCCGCGCAGCAGTGCCGCGCACTGCTCGGGTTCCAGGACCCTGGAGTCGCCGTGGACGGACAGCCGGACGGTGTGCGGGTCGGCCCAGCGGACCGACAGGCTGGCTCCGTACTCGTAGGAGGTCTCCGCGGTGCTCGCCCAGCTGATCCGGGAGCCGGGCCGGTCCGTCGAGCCAGGCCCGCCCGTCGAGCCGGACCCGTCCGTGGAACCAGGCCGATCTGCGGAGCCGGGCCCGTCCGTGGGGCCGGGCTCGGCCTCGATCAGCTCCCGCCAACCCTGCGGCGGCGGAATGAAGTTGAAGGCGAGGTCGGTGGAGAGGCAGACGCCTCGACGGTGTTGGGCCTCGACCCGTTCGCGGATCAGGTCGAAGGGGTCGTACCGGCCGTAGGCGGGGTGCCCCTCGGCCAGGGTCCGCTGGACCTCGGCGGCCGCTTCCAGCAGACTCCGGCCCTGCCGGCGGAGGGCCACCGGGGAGCGCTGCGCGGTGGCGCACAGCACGCGGCGGAGGTCGGCGTTGTGCCGGTTGTCGAGCGACACGTTGACGGTGCACGCGTCGGTGTCGGCACGCAGGCAGAGCAGTTGGGCGAAGGCGGCGAGGACGACGGCCGAGGGCAGCAGCCCGGTGTGGGCCATGCCGCGGGCGAAGAGGCCGTCCGCGCCGGGCAGGGTGAGCGTGCTCCGGTAGTAGCGGCCCGCCGTCCCTTCGCCCGGAGGGTGGTGCGGGTGCATCCGTGCCGGTGCGTGGGAGAAGTGCCGCCGCAGGTAGTCGAGCGCCCTGGTGCGTTCGGTGTCCTCGCCGGGGTCGGCCTCGCGCCGGGCCTGCTCGGCCGGCTGGATCCCGGGTCCCCGGTGCGGGACTCCGGTGTCCGGGCTGTCCGTCCGTCCGTGCAGCAGGTCGGTGAGCTGCTGGTCCACCACGCCGTGGAACCCGGCGTCCACGGCCACGTTGTCGGCGACCACCGCCAACCAGCGCCGGTCCCCGGACCGGAGCAGGTGGAACTGCACGAGGAACCGGCCGACCCTGCCGTGGGTGTGCGCGGTGAACACCCGTACCAGGTCGGCCAGGCTCCGCTCGGCGGTGCCGTCCGGTGCGACGTCGACGACCCGCACCGGGGAGCCCGACGGGTGGACCAGCTGCCGCAGTTCTCCGTCGATGACGGCGAGGGAGGTGCGGAGGATCTCGAACCGGTCCTCCAGCGCGTGCACCAGGCGCTGGGCGGCGGCCTCGTCGGTCCCCGCCGGGAGCGGCCGGAGTCCTTCGGCCAGCCCCTTCTCCAGGAACCACTGGAACTTCTGCGCCCTGGTCAGGGGCGCGTCGGCGGGGGCCCGGCCGCTCATGCGGGGCCTCCGGCGGGAGTCGGCCGCGGCGAACCGGCCGGAGCGCCGGCCGCACCGTCGGTCCGTACCGCGGCGGATCCGTCGGCCAGGGCGGACAGTCCGCGGATGGTCGGGGAGCCGATGACGTCACGCACCGTGACCGGGACGCCGGACAGCCGGGTCGCGGCGGTGGCCAGCTGCACCGCCGAGACGGAGTCGCCGCCGAGCGTGAAGAAGTCGTCGTCGATCCCGACCTCGGTGAGTCCGAGCATCTCGCGCCAGAGCGCGGCGAGCGCCGACTCCAGCTCGTCGCGGGGGGCGGTCGGGGAGCCCTGGGCGGCATCGCGCTCCTCGGCGGGGGCGGGCAGCTTCGCCGCGTCCACCTTGAGGTTCGTCGTGAGCGGGATCGCCGGTATCACGGTGATCGAGGCCGGGCGCTGGTACCGCGGCAGCTCCGTCGAGAGCCGCCGGCGCAGGTCGGCCACGAGTTCCCGGTCGCGTCCCGCGCCGTCGCCGGTGCCGACAGGTCCGGAGGTAGGTCCCGAGGCAGATCCGGAGGCAGGTCCGGAGGAGGGGACGACGTAGGCGTCGAGGCGCTTGTCCCCCGCGCCGTCGTCCCGGGCCACCACGACCGCGTCGTGCACCCCGGGGTGCCGGGTGAGCGCGGCCTCGATCTCGCCCGGTTCGATCCGGTAGCCGCGCACCTTGATCTGGCGGTCGATCCGGCCCAGGAAGCGCAGCGCCCCGTCCGGGCCGCGCCGGACGAGGTCACCGGTGCGGTAGAGCGGGGAGCCGGCGCGGTCGTCGGGGTCCGGGACGAAGCGTTCGGCGGTGAGTTCGGCGCGGCCGAGGTAGCCGCGGGTCATGCCGGCTCCGCCGATGTGGAGCTCTCCGCTCTCCCCGTCCGGGACGTCCGCTCCGTCCGGCCCGAGCACCCGGACCCGGACCCGGTCGAGCGGGGTGCCGATCGGGATCATCGTGGCGTCCGGTGCCATGGTCCGGACGTCCTGGTAGGTCGCGAAGCCGGTCGTCTCGGTCGGCCCGTACAGGTGGATCAGCCGCCCCGCGAAGGCCTGCCGCGCGAGGTCCGCCACCTCGGCCCGGATGGAGTCCCCGCCGAACAGGAGGGTGTGCACCCCGGAGAGGTCGGCGAGGTGCGCCGGCTCCAGCAGCCGGAAGACGGGGCTGGTCAGGTGCAGGACGGAGACGGCGTCCCGGCGGACCCGGCGGCAGAGGGCGGTCAGGTCGGTGCCGCCGAAGCTGTAGACGACGCAGGTCGCGCCGTTGAGCAGGGGCCCCCAGATCTCGAAGGTGGAGGCGTCGAAGGACAGCGTGGCGAGGGCGGCGACCCGGTCGTCCGGCGCGATGGACACGTAGTCCTGATCGGTCACCAGGTGGACGACGCTCCGGTGCGGAACCAGGACGCCCTTGGGTGTTCCGGTGGATCCGGAGGTGTAGATGACGTTGGCGAGCTCCGGCCGGCCGACGACGGGCGGGTTCCCGGAGGGGTGGTGGGCCGGGTCCTCGTCGAGCAGGACGACGGTCGCCCGGCCCGCGGGGAGCCGGTCGGCGAGCCGGCGCTGGGTCACCAGCACCGGGGCGGCGGTGTCCCGGAGCATGAACTCCAGCCGCTCGGCGGGGTATCCGGCGTCGAGCGGGACGTACGCACCGCCCGCCTTCAGGATGCCCAGCAGCCCGACGATCATCGCCGCGGAGCGTTCGACGCAGATGCCCACGAGCGTGTCGGGCCCGACGCCCGCCTCGCGCAGCCGCCAGGCCAGCCGGTTCGCGCGGGCGTTCAGCTCGCGGTAGCTCAGCTGCCCGTCGTCCGCGACCACGGCCGTCCGGTCCGGGGCGAGCTCCGCATGGTGTTCGAACAGGGCGTGCACGGTGGCCCCCGGCTCGTCCCCGGTCGGTCCGTTGTTCCGCTGGATCACTGGCTGACTCCGTCCTCTCGTGCGCTGACCGGGTCGATGGACACGGCGCCGCGTAATGCGTGTTGATGGGACCGACGCCGACGCCGCACGGGTGGGCGGGAATCCCGGCGGCCGACGGGTCGCGCGGGTTCCCGTGAAGGTCCGGGTCGGCCGGGACGGAATTGTCAGGTGTCCTCACTCCGGCCGGGCCGGGAGGCGGAAAGGGCCGACCGCGGCGCGTCCGGGAATTCCGTCGGATCCCGTTTTCCGCCGCACCGGGCAAGTGCCGGAACCTCCAGGAGCCTAAGCAATCGGAAGAGGTCCCGCCACCCTCTTCCGGGGAATACCGGCAATCATGCGCTATGTCCGATCCGGCCCCGCTTGCCCAGATCGCCGGAGACACGCCCGGTTGTCCGATGGTCCGTCACATGCCCTCCGGGGAAGCCCTGTCGAGCGCGCTGGAGGATCCGACTCCACTTGTGATCCGATGTGAAAATAGACGGCCAAAACAGGTCAAATAGGGACGCCGGCACCGCGAGATGCAATGTGCCATTGCACATCAACTGCTTGTCATGGACTATGGATCAAGAACCACGACGCCATGGTTCCGGAGCCGACCGGGGGGTTCGCGTATCCGTCGGAGCGTGACGGATACGTGGAACGGGACGCATTCCGCGCATCCCCGCAGGCATTCCCCCGGTCATTCGCGCCCGAGGCCCCGGCGAATTCGCCGAAGCGGCGGCATCAGGTGGGGCATTGCCACTGAATCGATGCACGAACATCGTGGGCTGGACCCGCCCCGTTCCAAAGGAGACCCGTGTCTGAGAACCGATCCTCGGCCCTGATCGTCGGAGCGGACCCGTACCTGATCCGGGCCGCGCTCCGCAACGGAATCGAGCCCGTCGTGGTGCACGGCCCCGGCCTGCGCGACTGGGGGTTCATCGGAATTCCGGACGGGGTCGAGACCGTCTTCGCCGAGGACACCTCCAGCGTGGAGAGCGTGCTGCTCGCGCTGCACCGGGCCGGCCTCGCCGACCGGGACTTCGACTGCGTCCACACCGGGGACGAGTTCGCCCTGGTCACCGTGGCGGCCCTGGGCGAGGTCCTGGGCGCCCCGGTCGCCGTGGACCCGGACACCGCCGTGCGGTTCCGGGACAAGTGGCTGCAGAAGGAGGCGCTCGCCGCGGCCGGCATCGAGGTCACCCGGTCCCGCCTGATCGAGGACGTCCACCACCTGGATCCGGCGAGCGTCGAGGACTTCGACAAGGCGGTCCTCAAGCCGGTCGCCGGTGCCGGCACCCGGAACACCTCGGTCGTCGAGGGCCGCGCCGGGCTGATCGCCCGGTGTGCCGAGCTCCGGCGCGCCGGCATGCCCCAACGGACCTTCGTGCTGGAGGAGTTCGTTGCGGGCGACGAGTGGATCGCCGACGGCGTGGTCTTCGACGGAGAGCTGCGGTTCCTCAGCGTCAGCACGTACGGCGAGCCCTGCCTGAGCACGGTGGACTTCAACCGGGCGCTCCAGGTCGAGGTGTTCGACCCCGTCGCCGACGCCTCCGCCTACGACCTCGCACGCTCGGTCGTGGAACCGGCCCTGCGCGCGCTCGGCCTGCGGCGCGGCACCTTCCACATGGAGCTCTTCCACCAGCCGGACACCGGGAGGCTGGTGTTCGGCGAATGTGCGGCCCGGACCGGAGGCCTGCTCCAACCCGAGCTGGTCGAAGCCAAGTTCGGCGTCGACCTGGCGCTCGCCGGGCTGCGCTGCGCGGCCGGGACCGACCCCCGGATCGAGCCCTCGGTACGGCCCGAAACGATCGGCTCCACCTACCTCAACAACCGTCCCGGCGTCCTGGTCGGCTACCCGACCCCGGCCGAGGTGCGCGCCCTGCCCGGGGTCGAGTACCTGCGACTGGAACTCCCGTACGGCTTCCGCATGGCGGACGCGCTCGCGAGCACCACCGAGGCCGTCGGCCAGGTCGTGCTGAGCGGCCGCACCCGGGAGGAGTTCCGCGAACGCCGCGACTCCCTGACCGCGTGGTTCGACGAGCGGCTGCTGGTCGTGCCCGCGCACGCGAGCTACCCCGAACTGCGCCGGTGGCAGAAGGAGAACTGGCCGGAATCCGCTTCCTCCTTCGGCACCTACTCGGACGACTGAGGCCGCCCGCCGCCCGGGCCGCGGACCTCACCCGCGGGACGGCCGCCGCACGCGCCGAACCACTTCCCCCACCGCGTCTCGAAGGACCATCATGCAAAGCCATCACCGCTTGATCCGCTCCTTCCGTCAACTCACCACCGATGCCCTGCCGGCGGAAGCCCCCGTCGTCACGCTCTTCAGCGGAGGGCTCGACAGCAGCTTCCTCCTGCTGCGGCTGAAGAACGCCGGGTTCCGGAACGTCCACGCGCTGAGCGTGGACCTCGGCGAGGACGAGACCAGCGAACAGAAACAGCAGATCGCCGACGAGCTGGGGGTCCGGCTGCACGTCGTGGACGGCCGTGGAGCCTTCGCCGACGAGTTCGTGCGGGCGGCCATCGTCAGCCAGGCGGTCTACCTGGGGACCCACCCGGTGAGTTCGACCCTGAGCCGCCCGCTGATCGCCCGGTTCGCCACCGAACTGGCGGAGGAGCTCGGGGCGGCGGCCGTCCTGCACACCGCCAACCGCTCCCAGAACACCATGCGCAGACTCAACGGCGCCATGGAACTGCTGGGCTTCGACGGCGCCTACGGCAGCCCGTACGACCTCGACCCGGTGGGCCGGGAGGTCAAGATCCAGGAGCTGAAGGAGGCCGGCCTCGCCCGGATGAGCGAGCGCGTCGTGAGCGGCGACTCGAACCTCTGGTGCCGCGAGTTCGAGTCCGGGCTCCTGGACGACCCCGAGCAGCACGCGGTGCCGGAGCAGCTGTTCCGGTGGAGCGCGCGCCGACCGGCGGTCACCGAGGACGGCGTCGAGGTGCGGTTCGAGGGGGGTACGCCGGTGGCGGTCGACGGCACCCGCCTGCCGCTGGTGCCGCTGATCGACCAGCTGAACCGGCGGGTCGGCGCCTTCGGCCTCGGGCGGTACAGCGGCCTGGAGCACCTCGCCGGCGGCGAGAAGGTGCTGGAGATCCGGGAGATGCCGGCCGCGTGGCTCCTGCTGCGCAGCTACCGGCACCTCGAGTCGGCGGTGCTCTCGGCCGAGACGATCCGCGAGAAGATGCACCTCGAACAGCTGTGGGTGCGGGAGGCGCTGGAGGGCCGCTGGTTCGGCGAACTGCGGGCGGCCACCCAGTCGTTCATGGACTTCTGCGCCCGGCCGGTGACGGGCTCGGTGCGCTGGCGGCTCACGCCGGGCGGGGCCGAGACCCGGGCCATCGAGGCCGACCGGCCGGTCTACCTGCGCGATCGGGAGAGCTGGGAGCAGCAGTCCGTGAGGGCGGAGCTCGCCGTGCTGGCGGGGGCCTGATGCGCGGCCCGTACCGTCCCGTACCCGCGCCGTCGGCCCGCTGCGGGAGCGGCGGGCCGACGGCGGGGGGCGCGGGACGTCAGCCGCCGAGGAGGTCCCAGGCCAGCAGGCCGGCGCCGAGGCAGCCCGCCGTCTCCCCGAGTGCCGCCGGCACGATCTCCGGCATCCGCTCGAAGGCGAGCCGCTTCCCGACCGCCGCGCGCAGCGGTTCGAACAGGGTGTCCCCGGCCTCGGCCAGCCCGCCTCCGATGATCACGGTGCCCGGGTCGAGCAGGGTGAGGCAGGTGACGAGACCGTCGGCGAGCGCGGCCAGGGCGTCGTCCCAGACCGTCCGGGCGCGGCTGTCGCCGGCCTCCAGCGCCCGGACGCAGTCCGCCGCGTCGGCGGCCGGTCGGCCCGAGGCCGCGGCCCAGGCCCGTCCGACGGCCGAGGCCGAGGCGTACTGCTCCAGACAGCCGCGCCGGCCGCAGGGGCAGGCGGCGCCTCCGGGCCGGACCACGATGTGGCCGATCTCGCCGCCGGCGCCGTGGGCGCCCGCCTCGATCCGTCCGCCGAGGGCGATCGCGCCCGCGATGCCGGTGCCGATGGCCAGGAAGAGGAACTGTTCGGTGCCCCGGCCGGCGCCGATCCGCTGCTCGGCGAGTCCTCCGGTGCGGACGTCGTGGCCGAAGGCGACCGGCACGCCGCCCAGGCGGTCGGCCAGCAGCGCGCCGAGCGGGAGGTCGTGCCAACCGAGGTTGGCCGCGAACACGACGGTGCCCGTGCCGACGTCGACGATGCCGGGCACGGCGACGCCCACCGCGGCCGCGGGCCGGCCGAAGCGGCGCTCGCCGTGGGCGCGCATTTCGGCGGCCGCCTCGAGCACCGATTCCACGACGGTGTCGGTGCCGCGTTCGCGAGGGGTTTCCCGGCGGGCCTGGTGAAGTAATTCTCCGCTGCTTCCGATCAGGGCGGACTTGATTCCGGTACCGCCCACATCAAGGGCTATGACGTGTTTCATGGGGGATGAGTATGGAGCATGCTCGGACGAGCTGGCAAACGTCCTGGAAAACGACCCGTAAAAGCCTCGTCGGTGCGCGCCCGCCGTTTTGTCCGGCAGGCCGGAAGAGTGGGAGCCTCCTGTGATCCTGACGGGACCAGAAATCGTTGAATCCGCCCGCGACGGCAGGATTTCCATATCCCCGTTCAACCGGGACCAGGTGAACCCGAACAGCTACAACGTCTGCCTCGGGGAGACGCTGATCACCTACACGGACAGCGTCATCGACGCGTACCGGCCCAACCGGACCGACGCCACCAAGATCGACTCCAGCGGCTTCGTGCTGGAGCCCGACCAGCTCTACCTGGGGCACACCGTGGAGGAGGTCGGATCCGACGTCTTCGTACCCCTGCTCTTCGGGCGCTCCTCGGTCGGCCGGCTCGGGCTCTTCGTGGAGATCACCGCCCCGATCGGGGACATCGGCTTCCACGGCCAGTGGACCCTCATGCTGTCCGCGGTCCGACCGCTGCGGGTGTATCCCGGGATGAAGATCGGGCAGATCATGTTCTTCGACACGCTCGGCGATATCGAGCCCTATTCCGGGAAATACCAGGGCGCGGTCGGACCGCAGGAATCGCGCTACTGGCGGGACAAGTTGGGGCAGCTGTGATCCTCACCCGGGCGGAAATAGCCAGGTCGATCGACTCCGGTGACATCGTCATAGAGCCGTTCGACCCCCGAAGGATTTCCCCGAACGCCTACGACTGGCGACTCGGCGACACCATCCGGGTGTGCGAGTCCGAACTCGACGCGGCGCATTCCACCGAGTTCGAGGAGCGCACCATCCCGCCGGACGGCATGGTGCTGCTGCCGGGCAGGCTCTACCTCGGGGTCACCCACGAGCGCACCCATTCCGAGCGTTTCGCGCAGATGATCAACGGTGACCGCACGGTGGGCGCGCTGGGCGTCTGGGTGCACGTCTCGGCACCGCTCGGCCACGTCGGCCACGCCATCCGGTGGACGCTCGAGATCCGCGTGGTGCGCCCGGTGCGGATCTACCCGGGGATGACCTTCGGGAAGATCATCTTCCTCAAGACCCTCGGCGCGGAGGCCAGTTACCAGAGCATGGGCCGGAAGTACACCCGGACCAGCGGCATCGACACGTCGCGACTGTACGAGGAGCTCGCGTGAACGTCCTCACCGGGATCGACCTCCCCCCGGACAGCCCCGGCGGCAGCGTCGAGCTGCTGCGCGACCTGTACGGCGGGCCGGAACCGCTCATCCCCGCCGACGTCTTCATGCTCGCCCCGGAGGACCGGCAGGCGCCCGACACCTCCGGTTCACCGGCCCTGCTCGCGGTGCCGGGCAAGACGGTGTCGGGGCCGGCGTTCTGGGCCTACGTGGACCGGCTCGGCGCCGCCGTCCGGGACAGGTACCCCGCCGCCGACCACGACGTGCTGCACCTCCAACACCTGGCCTTCGGCGCGACGGCCGCCCTGCAGCAGGTCTTTCCCGACCGGCCGAGCATCGCGCTGGTGCACGGCACCGACCTGCTGTTCGCCGAGGACCACCCGACCCAGGCCGCCGTTCTGCGGGAGACCGCGGCATCGGCCGACGCGATCGTCGTCCCCACCGGGGCGATGGCGGACCGGCTGCGCCGGATCGCCCCGGTCCCGTCGGACCGGATCGTCCACATCCCCTGGGGCGTCCCCGACCGGCTGCTGGCCGACCGGCCCACCGGGGCGGCGGGGCACGGCGCGGAGCGCGAAGCGGGCGTCCTGCGGGTGCTCTACGCGGGTCGGCTCACCGCCGAGAAGGCCACCTCCGGCCTGATCGCGGCGGTGGCCTCGCTCCCCGGGGTGGAGCTCTCCGTGGCCGCTCCCCCGGCGGAGTTCGCGGCCCTGGCCGCACGCTCCGACCTGTCGCGGGTGCGCTGCCTCGGCTGGCTGTCCCGGGAGGACCTGTGGCGCGCGTTCGGCGGACACGACCTCCTGATCGTCCCCTCGCTCCGGCTGGAGGCGTTCGGGCTGGTGACCATCGAGGCGCAGGCGTGCGGCCTGCCGGTCGCCTACCAGCCCGTGCCGGGCCTGACCGAGGTGCTCGGCCGCTCCGCGCTCCCGGTCGACTTCGGGGACTTCACGGCGCTCCGGGGCCGCATCGAGGAGTTCCTCCGCTCGCCGGAGCGGCTGGACGACCTGGCCGCGGCCGGCCTGGTCAACAGCGGGCGCTTCCCACTGTCGCGGACCGCCGGCGACCTGGCCGAACTCTCCCGCCGGGTCGCGCGATGACGGCCCGGCCGACCACCGCGGCCCCTGGGCCCACCGCGCCCACCGCCGGGCCGGAGCGGGACCGGGGCGACGGCCCGCGGTCCGCGGACTGCGTGTTCTGCGCCATCGTCGGGGGCCGGCTGCCCGCCGCCGTCGTCCACGAGGACGAGCGGACCATCGCCTTCCTCGACATCACCGCGGTCATGGACGGGCACACCCTGGTGATCCCCAAGCGCCACGCCGCCGACCTCTGGGAGATCACCCCGGAGGACGCCGCCGCCGTGATGGCCACCGTCCACCTGATGGCCGGGCGGATCCGGGACGTGCTGGCTCCGGACGGCCTGACGCTGTTCCAGGCGAACCGGGACGCGGGCTGGCAGGACGTGTTCCACCTGCACGTCCACCTGGTGCCCAGGGCGGCCGGGGACCATCTCCACCGCCCCTGGACGGCCGACCCGGTGCCACTGGAGCGGCTCGCCGCCACCCGCGCCCGCCTCTCGGCACCGTCCCCCGAACACCCGGACCGGACCGCGGTGTGACGGCTCCCCGACCACCCGGACCGGACCGCGGTGTGACGGCTCCCCGACCAGCTCGATCCCGTCGGGCCAGAACGTGAAAGGCCTTGTGTGCGCGCCGACCTCTCCATCCTCCGAGACCGCTCCTTCCTGCTGCTGTTCTCCGCCCGGTCCGTCTCCCTCCTGGGTGACGCCATCGCACCGGTGGCGCTCGCCTTCGCCGTCCTCGGAATGCCGGACGGCTCGGGTTCGACCCTCGGGATCGTCGCCGCCGCCCGGATCGCCGCCCAGGTCGCGTTCCTGCTGTACGGCGGTGTCCTGGCCGACCGGCTGCCGCGGCACCGGGTCATGGTCGGGGCGGACCTGACCGCGGGTCTCGCCCAGGGAGCGGTCGCGGTCCTGGTGCTGACCGGGACGGACTCCCTGGCGGGCCTGGTCGTCCTGTCGATGGTCAGCGGCGCCGCCAGCGCGCTGTTCACCCCGGCGTCCCGGAGCGTCACGGTGCAGCTCGTGCCCGCCGAGAAGATCCAGTCCGCCAACGCGCTGGTCCAGCTGTCGATGAACGCGGGCAGCATCGGCGGCGCGGCCCTCGCGGGCGTGCTGGTCGTCCTGCTCGGCGCCGGCTGGGCACTGGTGGTGGACGCGGCGACGTTCCTGGTGTCCGCGGTGCTCCTCGCCGGAGTCCGGCTGACCGGCACGGCGGACCAGCCGTCGCCCACGGAGGAAGGGATCTTCTTCCAACTCCGGCACGGGTGGCGGGAGTTCACCGAACGGACCTGGCTGTGGGCGGCGGTGGCGCAACTCGCGCTGGTGAACGTGTGCATCGGCGCCGGCTTCATCGTGCTGGGACCGGTCGAGGCCGAGGCGCACCTCGGCGGCGCCTCCGGATGGGCCGCCGTCCTCACCGCGCAGGCGGTCGGCTTCGTGGCGGGCAGCCTGCTGGCCATCCGGCTGCGGCCCCGCCGGCCCCTGCGGGCCGCGGTGCTGTTCACCCTGGGGATCGTGCCGTCCCTGGTCGCGCTGGCCTGCGCCGCGCCGGTCGCCGTCACCGCCGGCGCGATGTTCGTCACCGGCCTGTGCATGAGCCTCAACGACGTCACCTTCCTCACGGCACTGCAGAAGCACGTGCCGGAGGAGTCGATGTCCCGGGTGATGTCCTACGACGCCTTCGGCTCGTTCGTCTTCCTCCCGCTCGGCCTGGCGGTCGCCGCCCCGATCGCGGACCGCGTCGGCAGCGGCGCCGTCTTCCTGGGCGCGGCCTGCCTGGTCGCCGCGACCGCGGGCGTCGTGCTGGCCGTCCCGGGGGTCCGCACCCTGCCGTCCGAGCCGCAGGCCGCGGCGGAGGCGGGGGCGGACCGTCCGCAACAGGCTTCGGCAGCAGTGCCGGCATCCGTCCGTACGACCAAGGAGGACCAATGACCGACGACACCCGGGAGCAGGGCACGCGCGGTTCCGTGGCGGCACCGGAAGCCGACGGGCCACCGCGCGTGCCGCTCCAGGAGACCTTCGCCCGGATCTACGCCAGCGGGGCCTGGACCCTGACCGAGGACAGCGGGGCCGACGACGACGAATCCCGCTCCGGCCTCGGGTCGAACCTGGCCCAGACGGCCGCGCTGCGTGCCGAACTGCCGTCCCTGCTCGCCGAGCTCGGCGTCCGGAGCCTGCTCGACGCGCCGTGCGGGGACTTCTTCTGGATGTCCAGGGTCGACCTGGGCGTCGACCGCTACACCGGTGCCGACATCGTCCCCGCGGTGGTCGAGCGCAACCGGGCGCGCTTCGCCCGCGCCGACCGCGAGTTCCGGGTCCTCGACCTCACCCGCGACCCGCTGCCGGAGGTCGACCTGGTGTTCTCCCGCGACTGCCTGGTGCACCTCGGAGACGACGACGTCCACCGCGCGCTGGACAACATCCGGCGCAGCGGCTCGACCTACCTGGCGACGACCACCTTCATCGGGCGGGCCGGGAACGAGGCCGCCACCGATGCGGGCGGCTGGCGTCCGCTCAACCTCCGGCGGGCCCCCTTCCTGCTGCCCGAGCCCTTCCGGGTGCTCGACGAGCAGTGCACCGAGGTCTACGTCACCGAGGAGGACGGCACACGGGTCGAGCACCGCTTCGCCGACAAGTCGATCGGGGTGTGGCGGATCGCCGACCTCTAGACCTGCCGTCCCACCCGTCTTCCCGGTCCGCCCGCGGACCGCCGCCCCCTCAGCCCCACAACGAAGGAGAAGCCTTGCCCCAGGACCAGCCCTCGGCCCTGATCGTCGGCACGGACCCGTACGCGATGCGCGCCTGCCTCAGGAACGGCATCACGCCGTACGTGGTGCACGGCCCGCACCTGGCGGACTGGGGCTACCTGAAGCTCCCGGACGGGGCCGTGGGGATCTTCGCCGAGGACCCGACGAGCATCGAGAGCGTCCTCCTCGCCCTGCGCCGGACCGGCGCCGCCGAGCGGGAGTTCCGCTTCCTCCAGACCTCCGACGAGGAGGCCCTGGTCACCGTCGCGGCACTCGCCCGGGTCCTGGACCTCCCGACGGCCGTGGCCGCGGACATCGCCCCGAACTTCCGGGACAAGTGGCTGCAGAAGCGGGCCGTCGCGGCGGCCGGCCTGGACGTCGGCGCCTCGCAGGTCATCGAGGACATCCACCACCTGGATCCGTCCGCCCTCGCGGACTTCGACAAGGCGGTGCTCAAGCCCATCGCCGGGGCGGGCACCCGGAACACCTCGGTCGTCCGGGGGCTGTCCGAGCTGATCGACACCTGCGCCGAGTACCGGCGCCGGGGCGTTCCGCAACGCACCTTCGTCCTGGAGCAGTTCACGCCGGGCGAGGAGTGGATGGCGGACGGCGTGGTCTTCGACGGCGAACTCCGGTTCCTCAGCGTGGGCACCTACGCGGAGCCGTGCCTGACCGCCGTCGACGCCAACCGGGTGCTCCAGCTGGAACGCTTCGACCCGACCGAGGACGCGGACGCCTTCGCCCTGGCGCGGCCGGTCGTGACGGAGGCGCTGCGGGCCCTCGGCCTGCGGCGCGGGGTGTTCCACATGGAGCTGTTCCGCCGGCCCGACACCGGCGGGCTCGTGTTCGGCGAGTGCGCCGCCCGCACCGGCGGCGGGCTGATCTCCGAAGCGGTGGCGTTCAAGTTCGGCGTGGACCTGGGCGAAGCCGCCATCCGGTGCGCGGAGGGGATCGAGCCGGCGATCGAGCCGGCCGTCCGCCCCGAGAGCGTCAGCACCCTCTTCCTCGCCAACCGGCCCGGTGTCCTGGTCGGCTATCCCTCACTGGAGCAGATCCGGGCCCTGCCCGGTGTCGAGCACGTGCGGCTGGACCTCCCGTACGGCTTCCGGACGGGGGACACGGTGCAGGACACCACCCAGGGGGTCGGGCAGGTCATGCTGAGCGGGCGCACCCGGGAGGAGGTGCGCAGCCGGCGCGAGTTCCTGACCCGGTGGTTCGACGAGCGCCTGGTGGTCGTGCCCGCCCACGCGACGTACCCGGAGCTGCGGAGCTGGCAGCGGGCCAACTGGCCGGAGACCGCCTCGGACTTCCGCACCTACGCGGAGCCCGAGCGGCAGCGCTGACCCGCTCGGCCCGGTTCGAAAGGCAGTGAGCCGGATCCTCCGCGGAGGATCCGGCTCACTGCCCCTGCGGAGGTCGCAACGGCCGCCCGCCCGGGGTGTCGCCTACGGGTGGGTGTTCTTGACCGTGGGCTGCGTCTTCTGGTTGTAGATCTCCTTGCCGTCCGCGTTGTAGGCGTGGACGTAGGGAGCCGGGGGGAAGGCGTTCGCGTCGGAGCCGGTGGAGATGGCAGCCGTGTAGGCGAAGGCGCCGCCCGCCATGACGGCCGGGTACTCCGTCGCGTCGTCGCCGTAGCTGATGGTGACCTTGGCGACGTCGGCGGTGTAGTGCCCGGCGCCCAGCGAGAGGACCTGCCCGGCACCGGCCGGCGTGCTGAAGCTGTCGAAGAACTCGACCAGGTGACCGGTGCCCCACAGGCGGTCGTTGATGAACGTCGCGGGCGAGGACATGCTGGTGCCCTTGTCGCCCTTCGACTCGCACTGCACGTACTGGCCGGCGGAGTCGACGGCGATGACCACGCCGTCGGTGTCCGACGAGGCGACGGGAGCGCGGACCCCGATCACCGCCTGGTACTGCGACGCCTCGGAACCCAGGCACGAGCCCAGGATCCCGGCGACGGTCCCGGCGTCGATCGGGGTCGTCGTCGTGCTGGTGACGGTGGAGGCCGCCGGGGTGGCAGTCGCTCCGGTCGCGGCCGAGCCGCCGCCGGAGGCCGGGGCGGCCGGGGCGGCCGGCGCGGCGGCGGGCTTGCTCTGGGCCGTGGGGGTGGCCGTGGGGGTGCCGGTCGCGGCGGTGGCCATTCCCCCCGCGGTCGCGATGGCCGCGGCGGTGGCGGTGATGATCATGATCGGGCGGATACGCATGAATCCGTGTCCCTTCCTGCGGGCGTCCGGTTGATACCCGCGCCCCTGTACGCCTCCCGACGCCCGAGCGGTCGCACCCCGCGCATGTGATCCAGGTCATAGGCCGTCGATGTAACCCTGGGACGGCGCTCGTGCGTACAGGGCGGGAGGCTCCACCCAGGACGCACGGCTGACCCGCCGTGGCCGAGAAGTGCTCCCTCGCGCACCGCCCGTGCCGCGAGCTGACGGACAGCCCCGGAGGAGAGGCCCTTGATGACGCCACAGGAGTTCGACGCGTTCTACGCGGCGTCCTTCTCCCGCCTCACCGGGCAGCTCTACGCGATAACCGGCAACTGGTCCGAAGCCCAGGACGTGGTCCAGGAGGCCTTCATCCGCGCCTGGGACCGCAGGCGCACCTTCGACCCCGGCAACGCCCCGGAGGCATGGATCCGGACCACGGCCCGGCGGCTGGCCCACTCCCGCTGGCGGCGCCTCGCCCGGGGCCTGCACCTGGCCGGACACCACCACCGCCACGAACCGTCCACCGTCGAGCCGCCCGCCGAGGAGCACCTGATGCTGGTCACCGCGCTCCGCGACCTACCCGAAGCACAGCGGATCGCCCTGGTCCTGCACCACATGTGCGACCTCTCCATCGAGCAGGTCTCCGCCGAGACCGGCGCCGGCATCAGCACCGTCAAGAGCCGCCTCGCCCGCGGCCGGACCGCGCTCGCGGCCAGACTCTCCGACCGGACCCCGACCAGCGAGGAAGGAAAGCTCCGTGTCTGACCCCGTCCACGACAGCCTCGACGACCGGCTGCGGCTGCTCGGCACGCAGATGCCGGCACCGACCCTGCCCGCTGCGGAGATCCGCAGACGCGCCGACCGGCGCCGCCACCGCCGACACGCCCTCGGCGCGACCGTGGCCTGCACCGCGGCGGCCCTGTGCCTGGCCCTCCCGTCCGTGCTGAACCCGCCGGGGCCACAACACCCACCGGCACCACAGCAGGGGCCGGCCGCCACAGGCACCCCCTCCGTGCCGGCCTCCCCCCACCCCCCGGCGGCTTTCACCGTCACCAGCACGACGACGACTCCGATCGAGGCCGGGGCCGTCACCGAGATCCTGGGCTCGTGCCTGGGCTCCGAGGCTTCGCAGTACCAGGCGGTGATCGCGGTCCGCGCTCCCGTCGCCTCCTCGGACACCGACGGCGTGGTCGTCGCCGTCGACTCCGCCGGCCAGTACGCGCAGTGCGAGTCGAAGGGCCGGACCGGGCACAGCATCTCCCTCCCCCCGACGTTCATCAACGACCGCCTGTGGGGCACCGGCCACTTGGTCGAGTTCTTCGACAGCTTCAACGCCCCGACCGGTGCCGGGCAGGTCCTCTCGCTGGGCGCCGGGCACTACACCGCCGACGTCGCCAAGGTCACCATCAGCTACGGCGACGACCCGACGCAGTACCCGGCCGTCATGGCGGGCGGCGCCTTCGTCTACACCGCGGCCGTCTCCACCGGCCCCGACGCGGACGCCTTCCCCCCGACCCCCTACGTCCACGCCTACAACGCGGACGGCAAGGAGATCTACAACCAGAGGACGCAGCCCACGGCCAAGGACACCCACCCGTAGGCGATGCCCCAGGACCTCAGCCGAGCCGCTTGAGCATCTTGACCGAGGTCGTCTCGTAGCCGAGCGACTCGTAGAGGCCGCGCGCGCCCGTGTTGAACCCGAAGACGCTGAGCCCGAGGGTATGGGCGCCCTGCGCCCGGGCGTACTCCTCGCCGAGGAGCATGGCCCTTCGCCCGAGGCCCAGCCCGCGCTTGTCGGCGTCGATCGCGATGTCCCAGATCCACCAGGAGCCGGCGTCCTCGCTCGTGTCCGGTCCGATCCAGAGGTGGCCGACGGTGGCCCCGGCGGCATCGACCACGTCGAAGAGCGCGTGCCCGGGGCTCGGTGTACCGGAGGGGAAGTAGCGGGCCATGCTGTCGGCCGCGTGCCGGCCGGCCTCGTCTGGCGTCTGCCCCGCAGCGACGAGGTCCTTGGCGTACTCGGCCCGGCTGCGATCGAGCCAGGCGGGCAGGAGTCGGGCGTCCATGGGGCGGAGGGTCGTAGACATCGGGCCAGCCTGCCACACTGCCGGCGCTGGAGCACTCCCGTTCCCGTCCAGGCGTTGCGACCACCCGTCAGCAGCGCGAACCCCGCCCGTTGTGGCAGCAGTTCGGGGGTCGGCGACCGGACGGGCGGTCAGTGGCGGTTGCCGAGGGCGAAGAGCAGGATGACGAAGCCGGCGAACAGGTGGGTGCCCAGGATGTAGATCCCGGCGCGGATGAGCATGGCCTTGCGCCGCTTCTTCTCGTCGCCGGTGGCGCTGCTCATGGTCGGTGCTCCTGGGGTCGGGTCGTGGGGCGGTCGTGCCGGGGCCTCGGGCGGATGTGCGGGCGCCGGGCGGTCATCGGTCCGTTCCCTTTCGTGCCGTGGCGTCCGCCAGGACTCCGGTGGTCCGCAGCTCGGTGCGGGCACGGGCGATGGCGTCCGGTGTCTGGGCGAAGACCCGCCCCTGCCGCTGGAGGGTGTCCAGGA
Source organism: Kitasatospora sp. NPDC058184 (assembly GCF_042883725.1). NCBI lineage: Bacteria > Bacillati > Actinomycetota > Actinomycetes > Kitasatosporales > Streptomycetaceae > Kitasatospora > Kitasatospora sp. NPDC058184. The sequence continues at coordinate 229,065 of NZ_JBHVVE010000015.1, forward strand.
CGCCGAGGGCGTCCAGGGTCCGCCGGTGGCCGTCCGGCACCCCCGCGGCCAGGACGAGGATGCCGCGCCGTTCCAGCGTGCCGATCGCGTCGCCCAGCGCCAGGGCGCCCGTGGAGTCGATCGCGGTGACGTGGGACAGGCGCAGGATGACGGCCTTGACGTCGGTGGTCTCGGCGAGTTGGAGCAGGAAGCGGTGTGCGGCCGCGAAGAACACCGGCCCGTCTATCCGGTAGGCGACGATGTGCTCGGCGAGCAGCGCCCGCTCCTCCTCGTGATGCTCGGCCGGGGCCAGGCCGTCGTGCAGCGGCACCTGCTGGAGCCGCGCGGACCGCGCGACCTGGCGCAGGGCCAGGATCCCGGCGACGGCCAGGCCGACGACGACGGCCGTGACCAGGTCGAAGGCCAGGGTCGCGGCGGCGGTGAGCGCCAGAACGGCGGCCTCACCGCGTCCGCTGCGGGCCAGCGCCCGCAGTGAGGCCACCTCGACCATCCGGACCGCGGTGGCGATCAGGACGCCCGCGAGCGCGGCCAGCGGGATGCCCTCGACGAGCGGAGCGGCGGCGAAGACGACCACCGCGAGCACGGCGGCGTGCACCAGGGCGGCGAGCCGGGAGACGGCGCCGGAGCGGACGTTGACGGCGGTACGGGCGATCGCGCCGGTGGCGGCGACGCCACCGAACAGCGGGGCGACCAGGTTGGCCACTCCCTGGCCGAACAACTCCCGGTCGCTGTCGTGCCGTTCGGAAGCACTCATCGCGTCGGCGGCGGTCGCCGACATCAGCGACTCCAGCGCCGCCAGCGCGGCGACCGCGAGGGCCGCGGTGAGCAGGTGCGGCACCGCGCCGGGGTCGAGGAAGCCCAGCGACGGCAGCGGCAGACCGGCCGGGAGGTGGCCGATGGTCGCCACGTCCAGGTGGGCGAGGTCGGCCACCGCGGTCGCGGCGGCGACGGCGAGCAGCGAGAACGGGATGCCGGGGCGCAGCCGTGCGCCGACGAGCATCACCGCGGCGACGGCGAGCGCCACGGCGGGCGCGGCCGGGTGCGGGTGGCGGGCGAAGTCGGCGAGGGCCTGTCCGGCGACGGCCACGACGTTCTCGGCGTCGCCCTTGGTGCCGCCGAGGGCGGCGGGCACCTGCTGGAGTCCGATCACGCCGGCGATGCCGAGGGTGAAGCCCTCGACGACCGGCGCGGGGACGTAGGCCATGAAACGGCCGGCCCCGCCGAGGGCGAGGGCGACCAGCAGCAGGCCGGCGATCAGGCCGACGGTGAGGACGCCGGAGGTGCCGTACCGGTGCACGATCGGCACCAGGACCACGGTCATGGCGCCGGTCGGTCCGCTGACCTGGAGGTTGGAGCCGCCGAACACCGCGGCCAGCGCCCCGGCGACCACGGCGGTGGCCAGCCCGGCCTCGGCCCCCGCGCCGGAGGCGACGCCGAAGCCCAGCGCGAGCGGCAGCGCGACGATCGCCACCGTCAGACCGGCCACCAGGTCCTTGCGCGGTGAGCGCCCCATGGCGGCGAGGGCCGCGCGGTTCGGCAGGACGGCGCGTACTCGCCCGGCGGCCCGGCCCGCGAGGGTGGCCCGAGTGGCGCTCACGCCGTCTGCTCCGCCGCGTCCGGAAGCCCGGCCGAGCGCAGCTCGGCGAGCAGCGTCCCCTGGTCGGCGATCATCTCGGTGAGGATGCGGCGCGCGGCCCGCAGCAGCTCCGCGACGTCCGGCGTGCTCAGTGCGTAGACCACGGTGTTGCCCTCGCGGGTGGCCGTGACCAGGTTGCTGCGGCGCAGGACGGAGAGCTGCTGGGAGAGGCTGGACGGCTCGATCTCGATCGAGGCGAGCAGCTCGCGCACCGGACGCGGGCCGTCCTGGAGCAGTTCCAGCACGCGGATGCGCGCCGGGTGGCCGAGCGTGCGGAAGAACTCCGCCTTCGCCTGGTAGAGCGGGACGGCCATGCTCAGTCCTCTTCCTGTTCCTCGGCGGTGTGCTCGATCTCGATGCCGTGCTGGGCGGCGATCCGCAGCAGCTGTGTGACGCGTCCGGCGTACGCCTGCGCGCTGTCCTCGTCACCTGCCGTCCGAGCCTCGGCCCGCTGCCGGCGGGCCTCGTCGAGCTGCTCGCGAAGCTCCTGGTCGAATACGTCGCTCATGCGCCCCTCCTCGCCGCCGGCGCTGCCGCGCGCGACCGCATCTCTGCCGAGTACAGGGCAGCATCATCTATGCACTTGAAGAATTCTTCAAGTTGCGACTACTGCAAGTCGTCCTCCGCCCCGTCTTTACCGATGTCACCGTTCTGGACGGGCTGTCCCGGCCTGGCTCGACCGCGACCGCATCCGGGAGAGGACGCCGGAGAGACAGGTCGTCGCCGTCGCCACGGGCGGCCACGGCGGCCGCTTGGGGCGCGGGGACGCCGTCCACGCCCTCCCCCGACACCGCACGACACGTCCTGCGCGAACCCGCCAGCCCCACCCCCCTCTCCCAGCCAGGCGTCCCCCGACAGCTGTCGCGCGCGGTCGGCCGTCCGACCATCACCCCACGTCAGCACAGCACTTAGGCGACCCTCGGTCGACGGCCCGTCCGCTCGGCCCCGGAACCACTCGCGACCCACCAGAACACCACACCCCACGTCTCGCCGAAAACACGGAGGGAAATGTCCGAGAACACGTGAGGTCAGGCTTCGTTCGATTGACCGTCACAAAAGCGGTCTGGATACTGATCGAGCACGACGCAACCGAAACTCGTTGCGAAGCGGTCTCCGATTCGACATTTCATCCGACTGAGGAGAATCCATGATCTCGAAAGCCAAGAAGGTCGTGAGCTCGATGGCGATGGCCTTCGCCGCGGCCGCCACGCTCACCGTGGCCGTGCCGTCCGGCAACGCCTTCGCCATCGACCACGTCCAGTGCGACGGGAGCCGCAACGACTTCCTGAAGATCTGGTCGCACCTCGACGGCCGTGACAGCGTCGACTGCTACGCGAACGGGGGGTCGATCGGCTTCGGCGGGTGGTGGGTCGACCGGATCTCCACCGGGAACAACGACCTGGTCTACTCCGACGCCAACGGCGACTCGGTGCGGATCAACCGCTGGACCGACATCTCCTTCCCGAACCGCCCGCCGCGAGTCAACTCCATCCAGATCCTCTGACGAACCGGCGGAGCGCGCCCCGAACAGAAATTCGCCCGACCGAATCACCGGGAATTCCCACAGTGCTTCGATCGCCACCGAATCTTCTGTGACGTGAATTTGCTCCACCCCGGCTCACCGGCGCCGGCCACCCCCTCCAGGGGCTGGCCGGCGCCGGCATGCTGCGCCACGGCTGCCCGCCGAGCCCCGAACTCCGCACTCCGCAGGGGAAACCAGGTGCGGCAGCGCGGCCCTGCCTGGCATCATGGCGCCCATGATCACGTGTCGAAAGGCCGATGCCGCGTAGACGGCCCCGCGCACTGCGCGCCGAACGACCGGCCTCCCGCGTCTCGGGGCCGACCCCTCCGCTCCGGATCCACGGACTCTCCGACAGGGCGAGCCTGGCCGTCCACCGGGTCGAGCGCCTGAGCGACAGCTTCTACCTCCACGCGGGCGCCACCGACCGGGCGCTGCGGCGGTACCGCGAGTTCCTGCGCCCGCCGGGACGGCGTCCGCTGTACCCGCAGGAGTCGCATTGCCCGTGCCCGGGATGTTCCTTCGACGACGTCAGACACGCACGCGACGTGCTGGAGGAAGCCCTGGAGCGACTGCCGGAACGGGCCCGTGCCGAGCTCGGCCGACTCGTGAAGGCCCTGGACACGGTGTTCTTGCACCGTACCCTCCCCGACCCGTTCGCGGACCGGCGCCAGTGGCGCACGGAGTTCTGGTGGTACCGCCGCCTGGCCGATCGGTCGGAGTGGGGGTGACGGGTAGCGGTTCTCCGGTGCCCGCCGGGACGACGAAAGGCGGTGGTCCCCGGAGCACGGGCTCCGGGGACCACCGCCGGTCAGGCTGTCGTGCTAGGGCCTGTGTGATGTTGTGATCAATCTTCGGGTTCTGCCCCGCTCTGGGGCAGAACCCGGTAGGACTGTTGGATGTGACGCGCAGGCAACTC
>NZ_JBHVVE010000016.1:0-79575 GCF_042883725.1 Kitasatospora sp. NPDC058184
AAATCACCCGTCACGCCCCTCTCCGCGGCCACCCCCTGCGCCACCCCCTCCCGCAGCGCGTCCCTCTCGCGGGGGGAGGGGCGGGTGGGTGGGGGTGGTGGAGGGGGCCCTGGTGCGGGAGTGGGTGGGCGCGCCCGCTGGGGGTGGGGGTGCGTGGGGGTCAGGCGGCGTGGGCGGCTTGGAGCCAGTTGGTGAACTCGCAGGCGAAGTGCCACTGGTGGCCGGTGGGGAGGAGGTCGGGGGCGGCTTCGGGGAACTGGACGGTGAGGCGGATGCGGAGGCCGTCGGGGGTGTCGGCGAACTCGTGCATGACGTGGAGGACTTCGGTGCCGTCGGCGAGGGTGCCGGTGCCGCCGATGCGGACGGGGAAGGTGGCGTTGCCGGGGGTGTCGTGGAAGTGGAGGAAGAAGCGGGTCGGGGTGGTGCCGAGGGTTTCGATGATCTCGACCTGGTCGCCGGTGGAGTCGGCGAGGTAGTGCTCGGGGTTGGCGGCGAGGAGGGCGGTGCGGTCGCCGGAGTGGAGGCGGGTCTGCCACCAGGTGAGGAAGGTCCGGGCGTCGATGCCGGTGGCGGTGAGTTCGGTGACGGCGGTGCGCCGGCGGCCGGCGGAGGCCTGGGCCCAGGCGGTCAGGGCGGTGTCGGCGGCGGTGGTGTCGGGGGTGAGCAGTTCGCGGGTGCGGGTGTCGCCGAGGCGCTGCTTGAGGAGGTGCAGGGCGGCGCGGGCGCGGTCGAGTTCCCAGGCGAGGACGGCCTCGCGGGGGTGGGGGGTGCCGTCGATCTCGGTGCGGATGGTGAGGCTGGTCGGCATGGTGGCGCTCCTCCGGGAGAGGCGGAGAGTTTTTCTCCGTTTCCGGTGACGCTAGCATAGAGGGAGAGATTTTCTCCGGTTAGGGAGTTGTGGATGAGGGCCGACGCGGAACGCAGCCGGCGCAGGATCCTGGACGCCGCCTGCGAGGTGTTCCTGGAACGGGGCCCGGACGCCCCGTTGGACGCGGTGGTGCGGCGGGCCGGGATCGGCCCGGGCACGCTCTACCGGCGCTTCCCGGACCGGGAGGCGCTGGTCCGCGCGCTGGTCACCGACCTGCTGGCCCGGCTCGGCGAGGCCGCGCAGGAGGCGCGGCGGGTCGAGGCGGACCCTTGGCAGGCGCTGCGCCGCTTCGTGCACGCCGCCGCCGATCTGCGGATGGGGGCGGCGATCGTGGTGCTGCTGGAGCGCCTGGTGGTGGACGAGGAGCTGGTGGCGGTCCGCCGGGGGACCGTGGAGGCCGTCGAGGGGCTGCTGCGCGCCGCGCGGGAGGCCGGGCGGCTGCGCCCCGACGTGGGGATGGGGGACCTGGTGCTGCTCTGCGTCCGGGTGTCCCGTCCGCTGCCCGGCGCCCTGGCGGCGCTGGACGCGGACGGCTCGCTGGTCCACCGGCACCTGGACCTCGCGCTGGCCGGACTGGCCGCCGCCCAGGACGGCCCGCCGGGGCGGGCGCTCGGTTTCGACGAGGTGATCGCCGCGGCTGGGCGCCCGGGGGAGACGATGGCGGAGTGAACAGGACGGACGAGGACGGGCTGGTGCGGGCGTGGCGGGCGGCCGAGCGGGAGCCGGGGGCGGTGCTGCTGGACGGCTTCCACACGCTGAAGCACGCGCTGCGGTTCGGCGGCGACGTGCGGCGGGTGCTGACCGCGGACCGGGCGGCACTGCTGGCGTTGGCGGGTGAGTTGGCGCCGGACGTCGTTCCGGCGCTGGAGGGGCTCGCGGTGGAGCTTCCGGAGGCGGCGCTGCGGGGACTGGTGCCGCGGCTGCACCCGACCGGGGTGGTCGCGCTGGCGGCGCGGCCCGGGGTCGAGGCGAACCGGGCGGTGCTGGGCCGGCTGCCGCGCCGGGCGCCGGTGGTGCTGTTGGAGAACCCGCGCAACCTGGGGAACGTCGGGGCGGTGATCCGGCTCGCGGCGGGCTTCGGCGCCACCGGGGTGGTGACCACCGGGGACCTGGATCCGTGGCACCCGAACGTGCTGCGGGGGAGCGCCGGGCTGCACTTCGCGACCGCGGTGGAGCGGCTGGCCCTGCCGGAGCTGCCGGACGGGCCGCTGTACGTGCTGGACCCGGAGGGCGCGGACATCCGGGACGTGCCGTTCCCGGACGACGCGCTGCTCGCCTTCGGGACGGAGCGGCACGGTGTGTCGGCGGAACTCAAGGACCGCGCCGACCGGTTGGTGGCGGTGCCGATGCGGCCCGGGGTGTCCAGCTTCAACCTGGCGACCAGCGTCGGGATGGGCCTGTTCCACTGGATGTCGGGGAAGCGCTGAGGCGCGGCGCCCGGGTGGGCACCGCGCCTCGGAGGGGGCGTCAGGAGAAGAGCCGGCGCCAGGTGTCGGGGCCCGGGTAGCCGTCGGCCTCGCTGCCGCGCCAGCCCTGGGCCTGCTGGAAGGCCTGGACGGCCCGGCGGTCGCTCTCCGTCCAGCGCGGTCCCGGGCCGACGCTGTACGAGCCGCCGAAGCCCTTGCGGACCAGCTGCTCGCCGAGCCGCCGGATGTGGTCGTTGCTCTGGCCCGGCCCGAAGTACTGCGCGCCGGGGAAGGCGGAGCCCCCGGTGACGGGCGGCGGCGGAGGCGGCAGCGGGGTGCCTCCCCCGCCGCCGATGTTGCGGCCCTTGCCGTTGACCAGGTAGTCCCAGGTGTCCTTGCCGGGGATGCCGTCGGCCTCGGCGCCGCGCCAGCCCTGGGCCTGTTGGAAGGCCTGGGTGGCCTTGCGGTCGGCCTCGCCCCAGCGCGGGCCGGGGCCCTCGGAGTAGAACCCGGCGCCGCCACGCTGCACCAGCAGTTGGCCGAGCCTGGTGACGGACGCGTTGTTGGCGCCGGGGCCGAACTTGTCGGCCCCGGGGAAGGCGGTGGAGGAGGTGCCGCCGCCGTCGTTGCTGCCGGAGGACAGGCCGGTGTAGCGGTACGGGACGTAGGAGCCGGAGTTGTTCCAGTACGCGTACGGGGTGGAGCGCTTCTTGGCGGAGGGGCCGGTCTGCTCGTAGGCGACGTACTTGGTGCGGGAGGAGTCGGCCCAGCCGCCGAAGATCGTGACGTGCGAGCCGGCCTGGGGGTTGGCCGGGTTGTTGTAGATGAGGACGTCGCCGGGCTGGAGGTCGTTCTTGCCGATCCGCTCGGCGAAGTTGGGCAGTGTCCAGGTGGTCTGACTGCTGCCCAGGCCCCAGGCCATCGAGACGAAGCCGGAGCAGTCCTGGCGGTAGCCGTCCGACCAGTAGCGGCTCATGCTGTACGGCACGCCCTGGTCGACCCAGGTCTGGGCGCGCTGGATGATCTGGGCCCGGGTGAGCGGCGCCGCGGCGGCGCGCGGCGCGGCGAAGGTACGGGCGCCGGGGGCCTGGCCGTAGAGGCCGCTGACCTCGCCCTGGGGGGTCTGGGACTGGCTGCTGCTGTTGCCGCCCGGGGTGGGGCCGGGTGCGGGGGCCGCGGTGGCGGTGCCGGCGGCGGCCGCTCCGCCGCTCAGCGCGGTGCCCACGGCGGCCATCAGGACGGCGGCCCGGCGGCGGACGCTGCGGGCGGAGGCGTGTCCGCCTTCGTGGACGGGCGCGGCGTGCAGCCGTGCTCGTCGGCGGGCGTTGCAGCCCCCGCATATGCAGTCCTCCGCCGGTTCGACGTCGTCGAACTCGATGAGCGGGGACAGGGGGTCGGTCAGGGTCATGCTCCGCCTCTTTCCCGGACTATTCCGCGTGTTATCCGGACCAAAGTCCCAAAGCGGGCGCGATGAGTCACGGTGGGTTAGGCCGAACGGGTGAGACCCGTTCGGCTCCCGGGCGTGGCGTGGGTCGGGCGGAGGGTCTAGGCGAAGTGAGGCGGGGTCAGCGCGGGATGGCGGGCGAGTACTCCGGGTCGGTCCAGGTCAGCGGGGTGGCGTCGGCCAGTTCGAGCACGCCGGTGACGGTCAGTTCGACCATCCGCTCGGCGCCCGGGACGCCCTGCCGGGCCTCCTCGGACCAGTCGGTGCGGGCCTCGCCGGTGACGAGCAGCGCCCCGCCGGTCTCCCAGTCGGGCAGCAGCAGGCCGGCTCGCGGGTCCAGCTCCAGGTTCCCGAGCGTCAGGAACATGCTGTTGCCCGGGTACTCGGGCCAGCGCAGTCGGTCCGGCGCCACCGGCTCCAGGAAGCCGGGGAAGCCGCCGCGGTGGGAGGCGTCCACGCTGCCGTCCGGGCCGGTGCTGGCGATGAAGAAGGTGTCCGCGGTGGCCGCCGCCAGCCGCTGGGCGGTGGTCAGCACCGGTCCGGCGGCGACCGTACGGGGCGGGCCGGCGGCCGGGCGGTCCGTCGGGGTGCGGCGCTGGATGTACTTCGGGCAGTTGGCGACCACCTCGTCGGCGTGCACCCGCAGTCCGCCCCGGCCGTCCGGGAGGGAGCGGCCGTTGAGCCGCATCCGGCGCCGGCCGGCCGGGTCCAGCGCGATCGTGCCGACCCGGGCGGGGCCGGCCAGTGCCTCGGCGAGGGGGTCGGCCCCGGCCGGGAGGGCGGCGACGGCCATGGTCCGTTCGTCCGGGGCGGTGAGGAAGCCCGCCGGGCCGGCCAGCTGGGTGGCCCAGACCCGGCCGTCCCGGTCGGCGGCGCCGAGGACCAGCATCCGGCGCTCGGCCAGGAAGCGGGCGGCGACCGCCGGGACGGTGCGGCGGATCGACCGGCCGGCGTGGTCGGCCCGCTCGGTCCGGCCGGCCCGGGCCTGGGCGGCCCGCTCGCCGGGGTGGTACGGCGTGCTGGTGGTGGTCATGGCCGGGCCCGGTTCCTAGAAGAACCCGCAGGTCGGGGCGGTGGCGGTGGGGGCGGCGGCCGCGGTCCCGGCCACGCCGGTGCGGGTGTAGACCTCCAGCCGGATGCCGTCCGGGTCGGTGAAGAAGATGCCGCCGGAGGCCGAACCCTCGCTGTGCGGGACGACGCCGTCGTAGGCGAACTCGGCGCCGAGTTCGCGCAGCAGCCGCTCGGTGGCGCGGACCTCGTCGAGGCTCTCGACCTCGAAGGAGAGGTGGTGCAGGCCGGGGTTGCCGGGGGCGAAGCGGCCCGCGCTCTGCTGCCAGAGCGTCACCACCAGGCGGCCGTCGCGGCCGAGGAAGGCGTAGCGGCGGTCGGGGTCGGTGCCCTCGGCGGTGACGTCGAGGCCGAACACGGCGCGGTAGAAGGCGATCGAGCGGGCCAGGTCGGTGACGTTCAGGCCCACGTGGCCGGTCTGCAGGGTGCGGAGCTGGGCGGTGCTGGACATGCCTGGTCACTCCCGGAGGCTTCGGCTGCCGGTGAGGCAGCTGCCTAACCGGTATTCACGAGAGTAGGAGTTAGGTGATGCAGCGTCAACCAGTGCAGGGGGTCGGGAGGGTCAGCTCTTCGGGCGGGCATGCGAAAGACCCGCCGGACCGTGAGGTCCGGCGGGTCTCGAAGGAGCGGAAGGGCTACGCCCACTCCCAGCGGATGCCGATGTGGCCCGGCTGCTGGTCCGGGGCCAGGACGTGGGCGCTCGCCGAGGCGCCGATCCACAGCTGCTCGCGGCGGTGGTCGACGTCGGCCCCCGGCTCGCGGTCGTAGCGCTCGCAGTGCGCCGGGACGGCCGCCGGGTCGAAGTGCACCTGGAGCACGTACTCGCGCACCGGGGTGGCGAAGCGGCGGCTGTACTCCGTGGTCGGGCCGCCGGGCGGGATCTCCACCTCGTACTCGAAGACCGTGCTGTCGCCGAGGCCGAGCGGGCGGTCCAGCATCAGCTCGCCGACGATCAGCCCGGCCTCCGGGCGGCGGCGCACCCGGCCCAGCCGGCCGTGCCGCACCGCGGTGATCTCCGGGCAGCCGGCCGCCTCCTCGTCGGCCATGTGCACCACCAGGCAGCGGCCGACGCCGCCGACCGTGGCGCGCACCACCTGGCGCATCCGCAGCAGGTTGCCGCGCCGCTCGGCGTCCACGTAGTAGGAGTCGTGGATGCTCAGGCGCTCCAGCTCGCCGGCCGGCGGGGCGTTCAGCTCGGCGAAGATGTTGGCGATCTCCTGCTCGCCCGGCCAGACGTCCTCCAGCCCGAGGTGGCAGGTGTTGGCCGCGGCGGCCCAGCGGCCGCGCGGGCGCGGCGGGCCGAGCAGCGAGGAGAGCGCGCTGTGCGGCAGCCCGAGCAGCTCCTCCAGCAGGTGGACGGCGCGCAGCGAGCTGGCCCGCTCGGGCTGGCTGCGGCCGCGCCGCCAGTAGCTCAGGGTCGTCACGCTGACCCTGACGCCGCGCCCGGCGAGGGCGGCGCGGATGCGGTCCAGGCTGAGGCCGCTGGCCTCGATCGCCAGGTGGAGGGTGTCCGCGAAGCCGCCGACCGGGGCGAGCCGGCCGGGGGGCGGTCCGGGGGTGGCGGGAGTCGGGCCGGGCGGCCCGGGCGGGCCCGGGCGCTCCGTGTGCGACCCGACCAGCCGCAGCCGCGCGGCGTCCTGAGGTTGCTGTGCGGCCATACGGTGACCCTCCCCACCAGGTGAGTTCGGCGGGACCGGGTCGGCGCCGGGGCGCGCCGCCAGCGGCTTCACCGAGCTTTGGGGAACCCTATGCACGGTCGAGAGGCTACGTCATCAGTCGTGCGTATGACAGTGGTCACGGCAGGTGGACCGAAGGGTTATCGATCTTGAAACAGTCCGGAAACACGGGCCGCTGACCGGGGCCCGACCGGGCCGGCGGACGGCTCCGGCAGGGCCCGGGACGGACACCGCCGGGGCGGGCCCTGACGGCTCCGCCCCGGCGGGGATCGGGTGGTGCGGTGGTGCGGCCGGTGGTCAGCCGACGTTCAGCGCGACGTCGTCGATCACGAAGCTGGTCTGCAGCGAGGAGTCCTCGGTGCCGGTGAACTTGACGGTCACGGTCTGGCCCGCGAAGGAGGTCAGGTCCAGGGTGCGCTGGACGTAGCCGGCGGCGGCGTCCACGTTGGAGTAGGTCGCCAGCGTGGTGCTGTTGGCCTGGACGGTCAGCTTGTCGTACGCGGTGGTGCCGGTCTCCGCGGTGTCGACGTGCAGCCAGAAGGTCAGCTTGGCGGAGGCGCAGCCGGCCGGGATCGAGACGGTCTGCGACAGGGTGTCGGTGTGGGCCGAGCCGTAGCCGTCCAGCCAGGCCTTCCAGCTGCCCGAGTGGGCGGCCTCGGAGGAGCTGTTGCTGACCACGCCGCTGGAGGCGGTCCACGGGGAGGCGGTGCCGCTCTCGAAGCCGCCGTTGGCGACCAGCTGGGCGGCGGTGCAGCCGCCGGACGGCGGGGTGGTGCCGCCGCCGAGCAGGGCGGTGGTCAGCGCGTCGGCGACCGGGGAGCCCCAGCCGGTGACCTGGTCGTAGCCGGCCTTGGCGGAGAAGTCCTGGTTGGCGCCGGTGGTCACGTCGTGGAAGGTGCTGCCGTAGCCGCTGCCGTTGGCCACCGAGTACAGCCGCGGGCTCGCCTCGCCGAGGACGGCCTGGCCGGCGGCCTTGGCCTTCTGGTTGAACTGGGCCGCGTAGCCGGACCAGAGCGGCGCGGCCGCGCTGGTGCCGCCGTAGACCTGCCAGGCGCCGGCGGTGTAGATCGCGAAGCCGCTCTGCGGGTCGGCGTTGGAGGAGACGTCCGGGACGGTGCGCATGGTGCCGCTGACACCGGTGCCGGTCTGCCAGCTCGGCTTGGCGAACACGGTGGAGACGCCGCCGCCGGCGGTGCTCCAGGCGCTCTCCGAGGAGTAGGCGTTGCCGCTGGAGACCTTGAGGTTGGTGCCGCCGACGCCGGTCTGGTGCGGGCTGGACGCCGGGAAGTCGACCGCCTTCACGCCGGAGCCGCTGGTGGAGCGGGTGCAGTCGCGGGAGCCGTCGTCGCCGGAGGCGGAGAAGATCGAGATGCCCTGGGCGGCGGCCTGCTTGAAGGCGTTGTCGACCGCGGTCATCGAGGCGGCGGTGGTGTCCGGCTCGCAGGAGCCCCAGGAGATCGAGACCACCGAGACCCTGTTGTCGGTCACGATCTTGTTGGCCATGTCGATCTCGCCCTGGTCGCTGTTGGGCGCCTCGTAGACCAGCTGGGTGGCCTTGGGCGCCGCGCCGCGGACGATCTCGCTGTCCAGCTCGACCTCGCCCTGGCCCTGGCCGGGGGCGGAGTCGTAGTTGGCGCCGTCCACCGAGACGGTGGAGACGGCCGGGCCGGACAGGCCGTACTGGGAGTCGTAGGTGGTCAGGTTCGAGGACTGGTAGCCGTCGAACTCCCACAGCGCGACCGTGGTGCCGGTGCCGTCCGCGCCGGTCTTGTTGAGGTTGTACGCACCGGTGTACTGGGCCGGGGCCATGCCGCTCGGGCTCGCGCTCGCCGTGTTCGGGGTGACCGAGTTCGGGGTGGCCAGGCGGTTCTTGCGCACCGCGTGGTTGTCCAGGCCGCTGACGCCCTGGACCACGGAGGCCAGGTCGGACGGGATCGAGGCGGCCGCGTCGTTGGCGAAGAAGGCGCGCTGGAGCTGCGGGTCGAGGTACGCGCTCTCGTGCGTCCCGAAGGCCTGGGAGACCTGGGCGGCGGTGCCGCGGGCGTTGACCACCTGGCGGTTGGCGCTCACGTCGGAGACGGTCAGGCCCTGCTGGGCCAGGTACGTCCGGACCTGGTCGACGGCGGCCTGGGTCGGGCCGAACCGCGCGGTGAACTGCTCCGGCGTCAGGTAGTGGCCGTACTCCGGGGCGCCCGGGGTGGTGACGGCGGTCAGGAAGCGGTCCAGGGCGTCGGTGTCGCGCAGCTTCAGGCTGACGGACACCGAGATCTGCTGCGCGGCCGGGACGTCACCCTTCTTCTCCGAGTGGGCCACCGCCGGGTTCACGGTGTTCGGCAGGGCGACGCGCGGGGAGGCGTTGGGAGTGGCGGCCTGCGCGGTGGAGACACCGAGCGAGACGGCGGTCAGCGGCAGCACGGCTATCGCCGCGGCGAGGGCAAGGGAGCGGGGACGCAACGGATCCTCCTCCAGCCGGCTGTGGGGGGCCGGCAAGGGACCAGGCGTTCAGGGGGGTCGAGAACGCTGGCTCGAACATGACAGAACCCGTGTGCGAATTGGCTCATGGCCGGGCAATTCGTTGCTAAAAAACAGTCAACTGTGGAGGGCCCCCAACTCGGCGGTTCCATACAGTGAATGACCGTGGTTCCGGGGTCGGTCCAGACCAGTCCGGGCGGAAGGGGCGGACGTAGAATCGGACCGATCCGAGGGAGAGCGATGACTGACGTGCAGCCGGACCCGAGGGACCCGCGACCGCTGATCGGTGAGCCGCTCGCGCTGGACCTGCTCAACACGCGCTGGGCCGGAACGCCCGTCAACGACCTGCTCGCCGAACCGGACGGCTACCCGATCTGGCTCTCCTCGGCCGGCCTAGCGGACCGCTGCCGGGCCGCCGGGTCGGGGCTCGCGGCCCTGCGGGAGACCCGTGAGGTGATCGCCGAGGCCGTCCAGGAGCTGTGTGGGCAGGGGCAGTTGGGGCCGGAGACGGTGGCCCGGCTGAACGGTGTGCTGGGCCACGGGCGGCTGCGCCGGGAGCTCGGCCCGCAGGGGCCGACCGCGCACGTCGAGGTGGACCGGCCCGAGTGGCTGGCCTCCTGGCTGGCGGCGGACGACTTCCTGGACCTGCTGGACCGGGGCGCCCAGCGGATCAAGCAGTGCGCGCACGAGGCGTGCGTCCTGTACTTCTTCGACACCTCGCAGAACGGCCGCCGGCGGTGGTGCCGGATGGCGGTGTGCGGGAACCGGGCGAAGGCGGCGCGGCACTATGTGAAGGCCCGGGGCTGAGCGGCCGGCGAACGCCGGGCCGGGCGGGCGCGCGGGGATCGCGGGCCCGCCCGGGGGTGGTCAGGCCGGGGCGCCGAGCCAGTCGGTGAGGGCGGCGCGCAGCTCGCCCTGGCCGGGGTCGACGGCGGCCCAGGCGACGTAGCCGTCCGGGCGGATCAGCAGGACGGTGTCGCGCAGCTTGCCGTGCGGGTCGGCGGGGGCGGCGGAGACCATGCGGTCGGCCCAGGGCTCGGCGGCGGCCAGCTCGTCATTGCTGACCAGGACGAACGTCCCGGCGCGCAGCGCCTCGTAGAGCCGCTCGGGCGCGGCCGGGGCGCCCTCGGCGGGCTTGCTCAGGGCGGTCAGCCGCAGGTCCGGGACGCGCTTGCCGACCTGCGGGTGGGCGTCCTTGGGCGCGGGGTAGGAGATGCCGATGCCGGAGACCAGCCGGGCGCCGCGCTCGGTGACCGGGTCGAGGTGGCCGCCCAGCGCGGTGAGCGCGCCGCGCAGGGCGCGGGTGGGGGCGGACTCGGCGAGGGCCAGCCGGATCAGCGCGCCGGAGGTGCGCAGCACCGTCTTGCCGACCGGGTGCCGCTCGGTCTGGTAGGTGTCCAGGAGGGCGTCGGTGGCATGGCCCCGGAGTGCCGCGGCGAGCTTCCAGGAGAGGTTGGCGGCGTCCTGGAGGCCGGTGTTCATGCCCTGGCCGCCGGCCGGGGAGTGGCAGTGCGCGGCGTCGCCGGCCAGGAAGACCCGGCCGGAGCGGTAGTTGGGGGCCTGCCGCTCGTCGCTGTGGAAGGTGGAGCTCCAGCGCACCTCGTGCAGGCCGTAGTCCTCGCCGAGGATGGCCCGGACGAGGGCGGTGAGCTGCTCGGCGGAGGGGGTGGTGCCGTCCGGGTACCGCTCCTCGCGGTCCCAGGCGATGATCCGGAACCAGCCGTCGCCGAACGGGGCGATGAAGGCGAAGCCGGCCTGGTTGGCGCCGACGGTGATCGCCTGGGCGGGCTCGCGGTCCAGCCGGACGTCGGCCAGCACCACCGAGTCGACCACCGACTCCCCGGGGAACGGGATGCCCAGCAGGTCGCGGACGGTGGAGTGGACGCCGTCGGTGGCGACCGCGTACGCGGCGCGGTGGCTCTGCCCGTCCCGGGTCTCCAGGGTCACGCCCTCGGCGTCCTGGCGCAGCCCGGTGACCTCGGCGCCGCGCAGGACGGTCGCGCCGGCCTTCTCGGCGCGGTCCAGCAGCAGCCGTTCGACGTTGTACTGCGGGGTGATCAGCACGAACGGGAAGCGGGTGGGCAGCGCGGCGAGGTCGATGCCGAAGCGGTCGAACATCCTCAGCTCGGCGAGCGGGCGGCCGGTGGCGATCAGCTCCTCGGCCAGGCCCCGGGCGTCCAGCAGCTCCAGGCTGCGGGCGTGCACGGCGAAGGCCCGGGTGAGGTTGGACTCGGCGGCGCGCTTCTCCAGTACCGTGACGCCGACTCCGGCGGCGGCGAGGTCGCCGGCCAGCAGCAGTCCGGTCGGTCCGGCGCCGACGATCAGGACGTCGGTTTCGGTCGTCGGCTTCACGGCCATGTATCAGCTCCCGTTGTTCGGAGGGCGGTCGTACGCCGTTCCCGGCGTTCTCCCAGCCTCCATCATCGCGGGCGCCGTCGGAGCTGTGAACCGCCGGGCCCCGGCGGTGGGTGACCGCCGGGGCCCGGTGACGGGGGTGAACGGCTCAGGCGTGCCGGCGGATCTCCACCGTGCGGAACCGGTTGGCGACGAACGCACCGTCGCAGTAGGCCGAGTTGGCGGCCGGGTTGGCCCCGGTGCCGTGCAGGTCCGAGAAGGCGGCGGTCTGGTTGGGGAAGACGCCGCCGGTCAGGTTGAGCGAGAGCGAGACGCCGGAGTCCAGCGCGGCCTCGACCAGCAGCGCCTCCACCTCGGGCGAGGTGGTGTAGCCGGAGGCCGTCATGGCGCCCTTCTCGCGGACCGTGGTGCGCAGCAACTCGACGGCGGCGGCGGTGGATTCGACGGCGACGGCGAAGGAGACCGGGCCGAAGCACTCGCTGCGGAAGACCGCGCGGTCGTCCGGCTTGTCGGCGTCCAGCTTGACCAGCGCGGGGGTGCGGACGGTCGCGCCGGGGAAGTCCGGGGAGGTCACCGCGCGCGGGGCGAGGGCGAGTTCGCCGTACTCGCCGCCGGCCGCGGCGGCCGAGCGCTGGAGCACCCCGGGGTTGACCACGGCGCCGAGGATCGCCGCGGCGCGGGCGTCGTCGGAGAGCAGGCCCTCGATGGCGCCGGCCAGGTCGGTGACCACCTGGTCGTAGGACTTGTCGCCCTGGTCGGTGGCGATGCCGCCGCGCGGGATCAGCACGTTCTGCGGGGTGGTGCACATCTGGCCGCTGTAGAGGGAGAGCGCGAAGGCCAGGTTGCCCAGCATGCCCTTGTAGTCGTCGGTGGAGTCGATGACGACGGCGTTCACGCCGGCCTTCTCGGTGTACACCTGCGCCTGCTTGGCGTGCTCCTCCAGCCAGTCGCCGAAGGCGGTGGAGCCGGTGTAGTCGATCAGCCTGACCTCGGGGCGGACCGCGAGGGCGGCGGCGACGGTGCCGCCCTCGTGCTCGGCGGCCAGGACGACCAGGTTCGGGTCGAAGCCGGCCTCGGCGAGCACCTCGCGGGCGACGGCGACGGTCAGCGCGAGCGGCAGGACGGCCCGCGGGTGCGGCTTGACCAGGACGGGGTTGCCGGTGGCCAGCGAGGCGAACAGGCCCGGGTAGCCGTTCCAGGTGGGGAAGGTGTTGCAGCCGATCAGCAGCGCGAGGCCGCGCGGGACGACGGTGAACTCCTTGGTCATCACCAGCGGGTCGCGCTTGCCCTGCGGCTTGGTCCAGCCGGCCTGCTTCGGCAGCCGGGTCTGCTCGGCGTACGCGTAGGCGACCGCCTCCAGGCCGCGGTCCTGGGCGTGCGGGCCGCCGGCCTGGAAGGCCATGCCGTAGGCCTGGCCGGTGGTGTGCATGACGGCCTGGGCGAACTCGTGGGAGCGGGCGTTGATCCGGTGCAGGATCTCCAGGCAGACGGCGGCGCGCTCCAGCGGGGTCGCGGCGGCCCAGCCGGGGCGGGCGGCGGTGAGCGCGGCGATCAGCGCGTCCGGGTCGGCGTGCGGGTAGGTGATGCCCAGCTCGACGCCGTACGGGGAGGCCTCGCCGCCGACCTGGTCGCCGTCGGTGGGGTGGCCTTCGAGGGTGAAGGGCCTGCCGAGCAGGGCGTCGAAGGCGGCCTTGCCGTCCGCCGGCCCGCTCTCGCCGTACGCCTTGGGGAACTCGGGGTAGGGCGACCAGTAGTCGCGCTCGGCGGCGGCGGCGAGCGCGGCGTCCAGGGTGGCCTGGTGGCGCTCGACCAGCTCGCTGACGAGGGGGTGGGTGACCGCTGCGGACATCTGTGCGCTCCTCGGAGGGCCTCGGAAAGCAGGACGGGACACGTCACAGAGTAACCGAACGATCGGTCGGGCCACGAGGGTGTGGTGGGAGGAATCCACCGGGAAACGCGCGGGGGCGCGTCCGTGGCGGACGCGCCCCCGGGGGCTCGGGTGGTCCGGGTCTACGGCACGCCCAGCTCGAAGATGACGTACCCGGCGTACCAGCCGGAGGCGACCGCGCCGGTGCCCAGGACGGTGGCCAGCACCGGCAGGCTCAGCTTGCGCATCCCCACCGCCAGCGCGATGAACAGCGGGAACGCGGGCAGCAGGTAGCGGGAGACGTTGCCGAAGATGCCCAGGCTGCCGAGCACCGAGACGATCGTGGCCAGCGTGTAGGCGGTCAGCACCAGCGGCGGGCGCAGCCGGACCAGCAGCACGATCAGCATCGGCAGGCTGAGCACGATCAGGGTGGCGAACAGGTCCGGTATCGGGAAGGCGAAGGGGTAGTCGCTGCGGCCCAGCAGCACCCCGCGGATCGCGTGCCAGGTGCCCTGGCCCCAGTCGAAGTAGTGCAGCCAGGCGTCGTGCTGCAGCCGGAAGTAGCCGCCCCACTCGCCGGTCCGCCAGCCCACCCAGCCCACGTAGCCGAGCAGGCCGAGCGGGGCCAGCAGCATCGCGGCCAGCGGGCGCAGGACGCCGCTCTCGCGGCGGTACAGCTCGACCAGCGCGGCCAGGCCGACCGCGCCGATCAGCGCCGCGGAGGTCGGCCGGTTGAGCCCGGCGACCAGGGTGATCACCCCGGCCGCGACCCACTGCTTCGTCATCACGCAGTAGCAGGCCCAGGCGGCCAGCGCGACGAAGAGGGAGTCCGAGTAGACCGCCCACTCGGCGCCGGAACCCGGGGCGATCGCCCAGATGCCGGCCGCGATCACACCGGAGCGGGCGTCGCCGGTCAGCTTCTCCACCACGGCGTAGATGCCGGCCGCGGCGAACAGCGAGGCCACCACCGAGACCAGCATCCCGGCGCCGTACAGGCCGAGGCCGGTGACGTCCGAGGCCATCCGCATCAGGCCGGGGTAGAGCGGGAAGAACGCGGCCGAGTTCTGCTCGACGCTGAAGCCGACCGGGCCGTTCGGTATCGGGACGAGCGCCGGGTGGTAGCCGAACCGAGCCACCTGCTGGTACCACCAGCCGTCCCAGGTGGCCACCACGTCCCAGGGGTTGGCGCCGCCGCCGAACCGGGCCGGCTTCTTGGCGTACTCCCCGGAGAAGGAGAGCAGCTTCATGAAGACGGTGAAGCCGATCAGCTTCAGCACCGCGTAGCACCACACCGCCGGTCCGAAGCGGACCACCAGGGCCCGGCCGCGCTCCTGCCAGGCGCGCGCGGGTCCCTCCGGCTCCTCGCTGCGCTTCTCTGGCACGTCGGAGGCGACTGCCGGTATTGCGTTCATGTCCCCAGCCTTGGACGTGGACGGATCGTCCGCAGAGTCTAGGGCCTGACCCCGTCGGCGTCCCTTGGTTGGTGTGGACCAGTCGGACCCGCTCGCGTGACGGGGGTGACGGCCGGGGATACTCGGAGGATGGCCGATCACACCACGCGCACCGCCTACACCGTGGAGTCACTGCTCGCGGTGACCGTCGACGTGTTCAACGAGCGCGGCTACGACGGCACCTCGATGGAGGACCTGTCCCGGGCGGCCGGGATCTCCAAGTCCTCCATCTACCACCACGTGCGCGGCAAGGAGGAGCTGCTGCGGCTGGCGGTCGGCCGGGCGCTGGACGGGCTGTTCGCGATCCTCGCCGAGCCCGAGGCGGTCGCGGGCCCGGCGGTGGAGCGGCTGGAGCACGTGGTGCGCCGCACCGCCGAGGTGCTGCTGGACGAGCTGCCGTACGTGACGCTGCTGCTGCGGGTGCGCGGCAACACGGCCACCGAGCAGTGGGCGCTGGAGCGCCGGCGGGACTTCGACCACCAGGTCGCCGAGCTGCTGCGGGCGGCGGTCGCGGACGGCGCGCTGCGCGCGGACGTGGAGCCGCGGCTGGCCACCCGGCTGCTGTTCGGGATGATCAACTCGATCGTGGAGTGGTACCGGCCGGGGCTCAAGGCCGCCGACGGGGTCGCGGACGCGGTGGTCCACCTGGCCTTCGACGGGCTGCGGGCGCGCTGACCGGTCCTTCCCCCGGGCCCGGGCCCCGCCCTCGAGGCGGAGCCCTCCTCAGAGCGGCGGCACCTGATCGGTCTCCTCGAAGACCAGCATGGTGCGGGTGCCGAGCACCTGCGGGATGGACTGGATGCTGCCCAGCACCAGCTCCCGCAGGGCCTTGTTGTCGGCGGTGTGCACCAGCAGCAGGACGTCGAAGTCCCCGCCGACCAGCGCGATGTGTGCCACCCCGGGCAGCTCCAGCAGCTGCTCGCGCACCGTCCGCCAGGAGTTCTGGACGATTTTCAGGGTGACGTACGCCGACGCGGCCTGACCGGCCCGTTCGTGGTCCACCCTGGCGGTGAAGCCGCGGATGATGCCGTCCTCGACCATCCTGGAGATCCGGGCGTACGCGTTGGCCCGGGACACGTGCACCCGCTCGGCCACCGAGCGGATGGAGGCGCGACCGTCCTGCTGCAGCAGCCGCAGGATCGACCGGTCGACCCGGTCGAGTCTGGACATCTGTTCAGCCGACATGACCCCCCACCCCCACCGATTGGACGCACTGCCACCAGTCGACCGCCGTACAGGCCGAATGTCCACCACCTTGTCACGCTTCTGGTCAAGATGAACAGACGACCGAACAATCGGTAGGGAGCCCCCGCAACCCCTGGAGGTGCCCCGAGATGACCGTTCTCGACCACAGACACCACGCGGGTGTACCCGGTTGGCTGCCCGGGGCCACCGCCCCGCGCACCGATCCGGCACCCCTCCTCCCGGACCCCTCCCCCGTCCGGGCGATCGGCACCCCCGCGCTGGAGAAGTACGACCCCGCCCTGCTGCGCGAGCTGTACCGCCGCCTGGTCGTCGGCCGCCGGTACAACCAGCAGGCCACCACCCTGACCAAGCAGGGCCGGCTCGCCGTCTACCCGGCGTCCACCGGCCAGGAGGCCTGCCAGGTCGCCGCCGCGCTGGTGCTCGGCGAGCACGACTGGCTCTTCCCCAGCTACCGCGACACCCTCGCCGTGGTCTCCCGGGGCGTCGACCCGCTGGAGGCGCTGACCCTGCTGCGCGGCAGCGCCCACACCGGCTACGACCCGCGGGCCAGCCGCACCGCCCCGCTCTGCACCCCGCTCGCCACCCAGGCCCCGCACGCCGTCGGGCTGGCGCACGCCGCCCGGCTGCGCGGCGAGCCGGTGGTCGCGCTGGCGATGCTCGGCGACGGCGGCACCAGCGAGGGCGACTTCCACGAGGCGCTGAACTTCGCGGCCGTGCTGGACGCCCCGGTGGTCTTCCTGGTGCAGAACAACGGCTACGCGATCTCCGTGCCGCTCAGCGCGCAGTCCGCCGCGCCGAGCCTGGCCCACAAGGCCGTCGGCTACGGGATGCCGGGCCGGCTGGTGGACGGCAACGACGCGCCCGCCGTGCACTCGGTGCTGACCGAGGCGGTCGAGCGGGCCCGGGCCGGCGGCGGCCCGACCCTGGTCGAGGCGCTGACCTACCGGATCGACGCCCACACCAACGCCGACGACGCCACCCGCTACCGCACCGAGCCCGAGGTGGCCGCCTGGCGCGAGCACGACCCGATCCTGCTGATGGAGCGGGCGCTGCGCGGACTCGGCGTGCTGGACGACCGCCTGGTGCGGGAGGCGGCCGACGAGGCGGAGGCGCTGGCGGCCCGGATGCGGGCGGAGTTCCACACCGACCCGGAGCTGGACCCGATGTCGCTGTTCGCCCATGTCTACGCCGAGCCGACCCCGCAACTGCGCGAGCAGGCCGCCCAGTTGGCCGCCGAGCTGGCCGCCGAGGCGGAGGTGGCGGACCGATGAGCACGGCCCACCCGTCGCCCACCCCCACCCTTGGCGGAGCCTCTGCGCGGCGCCCCTCTGATGTCCGTACCGCCTCGATGGCGCAGGCGCTCAACTCCGCGCTGCGGGACGCCATGCGCGAGGACCCGGCGGTGCACGTGCTCGGCGAGGACGTCGGCGCGCTCGGCGGGGTCTTCCGGATCACCGACGGGCTCACCGCCGAGTTCGGACCGGAGCGCTGCCTGGACACCCCGCTGGCCGAGGCCGGCATCCTCGGCACCGCGATCGGCATGGCGATGTACGGGCTGCGCCCGGTCGTCGAGATGCAGTTCGACGCCTTCGCCTACCCGGCGCTGGAGCAGCTGTTCTCGCACGTCGCCAAGATGCGCAACCGCACGGCGGGCCGGCTCCCGCTGCCGATCACCGTCCGCATCCCGTACGGCGGGGGCATCGGCGGCGTCGAGCACCACAGCGACGCCTCCGAGGCCTACTACACCAGCACGCCCGGCCTGCACGTGGTCACCCCGGGGACGGTGGCCGACGCGTACGGGCTGCTGCGCGCCTCGATCGCCTCCGACGACCCGGTGGTGTTCCTGGAGCCCAAGCGGCTCTACTGGGGCAAGGCCGAGTTCGACCCGGACGCGCCCGTCGAGCCGATCGGCCGGGCGGTGCTGCGGCGCACCGGCACCTCCGCCGTGCTGATCACCTACGGCCCCTCGCTGCCGGTCTGCCTGGCGGCGGCGGAGGCGGCGCAGTCCGAGGGCCGGGACCTCGCGGTGCTGGACCTGCGCACCCTGGTGCCGTTCGACGACGAGACGGTCTGCCGGGTGGTGCGCTCGCTCGGCCGGGCCGTGGTGGTGCACGAGGCGAGCGGCTTCGGCGGCACCGGCGCGGAGATCGCCGCCCGGGTCACCGAGCGCTGCTTCCACCACCTGGCCGCGCCCGTGCTGCGGGTCACCGGCTTCGACGTCCCGTACCCGCCGCCGATGCTGGAGCACCACCACCTGCCCGGGGTGGACCGGATCCTGGACGCGGTCGCCCGGCTGCAGTGGGAGGACCGAGGATGATGCCCGTCGTACGGGAGTTCCGGCTGCCCGATCTCGGTGAGGGGCTCACCGGGGCCGAGGTGGTGCGCTGGATGGTCGAGGTCGGCGAGGTGATCGCGGTCGACCAGCCGGTGGTGGAGGTGGAGACCGCCAAGGCCGTGGTGGAGGTGCCCTGCCCGTACGGCGGGGTGGTCACCGCGCGGTACGGCGAGGTGGGCGAGGAGATCGCCGTGGGCGCGCCGCTGGTGACGGTCGCGGTGGCGCCGGCGGCGGGGAGCGGGCCGGAGGATGCGGCGGGGCCGGGCTCTGCCGCTGCGCCTGCCGCTGCTGCCGCCGCCGCCTCTGCCGAGGTGGAGCGGCCGTTGGTCGGGTTCGGGGTCGCCGAGCCGGGCCGGGGCGGGCGGCGGCGCCGGGTCGGGGCACCGGCCTCGGCCTCGGCCGTGGTCGCCGCCGGTGCCGTGGTCGTGCGGGCTCCGGTCGTCCCGGCCGGGCCGGCGGTGGTGCCGGTGATCTCGCCGCTGGTGCGGCGGCTGGCCCGGGAGCAGGGGGTCGACCTGGCCGCGCTCACCGGGAGCGGGCCCGACGGACTGATCATGCGCGCGGATGTCGAACGGGCGGTCGCGGCCAAGGTGACCGCTCCGGCGCCCGCCGGGCCCGCCGGGCAGGACGGCGTGGTCCCGCTGCGCGGGCTGCGCAAGGCGGTGGCCGAGAAGCTGAGCCGCAGCCACCGGGAGATCCCGGCGGCGACCTGCTGGGTGGACGCCGACGCCACCGAACTCATGGCACTGCGGCGGCAGTTGAACGCCACGCCGGGGCCGAAGGTGAGCGTGCTGGCGCTGCTGGCGCGGATCTGCACGGTCGCCCTGGCGCGCTTCCCGGAGCTCAACTCCTCGGTCATCGGGGACGGTTCGGGCATCGTCCGGCACTCGGCGGTGCACCTGGGCTTCGCCGCGCAGGGCGAGCGCGGACTGGTCGTCCCGGTGGTGCGGGACGCGCAGAACCGCAGCACCGGGCAACTCGGCGAGGAGCTGGGCCGGTTGACCGAGGCGGCGCGCAGCGGCGCGCTCACCCCGGCCGAACTGACCGGCGGCACCTTCACGTTGAACAACTACGGGGTGTTCGGCGTGGACGGCTCGACCCCGATCCTCAACCACCCGGAGGCGGCGATGCTCGGGGTCGGTCGGATCGTCGCCAAACCCTGGGTCCACCAGGGGGAGTTGGCGGTCCGCGAGGTGACCCAGCTGTCGTTCACCTTCGACCACCGGGTCTGCGACGGCGGGACGGCGGGCGGTTTCCTGCGGTTCGTCGCGGACTGTGTGGAGCAGCCGGGGATGCTGCTGCGGCAGCTCTGAGGAGCGCCGTCGAGCCCGGCTCTCCGGTTGCCCTGGGTGTGCGGACGGACACCCGGGGCGACCGGGGGCGGGGAGAGTAGCGCGTTCCGGGCCCGGATGTCCGGGCTTCGCGTGATTCGTCGGTCGGTCGGTCGGGCCGTGCCACGCTGCCTTGGCGCCAGTAGCGACAAGCCAGGTGGTGGCGCAGGCCGGCCGGAGGGCGAAACGATTCTCTTGGGTACTCGAAACGTAGCGGTGAAGTCCCGCGGAACAGTCCTGGTCCGTACCGGGCACGGCTCGGCGGGGGTCTCGTCCGTCCCGGGCCTGCGGCAGTCCGCGCCCGACGGGGGCCCGTCGCGGGAGGCGGTCGCCCGGCCGCCGGTGCCCCTGGACCCGCCTGCGCCCCTGGCCCCGCCGGACCTGCCGCCGCTGGTGGCGGCGGAGGCACCGACGGAGGTGCTGCCGCCGGTGTCGCTGCTGGAGCCCGTCCGGCCGCCGCAACCGCCGTTCGTCCCGGCTCCGGCCCACGTCCACGCCCCGGCTCCCGCCCCCGCCGCCGACTTCCGCCCGCTGTTCGCCGACGCTCCCGGCCTCAACCGGGTCGGCCCGGGCGACCGGTGGAGCGATGCCTGGGGCGTACGGGTCCCCGCCGGGCAGCCCGCCGCCGCGCTCCCCGCCGCCGGGCAGGACCAGGCCACCGCCCGCCGGCCGCTCACCGCCCGGGAGGTCGGGCTGGTCCGGGCTGGCCTCGCCGCCGTCGAGCCGGTCGCCGACCGGGCCACCGCGCACTTCTTCGCGCTGCTCTTCCTGCGCCACCCCGAGCTCCGCTCGTCCTTCCCCGCCGCCATGGACGTCCACCGCGAGCGGCTGTTCCGCACCCTGCTGGCCGTGGTCCGCGAGCTCGACCGGCCGGCGGCCCTGCGCGCCACGCTGGCCGGGCTCGGCCGGTCCCACCGCCGGTACGGGGCACTGGCCGGGCACTACGCGGTGGTGGAGGAGTGCCTGGTGGGAACGCTGGCCCGGTACGCGGGCGCCCGCTGGGACGCCGAGGCCGAGTCGGCCTGGCGCCGCGCCTACCGGATGATCTCCTCGGCCATGATCGAGGCCGCCGAGGAGGACGCCCGCACCTCGCCGGCCTGGTGGCAGGGCGAGATCGTCCGGCACGAGCGCCGCACCCGGGACGTCGCGGTGGTCACCGTCCGGCCGGACCAGGCCTACCCGTTCCGGGCCGGGCAGTACACCGCGCTGGAGACGCCCTGGTGGCCGCGGGTCTGGCGGCACTACTCCTTCGCCGGCGCGCCCCGCCCGGACGGGCTGCTGACCTTCCACGTCAAGGCCGTCCAGGCGGGCTGGGTGAGCAACGCGCTGGTCCACCGGGCCGCGCCCGGGGACGTGCTGCGGCTCGGCCCGGCGGCCGGCGCGATGACCGTCGACCACGCGGCCGGCCGGGACCTGCTCTGCCTCGGCGGCGGCACCGGGATCGCGCCGGTCCGCGCCCTGGTCGAGGAGGCCGCCGAGCACGGTGCGTCCGGCCGCCGGGTCGAGGTGTTCTACGGGGCCCGCCGGGCCGAGGAGCTGTACGCGCTGGAAGGGCTGCGCGAACTGGCCGCTCGCCACCCCTGGTTGACGGTCCGTCCGGTGCTCTCCGGCGGTGGCCACGCCGGGGGCCCGCTGGGCGGCGGACTGCTGGCCGGCGGGCTGATGACCGGCGAACTGCCGGATGCGGTGGGCCGGTTCGGCCCGTGGACCGGTCGCGAGGCGGTGCTCAGCGGGCCGCCGGCGATGGTGCGCCGGGGCGTCGGGGTGCTGCTGCGGGCCGGGGTCCCGGCCGAGCTGATCCGGCACGACCCGGTCGGCGACCCGGCCGCCGTGTGATCACCCGAGGTCGGGGGCGAGGAGCGCGCGGATGCCCTCGATGTTGGCCGCCAGGTACGCCCGCAGCCGGGGCGGGACCACGTTGACCGAGGTGACGCCCTCGCGGGTGAACGGCAGCCGGACCACCTCGTACTCGCCGTTGGGGTCGGTCACCTCGGGCCCGTGCCGTCGGTCGAGGTCCATCGAGGCGAGCCGGCAGACGAAGAAGTGCTGCACCTTGACCCCGTGCGGGTGCAGCGGGGTGCCGTCGTCATGGTGGGTGTGGCTGATGGTGTCGACGAAGGCGGGCACCACGTCCACGACCTTGCCGCCGAGCTCCTCGTCCACCTCGCGGTGCAGCGCCTCGACCACCGTCCGGTCCTCCCGCTCGACCCCGCCGCCGGGCGTGATCCAGTACGGGTGCGGCGAGTCCGGCCGGACCCGCCGGATCAGCACGATCGAGGCCGGGCCGTACGGATCGTCCGGGTCCAGCTCCAGCAGGATCGCCCGCGCGGTGCGCTTCACGACCGGGCGCGGTGGCGCGGTGCGGTTCTCGGGGCCCATGGCCACCTCCGGGACTGGCGCGTTGTGCGGAAGTCTCCCGCGCCGGGGGAGGAACGAAACCCGGGGAACGGGTCGAAACACGCCGGGAACGGGTCGAAACGCCGACCCGGTCGGGTGCATCCGTTCGGGGTCCCGCTGTGCTGCAATGAGCAGCTATCGGGCAAATCGGAGGTTTCGTTCCGCATGCCCGTTCTGGGCACGGACCTGTACGAGGGACTCGGGCTGGGGGTTGGGTGTCATGGATCGGATCGCACAGCCGTTCGAGAAGACGCAACCGTTCGAGACAGCACGACCGTTCGGGGAGCACCCGTTCGGAGAGCAACCGTTCGAGGCGGCACGACCGCTCGGGCCGGCGCGGGAGGCCGGGCCCGCCGCGCCGCGGCCGCCCGAGGCGGACCGCGGGCCCACCCTGATCGGCTCCGTCCAGCGGGCGCTGCGGCTGCTGGAGGCCGTCGGGGGCTTCCGGCGCGGCGCGACCGCCAAGCAGCTGGCCCGGGCCGCCGAACTGCCCCTCGGCACGGCCTACCACCTGCTGCGGACCCTGGCCCACGAGGGCTACCTGCGGCGCTCCGAGGGGCGCTTCTTCCACGGGGAGGCGCTCGACGGCATAGCCCGCTCCCGCGGCCGGTGCGGCGACCCCGACCTGCGGACGCGGATGCGGTCCTTACGGGACGAGCTCGGCGCCGCGGTCTACTTCGCGCTGTACCGGGACGGCGAGGTCCACGTGGTGGACGTGGCCGAGGACCCGAACCGCCCGGCCGTCGAGCCCTGGGCGGACTTCCGGGCCACCGCCCACGCGCACGCCATCGGCCAGTGCCTGCTCGGCCAGCTGCCCGAGGAGGAGCGCCGCGACCACCTCGCCCGCCACCCGCCGGCCGGGCTCACCCCGTCGACCCTCACCGGCGAGACCGCGGTGCTGCGCCGGCTCGCCTCGCTGCGGCCGACCATGCCGGTGCTGGAGCGTCAGGAGTACGCGCTCGGCACGGTCTGCGCGGCCGTCCCGATCACCATCGGCCCGGTGGTCGCCACGATGGCCCTGTCGCTCCCGGTCGAGCGGGCCGACCGGCTGGTCTCCGTCGCGTGCCAACTGCGGCGCGGGGTCGGGGCGATGAGTCCGTCGTTCATCTTCTGACACCACTTGGTCTGGACCTGCTCCGGCTCGTTCACCATTTGAAAAAGCACGCCTTGTCCACTACATCCCCAAACATGGACGATGATGATCGAACGTGGATTGGTTGCATAAACCGTCACAAAAACCGTCGAAAACATGTCCGCCGCCATCGGACCAAGCGAACCGACGGCGCGGGCAGAACGAGAGGTACTGGCGTCATGCAGCACAGCACAGTCCAGGGTCACCTGGTGATGAACCTCGTGGTCTCGCACGAGCTCTCCTTCCGCCTCCCGGTGGACCTGGCGTACGAGGCCGACGACCCGTACGCCGTCCGGCTCACCTTCCACCTGCCCGGCGACGCCCCGGTCACCTGGTACTTCGCGCGGGAGCTGCTGCTCGACGGGATCAGCGGACCGGCGGGCGAGGGCGACGTGCACATCCGCCCGGTCGGCGACGAGCTCTCGGAGGTCCGCATCGTGCTGCACTCCCCCGACGGGGACGCCCTGCTGTGCGCCTCGTCCGCGCCGCTGATCGCCTTCCTGGCGCGGACCGACCGGCTGGTGCCGATGGGGCAGGAGTTCTCCGGGCGGGACATCGACGCCCAGCTCGCGGACCTGCTCAAGGGGCGTGAGAACGCGGGGTGATCGCCCCGGCCGCGGTCGCACAGGAACGGCGAAGGGGCCCGTACCCGGTGGCAACACCCGGGTGCGGGCCCCTTTCGGCCGTCCGCACGGCACCGGTCAGTCGTCGTCCAGGGCCAGGTGCAGGCCCCACGCGACCAGGCTGATGATCAGTGAACCGACCAGCGCCGAGCCGAAGTTGGTCACGTGGAAGTCCAGGCTCAGCTTCCCGGAGGCCCAGGAGGTGAGCAGGAGCATCAGGGCGTTGATCACGAAGGTGATCAGTCCCAGCGTGAGGATGAACAGCGGGAACGAGAACAGCTTGACCACCGGCTTGATCAGCCAGTTCACCACGCCGAACACGACGGCGACGCCGAGCACCGTCAGCGCCTTGTGCTGCCAGTCGGCCTTGCCCTGGGCGAGTTGGATGCCGCTGACGATCCAGGCGGCGACCCAGATGGCCGCCGCGTTGATCAGTGTCTTGATGAGGAAACCCTTCATGCCGCCCAAGCCTGACAGGAACCACCCTCCCGGCGGAACCACCACACGGCGGGGTCGTGCTGAATGCCCCTGGTCCGGGAGGTGGACGGACGGGCCCGGGGACGGGGGAGGACAGCGGCACACTGGGCGGAGGACCGGCCGCCCCGGCGGTTAGGGTCGCGTCATGAGCACCAAGACGCTGACCGAAGAACTCTGGGCGGCCATCGAGCCGGTGTACGCCGAGATCCTCGCCCACCCATTCCTGGCCGGGCTCACCGACGGCACCCTGCCGCGCGAGGCCTTCCGCCACTTCGTCGTCCAGGACTCGCACTACCTGCGCGACTACGCCCGCGCGCTCGCCGTCTGCGCCGCCAAGGCGCCCGGCGAGGAGGACGTCCGGGCCTTCGCCGACGACGCGGTCGGCGCGCTGGCCGCCGAGCAGGGCATGCACGCCGAGTTCCTGACCGCCTTCGGCGGCAGCGCCGAGGAGGCCGCCGCCGAGCCGGTGCTGCCCACCACCCGGGCCTACACCAGCTACCTGCTGGCCACCGTCTACGGCGGCTCCTTCGCCGAGGCGCTCGGCGCGGTGCTGCCCTGCTACTGGATCTACGCCCGGGTCGGCGAGGCGCTGCTCGCCCAGGGCTCGCCCGACCCGCTGTACGCCAAGTGGATCTCCACCTACGGCGACGAGGCCTTCCAGTCGGTGGTCCGCCGGGTGCTGGCGCTGACCGACCGGCTGGGCGAGGAGCTGTCCGCGGCCGAACGCCGGAAGGTGGTCGGGCACTTCGTGACCACCTCGCGCTACGAGTGGATGTTCTGGGACGCCGCCTGGCGCGGCGAGCGCTGGCCGGTCTGAGCCGTCCGGGCGGCGCCCGCCGCCTGCCGCCCGTCGTCCGGACGGGCTTGCTTTCGGCGTCGCTCGGACAGGTCGTAAAGGCCCGGGGCCGTGCCCCCGCCGGAGGAGTTCTCGGGGGTCACCCGGGGGGTCGGGATCGGGGGGATCTCGGGGTTCTCTCCGGGCCGTTGGGCCTCGTTCCGGCACTCGCGCCACCGTACGATCGAAGTACCGAAAGCAAGCGGGATGCGGCACCGGACGGCGGCCGACCCGAGGGGAGAAGAGGAACCGACATGGCTGAGCTCTGGAAGTCGCTGCCCTCCTGGGTGCGCAACATCGTCATCCCGGTGCTGGTCCTGGTGCTGGCCTGGAACATCGTCGCCTTCGTGTTCGGCGTCGTCGGCGCACTGCTCTCGATCGTGATCAAGCTGCTGGTGGTGGTCGGCATCGCGGCCGCCGTGGTGGTCCTGGTGAAGAAGGCGGCCAAGAGCTGACCGGCCGCCCCGACCGCCGCCCTGAGGCCCGGCCCCCCGCGAGACGGGGAGCCGGGCCTCTGGCGTGAGGCGCTCTGGACCTGCGGCGATCCGCTCGCTACGGTGTTGGGCGTCGTGTGCAGGCAACACCGCCTGCGACGCGGGAGCTCGGAGCACCGGGCTGAGAGGACGCTGACCGGGACGTCGACGGACGGACCGACGGCTGCGTCGACCGCAGGAACCTGACCGGGTAATGCCGGCGTAGGGAGTAGAGGTCAGATGACCACGTTCGAAGCACAGCCGCAGTCTGTCCGGAGCGCCCCCAGCAGCGAGCGCACCGGCTACCCGACCCCGGCCTGGCACAAGGCCTACCGCGAGGGATCGCGCCCCGACCTGCGCGTCCCGTACCGCGAGGTGCGGCTCACCAACGGCGGGACCGTCCCGCTGTACGACACCTCCGGCCCGTACACCGACCCGTCGTACGAGCCCGACGTGCGGCGCGGCCTGCCCGCGCTGCGGGACCCCTGGATCCGCCAGCGCGGCGACGTCGAGGAGTACGACGGCCGCGAGTCGCGCCCCGAGGACGACGGGATCAAGCACACCTCGCCGCGCGGCGGGAACCTGCGCAACCTGGACGCCGTCTTCCCCGGCCGCCCGCGCCGTCCGCTGCGCGGCCGCGGTGGTGCCGCCGTCACCCAACTCGCCTACGCCAAGCGGGGCGTGGTGACGCCGGAGATGGAGTTCGTGGCGCTGCGCGAGGGCCTGGCGCCCGAGTTCGTGCGGGCCGAGGTGGCCCGCGGCCGGGCCGTCATCCCGGTCAACGTGAACCACCCCGAGGTGGAGCCGGCCGTCATCGGCACCAACTTCCTGGTGAAGATCAACGCCAACATCGGCAACTCGGCCGTCACCTCCTCGATCGAGGAGGAGGTGGAGAAGATGACCTGGGCCACCCGCTGGGGCGCCGACACCGTCATGGACCTCTCCACCGGCCGCAACATCCACACCACCCGCGAGTGGATCCTGCGCAACTCCCCCGTGCCGATCGGCACCGTGCCGCTGTACCAGGCCCTGGAGAAGGTGGACGGCCGCGCCGAGGAGCTGAGTTGGGAGGTGTACCGGGACACCATCGTCGAGCAGTGCGAGCAGGGCGTCGACTACATGACCGTCCACGCCGGCGTGCTGCTGCGCTACGTCCCGCTCACCGCGCGCCGCAAGACCGGCATCGTCTCGCGCGGCGGCTCGATCATGGCGGCCTGGTGCCTGGCCCACCACCAGGAGAACTTCCTCTACACCAACTTCGAGGAGCTCTGCTCCATCCTCGCCTCCTACGACGTCACCTTCTCGCTCGGTGACGGCCTGCGTCCGGGCTCGATCGCGGACGCCAACGACGAGGCGCAGTTCGCCGAGCTGAAGACCCTCGGCGAGCTCGGCCGGATCGCCCGCGAGCGGGACGTCCAGGTGATGATCGAGGGTCCGGGCCACGTCCCGATGAACAAGATCCGGGAGAACATGGATCTCCAGAAGGAGATCTGCGACGAGGCGCCGTTCTACACCCTCGGCCCGCTGACCACGGACGTCGCCCCCGGCTACGACCACATCACCTCGGGCATCGGCGCCGCGATGATCGCCTGGTGGGGCACCGCGATGCTCTGCTACGTGACCCCCAAGGAGCACCTGGGCCTGCCCAACCGGGACGACGTCAAGACCGGCGTGATCACCTACAAGATCGCCGCCCACGCCGCCGACCTGGCCAAGGGCCACCCCGGCGCCCAGGCCTGGGACGACGCCCTCTCCGACGCCCGCTTCGAGTTCCGCTGGGAGGACCAGTTCAACCTGGCCCTCGACCCGGAGACCGCCCGCGACTTCCACGACGAGACCCTCCCCGCCGAGCCCGCCAAGACCGCGCACTTCTGCTCGATGTGCGGCCCGAAGTTCTGCTCGATGAAGATCTCCCAGAAGATCCGCGACGAGCACGGCGACGGATCCACCGCCGTCTCCAGTGAGTTCGACGCCGAGGCGCTGGCCGGCATGGCCGAGAAGTCCGCCGAGTTCGCGGCCCAGGGCAACAAGGTCTACCTCCCGCTGGTGGACTGACCCGGGACGCCGGAGCGCCGCCCCGAAGTACCTCGGGGCGGCGCTTTCGCGGTCCTCCGCTACCTCCCGGCGTCGGGGCCGGCGACCGGTGCGGCGGCCTCCAGCGTGCGGCGGATCACCGCCGAACCGTGCTCGACGGACTCGGCGATCGGTGCGGCCAGGGCCTCGGGCAGGACGTCGGTGTGCCACACGAACCTCGTCCGGCCGCCGGCCTCCGGAAGGGCCTGCATGGACGCGTGGTGGTGGGACGGGTGGAGGCTGCCGCCGACGACCGTGTAGGCGACCCGCATCGCCTCGTGGTCGAGGTCGACGAGCCGTTCGAGCACGATCGTGCCGTCGGCGAAGGTGACGGTGCGCGTGTCCGAGCTCAGCCGGGTGTCGGTGACGAACCCGGGCGCCAGCCGCTCGTGCACCGCGCCGTAGTCGCTGAGCACCGACCACACCGCCTCGGGGCGGGCATCGATGACGAGTTCCTTGTGGATCGAGGCCATGGGTGGTCGACTCCTCGTCAGGCCGAAGCGATGCAGAACAGGTGGCCCTCGGGGTCGGCGAGAACGGTCCAATCGCCTTCGCCGGGCTGGAACTCCGGCCTGGTCGCCCCCGCCGCGAGCAGCTCCTGCACCGCGGCCTCGGGATCGGCGACGGCGAAGTCGAGGTGGGCGTGCTTCGCGGCGTCGGGCCAGCCGGGCCCCCGGTAGCCGGCGACCCGCTGGAAGGCCAACCGGACCGGCCCCGCGCCGAGTTGGACGAAGTCGTCGTCGGCCTGGCCGAGGTCCCAGCCGGTGACCTGGCGGTAGAACCCGGTGAGGGCCCGGGGGTCGGCGCAGTCGATGGTGATCGCGGTGAGCTCCGCGTGGACGGCCATGGATGGCTCCCTTCCTGTCGTCACGTGGGCCCCAGCATCCGGGGTGACGGCACCGGAGGTCTTGAAGATCCTTGCGGGCCGTCCTGTCGTACCCGGCGGGTACCGTCCGCGGCATGCTGTCCGCATCGACCCTCGCCGCCCGGCCGGAGTTCACCGTGACCGTGGTGGGGTGCCGCTCCGACCACACCCGGTGGTCGCAGCCGGAGAGCCGCGACGACCACCGCCTGGTGCTGGTGCGACGCGGCAGGTTCCGGCGGTCGGCCGACGGCACCGACACCGATCTGGACGCGACCACGGCCTACCTGGGCGCGCCCGGCGAGCAGGAGCGCTTCGCGCACCCGGCCGGCGGCGACGTCTGTACGTCGGTCAGGTTCGAGCCCTCCCTGCTCGGGCGCCCGCCCGCCGCGACGACGGTGTACGTCGACGCGCGCGTCGACCTCGCCCACCGCCGTCTGGTCGCCGCCGCGGGCACCGGCGACATCGACTACGCGCTGGCGGAGGAACTGCTCCGGCTCGTCGCGGCCGCGGCCGGTGAGTCGACCGCCCGCGCCCGGCGGGCAGGCCGGCCGGCCGACCGGGCGCTGGCCGCGGCGGCGCGCGAGGCGATCATCGAGGAGGCCCCGGAGGCCGGTGGGCTCTGCGCGCTGGCCGCGCTGCTGGAGGTGTCGCCCTACCGGCTGAGCCGGGTGTTCTCCAGGGAGACGGGCGTCTCGCTGACCCGCTACCGCAACCGCGTACGCGTCACCCGGGCCATGGACCGGATCGCCGAGGGCGAACCCGGCCTCGCCGCCTTGGCGGCCCGGCTCGGCTTCGCCGACGAGGCGCACCTGACCCGCGTCGTCCGCGAGCACGTGGGGCACACACCCACGGTGCTGCGTCGGCTGCTCGCCCCGGGCCCGGGCGCGTCATGAGCCGGCGGGGCGGTGAGCATGCCGCCTTCGGGCCTGGAGGTCCGCTCGTCGCGGACCTCCCGGAGGGTCCGTCGCCGGACTAGTATTACGTGGTAGAGGTAATACGTGCTACGCCGGAGGTGGGACATGCGGCTGAACAGCAAAGGGCAGGTCACGATCCCCGCGGAACTCCGCGAGAAGTGCGGCCTGCGCCCCGGCGACGAGGTGGACGTCATCGAGGAGGGCGGCGTTCTGCGGATAGTGCGCCGGGAGGGCCACGGCACCAGAGGGCAGCGGGCGGCCCGCCGGATGAGGGGGAGCGCTTCGGGCGGCATGTCCACCGACGAGATCATGGAGCTGCTGCGTGGCGAGTAGCCGGTTGAGGCTGGTCGGTTCGGGCCGGGCGCGGCCGGTGACGCTGGTCGACTCCTGCGTGCTGCTGGATCTGATGACGGATGACGAGGCCTGGGCCGACTGGTCGGAGGCCGCGTTGGCCAAGGCCCAGGACGAGGGCGACGTGGTGATCAACCCGATCGTCTACGCGGAGGTCTCGGTGGCGTACGCCGCGATCGAGGACCTTGACGCCGTCCTTCCCGTCGAGGACTTCGCGCGGGAACCGCTCCCTTACGAGGCGGGGTTCCTGGCCGGCAAGGCATTTCTGCTCTACCGCAAGCGCGGCGGGCAGAAGACCGCACCGTTGCCGGACTTCTACATCGGTGCGCATGCGGCGGTGCGCGGCTACCGGTTGTTGACCCGTGATGCCACGCGCTACCGCACGTACTTCCCGACCGTCGAGCTGATCTGCCCCTAGTCGGCGGGCCGGGGGCGGTCCGGGGGAGGCCGCGGCGGAGTAGCGTGGGAGGCAGCCAAGGACATTCCGCGCACCGGCATCAGCGTCGACGTCGCCCTGGGGCATGACGGGTCCCTCGTGGACCGGACGGGCGGCCTCGGATGATGCCGATCCCCCTCAACCCATTCCCCATCGGGCCGTGGACGGTGCCCCGCTGCTGCCGCGCTTGGAGCTGGAGCCGACGCAGTCGCGGGAGGGGGTCTTCGACGGGGCCTGGTGGCCCCGCTCGAACCAGGTCGGCGCCGAACTGCCGGACCTGATCACCGCGCTCGGCGCCCACTTCGGGCGCATCCTCCGGGTCGGCCTCGACACCTCGGCCTGGGACGGTGTGCCCCGGTCCGTGATGGTGGACGGCCTGATGATCAGGATCAACTGGTTCCCCGGCAGCGACGCGACGATCAGCGTCACCCGGGCCTCCAGGACCACTTCCTGCTGCTGGTGGTGCCGCCGGGGACCGACCCGACGACGGCCGCCTCGGCGATGGCCGGCGCCTCCGCGACCGGAAACCACACCCCGGCGGCGGACCTCCTGCTCGGCTGAACCGATGGCCGTCCTCATGCCTGGCCCGATTCACGGCTGAAGCCGTCCTCGATGAAGACCTCCCCGAAGGTCCGCGACGAGCGTGGCGGCGGATCCACCGCCGTCTCCAGCGAGTTCGATGTCGAGGCCTTGGCCGGCATGGCCGAGAAGTCCGCCGAGTTCGCGGCCCAGGGCAATCGGGTCTACCTCCCGGTGGCCGGTTGACGCGGAAACCCGTGAGGGCGGCCGTACCGGGAGCATTACCCGCCCGGTACGGCCGCCTGTGCCTTCGCAGGTGCCACGGGCCCTGGTCAGACAGGGTTGCTGACTCAGCTGGAGGTGATGTACCAGCGCTGGTCGTCGCTGCTGGTCTTGGCCTGGAGGGTGACGGGCTGGCGGTTCTCCTCGGTGCTGGCGCCGTTGGCTCCGATGACCTCACCGGTGTCGCCGGCGCGGGCGATCAGCGCCCGGTCTCCTTCGATGACGGTCTTCCACCGTTGAAGGGGAACGAAGTTGTTGCACTTGACGATCGCGATGGGTTCATTGAGAGCCGTGGGTGCCTTCAGGCAGTTGCCTGGTTGATCCTTGCTCTCCAGCAGGTACCCGCTGCTGTTCTCATCCCGAAGGGCCCACTTCTGGGGGGTGCTGCCGTCGGCCTCGTAGGTGATCGCGACGGATCCGCCACGGGAGTCCAGCATCTGCTCCACACCCGCGTTGAAGGCGGAGATGACCCTGCCGTCGGCGTGGCCTGCGGGCACCATCAGGCCCATGAGCATCATGGTGGAGATGCCGGTGACGACTGCAATCTTCTTGCTGATCTTCACTTCTTTCCTCTCGTCTCGACGCGGTGCAATGGATTGAAGTTCCTATACGAAGTTTATTCGCGCAGGAAAATGCGCCGCATACGGAACATATTTGCACGGGGGAAGCGGTGTCACAAGAGGCTGTTCGGGCGAAGCCTTGATCATCGTCCGACAGTGCGGATCGGCGTGCGGAGTTCTTGACGGCCCGGGGTCGTTTGCCTGGGTGGATTGGCCTCAGGTATCCGGGTTATTGGGATCGATGATTGGCCAGCTTGATCCCAATGATTGGAATCATGGCCTGCAGTTGAAGCCGGGCGCGGCCGTCGGTTCGGACGGGGCGCTGATGTACCAGTACTGCTTGTTGCTGCCGGTCTTGATCTGAAGGTCGACATCCTTGGAAGGGGCGGGTGTATTGTCCTCGGTCGCCCCGGCGACCTCGCCGGTGAAGTCGGCGCGGAAGATCAGCGTCTTGTCTCCCTCGATGACGAAGCTCCAGCGCTGGGTGGGTACGTCGGCGCAGTCGGCGACCCTGAGCGGCTGGCTGAGGTCGGAGGGTGCCTCCAGGCATTTGCCGTCCTTCGCTGTGCTCCTTATCTTGAACCCGTTGACCCTCGGGTCCGCGATGGCCCATTTCTGAAATTCGGAGCCGTTGGCCTTCTGGGTGATCGCATTGTCTCCCCTGTCGTTGGCGTCCAGCATTTGCTGCACGCCCGCGTTGTAGGCAGTGAAAAGAAGGGCTCCGGATTCGGCATGGCTCGCGGGAGCCATGGGGCTCGTGATGGCCGTCAGGGAGATTCCTATAGCGACTGAAATCTTCTTCCTGGCATTTGCTGGTTCCCTCTTGTGCGGCCAGGGTCTGGATACACCATTCATGCCGTCCGCCTCGTGCTCGGGGCGCCGCGGTGGGATAGCGGGCACCGTCGCTCGTTCTTCCATCAGGAGAGCATGGCCGGATGCAGGCGTCCAATCGGCAGGGCGGTTCGCGCAGGTCCTTGGTTTATTGGTTCGTTTAAGATCTATAATTCGAACTCCGGTTGTCACCAGGCTGTCGCGGCACATCACAGGGTTCGTCCGGGACCCGGATGACGCGAGCCCGGTGCTCATGCCTCGCGTGTCGAGGGGGTGCGCTCGGCGGCCGGTGGCGAGGCCGGGGCGGCGTGCTCGGCGGTCGTGGGAGGAGGTCCTCGAAAAACTTTCGCGGGGAGCGATGAGTTCTCGGGGCGGTCGCGGTCTACCCCTGTGCAAGCGCAAGACGTGACCACGGAGGAGATTCCGAGATGACCGAGAACCTGGGCGAGCTGACCATCACCCGCGAGCTGCCGGGCACCCCCGCCGCCGCGTTCGAGGCGTACTTCGAGCCGGAGCAGTTCGTCCGCTTCTGGGGTCCGGTCGGCACCCACGTGCCGCTGGACACCGTGACCATCGAGGCGAAGGAGGGCGGGCGCTACGACAGCACCATGGTGGTCGACGAGACCGGCGACCGGTACCCGTTGAAGGCGGAGATCACCGAGATCCGGGCGGGCGAGTTCTTCGCGATGGTGGAGGAGGGCTCGGGCATGCGCTCCACCCTCACCTTCACCGGGCTCGACGAGGGCCGCACCCGGGTGGTGCTGCACCAGACCGGGGTGCCGGAGATGTACCGCGGCCCGGAGGCCGAGGCGGGGCTGAACTCCAGCTTCGACCGGCTGGTCGAGCACCTCGCCGACCGGAGCTGACCCGGCGGCCGGCCGCGTGCCGTCCCGGCCCGTGCACGGGCCGGGGGCGGCGCCGCTCGGCGGTCGGCGCCGCTCAGCGGTCGGCGTCCTGGGGGTACCAGCGGAGTTCGACGGTGTTGCCGTCCGGGTCCTGGACGTAGACGGAGGTCGCGGTGCCGCGGGCGCCGTAGCGGGGGACGGGGCCTTCGAGGACGGTGAAGGTGCCGGCGTCGATGACCTCCTGCCAGTCGAGGGGCTCGACGGTGAGGCAGAAGTGGTCGACGTTGGACTCGTGCCGGGGGCCGTGGACCAGGTCGATGATGGTCTCGGCGCCGACCCGGACGGACGGGAACGGCGCCCGGCCGGCGCGCCACTCGTCGACCCGGACGGGGGCCAGGCCGAGCAGGCCGGAGTAGAAGGCCAGCGAACGCTCGACGTCGGCGACGTTGAGGACCAGGTGGTCGAAGGCTACGACGTGCATGGGTGATCGGCTCCGCTCGGGTGCGACTGCTGGGGACGGGTTCCACGATCCTCCTGGCCGGAGGCCTGATCAACGCGTGATCGTCGTACGATCGTTGAGCCGCATTCAACGATCGAGGGGCGGGCGGGGCCGGGATGCTGGAGCGGCTGGAGATCGAGGTCGTCCTCGCGCTCGCCGAGGAGCTGCACTTCGGGCGGACCGCCGAGCGGCTGCACCTGACCACGGGGCGGGTCAGCCAGGTGGTGCGGAAACTGGAGCGCCGGATCGGTGCGCAGCTGTTCGACCGCACCAGCCGGTCGGTCCGACTCACCGCGGTGGGGCGGCAGTTGGCCGAGGACCTGGTGCCGGTGGCGGCGGCGACGGAGGCGGCGCTGCGCCGGGCGGAGGACGCCGCCCGGGGCGTCACCGGGGAGCTCCGGGTGGCGTTCCTCGGGGAGTGGACGGCGCCCGTGCTGCTCAAGGCGGCCGCGCTGTTCGGCGAGCGGTACCCGGACTGCCGGGTGGACGTGCGCGAGGTGCAGCTCTCCAACTCCCGGTCGAGCCTGGAGGACGGCTCGGTCGACGTCCTGATCGCCTCCTACCCGTTCGACGGCATGGCCCGCGGGCCGGTGCTGCTGACCGAGCGGCGGGTCCTCGCGGTGGCGGCCGGGCACCCGTTGGCCGCGGAGCGGTCGGTGTCGGTCGAGGTGCTCGCCGACCACCCGGTGGTGCAGTACCCGGCCGTCACCTCGGCGGGCTTCAAGCGCGACCGCACCCCCGACCGCACCCCGTCCGGCCGTCCGGTGCCCAAGGGCCCGTCCGGCGGCACCTTCTCCGAGCTGCTCAGCCTGGTCGCGATGGG
Source organism: Kitasatospora sp. NPDC058184 (assembly GCF_042883725.1). Classification (NCBI taxonomy): domain Bacteria; kingdom Bacillati; phylum Actinomycetota; class Actinomycetes; order Kitasatosporales; family Streptomycetaceae; genus Kitasatospora; species Kitasatospora sp. NPDC058184. The sequence continues at coordinate 34,415 of NZ_JBHVVE010000016.1, forward strand.
CCGCGGCGTCCTCCCGGTCGGCGAGCACTCCCGCCGCTACTACCCGCGCCCGGACGTCGCGTACGTGCCGATCCACGACGCGCCCCCGATCGAGCGCGGCCCGGTCTGGCTGGAGAGCAACACCACCGCCCGGGTCCGCGCCTTCGTCCGGGCGGCGACGGACGTCGTCGCGGCGCGGCCCGGGGGCGCGCCGCTCCGCGCGCCGGCGACGGACTGACCGCGCCCGCCCGGAAGCGGTTCAACTCGCCCTGCGCCGACGGTAGTAGTGCACGGTGAGCACGGCGAGGAGCGGACCCCAGGCGGCCAGCGGCAGGTAGCCGATCCAGAACACGACGGTCTGCCAGCCGTGGGTGACGACCCCGCCCCGGTCGCCCCGGACGGTCAGGCCGAGCGAGAACATCACCATCGCGTACGGGAAGACCATCAGCACCGCGGAGCCCAGCCCGGCCGGCACGACGGCGGCGAGCACCGGGACCGGGCGGCCGCCGAGGAGGGGGATCCAGCGCGGCCACACCTCGCCCCAGCGGGCGACCAGGCCGAAGCAGAGGAGGGCCAGCGCCTCGCTGACCACGCTGAGCGCGAGGATGTACGCCCAGCCTCCGTCGAACGGGGCGGGGTCCCGCTCCGGTGGTGTCGGGCCGTGGTCGAGCAGCGGCAGGCCGACGATGAAGCCGCCGATCCGCCAGAGGCAGGAGGGCAGGACGGCCAGGGTGATCGCGTACCCGGTGCGGACCGCCCAGCGGGGCACGCCCGGTGCGGGGGCGCCGTGCAGTCGTGCCGCGATCGTCCGTGCGCCCATGGTTCCGCCTCCCGACCCGGGCGGACGCGGTCCGTCCGCCACCGGCTCCGACCCTCCCGGAGCGGGCCGGCCGGGGCGTCCTCATCCGGGCCGAACCCGCTCCCCCGGGCGAGGGAGCGGGCCGTTGCCCCGCTGGCGGGGGGTCAGGGCAGCAGCAGTCCCCAGGACAGGGCCCAGGGCAGGAACACCAGCCCGGCCAGCAGCAGGGCGCCCAGTCGGGCCCGGTCGGCCAGGGAGGCGGCGGCCAGGGCGGCCCGCTCCCGCCGGGCACCGGCCGCGGCGACGGCGGCCGCCCCGAGGGCGAACAGCGCGAGCAGCTGGACGGCCAGCCAGACCACCGGGCGGCCGAACAGGACCGGGCCGGGGAACATCGCGGCGGTGAGCATCAGGAAGAGCAGGTAGCCGAGGGCGCCCAGGAGGGCGGCCGTTCCGGCGAGGGCGGCCCAGCGGGCGGCCCGGGGCAGGGCGGCCGGGCGCGGCCGGCGGCGCAGGCGGCGGACGGCGCCGCTCAGCGCGTAGCCCGCGAAGCCGGTCAGGCAGAGCAGGGTGGCGACGACCTCGAACCAGGTGGACTCGTACCAGGGGAGCGGGTCGAGCGCGAGGCTGCGGGTGTCCTGGTGCGGGGCCGGGTCGGCGGAGGCGGCGGGGAGGTCGGTGGCGAGCCGCTGGATCCAGGCGGACTCGGTTCCGGCGTAGTCGGCGGGGAGCTGGTCGGGCCGGTCGTAGCCGTCGTCCCGGGTCAGGTGCAGGTTGTGCCGGACGTCGGGGACGGTCCGCAGCGTGTAGTGGGTGTTGCCGCCGCGGTCGAGGGCCCGGCGGATGATCGTCGCGCTCTCCTCGGGGGCGGCCTCGCGGTCGAGCGTGCCCCACTCGGCCAGGACGGGCTGCCGGACCCGCTCCCACACCGGCACCGGGTCGTAGTCGGCCTCCGGGAAGAGCCCGGCCGCCGAGAGCAGGCGGACGGAGGTGTCCGAGAGCGCGGTGACCAGCGAGCCGGAGACGCCGGCGTGGCGCAGGTAGCCCCGGTACGCCCAGGCCTGCTGGCGGGCCGGGGTGAGGCCGACCGCCCCGACGGTGACCAGGTACGCCGCCTCGGTGGTGCGGGTGGCGGCGAGCGAGGCCACCCAGGCGCCCTCGGACAGGCCCCACAGGCCGACCCGGTCCGGGGCGACCTCCGGCCGGGTGCGCAGCAGCCGGACGGCGGCCAGGGCGTCGTCGGCCAGCTGCCCGTAGTCCCGGTGGGTCGTCGAGTAGCCGTCGGTGCGCTTGTCGAAGACGAGGACGGTGACGCCGTGCCGCGCGTACGACTCGGCGGCGGCGCGCAGCTCGGCGAGCGGGCCCGGGCCGGCCCCGGGGAGCATGACCAGTCCGGGGCCGGGGGTGCTGGCCTTCGCGCCGGGCGCGGCCAGCACCAGGCCGTGCAGGACGGTGCCGCCGGCGCCGGTGAAGTCGACCGGGTTGGGGGCCGGATCGCCGGCTGCGGGCGCGTCGCCCGCCGCCTCGGCTGCGGCTGCTTCGGCTCCGACGCCGGGGAGCAGCCCCAGCAGGGCCGCCAGCAGGGCGGTGACCAGTAGCAGGGCCGGTCCGGTGCGGGCAGGTCGGACGGGTCCGGTGCGCATCGCTGGTCTCCCCCGGGTCGTTCTCCACTCGTGGGTTCCAGCCTGGCGGGCAGCGGGGCCCGGGACGATGGTGGCCGCCCCCGGACCGGGGGTGGGGATGTCCCCCGGTCCGGGGGCGCCGGCCGGGGAGCGGAGGGTTCAGCGGACCTCGTCGGGCCCGGTGAAGTCGGGTGGGGTGTACCCGGGTCCGGTGAAGTCGGGTGGGGTGAAGCCGGCCGGGCGGGGGACGCGGCCTTCGCGGTCGGTCAGTCCTTCGGCGCCGGGTCCGGTGAAGTCGGGCGGGCTGTACCCGGGTCCGGTGAAGTCGGGTGGGGTGAAGCCGGCCGGGCGGGGGACGCGGCCTTCGCGGTCGGTCAGTCCTTCGGCGCCGGGGCTGGTGAACGAGGGTGAGCTGTAGCCGGGGCCGGTGAAGTCCGGGCTGCTGAAGTCGGGGCCGGTGCCGTCGGGGCGGCTGACGCCGGGTCGGGCTGCCGGGGCCGGCACCGGCGGCAGCGCGTCGAGCAGGTACGGGAGGAGTCCGCGCTCGCGCAGCGCGGTGCGCCATTCGCCGTGGGCGTCGCCGAGTTCGGCGGCGAGCTCCGGGTCGGTGCCGGCCGGGGCGGTGGCGGCGCCGTCGCGCAGGGCGGTGAGCAGCAGCCCGATGATGCCGATGGCCATCGCGGCGACCCCGGCGGCGAGCGCCACCCAGCCGGCCGTGACCAGGGAGCCGGCGAGGGCGAGGCCCGGCTCGGCGGCGCGCAGCAGGTAGCCGATCAGCAGCAGGAACAGGGCGGCGGCCCAGGCCAGGATCGGGGTGAGCACGGTGAGGACGGGGAACGGTCCGCCTCCGCCGCCGCCGGTGCGCAGCTGGGTGAGCAGCCCGGGGTTGGCGGGTTCGCCGCCGGGCGGTGGCGGGGGTGTGCTGTGCAGGGCCTCGCGCAGCCGGGTGTAGTGGGCGTACTCGGTGGCGGCCGCGGCGTTGACGCGGTCGGCGTCGCGCAGGGCGCGGAGGCGCAGTTCGGCGGTGGCGAGCGCGCCGGGTGCGCGCAGGGCGGTGAGGACGGTGCGGTCGCGCAGGGCTTCCGTGAGGAGGCGCTCGTACTCCGGGCGGTCCTCGGCGAGCAGGGGCGGGGGGTTGGTCATGGGGACCCCGTTCGTGCGGACCCCGTTCGCTCGGCCCCGGGGGCGTACGGCCCTCAGGACGCCGAAACGGGCGCGGAGGCGGGCCGCCGGACGGGCGGCCGGGTGTGGTGTGCCTCATGGTAGGGGCGGGCACGCCCGGGCTGACAGTCGGTTTCCGGAATTTCGCGCCCCCGGACGCGCGCGTGCGACGGTTCGGGCGCCGGGAACAACTGTTCTATGCCTGGCGTCAGTTGGCGTACGGCCGGGCGGTCGGGTGACAGGCGGCCGGGCGGTCAGCCGATGGGCAGCCGGGCGACCAGCAGCCGCCCCTCCATGGTGACGCCGCCGTCCATCGCCACCGCGAGGTCGTCCGCGTACACGTACGGCCCGGGGATGTGCGGCGGCTGGCCGTCGTCGTTGTGCACCGCGCCGGTGAGGTACGGGATCGGGCTGTGCCCGTGCACGATCCGGCTGCCGCCGTAGGTGTCCAGCAGCTCGTGGACGGCCAGCGGCCCGGCTTCGCCGCGGAAGGCGAACCGCTTGGTGAAGCGGCGGAAGCAGTCCCACCACTCGTCCACGCTGCCGTCGGCGAGCAGGCTGTGCACCGCGTCGTTGACGTCGGGGATGGACTCGCCGTACTCCAGGTACGCGGTGGTGTCGGAGTGCAGCAGCAGGTGGCCGTCCTCCACCGCCATGGCGGGGAGCCGGGAGAGCCAGCTGATGTGGTGCGCCTCCAGGCGGTCCAGGTCGTTCTGCTGGCCGCCGTTGAGCCGCCAGGCGGCGAGGAAGGAGGCGGTGCCGGCGGTGGACTGGACGGGCTCGTCGCCGTACTTGGCGGCGCCGAGGAAGAGCAGCTCGTGGTTGCCCATCAGGGCGCGGCAGTAGCCGCCGGCCGCGGCGGCCTCGGCGGCCAGCTGCATGACCAGGTCGATGACGCCGATGCCGTCGGGGCCGCGGTCGGTGAAGTCGCCGAGGAACCAGATCCGGGCGCGGCCGGCGGACCAGTGGCCGTCGGCGTCGATCAGGCCTTGGTGGCGCAGCTCGGCGCGCAGCTCCTCCAGGTAGCCGTGGACGTCGCCGACGACGTAGACCGGGCCGGGGGGCTCGCCGGGGCCGGGGGCCGGGTACGGGTAGGTCGGCGCGGCGGGGTCGGGCAGCGGCGGGCCGAGCTCGATGGTCGGCGGGTCGTCGCGGCCGGCGAGCTGGAGCGCCGGGGAGGGCTGGTCGGGCAGGGTGGGCTCGTAGCCGCCCTGGTCCTGGCCGTCGTAGCCGCTCCGCTCCTGGCCGCCCTCGTACCCGTTCTGCTCCTGACCGTCGTACCCGCCCTGCTCCTGGCCCCCCTCGTACCCCGGTCCGTTCTCGTAGCCGCCCTGTCCCTGCTGCGCGAAGGCCGGGCTGTGGTCCATGCCGATCCCCTGGGCGTGCACGGTGTGGCCCTGACCGTCGGCGGGCCAGTGCTGCTCCAGGTAGCGGGCTCCGCCGTAGCCGCTGTAGGTCTCCCCGTCGTGGGTCTCCCCGTCGTACGGGGCCGCGGGGTAGCCGGTGGAGGGATCGGGTTCGTAATAGGTGCCGTACGGCAGCACGTCGAGGTCCGGCTGGTGGCGGGGGCCTGAGTGGGGGTGCTCAGGCCCGGGGAAGCGGTCCTCGGGTGTCATTCGCCCATCATAGGAAGACCACTCTCCCGGCGTCGTCACCTGGTGGGTATCCAATCCTCCGGAGCGTCAGCCGGGCGGCCCCACAAGGTCCGTTTTGTCCCGGCTCGGTACGGTCTCGTCAGCTCTGCCCGGGCGCGGCGGCCCGGTCCCGGGGCCGCCGCGGCGCGGTGGTCTAAACCTCGCCCGGCGACCGGGGCGGGCTGACGGTGGTGCGCGGACTCCGGCGCTGGGAGGACGCGCGGACGATCAGTTCGGTCGGCATCAGGGTGCCCGGCGGCGGCCCGGTGCCGGCGGTGCGGAACCGCGGCGGGAAGAGCCGGGCGATGTCGACGCCCGTCCCGGAGTCCACGCCCTCGATCGCGTCGATGAGCAGGTTGACCACGGTGGTGCCGATCTTGCGCGGCTTGAGCGAGAGCGTGGTGATCGGCGGTTCGGTGGTCGCGTAGACGTCGCTCTCGCTGCAGCAGACCAGCAGCAGGTCGTCCGGCACCCGCAGGCCGTACCGGCGGGCGGCGGCCAGCAGGTCGGTGCCGTTGGGGTCGAACAGCCCGTAGACGGCGTCCGGCCGGTCGGGCCGGGCGAGCAGCCGGTCGGCGGCGACGGCGCCGGCGGCCGGGTCGTGCGCCGGGTAGGTCTCGTACACCGGTTCCTGGCCGACCTTGGCGCACCAGCCGAGGTAGGCCTCGGTGGAGAGCCGGGTGTAGGTGTCGGTGCTGGTGCCGGTGAGCAGGCCGATGCGGCGGGCGCCGGCCTCGGAGAGGTGGTCGAGGATGCCGAGCACGGCGGCCTCGTGGTCGTTGTCGACCCAGGCGGTGACCGGGCAGTTGCCGGGCTTGCCGTCGCTGACCACCGGGACGCCGGACCGGTACAGCTCGCTCACCAGGGGGTCCTGGTCGGGCGGGTCGATGACCACGGTGCCGTCGAGGGCGATGTTGCCCCAGACGTCGTGGCGGGAGGAGGCGGGCAGCACCACCAGCGCGTAGCCGCGGCCGAGGGCGGCGCTGGTGGCGGCCCGGGCCATCTCGGCGAAGTACGCGAACTCGGTGAAGGTGAACGGCTCTTCACCGTAGGTCGTGACGGTCAGGCCGATCAGGCCGGACCGTCCGGTGCGCAGGGTGCGGGCGGCCGCGGAGGGGCGGTAGCCGAGGCGCTCGGCGACCTCGCGCACCCGGCTGCGGGTCTCGTCGGGCAGGCGGCCCTTCCCGTTCAGCGCATCGGAGACAGTGGTGATCGACACTCCGGCGGCTGCTGCCACATCCCGGATGCCGGCCCGCTCCAGACGCCGTGAGGTGGTGGGACGCCGACCGCTCTGGTTGGCTGCTGCTGTCATGGCGGACCGATCGTATGGCTCCTGACAAGGGTCTGTGACCGGCGCATCGGGAGCCCGCAAAGATACGTTTCTCCACGAGTGAGCCGGGGTGCGCCCCTTCGATACCCGCCTGAAACCAGGCCTCTTACCTCTGACATGTGCCAAAGGAACCGGGCAGAATGGCTGATCTGCGCCTGTAACCCGACCGGGCATCTCACTCCTACGGGTGAGGGCGGTCGGTATCGTGCAAGGCACCCGACCGGGGTGGTCCGGACGCGTCACGAGGTCCCGGGCACGGCGGCGACCCCGTCCGTGGCGGGCGAGCGCACCGGAGAGTTCCGCAACTGGAAACGGAGTACGACCGTGAGCAGTGGTACGTCAGCGCAGGGCCCGCGGCTGCGGCCGACCCTCGACGGCATCCCCACGTACAAGCCCGGCAAGCCGGCCGGCGCCGACGCCTACAAGCTGTCCTCGAACGAGAACCCCTACGAGCCGCTGCCCGGCGTGCTGGAGACGGCGGTCAAGGCGGCCGGCTCGTTCAACCGCTACCCCGACATGGGCGTCACCGAGCTGACCTCGGTGCTGGCCGAGCGCTTCGGGGTGCCCGCCGAGCACATCGCCACCGGCACCGGCTCGGTCGGCATCGCCCAGTCGCTGGTGCTCGTCACGGCCGGCCCGGGCGACGAGGTGATCTTCGCCTGGCGCTCCTTCGAGGCGTACCCGATCGTCGCCACCGTCGCCGGGGCCACCCCCGTCCCGGTGCCGCTCAAGGCGAACGGCGACCACGACCTGGACGCGATGCTCGCCGCGATCACCCCGAACACCCGGCTGGTCTTCGTCTGCAACCCCAACAACCCCACCGGCAACGTGATCCACCGCGCCGAGCTGGAGCGCTTCCTGGACGCCGTCCCGGCCGACGTCCTGGTCGTGGTCGACGAGGCCTACATCGAGTTCATCCGCGACCCCGAGGTGCCCAACGGCATCGACCTCTACCGGGACCGCCCGAACGTCTGCGTGCTGCGCACCTTCTCCAAGGCGTACGGCCTGGCGGGCCTGCGGGTCGGCTTCGCGATCGCGCACGAGCCGGTGGCGGCCGCGCTGCGCAAGGTCGCCACCCCGTTCGGCGTGAGCCGGCTCGCCCAGGACGCGGCCGTCGCCTCGCTGCGCGCCGAGGAGGCGCTGCTGGAGCGGGTGGAGGCGCTGGTCGAGGAGCGCACCCGGGTGGTGGCCGGGCTGCGCGCCCAGGGCTGGGAGATCCCGGACTCGCAGGCCAACTTCGTCTGGCTCTGGCTCGGCGACCGCTCGCAGGAGTTCGCCGCCGCGTGCGCCGAGGCCGGTGTGATCGTGCGGCCGTTCCCGGAGGGCGTGCGGGTGTCGATCGGCGAGGCCGAGGGCAACTCGATCTTCCTGGCGGTGGCGGAGGCCTTCCGCAAGTCGCTCTGACTCTTCCCTTGGGGCCCGCAGGGGCGCGTCGGTCCTCCGGCGCGCCCCTGCGGCGTTCCCGCGCGGGTGCCCCCGTGGCGCCGCGCGCCTCCCCGGAGCTCCCGGCAGCTCCTCGCGCCTCCGTGAGAACGTCCTCAGAACGCCCTCCCGGATGGCTGGAGATCGCTGGGAGCCCGCTGGGAGTTCGCCCAACGGCCGCCCACGGGACGGCCAAGGCGCCCGCGCGGGACGGGTGTTATGTCCGCAATGCCCGGATCCGGCCGGTCAGGCTTCTCCCAGCCGCCGCCCAGCACGACGCAAGAGCCCGCCGGGAAGCTGTCCGCCATGAAGGTGCTCCCACGGCGGCGAGGCGCCGTCCTCGTCAACTCCGCGCTCGGCGTGGCCCTGCTGGGCGGCGCCGCCCTGGTGTACGCCACGGTCAGCGGCAGCTCGGGCCCGGCTTCCGCGAAGCCCGCGGCCCGTACCGCCACGGTGTCCAAGGGCACCGTCCTGGCCACCGTGTCCGGAACCGGCACCCTGGTCTCACCGACCGACGCCGCCCAGGACTTCACCACCGGCGGGAAGCTCACCGCGGTGAAGGTCGCGGTCGGGGACGCCGTGCAGAAGGGCCAGGTGCTCGCCACCGTCGACACCACGGCGGCCCAGCAGCAGGTGGACGCGGCCCAGGCCGCGCTCACCACGGCCCAGGCCAACCTCACCAAGGCCCAGGCCGGGGTCACCACCACGACCACCGAGCAGCTGCCGGGCGCCACCTCCGCCGCCTCCCCCGGCGGCGGGGCCGGCAGCGGTGGACGCGGGGCGGGCGGGAGCAGTACGCCCGCCCCGCAGACCACCACCGTCACCACCACCAAGGTCGACGACGCGGCCGTGGCCCAGGCCCAGCAGCAGGTCGCCACCGCGCAGACCAACCTGGCCAACGCCCAGGCGGCGCTGACCGGCACCACCCTGACCGCCTCGGTGGACGGCACGGTCGCCTCGGTCTCCGGCAAGGTCGGCGACACCGTCGGGGCCACCGGCTCCGGCGCCTCCGCCTCGTCCTCCTCCGGCAAGTCCACCGGGACCGGCACGGGTTCGGCGGCCGCCCCGAGCGGCTTCATCGTGCTCACCAACCCGACCGGGATGCAGGTCACCGCGAACTTCTCCGAGCTCGACTCGCTCAAGCTGAAGAAGGGCGAGGCGGCCACCGTCACCCTGAACGCGCAGTCCGACACCAAGCTCAACGCGGCGGTTCTGTCGGTCAGTTCGCTGCCCACCGGCAGCGGCTCCGGCGGCGCGGCCGGCTCCGCCGCCGTCCAGTACGCGGCCACGCTGCAGATCACCGGCGACACCAGCACGCTGCGCACCGGCCTCAGCGCCACCGTCCAGGTGATCACCGGCGAGGCCGACAACGCGCTCTCGCTGCCCACCTCCGCGCTGTCCGGCACCGGTACCTCGCGCACCGCGACCCTGGTACAGCCGGACGGCGCCTCCGAGCGGGTCACCGTCGGGGTCGGGGTCGAGGGCGACAGCACGGTGCAGGTGGTCTCCGGGCTGAAGGAGGGCGACAAGGTCGAACTCCCCACCACCAGCGGCGGGAACGGCTTCCCGAACGCCTCCTTCCCGGGCCTCGGCGGCAACCGGGGCGGGGCCGGCGGCGGGGTCTTCCCGGGCGGTTCCGGTGGCGGTGGCGGCGCCGGTGCCGGGGCCGGTCGCGGCGGCAAGGGCTGACTCGTGAGCATGCGTCACGTCATCGACAAGCGCGTCCCCGCGCACCCCGTCCCGGTGATCCGCATCCGCGGGCTCACCAAGGCGTACGGGCACGGCGACGCCACCGTGCACGCGCTGCGCGGCCCCTCCGACCCGGAGACCGGTGCGCCGCGGGGCGTCAGCCTGGACATCGAACAGGGCGACTTCGTCGCCGTGATGGGCAGCTCCGGCTCCGGCAAGTCCACCCTGATGAACATCCTCGGCTGCCTGGACGTCCCGACCGCCGGCCGCTACCTCCTCGACGGCACCGACGTCGGCCACCTGGACGAGCAGCAGCTCGCACTGGTGCGCAACCGCAAGATCGGCTTCGTCTTCCAGTCCTTCAACCTGGTGCCCCGCACCACCGCCCTCGCCCAGGTCGAGCTGCCGCTCGCCTACGCGGGCGTCCGGACCGCCGAGCGGCGCCGCCGGGCGATGGCCGCGCTGTCGCTGGTCGGGCTCGCCGAGCGGGCCGGCCACAAGCCCAACGAGCTCTCCGGCGGCCAGCAGCAGCGCGTCGCGGTGGCGCGGGCCCTGGTGACGGCGCCCGCGATGCTGCTCGCCGACGAGCCGACCGGCAACCTCGACAGCCGCTCGACGGAGGAGGTGCTGGCCCTGATCGACGGGCTCAACGCCACCGGCCGCACGGTCGTGCTGATCACCCACGAGGACGAGGTCGCCCGGCACGCCAAGCGGGTGCTGCGACTGGTCGACGGGCAGATCGTGAGCGATCTGCGGCAGGCGCCCGTGGAGGGGCCGCCGCCCTTCCTGGACGCGGCCTACGCGGAGCTCGCGGCGGGCCCGGCGGGCGAGGCCGGCGTGGCGGGCGCGGAGGTGCCGGCGTGATCCTCTGGCAGACGCTCCGCTTCGCGGTCGGCGGCCTGGCCGCCAACAAGGTGCGCTCGGCGCTCACCATGCTCGGCGTGCTGATCGGCGTGGCCTCGGTGATCCTGCTGCTGGCGGTCGGCAACGGCTCGTCGGTGGCGGTGAAGGACTCGATCACCTCGCTCGGCACCAACTCCCTGACGGTCAGCTCCGGTTCGGCCAACGGCGGCTCCCGGGCCACCTCCTCGGTGAAGAAGCTGACGGTCGCCGACGCCAAGGCGCTGGCGAGCGACACCGACGCGGGGGCGATCAGGTCGGTCGCCCCGGTGGTCACCACCAGCGGCACCGCGCTGTACGGGAACATCTCGTACAGCCCCGGCTCGATCGTCGGCACCTACCCGTCGTACTTCGAGACCGCCAACCAGAAGGTCGCGCACGGCGAGTACTTCACCGACGACGACGTGCTCGACTCGCGCAAGGTCGCGGTGCTTGGCGCGACGACGGCCAAACAGCTGTTCGACACCGAGAACCCGGTCGGCAAGTCCGTGGTGCTGGGCGGCACGCCGTTCACCGTGGTCGGCGTGCTCCAGGCCAAGGGCGGCAGCGGCTTCACCGACCCGGACGACGTCGTCATCGCCCCGCTGCCGACGGTGCAGAACGCCTTCACCGGCTTCGGCTCCGTCAACCAGATCCTGGTCCAGGCCGCGAACGCGGACAGCACCACGGCCGCCCAGTCCGAGATCACCCGCGTCCTGCTCGGCACGCACGCGATCGCCGACCCCGCCAAGGCGGACTTCCGGATCACCAGCCAGGCCTCCCTGCTCACCGCGAGGGAGAGCACGACGAAGACCTTCACCGTGCTGCTCGGCGCGGTGGCCGCGATCTCGCTGCTGGTCGGCGGGATCGGGATCACCAACATCATGCTGGTGACGGTCACCGAGCGGACCAGGGAGATCGGCATCCGCAAGGCGCTCGGCGCCCCGCGGGCGGTGATCCTCGGGCAGTTCCTCACCGAGTCGACGCTGCTCTCGGTGATCGGCGCGGGGTTGGGCGTGGCCGCCGGAATCGCCGGCTCGCACTTCAGCATCGTCGGCATCAAACCCGTGGTGATCCCCGAATCGGTGCTCGGCGCCTTCGCCATCGCCGTCGCCATCGGGCTGTTCTTCGGCAGCTACCCCGCCAACCGGGCCGCCTCGCTGCGGCCGATCGACGCCCTCCGGCACGAGTAGGACTCCACTGTCATGAGCAAAGAGATCGCCACCGTCGGGCCCGGAACCCCCGCCGAGCAGGTCGCCCTCCTCGCCACCCCGCCGGACGCGCGGGACGTGAGCGCCGAACTGGCCGCGCCGCCGAGGCGGAAGCTGCCCTGGCTCAGCCTGCTGCTGGCGGGCGGCGTGATCGCCACCGGGGCGTTCGCGGGCGGAGTCTGGTACCAGCAGAACAACGGGCCGACGGGCGGCGGGAAGTCCGCCGCCCGGCCGGCGGCCGCCGCTGCGGGTGCGGCTGCTCAGGGAGGCGGCTACGGGCAGGGGCAGGGCGGCTCCCGCCGTGGGGGCCAGGGCGCCGGGCAGGGCGCTGGGCAGGGCGGGCAGGGGCAGGGCGGGCAGGCCGGCTTCGCCCGGGGCACGGTCAAGGCCGTCGACGGCAACACCGTCTACCTGACCGACACCAACGGCAACACCATCAAGGTCACCACCGGCGACGCGACGAAGGTCCAGCTCAACAAGGAGGGCAAGGTCGGGGACCTGCAGCCCGGCCAGAGCGTGACGGTCGTCGGCACCCCCGACGCCAACGGTGGCTACACCGCCAGCCAGCTGGTCGAAGGCGCCGCCGGTGGATTCGGTGGTGGTGGTGGCTTCGGCGGCGGTGCCGGTGGCGGCGCCCCCAGGAACCCGTCCGGCGGCTGACCCGGAGCCGACGGACGCCGCGAGGCCCTCGCCCCTTCGGTGGGCGAGGGCCTTCGCATGTGTTCAGCGCGGTTCGAGGAGGCTCATCGCTCCCACGCCGCCTCCCGGTCGAGGTCCCGCAGCAGGTGGAGGAGGTTGACGAGGGTGCTCACGGGCGCGTTGCCGAAGTCGACCAGGAGACGCCCGTCGAGGATCGTCTCGCCCGCCGAGGCCGAACCCCAGAGCAGCCCGTACGGGAGGCCCCGACGGTGCAACTCCCCGAGCAGGCCGGTGATGTGCGGGGCGGCGAAGTTCCGCATCCGGGGGTCGTCGGGGGCGATCGGTTCGCGGGTCACGCGGCGGAGTCCAGCTCGTACCAGACCGTCTTGCCACGCTCCTGGGGGTCGACGCCCCAGCGGTGGGTGAGCCCGGCGACGAGCTGGAGGCCCCGGCCGGACTCGGCGAACAGGGAGAGGGGCTTCTCGTGGGGGAGCAAGGCGCTCTCGTCCGCGACGCAGACCCGGAGGGTGTCGATGTTGAGGGAGAAGTAGACGACGGGCGAGGCGGTACCGGCGTGCCGCCACGCGTTGACGATGAGTTCGCCGAGGGCGAGTTCGGCGTTGAAGATGGTCTCGGTGTCCCAGGAGGCGCGGGTCAGGGCGCTCCGCAGGGCCTGCCGGGTGAGGGTGAGGGAGGGGGTGTTCAAGGTGCACACGGGAACCTCCGAGAGGTATGGGTGTGGAGGGGGAGAGCCGCGAGCTGGACCAGGGCGTGGCCGCTCTTCGGCCGGAGGGCAGCAGGCGCCTACTGCCCTGAACCAAGGCGTGTCTGACGATCCATCGGATCGTTCTGAGGGTGACGATAGCGTGAGGCGCCACAGATTTGTGGCGATCCACGCGAAGTTCCCCCGAACGGGGCTGGCAGACTGGACCCATGGCCCTTCGATCGAACCCGACGCTTCGCCAGTTGCGGTTGGGTGCCGAACTTCGCAGGATGCGGGAACAGGCCGGCCTCGGCGGCAGCCAGCTCGCCCGCGCACTGGGCATCAACCCCGCCCACGTGACGCAGATGGAGAGCGGCAAGACCGGCATCAGCGTCGAACGCCTGCGCACGATCGCGGCGTTGTGCATGTGCGTCAACGAGCCCCTGATCGACGCGCTCGCTGACATCATCACGGACCGCGACAAGGGAGGCTGGTGGGAGGAGTACCGGGGGAACCTTTCGCAGGACTTCCTCGAAGTTGCTGAGATCGAGGCTCACGCACGGGCGCTCTCGGTCTACACGATGGCCTTCATCCATGGGCTGCTTCAGACCAACACCTATGCCTCAGCCGTCTTCGCTCGCTCCTATCCGCCTCTGCCGGGGCACGAGGTCGACCTGAGAGCCTCCTTCCGCCTGCGGCGTCAGCACATCATCCGTTCCGAGGCGACTCCGTACACCGCATACATCCATGAAGCGGCGCTGCGGATGCAGTTCGGCGGGGCAAAGGTCCAAGCCGAGCAACTCGGCGCCCTTGTCGAGGCCTCAGAGCGGCCCAACATCTCCATCCGAGTCGTGCTGTTCGACGTCGACATGATCCCGCTGCCCAACGAGAACTTCACGTACGTCGAGGGTCCGGTTCAGGAACTCGACACGGTTCAGTCGGACTCGGGTGTCGGAAACCTTCTCTTCGATGCCCCGGCTCACACGGCCAGGTTTCGGTCGCTGCTCGCCCGGATCGGTTCGGCTGCTCTCTCGGGGGAGGAGTCCCGAGAGTTTATTCGCTCCATCAAGAAGGACATGGAAAGTAAATATGCGTAACTCCACCTGGCAGAAGTCCAGTTTCTCGGGCTCGAACGCAGACTGTGTTGAGGTGCGAGCCGATGCTGGTGTGATCGAACTCCGGGAGTCCGACGAGGGCGACGTCATCGTCCGCACCACCGCCCGCAACTTCGCCGCGTTCCTCCAGGGCACTCAGGCGGGCGAGTTCGACCACCTGGTGACCATCACCGCCTAGCGAACCGTTCCGGCGGCCCCTTGCTCTTCCGCAAGGGGCCGCCGGCGTGCTTCAGAAGTGGTCGGGGCCCGACCCTGCCACCGCGAACTCCACTCCGCCGTCGACCAGTTCGGCGTCCCGGACCGGATGACCCCCGATCCAGGCCTGGGTGCGGTCCGTCCCTCTCCCGTGCCTACGGCTGGATCACGAAATACACCACGAAGCCCGCGGTCACGCACAGGAAGAACTGCACCATGAAGCCCCAGGTGAGCGGCACTTCGTCCCTGTCGCCTGCCTCGTCGGACGCCAGTTGCAGACGCGCCATACGTCCGAGGTGCCCGGCCGTTCCCAGCGTCAGCGACAGCATCGCCAGCGCGTACATCGACAGCGCGCCAGCCGAGGTCGTCCCGTTCATGTGGGAGCGCCCGACCAGGAAGAGCGCTCCGACCAGCGGCGCCAGGGCCACCATGATCCGGTACTGCCGGGTCACCTGCGGCGGTATCGCCATCGCCCAGAACAGCACCGTCGTCAGCGCGACGATCCACCACCAGGTGGCCACGCTCAGGCCCAGTGGAGTCATGCCCCCACCCCCCACATCACGGACGTTCGCTCACGTCCACTGACGATCACACTATTCAGACCAGCCCCCGCCCCGCGCCGCCCGGACCCCGCAAGATCCCGCCCGGTCCCCTGCCGGTTCCCGGCAAGAACCCGATAAGACCCTGCGTAGGAAGTCGGCCGGCCCGACTTCCTACGCACCGCCTCCGCCCGGCGGCCCCTCCCGCCGTAGAGGCGGCTCTCCCGCCGGAACGGTTCGCTGGGAGTGGGGCTGGACCCACCCCCTTGTGGGGCTGGACCCATACTCGGCCGCGCGTCCGCTCCGTAGCGTCGTTCCCACAACGACACGGAGGGGAAAGAACCATGGCGCCCACGGCCCACCAGTCCACCTTCACCACGGTGAAGAAGTGCATCACGCTCTTCGGCCTAGCCGGCGCCATCGTCCTCGGCACGGTCGCCGTGATGGCGTCCATCGGCCACCCGACGACCCCGTTCATGTGGATCCGCGGCGTCATCTTCCTCGCCGTCGCCCCGTACCTCCTCCGGCTGGCCACCCGCGCCGCCGACGGCTCCGCCAAGGCTTTCGACCGCGTCCGCACACTCTCCACCGTGATGCCGATCGCCATCATCGCCGTGGACCTCATCCCCGGCCTCTGCCCGCCCTGGTACGCCGTCCTCCAGGGCCTCTCCGCCCTCGCCCTCCTCGCCGTCGCCGTCCTCACCCGCACCCCCGCCCTGCGCGCCGCCTTCCCCACCGCCGACTGAACCCCCACCCCCACCCCCACCCCGACTCGGCGCAGGAAGTCGGCCGTTCCGACTTCCTGCGCCGGTAGCCCTACCCGGCGGCTCCTCGCTCCCCGCAAGGAGCCGCCGGGTGGGGATGTTCGTTTCCTCTTGGCGTGGGGTGGAGCCAATGTCCTTGCAGGGGCGTGTTGTTGGTCGGGAGGCCTCGCGGTCTTGATCTTTAGTCCGATACGGGAATACCTCCCTTCCGTCGTGGACAGCCGCTGACCAGCCCTCTAGCGTCGTGCCCAGGTGCTCTGGCAGGGCCGCTCTCCAAGGGGGTTGAGATGGACACCAGGTCGGGTCTCACACGGCTGACCAACACGGGCGACGGCGGTGGCTCGGGGGAGTGCAATCAGAACGACTGTCCCAACGTCTACCGCACCGAGTGGGGGACGTTCGTGATCCAGGGGGCCGTCTCCGGCGCCTTCGCGCCGCCCGGCGGCGAGGGCCTGGTGGAGATCCCCGAGAGTGTGCTTCGGGAGGCTGTTCGTGCGCTTGGATGGTGAGGCCTGGCAAGCCAGGTTCCGTCAGTTCGAGACGGAGGCTTGGCGGCTTGAGACCCTTCCGGCCTACAGGGTTCCGCAGGAGGAAGAGGAACTGCGAGCCTTTCGAGCCGGTGAACGGATCGACCCGCATGCGCATTCCAACGAGTACACGGAAGACCTCAAGCGCGTGCGGCGGGAGGGGAAAACCAAGGGGCGGGTGCACATCGTCACGCGACCGCTCTCCGAATACCTCCGCTACGAGTTCATGTACTACCTGCCGCATGTGTGGGCCGGCGAGGACGTCCGGATCATGGACGTCACGGATCGGCCCAACCCGTTGGCGGGAGTCACTGACTACTGGATGTTCGACAAGGCGGAGGTGGTGCTCATGAACTACCTTCCCGACGGAACACAGATCGACCGCACCGTGTTCGAGGGGGATGTCGACCCGTTCATCGAATACCAGCGGATCGCCATCGCCGAATCGGTGCCTTTCGAGGAGTACGTGAAGGGAATTGGCGCTTGATCCGCAGGATCTAGGCCGATCGAGTGCGGACCTGGCGGCGATCCTTCAAGAGCTTCGCAAGCGAGCTGGACTCTCCGGGGTCCAGCTCGCTCGGCGTGTCAACATGTCGCAGTCCAAGATCTCCAAGATCGAGACCGGAAAGGTCATACCGTCCCTCGTCGATGTCGAACTGATTCTGCGGGCGCTCGACGCGCCGGCGGAGCTGATCGCGCGGGTGACCGCTCTCGCTCGCATCGCGAACACGGAGTGGCAGGATGCCAAGGCCTTGCGCCGAAAGGGACTGGACAAGAAGCAGGTCGAGCTGGCCGCCCTTGAACGGCACTCGACGGAGTTCAGGTACTTCCTGCCGACCATGATCACCGGTCTGCTCGCGACGCCCGAATACATCAGGGCGAGCCTCGCCCTGTTCGCCGGCGATCATTCGGAGGCCATCGCCAGGAAGCTGGAGAGGCAGGCCGTTCTCTATGAGAGGGCCAAGAGCTTCACCTTCATCCTGACCGAGCAGGCCTGCCTCTGGCCGCTCGTCTCGGAACAGGCCATGGCCGTGCAGCTCGATCGACTGGTGTCGGTCTCCCGGTTGCCGAATGTCCGGCTGGGGGTCATCCCCATGGCCGGCCGCATGCCATGGGCTCCGCTGAATGTCTTCACGGTCTACGATGCCGTTCTGGCCACCGTGGAAGTGTCCACCGGCGCGCTCGTTTTCCGTGATCCGAGGGATGTTCAGGAGTATCTGAACGAGTTCGGGAGATTCGAAGGCTACTCGCTCTGGGGTGATGAGGCCCGCGTCAGACTGGAGGAGTGGGCCGCCCGTTTTCGAGGGGACCGGCGAGATCTTTAGTCGATTTCCGGAATAACGTTGATGGGATTTCCGAAATTCCCCTAACCTGATTTCTGCATGAAGGGCGGGTCCATGAAGAAGGTCGCCGTGAAGCTCTGGCGGATCATCCGTGGTCCGATGCAGTGGCGCGTTCTCTGGCTCTGGCACTCGAAGTTCATGGTGGGCGTCACGGGCATCGTGCGTCACCAGGACGGCCGGGTCTTGCTGCTGAAGCACCGGATGTGGCCGGAGGGCCGGCAGTGGGGCTTGCCCACGGGCTACGCGAACGCGGGCGAGAGCTTCGAAGACACGATCGTGCGTGAGGTCCGGGAGGAAACGGGGCTCACGGTGAAGGTGTGCGAACTGGTGCACCTGAAGAGCGGCTACAAGCTGCGCGTCGAAGTCGCCTACGAGGCCTTGTACGTCAGTGGACAGACCAGCGCCCCCTCGTTCGAGATCCTGGAGGCTCAATGGTTCTCGCCGGACGAACTCCCCGACGGATTGCAGGAATCGCACCGGCAGTTGATCAGCCGTCGACGTCGCTGACCCTCGGCCGCTCGCTCACGCCCTCCTGCCTGGGCCCGAACGAGCACCTGGCGGGCAGCCCGGACGAACGGGCTGAACTGGCACATCTCCTGGCCGTACGGCGGGCGACCGCCGCACTCGGCCAGGCGCACCCGCACATCGCATTCTCGCTCCTGCACTGGGTTGTCGAGGCGTGGCAGGACGAGGGGGCCCGGGAGGTGTTCCGGCAGGGAGCGGCTCTTCTGGCCGATCGCTACCGTGAATTGGGGCTGAGCCGGATGCTGCCGATCGACCGGGTGTGGGTGGGGGTGCGTTCGACGCGCCCGGACGCGTTCGGCGGTTTCCACCACCCGAATCAGGGCTACCGGCATGTGCAGTTGGCGTCGGTGATCACGAGGTACGGCCGGCTGAGTGATCCTCGATGGGCGTCGCCGGAACTCGTGGCACTCGACCTACTGCGGTCCTACGCCCATGACTGCCTGCACTGGGGCTCGTTCCGGGAGTACCGGCTCCGAGACGGCCAGGTGGTTCGTAGCCGTTACGGGATCAACTGTGTGGACGCGGAAGGGCGTACGTACTCGGCGAGGGACGGCGATGGAGCCTCCTCGACGCGGAATCTCGGCATCATCATGGAGGGGGCCACCGACCGGGAAGCACGGTCGATCACCGCTGCGGTGGCCGATCTCCTCGGCATCGCCGAGCGCATCGAACCGGATGACCGTCTGGCCTTCCGAGACACCACCGGGCAGTTGGAGGCGGTCGACGTCGACCGTGTCGAACCGGGTGTTGCCACCGACTTCCATCAGGCCCTGGCCGGATACGAGTGTGGCGTCGGCATGAGGTACCAGTGCTTCCTCACCGATACGGGTGGAACCGCTGCGAACACCCTGCACGCACTCATCCTCTCCGCCATGATCAGCGGAGACCTGTCCTGCCTGACCGACTGGCTCGACCAGCGGCACGGGCCGGAGGCGTTCCGTCGGCGTTTCCGCTCGCCGGTCTACACGGGGCCGGACCCCGGCAAGCAGGTCTCCCCCTGAGGTGAACCCCAGTGGGCTGCTGCCATCTGCGACTACTTGGAAGGGGTCCAGCAGGTATGACGACCCTCCTTTATGACGAAGACCAACTCCTGCGGGCGCGGGTCGCGTTGGCCTCGGAGATCGAGCGGGTGAGCGTGGTGCTGTCCTCGCGGGTGGTCGAGGCGTTCCTCAATGTGCCGCGGCATCCGTTCGTTCCGGTGTTCTACCGGGAGGAGGGCGATGCTCACTGCCTCTGGCCGGCCGGTGAGGCGTGGCTGCGGGAGGTGTACGCGGACCGGGTGCTGGTCACCGAGGTGGGCGGCGTGCACGCGGAGGATGCCGGGCCGGACGGCGTCCGCGGGGTGGCGACCTCCTCCTCCACGCTGCCGAGCCTGATGGCCGACATGCTCGACGCGCTGGATGTCCGGCCCGGGGACCGGGTGTTGGAGGTCGGGACGGGGACGGGCTACAACGCCGCTCTGCTCTGCCACCTCGCGGGGGCGGCCCACGTCACGACCGTCGACCGCACCGAGCACCTGGTGGCGACCGCCCGTGCCCGGTTGGGCGAGGCCGGCTTCGCGCCCGTCGTGGTCCGGGCCGACGGCGCCGACGGGTACCCGCCGGGGGCGCCGTACGACCGGATCATCGCGACCTGCGGTGTCCGTCGCGTGCCCCGGGCGTGGCTCGACCAGTGCGCGCCGGGTGGCCTCATCGTCGCTCCGCTGGGCGGTGCGGTGGCCAGGCTCACGAAGGTGTCGGACGGGCGTGCGGTCGGGCGTTTTCTCCACCGTCCGGCCGCCTTCATGCCGTTGCGCGGCGGGAGGGACGCGGCCCAGGGGGTGCCGGAGCCGCAGGCGGACAGCCGGGCGACGGAGGTCAGCGCTCGCGTCCTGGACGACCCGGGGTTCGCGTTCTGGGCCGACCTCCACCTCGGTCCCACCGTGGTCCGGGACGGTCACGTCCTTCGCGACGTCGCGGACGGTTCGACCGCCCACGCGCACCGCGGCACCGTCGCCCGCAGCGGCCCCCGCGACCTCTGGCGGACGGTCGAAGCCGCCCACCGGAGCTGGCTGGGACAGAACCGCCCCCGCCGTGAGTGGTTCACGGTCGAGGCCGGGCCGGAGGGGCAGTTCGTGAGCTACTCGGCACCGGACGGCAGCGTGACCCGCTGGGCGCTCTGAGCGAACAGGAAGTTGTGGAATCCGGGCGGTGCTCAGTCGAGGCAGAACTCGTTGCCCTCGACGTCCTGCATCGAGAGGCACGACTCGTTCTCCTCGTCGGCGACCAGCAGCTGGACGCGGGTCGCGCCGAGGGCTACCAGTCGGGCGCACTCGGCCTCCAGGGCAGCCACGCGCTCCGCGCCGACCAGGCCGGTGCCGGCCCGTACGTCGAGGTGCACCCGGTTCTTGACGACCTTGCCTTCGGGGACGCGCTGGAAGTACATGCGCGGGCCGGCACCCGTGGGGTCACTGGCGGCGAACCACGAGCCCCGCTTCTCGGGCGGCAGCGAGCGCTGGTAGTCGTCCCAGGTGTCGAACCCCTCCGGCGTGGACGGCGGGACGTACCCCAGGGCCTCGCACCAGAAGCGGCCGACGCGCTCGGGCTCCGCGCAGTCGAAGGTGACCTGGAACTGCTTGATCGATGCCATCGGGCCACCATAGCCATGACAAGAAAGTCACACCGCTCAATTTCCGGCACCGCACAGGGGAGAGAACGACGTCGCCCCGCCGAGCCGGTGCTCGACGGGGCGACGTGCGGGGTGACGTGCGAGGCGATGTACGGGGCGACGCGCGGGGAACGCGGCGTCAGGGCTGCTGGTCGTTCTCGGGGTTGGTCGCCGGGCCCGCCGGGGCGGTCGCCTGGCCCCCGGGGGCGCCGGTGCCGGTGCCGGACGGGGTCTTGTTCGGGTCGGTCCGGGGGGCCGGGTCGGGGATGTCGGCCATCGGCAGGGACTGCTTGGGGGTGCCGCGCAGGGCCTGGTTCATGGCGTCCCGCCAGATCGGGCCGGGGCCGTCGGCGCCGAACACCTCGGCCCGGTACTTCCCGTTGATGGTGATGTTGCGCATCTCGACGCCGCCCTGGGGGCCGCCGATCCAGACGGCGGTGGCGAGTTGGGGGGTGTAGCCGTTGAACCAGGCGGCCCGCTTGCGGTCCGAGGTGCCGGTCTTGCCGGCGATCTGGCGGTTGTCGTCCAGGCTGAGCGCCGCGCCGGTGCCGTTGTTCTCGGTGACGCCGTTCAGGACGGTGTTCAGCGCCCGTGCCGTCGAGTCGGAGAACGCTTTCTCGCACTGGGAGGACGGGACGGGGACGTCCTTGCCCTCCACGGTGGTGATCCGGTTGATGGCGACGGGGGCGCAGTGGGTGCCCTGGGCGGCGAAGGTCGCGTAGACGTTGGCCATGGTCAGCGGGCTCATCTCCTCGACGCCCAGGGCCATCGCGGGGACCTCCTCCAGGGGCTTGCCGCTGGCCTTGGTGGTGATGCCGAGCTTGTTGGCCATCTGCTTGACCGCGCAGAGGCCGATCTCCTGCTCCATCTGGATGAAGTAGGTGTTGACCGAGAGGGCCATCGCCATCTTCAGCTGGTACGGGCCCTTCTCGCTCGCGGACTCGTTGGGCACCACCGTCCTGGGCCTGGCCTCGTTCTTCCAGGTGCCCTCGCAGGTCTTCATCGTCGGGTACTCGAGCTTGTTCGGGGACGAGTACTCCTGGGTTGCCGGCAGGCCCGCCTCCAGGGCCGCGGCCGCGACGACCGGCTTGAAGGTGGAGCCGGGCTGGAAGCCGTTGCCGCCGCCCATCGCCGCGTCGACGTTGAGGTTGACGACGGTCTGGTTCTGGTTGGTGTCCAGGCCGTACGGGCGGGTCTGGGCCATGGCGAGGATCTTGCCGGTGCCGGGTTCGACCATGGAGGCGGCGGCGGAGACGCTGTCCGTGACCCGGACGTTGCTGCTCACCGCGTTCTGGGCGGCGGCCTGCTTCTCCGGGTCCAGCGTGGTGTAGATGTTCAGGCCGCCCTGGTTCCAGAACTTCTTGCGCTCGTCGGAGCTCTGGCCGAAGGCCGGGTCCTGCTTGACCACGTGGCGCACGTAGTCGCAGAAGAAGCCCATGCCGGCCTGGGCGGTGATGCAGCCGTTCTGCGGCGCCTTGTAGTTCAGGCCGAGCGGGGCGGCCTTCGCCTCCTTCGCCTGCTCGGCGGTGATGTGCTTGTTCTCCAGCATCTTGTCGATGACGGTGTCGCGGCGGTTCTGCGCGGCCTGCGGGTGCAGCTTCGGGTCGTACTGCGACGGGTTCTGCACCAGTCCGGCGAGCGTCGCCGCCTCGGCGACGGTGAGGTCCTTGTTGCTCTTGCTGAAGTAGCGCTGGGAGGCGGCCTCGACCCCGTAGGCGCCGTTCCCGTAGTACGTGATGTTGAGGTAGTTGGTGAGGATCTGCTCCTTCGGCACCTCCTCCTCCAGCTTGATCGCGACCTTGAGCTCCTGGATCTTGCGGCCCAGGGTCTTGCGCTGGGCCTCCAGGACGGCGTCCCGGTCGTCGCCTGCCTGCTCGACGTTGACGTTCTTGACGTACTGCTGGGTCAGCGTGGAGGCGCCCTGGGAGGCGGTGCCGCTCTCCGCGTTCTTGCTGATCGCCCGGAGGACGCCCTTGAGGTCGACGGCGCCGTGCTCGTAGAAGCGGGCGTCCTCGATGTCGACCTGGGCGTGCCGCATGAACGGCGACATCTGGTCCGCGGTGATGACGGTGCGGTCGCGCTCGTAGACCTTGGCGATCAGGCCGCCCTTGGCGTCGAAGATCTGGGTCGCCTGGGTGAGCGGCGGGGTCTTGAAGTCGGACGGGACGTCCTCGAACCCCTCCGCCGTGCTCTTGGCCGTCAGCCCGATGCCGCCGGCGACGGGTAGGACGAGGCCTGCCAGCAGCACACCGGACACGACGCTCACCCCCAGGAAGGTCGCACCGAGGCGGGCCAGCCGGAGCGGGGCCTTGCGGGACGGCTGGAGGTCCGCGTTCTCGGAGGAACTCCATATCGGGGGGAGGTTCGATTCCATTCCGGAATGCTAACCCTTGGAAGTCTCCGGTCGAACGGTTTTTCGCGTGCGGCTGTCACGGCTCTGCAACAGGCTCCGGGGTCGATTCCCGGGGGGTGAATCGCATACGTACCGAATGAATTCGGGGGAATTCGGCGGCCGGCCTCCGACTCGGTCCGCCCCGCCCCGCCCCCGGCCGCCCTGGTCCGCCCCGTCTGCGGCGCCCCTCCCGTGGCCCGCCCCCTACCAGGTTGATGCCGTGAGCGGGCCGAAAGGTTGCGGCGCCCGGACGGTCAGGTGCCCCGGACGGTCAAGTGCCCCGGACGGTCAAGTGCCGCGGACGGTCAGGTGCCCCGGACTGGCAGCGCCGCCACGGCCGGGCCAGGCTGGTGGGGACGGACCGCCCAGCCGAGGAGGCAGCTATGACCGGCGAGCCGATCCCGGGAATCGACCCCGCCGCGGTGCCCAGCGGCGACGGCTGCGCGGAGTGCCTGGCCGGCGGCGGATGGTGGTTCCACCTGCGCCGCTGCGCGGCCTGCGGCCACATCGGCTGCTGCGACTCCTCCCCCGCCCAGCACGCGACGAAGCACGCGCGCCAGGCCGGCCACCCGTTCCTGGTCAGCTTCGAGCCCGGCGAGGAGTGGTTCTGGAACCTGGACACCGGCGAGTACTACGAGGGCCCGCCGCTGGCACCGCCCACCGCCCACCCGGTCACCCAGCCCACCCCGGGCCCGGCCGGCCGGGTCCCCGTCGACTGGCAGTCGCAGCTGCACTGACGGTCCCCACCGCGACGGCCACCGCCTCCTCCCCGTACGAGGCGGTCGGCCGACGGCGACCGCACCGTTCCGGCGGCCCCTCGCACCGCGCAGGGGCCGCCGACCCCTGTCCGCCGTCCGCCCGGACACCGGCCGCCGTCCGCCCGGACACGAGGGAAAACCCCGCGACTCCCACGGGCTTGATCCTCTACGGTGAACGCGCCCAGGGCGGCCGTTTACCGCCCGTCGACGTGGCGCGACCAACGCGCCCGCAAACCCGGGGAGTTCCCTGTCATGACGCGCACCCTTGTCGCCGAGCTGCCCGCGCACCTGGAGGAGACGGTCACCGTCTACGGGTGGGTGAACACGCTCCGACTCCAGCGGCGCATCCAGTTCGTCCTGGTCCGGGACCACACCGGTCTCGTGCAGGTCACCCACCTCCGGGGTGGGGAGGACGACGTCATCGAGGCCGCCTTCGAGGGCGTGACGGTCGAGTCCGCCGTGAAGATCACCGGCCGGGTGGTCGCCAGCCCGCAGGTCAAGCTCGGTGGTCTGGAGATCGTCCCGACCCGCGTGGAGGTCGTCTCGCCGGCCGAGCCGAAGCTGCCGATCGACGAGAAGACCGGGATCGACCAGCGCCTGGACTGGCGGTTCCTCGACATCCGGCGGCCCTCCCAGCAGCTGGTCTTCGACGTCCAGACGACCGTCGAGCGGGCGATGCGGGCGGTGGCGGCCGAGGAGGGCTTCACCGAGCTGCACACGCCGAAGCTCATGGGGACGGCCTCCGAGTCGGGCGCCGAGGTGTTCGAGGTCGGCTACTTCGGCCGGACCGCCTACCTCGCCCAGTCCCCGCAGTTCTACAAGCAGATGGCCATCGCGGGCGGCATCGACCGGGTCTTCGAGATCGGGCCGGTGTTCCGCGCCGAGCCGTCCTTCACCTCCCGGCACGCCACCGAGTTCACCGGGGTCGACGTCGAGATCGCCTGGGTCGACGGGGTCGAGGACGTGATGGCCTTCGAGGAGCGGATGCTGCACCGCGTCCTGACCGCCGTGGCCGAGCGGCACGGCGCGGCGATCGCCGAGCACTTCGGCACCCCGGTCGTCGTCCCGGAACTGCCGTTCCCCCGGATCACGATGGCCGACGCGCTGGCCCGGCTCCGCGCCACCGGCTGGGACCCGGAGGGCGTCAAGGAGGACCTCGACCCCGAGGGCGAGCGGGCGCTGTGCGGCCTGATCGCCGAGGAGACCGGGCACGAGTTCGTCTTCGTCACCCGGTTCCCAGCCGCCGTGCGGCCGTTCTACCACCTGCGGCCGGAGGACGACCCGACCGTCACCGAGTCCTTCGACCTGCTGTGGAAGGGCGTGGAGATCACCACCGGCGCCCAGCGCGAGCACCGGTACGACCGCCTCGTCGCCCAGGCCTGGGAGAAGGGCATGGACACCGGCCCGCTCTCCGGGTACCTCGACTGCTTCCGCTACGGCACCCCGCCGCACGGCGGGCTCGGTCTGGGGCTCGGCCGGCTGCTGATGCTGGCGCTCGGCCTGCCGTCGATCCGCGAGGCGACGTTCCTCTTCCGGGGCCCGCACCGCCTCGAACCGTAGGGCGTCGAACCGTAGGCGGGGGACCGGAAGACGGAACGGGCCGCGCCCGAGGAGATCCTTTCCTCGGGCGCGGCCCGTTCCGTTCGTGCGTTCCGGCCGCGCTGCCCGGCGGTCAGCTGCGGCGGAGGGCCTCGGTGAGCCGGTTGGCGGCCTCGATGATGGCCTGGGCGTGCAGGCGACCCGGGTGGCGGGTGAGCCGCTCGATGGGGCCGGAGACGGAGACGGCGGCCACCACGCGGTTGGACGGTCCGCGGACGGGGGCGGAGACGGACGCGACGCCCGGCTCGCGCTCCCCGATGGACTGGGCCCAGCCGCGGCGGCGGACGCCGCTGAGCGCGGTGGCGGTGAAGCGGGCGCCCTGGAGGCCTCGGTGGAGGCGCTCGGGCTCTTCCCAGGCGAGGAGGACCTGGGCGGCGGAGCCGGCCTTCATCGGCAGGGTGCTGCCGACGGGGACGGTGTCGCGCAGACCGGAGAGTCGTTCGGCGGCGGCGACGCAGATGCGCATCTCGCCCTGGCGGCGGTAGAGCTGCGCGCTCTCCCCGGTGACGTCGCGCAGGTGGGTGAGGACGGGGCCCGCGGTGGCGAGCAGTCGGTCCTCGCCGGCGGCGGCGGAGAGTTCGGACAGGCGGGGGCCGAGGATGAAGCGGCCCTGCATGTCGCGGGTGACCAGGCGGTGGTGTTCGAGTGCGACGGCGAGTCTGTGGGCGGTGGGGCGCGCCAGACCGGTGGCGGCGACCAGCCCCGCCAGTGTGGCGGGGCCCGACTCCAGTGCGCTGAGCACCAGAGCGGCCTTGTCGAGAACGCCGACGCCGCTAGTGTTGTCCATAGCATGATATTGCAGTCTCAGGTAGCGAGACGCAAGTCTGTTTCGATGTCCGCCATCCTCTCAGATGCCCGCAAAGCACCACTTCCGGGACTCGGCGTCTCGGATGCCGGACGCGCCGCTGCGGGCGGGTCGGCGCCCGTACCGGGGGCGGGGAACGGCCGGGGAACGGCCGGAGAAACGCAAAAAGCCCCTGCCGTGTCTCTTTCGAAACACGGCAGGGGCCGTAAGAAGAATTCGGCGGCGTCCTACTCTCCCACAGGGTCCCCCCTGCAGTACCATCGGCGCTGAAAGGCTTAGCTTCCGGGTTCGGAATGGAGCCGGGCGTTTCCCTCTCGCTATGACCACCGAAATGATCGGGCCGGGCAATTGCTCGAAAGCACTGCCTACGCCTCGCTGTAAATCATAGCAGGAGGAAAAGCGAACGGATTCCGCGGTCCCGAGGGGCCGGTCGCGTCCGGGGGGTCGCTCGCGACCGGGGGTCGGGCCGACCGGCGGGCGGTGTCCACCCGTCGGCTCGCGTCGACCCGCTCGGAGGGGGAGCCGGCACACCGAGGGGGCGCGTCACACAGCGTGCGCGCCCCGTCCGTCGTGTCCACGCCCGTGCGCACACCACCGACCCCACCCCTGTGCGCCGATCGCCCAAAAACCGACCGATAAGGTGTTAATCCAACATTCATCCATGCCGCATAGCCTCCGGGGGCTAGCCTCATGCTGAACGTCATCGTCCGACCGGGAGGCGAAAGCCCCGTGCAAGGCACTGTCACCACACCAGGCGGTTCCACGGTGCCCGGCGGCCAGGGCGAGGCGTTCCTGCTCGTCGTGGACGACGAGCCCAACATCCGCGAGCTGCTCTCCGCCTCGCTGCGCTTCTCCGGCTTCCGCGTCGCCTCCGCCGCCACCGGCACCGAGGCGCTCGAACTGGTCGCCGCCGAGCGCCCGGACCTGGTCGTCCTCGACGTGATGCTCCCCGACCTCGACGGCTTCACCGTCGTCGAGAAGCTGCGCGAGCGCACCAGCCGCGGGCAGATAGCCGGGCCGGCCCACGGGCACCCCGCCGACCACCTGCCGGTGCTCTTCCTCACCGCCAAGGACGGCGTCGGCGACAAGGTCCAGGGCCTGGCCGCCGGGGCGGACGACTACGTCACCAAGCCCTTCAGCCTGGAGGAGCTGATCGCCCGGATCCGCGCCATCCTGCGCCGGGCCGGCGGGCCCGCCGAGGACGGCCGACTGGTCGTCGCCGACCTCAGCCTCGACCCGGTCGCCCACGAGGTCACCCGGGGCGGCACCCCGGTCTCGCTCTCCCCGACCGAGTTCAAGCTGCTGCACTACCTGATGGCCAACGTCGGCCGGGTGGTCTCCAAGTCGCAGATCCTCGACCACGTCTGGGCCTACGACTTCGGCGGGGACCTCTCCATCGTCGAGTCGTACATCTCCTACCTGCGCCGCAAGCTCGACTCCGGCCCGGCGCACGGCCCCAAGCTGATCCACACCGTGCGCGGCATCGGCTACGCCCTGCGCCGCCCCCCGCAGGGCTGACCGGACCCGCTCGTGCCCGCCCGCTTCTCCTCCCGGCTGTCGCTGCGCGCCCGGCTGCTGGTGCTCGTGTTCGCGCTGGTCGCCACCGGGCTCGCGGTCAGCGACACCTTCGTACTCGGCGCCGTACGGACCCAGCTGGTGGAACAGCTGGACGAACAGCTCCAGCGGTACGGGCTGCCGCTCTCCCGCAAGCCCCCGAGCCAGGTGGTCGCGCCGGCCGCCGGGAAGCCCCTGGTCGCCGGGCGGCGGGTCAGCCTGCCCAGCCAGTACCTGGTGCAGTACCTCTCCTCGGACGGCAAGGTCCAGGCGCTGATGCGCCAGCCCGTCTCGGACAGCGACCCGGCGCCCCAGCTGGCCGGACTGGACCCGACCCGGACCGCCCCCGACGTCCCCTTCGACCTGCCCGACCAGCGCGGCCGGCACAGCTGGCGGGTGCTGGTGCTGCCGCTCCAGGCCCCCCGCGGGCAGGCCGCCAACCCCAGCGCGTACGCCTCGCCGGCGGTCACCCCGACCTACGTCATGGTGGCGGTCTCCCGCGAGGACATCGACGCCACCATCGGCAGGCTGAGCACCTCTTTCCTGGCCATCGGCGGCGGCGTCCTGGTGCTGATCGCCGCGCTCGGCTTCTTCGCGGTGCGCGCCGGGCTGCGGCCGCTGCGCCGGATCGAGGCGGGCGCCGAGCGGATCGCGGCCGGCGAGCTGTCGCACCGGATGCCGGAGCTCTCCCCGGGCACCGAGGTCGGCCGGCTGTCGATCGCGCTCAACGGGATGCTCACCCAGATCGAGGCGGCCTTCGCGGCCCGCGCCGAGTCCGAGGCCCGGATGCGGCGCTTCGTCGCGGACGCCTCGCACGAGCTGCGCACCCCGCTGGCCGGCATCCGCGGCTTCGCCGAGCTGTACCGGATGGGCGCGCTGCCCACCGAGGCCGACGTCAAGCGGACCATGACCCGGATCGAGAGCGAGGCCGACCGGATGGGCGCCCTGGTCGAGGACCTGCTGGTGCTCGCCCGGCTGGACGAGGAACGCCCGCTCGACCTCGCCCCGATGGACCTGCGCACCCTCGCCGCCGACGCGCTGCACGACCTCACCGCCCTCGACCCGAGCCGCCCGGTCGCGCTCACCGGCCCGGCCGGCACCGGCGCGCCCGGCGCGGCGCCCGTCCTCGGCGACGAGGCGCGGCTGCGGCAGGTGGTCACCAACCTGGTCGGCAACGCGGTCAAGCACACCCCGGCCGGCACCCCGGTCCGGATCGGGGTGGGCGCCGGCCCCGGCGGCGTCTGCCTGCTGGAGGTCGCCGACTCCGGCCCGGGCCTCACCGAGGAGCAGGCCCAGCGGGTCTTCGACCGGTTCTTCCGGGTCGACGCCTCCCGCAGCCGCGACAACGGCGGCGGCGCCGGCCTCGGCCTCGCCATCGCCACCGCCCTCACCCGCGCCCACGGCGGCACCCTCACCCTGCACACCGCCCCGGGCGAGGGCGCCACCTTCCGCGTCGAACTCCCCCGGCAGCGCTGACCGGATTCCCGCGGGGCCGAATGCCGCGAATTCGGCCCCGCGGACCCGAATGCCGCCAATTCGGGCGTTCGGGGCGCGCTTTTGCCCCGGCTTTGTCGACTCGTCAATTCCCCGGTGAACCCGGAAGG
Source organism: Kitasatospora sp. NPDC058184 (assembly GCF_042883725.1). NCBI lineage: Bacteria > Bacillati > Actinomycetota > Actinomycetes > Kitasatosporales > Streptomycetaceae > Kitasatospora > Kitasatospora sp. NPDC058184. Next base: position 63,846 of record NZ_JBHVVE010000016.1, read on the forward strand.
TTGGACGCCCGGTCATTGCCGGAATCCGGCATGGAGCGTTAAGAATGCGTGTGCCTATGATCGGCGTCGTCCGGCCGTGAGGAACCCTCCGGCCGTGACTCTTGCTTTCCTTTCGACCCGAAAGGGGTCATCGTGAACCTCCGCCGTTCGCTGGTCTCGGCCGTCCTCGTCGCCGCCGTCGTCTCGCCCGCCGCCGTGCTCTCCGCCGCGCCCGCCTTCGCGGAGTCGGCGTCGGTGACGCAGACCCGGAGCGACAGCGGCTCGATCGCCGAGCTGGAGCAGGCCGCCGCGGCCGCGGCCAAGGCCCACACGGCGGCCGTCGCGAACGAGGCCGAGGTCACGGCCGAGGCCACCGCGTTCCTGAAGGACCCGCAGCCCTACCAGGGCAGGCTCCAGGAGGCGCGGGCCGCCGCCAAGCAGGCCGCCGCGACCAGGGAGACCACCGACAAGGAGGCCGAGGAGGCCGCCCGGGCGTACGGCACCGCCAAGGAGGAGGACCTCCCCAAGGCCAGGGAGCGGATGCTGAAGGCGTTCGAGGCCGCCAACGCCGCCACCGCCGCGGACGAGAAGGCCAAGGCCGCCGTGACCGCCGCGGGCAAGGCCCTGGACGACGCCAAGGTCGAGGCGTTCCGGCGGATCTCCACGGCCCAGGAGGCCACCAAGGCCGCGGCCGCCACCAAGGCCGCCGCGGACAAGGCGCTCGCCGACGCCCGGGCCGCCGCCGCGAAGCCGGTCGAGAAGCCCGTCGAGAAGCCGGCCGAGCAGCCCGCCGCCGGCACCCCGGCCTCGGACACCGCCGCGACCAAGGCGTCCACCGCGACCAGGGCCGCCACCGCCTCGAACAGGTCGACCACCTCGACCAGCACCGCGACCGCCACGCAGGCCGCCACCACCGGCTCGGCCACCGAACTCGCCGACACCGGTTCCAACCCCGCCACCCCGTACCTCGCCCTGGGCTCCGGCCTCGCCCTCGGCCTCGGCGCCGCCGCCCTCTACGTCTCCCGCCGCAAGCCGGCCCGCTCGGCTTCCTGACCCACCAGGTCCGCGCTCGCCCGAAAGGCGGGCGCGACCACCCCCGAACCGCAGGACAGGCCCCGGCCCGTCCTGCGGTTCCGGCGTTCCCGGCCCCGAAACTCCTCGATCGAGTGAACCCGTTGCCGTTCACCCGGCCGACCCCCAGGTCGCGTGCGACCGTGCTGCCGTTGCTCGCGCGGGCTCGCGCGGGCTGATCACTGGACGGGAAATTGGGGTGTTCCGATGAGCGCGGTTGCTGTTGAGGAGACCGGCGTGGACCTGGACCAGGCGCTGTGGGAGATGTGGAAGTCCATGGACGTTCCCGAGGGCATCCATGTGGAGATCATCGAGGGGTTCGGCGCCGTCACCGTCCTCACCGGCCCCGACCCCGAGCGCCGTGCCTACGCGACCTCGACCCGGGTCCCGTACGGCAAGGAGGCCGTGATCCCCGAGGGCCCCGCCAAGGGCTTCGTGATCGGTCCCGAGATCACCGGTGAGCGCCGTGGCTGAACGCGGCGCGTCGTTCAGGCGGGACCTGTCGGAGTGGCGGATCGTGCTGGTCGCGTGGCGGCTGCTGGTGCTGCAGGCGGCGGATCCGGTGGTGGCGGCGGGGATGGCGGAGCACTCGACGTACCGGGCGCACCCGTGGCGGCGGGTGGAGCACACGCTGGGCAGCGGGCGGCGGCTGTTCTACCAGGACGCGGACGCGCTGCGCCGGGAGGTCGCGCGGCTGGAGCGGGCGCACAAGCGGATCCGGGGGACGGGGTCGGACGGGCGGCCGTACGAGGCCGGGGACGCGGCGACCAGGGCGTGGGTGCTGCTGACGCTCTTCGAGGGCGTGGTCGCGATGCGCCGGCTGGGCGGGGACCGGTACGACGCGGGGGAGTTGGCGCAGGCGTACGCGGAGTTCCGGGAGGCGGTCGCCGTCTTCGACCTCCCGAAGGGCGAGATCCCGGAGACCGTGGGGGAGTTGCCGGCCTACTTCGCCCGGTACGCGCGGGAGCGGCTGGAGCACACCGAGGCGGCGCGCCACCTGTTGGACGACCTGCTGCGCGAGGCGCCCGCGCCTCGCCGGCTCCGGTTCCTCGGTGACGCGGGCTGGCGGGTGGTGCGGGTGGTGGTCGCCCGGGCGATCCGCGAGCTGACGGTGGCGGACCTGCCGCCGGCGGTGCGGGAGCGGTTCGGGCTGGTCCGGACCCGGCGGGCCGCGCTGCTGTCCGCCGTGCTGCACCGCGGTGCCGGTGCGGTCGTCCCGCTCCTCCCGGACCGGCTGCGCTACCGCTCCCCGGAGGAGCACCGGACGCCGAAGCGCCACCGCCCGCACCGGGACGGCCGGGGGCCCAGGCTGGACCGCTTCTTCCACGAGGTGCTCGACCAGACCGGCGACGGCTTCATCACCGCGCACGACCTGCGGGCGATGGCGCACAACGTGTGCTGGCAGCTGGAGTTGGACGAGGCGGGCGAGGCCCGGGTGTACGAGGCCTTCGACAGCTGGTGGGAGCAGCTGCGCGCGGTGATGGACGCGAACGGGGACGGGAGGGTCAGCCGGGAGGAGTTCGTGGCGGCGACCCTGGCCGGCCTGGACCGGGACGAGGCCTACCTGGAGCGGGGGCTGCTGCCCGCGCTGCGGGCGGTGTTCACCGCGGCCGACACCGACGGCAGCGGCTTCCTGGAGTTCGACGAGTACCGCGCGGTGTTCGGCGGGCCGCGCGTGCACCCGGCCGAGCTGTCGCACGGTTTCCGCCGGCTGGACGCCGACGGGGACGGGCGGATCACCCGGGAGCAGTTCCTGGCCGGATTCACCGGGTTCTTCACGGCCCGCGCCGATTCCGTCCCGGGCACCGAGCTGCTCGGCCGCCCGTAGGGCGTGGCCCGCGGGTCCCGGCCGACTCGGCCAGACCCGCGGGCCCCAGCGGCGGCCCGCAGAGGCGAGTCCGAGGACAGGCCCTAGCACGCGGATCCCGTCGGGGCGACCGGGTCGCGGGCCTGTCAAGCGCCGGTTCGGCCAACAACTTCCGGCCATCCGCCCGGTCGTTCGTTGCCCCGGCCCGCGGTGGGTCCGCAGACTGTGCGGACCGCGCCGCGGCCCGTGACGCAGCGCACAGCCTGTCAATCCCACCCCACCTGCGGTTCCCCCGTAAGGATGGTGGATACTGCTCCTTGTGAACGTGTTCACGTTCACAAGCGGACAAGCTTGCGTGGTTGAGCAACGGTCTACGGCTATAGATGAAGTTTGTCCGGAAGATGCCCGTCGTCACGCGGGCAGGTTGGGAGAGAGGGCGACGTGGAACTGGCAATCGCTCACGAAACCATCGCGCGATGGCAATTCGGCATCACCACCGTCTACCACTTCCTCTTCGTCCCGCTCACGATCAGCCTGGCCGCGATCGTGGCCGGTCTGGAGACCGCCTGGGTGCGGACGAACAAGGAGAAGTACTTCCACGCCACCAAGTTCTGGGGAAAGCTCTTCCTCATCAACATCGCGATGGGCGTGGTCACCGGCATCGTCCAGGAGTTCCAGTTCGGCATGAACTGGTCCGACTACTCCCGCTTCGTCGGCGACGTCTTCGGCGCCCCGCTCGCGATGGAGGCGCTGATCGCCTTCTTCTTCGAGTCCACCTTCATCGGCCTGTGGATCTTCGGCTGGGACAAGCTGCCGAGGAAGATCCACTGCGCCTGCATGTGGATGGTGGCGCTGGGCACCGTGCTCTCGGGCTACTTCATCCTGGCCGCCAACTCCTGGATGCAGCACCCGGTCGGCTACGCGATCGACCCGGTCACCGGCAAGGCCCAACTGACCGACGTCGTCCGGGTGCTGTTCCAGAACACCACCCTGGTGGTCGTCTTCCACACCCTGACCGCCGCCTTCCTCACCGGAGCGGCCTTCGTCGTCGGCATCGCCTCCTTCCACCTCTGGAAGGCCAAGCGGCTGCTTGAAAAGAGCGGAGGGGCCGAGACCGCCGACCCGAAGAAGACCGCCGCGATGCGCACCTCGCTGCGGCTCGGCCTGGTGCTCGCGGTCGTCTTCGGCGCCGGCACCGCGCTCAGCGGCGACACCCTGGGCAAGGTCATGTTCGAGCAGCAGCCGATGAAGATGGCCGCCGCCGAGGCGCTGTGGGAGACCCAGGCGCCGGCGCCGTTCTCGGTCTTCGCGGTCGGGGACGTCAGCAAGGGCCACAACTCGGTCGCCCTGGAGATCCCCGGGATACTCTCCTTCCTCGCCCACAGCGACTTCAGCTCGTCCGTCCCCGGCATCAACGACACCGCCGCCGCCGAGGCCGCCCAGCACGGCGGCGACCCCAAGGACTACATCCCGAGCATCTTCGTCACCTACTGGGGCTTCCGCCTCATGATCGGCTTCGGGATGACCTCCTTCCTGGCCGGCCTGATCGGCCTGTGGACCACCCGGAAGAAGCTCTTCCTGCACCCCGAGTTCCGCACCGGCGAGACCGAGGTGCCCCGGCTGATGCTCACCCCCAGGCGCGAGCTGGGGCCGCAGCTGACCAAGTGGAGCTGGCGGATCGGCATCCTGACCATGGGCTTCCCGCTGATCGCCAACAGCTTCGGCTGGATCTTCACCGAGATGGGCCGTCAGCCCTGGGCCGTCTTCGGCCTGATGACCACGGCCAGCGCGGTCTCCCCCAACGTCAGCGTCGGCACCCAGATCGGCGCGCTGGCCACCTTCACCACGCTGTACGCGATCCTCGCCGTCATCGAGGTCCGGCTGCTGGTCAAGTACGCCAAGGCCGGCCCGGTGGTGACCGAGCAGCCGCCCACCAAGGACCCGTCGTTGCGCGGACCGTCCTCGGACGAGGACGCCGACAAGCCGCTCGCCTTCGCCTACTGAGGCGCCGGGACACCGGGGAACTGAGGATCTGACATGCAACTCCACGACGTCTGGTTCGTGCTGATCGCGGTCCTGTGGATCGGCTACTTCTTCCTGGAGGGCTTCGACTTCGGGATCGGCGTGCTGACCAAGCCGCTGGCCCGCAACACCGCCGAGCGGCGGGTGCTGATCAACACCATCGGCCCGGTCTGGGACGGCAACGAGGTCTGGCTGCTGACCGCCGGCGGCGCCACCTTCGCGGCCTTCCCGGACTGGTACGCGACGCTCTTCAGCGGCTTCTACATCCCGCTGCTGGTCATCCTGGTCTGCCTGATCGTCCGCGGGGTGGCCTTCGAGTACCGGGCCAAGAACGACGGCGCCCGCTGGCAGCGGAACTGGGAGGAGGCCATCTTCTGGACCTCCCTCCTCCCGGCCTTCCTCTGGGGCGTGGCCTTCGCCAACATCGTGCGCGGCGTGGACATCGACGCGCAGAAGAACTACGTCGGCACCCTCTGGGACCTGCTGAACCCGTACGCGCTGCTCGGCGGCCTGGTGACGCTCGCCCTGTTCACCCTGCACGGCTCGGTGTTCGCCGCGCTCAAGACGGTCGGCGAGATCCGCGAGCGGGCCCGCAGGTCCGCCCTGGTCTCCGGCCTGGCGACCGCCGTGCTGGCGCTGGCCTTCCTGACCTGGACCCAGGTGGACCACGGCAACGGCCGCAGCCTCGCCGCGATGATCGTCGCGGTGGTCGCCCTGCTCGGCGCCCTGGCGGCCAACCAGCTCGGCCGCGAGGGATGGGCGTTCAGCCTCTCCGGGGCGACCATCGTGGCCGCGGTCGCGATGCTCTTCCTGGCGCTCTTCCCGGACGTCATGCCCTCCACCCTGAACCCGGAGTGGAGCCTGACCGTCAGCAACGCCGCCTCCTCGCCGTACACGCTGAAGGTGATGACCGTCGTGGCGGCGATCTTCACCCCGCTGGTGCTGCTCTACCAGGGCTGGACGTACTGGGTGTTCCGCAAGCGGATCGGCGTCCAGCACATCCCCGGGCACAACCCGGCCGCCCCGCTCGACCAGGCCTGACGCCGTGAAGCCGGTCGACCCCCGACTCCTCGGGTACGCCCGCACCACCAGGGCCTTCCTCGCCGGATCCGTGCTGCTCGGCGCGGTCGGCGCGGCCCTGGTGGTCGCCCAGGCGAGTCTGATCGCCGAGATCGTCGTCCGCGCCTTCCAGCGCGGGGCGACGCTCGGCGAGCTGACCACGCCGCTGCTGCTGCTCGCCCTGACGGCGGTCGGGCGCGGGCTGGTCGGCTGGCTCACCGAACTCACCGCCCACCGGTCCGTCGCCCGGGTGAAGTCCACCCTGCGGCGCCGGCTGCTCGACCACGCCACCGCGCTCGGCCCGTCCTACCTGGCGGGCCGGCCCACCGGCGAACTCACCACCCTCGCCACCCGCGGCATCGACGCCCTGGACGACTACTTCGCCCGCTACCTGCCGCAGCTGGCGCTGGCCGTGGTCGTCCCGGTGATCGTGCTGCTGCGGATCGTCGGCGCCGACTTCACCTCGGCCGCGGTCATCGCCGGGACGCTGCCGCTGATCCCGCTGTTCATGGTGCTGATCGGGATGGCCACCCAGTCCCGGATGGACCGGCAGTGGAACACCCTGTCCCGGCTCTCCCACCACTTCCTCGACGTGGTCGCCGGACTGCCCACCCTCAAGGTGTTCAACCGGGCCCGCACCCAGGCCGCCACCATCGCCCGGATCACCGCCGACTACCGCCGGGCCACCCTGCGCACCCTGCGGATCGCCTTCGTCTCCTCCTTCACCCTGGAGCTGCTCTCCACCCTGTCCGTCGCGCTGGTCGCCGTCACCGTCGGCTTCCGGCTGGTGGACGGCACGCTCGACCTGGAGACCGGGCTGCTGATCCTGGTGCTCGCCCCCGAGGTGTACTTCCCGATCCGCCAGGTCGGCGCGCTCTACCACTCCAGCGTCGAGGGGCTGACCGCCGCCGACGAGCTGTTCCGGGTGCTGGAGACCCCGCTGCCCGCCGCCGGCACCACCCCGGCACCCGACCTCGCGAGCGCCGTGATCGCCGCCGAGGGCCTGGTCGTCCGGCACCCCGGGCGCACCGAGCCGGCGCTGGACGGCGCCGCGCTGACCCTGCGTCCGGGCTCCAGCACGGCGCTCACCGGCCCCAGCGGCGCCGGCAAGTCCACCCTGCTGGCCGTGCTGCTCGGCCTCACCGCCCCGTCGTCGGGCACCGTCCGGATCACCGCCGCCGACGGCCGTACGACGTACGACCTGGCCGAGCTGGAGCCGGAGAGCTGGCGGCGGCAGATCGCCTGGGTGCCGCAGCACCCGCACCTGTTCGCCGGGACGGTCGCCGAGAACCTGCGGCTCTACCGGCCGGAGGCCACCGACGAGCAGCTGTGGACGGCGCTGCGGGCCGCGCACGCGCTCGACTTCGTGACCGACCTGGCCGCCGTCCTCGGGGAGGACGGCGCCGGGCTCTCCGCCGGGCAGCGCCAGCGCCTCGCCCTCGCCCGGGTGCTGCTCGCCGAGGACCGGCCGCTGGTGCTGCTGGACGAGCCGACCGCCAACCTGGACGGCGCCTCCGAGGCGGCCGTGGTGGACGCCGTCCGGGCGCTCGCCGCCGACCCGGCGCGCACCGTGCTGGTGGTCGCGCACCGGCCCGCCCTGCTGGCCGTCGCCGACCGGCGGGTACGGCTGGCCGGAGCCCCGGCGGCCGCCGCCCCGGCCGCCCCGGTGGCGCCGCTCGCCCACAGCGGCCGCCCCACGCCCGCCCCCGCCGTCGCCGAGGAGCCCCGGCCCGAGGGCGGCGGCACCCCCCGGCTGGCGCTCTCGATCCTGCTCGGCGCGCTCGCCCTCGGCTGCGCCGTCGCGCTGATGGCCACCTCCGGCTACCTGATCTCCCGGGCCTCCGAGATGCCGCCGGTGCTCTACCTGATGATGGCCGTCACCTCGGTACGGGCCTTCGGCATCGGCCGCAGCGTCTTCCGCTACGCCGAGCGGCTGGTCTCGCACGACGCGGTGCTGCGCACCCTCGGCACCCTGCGGGCCGCCGTCTACCGGCGGCTGAGCGCGCTCGCCCCGGCCGGACTGCCCGCCTTCCGGCGCGGCGACCTGCTCTCCCGGCTGGTCGCCGACGTGGACGCCGTCCAGGACCACTACCTGCGCTGGCGGCTGCCGGCCGCGGTGGCCGGCCTGGTCGCGCTGGCCTCGACCGCGGCGATGGCCGCCTTCCTGCCGGCCGCCGGGCTGGTGCTCGGCCTCGGACTGCTGCTCGCGGGCGGGCTGGTGCCCGCCCTGGCCGCCCGCTGGTCGGCCGGCGCCGAGCGGCGCCAGGCCCCGGCGCGCGGGCGCCTGGCCACCGCCGTGGTGGACGCCTTCACCGGCACCGCCGAGCTCACCGTGGCCGGCGCGCTGCCCGGCCGGCTGGCCGCCGTCCGTAGCGCCGACGCCGCGCTGACCGGGCTGGCCGCCCGCTCGGCCGCCACCACGGCGCTCGGCACCGGGCTGATCGCCCTGCTCACCGGGCTGACCGTGACCGCCGCGGCCGCGGTCGGCGTCCAGGGGGTGCGCGACGGGGTGCTGGCGCCGGTCTGCCTGGCCGTGGTGGTGCTGACCCCGCTGGCCGCCTTCGAGGCCGTCACCGGGATGCCGCTCGCCGTCCAGGCCCGCCAGCGCAGCCGCGCCGCGCGGGCCCGGCTGGACGAGGTGCTCTCCGCCGAACCCCCGGTCGCCGAGCCCGCCGAACCGGTGGCGCTGCCCGAGCGGCCGCTGCCCGTCGCGGTGCGCGGGCTGACCGTACGGCACCCCGGGCAGACGGCGGACGCGCTCGTCGGGGTGGACCTCGACCTCGCGGCCGGCCGCCGGATCGCCGTGGTCGGCCCGTCCGGCTCCGGCAAGACCACCCTCGCCCAGGCGCTGCTGCGCTTCCTGGAGCCGAGCGCCGGAACGGTGCGGTTCGCCGACGGCCGCCCCGAGGCCGTGGACAGCCGCGCGCTGGCGGGCGAGTCCGTCCGCCGGGTGATCGGGCTCTGCGCCCAGGACGCCCACGTCTTCGACAGCTCGCTGCGGGAGAACCTGCGGCTGGCCCGGCCGGCGGCGGGGGAGGAGGAGCTGCGCGCCGCGCTGGCCGCCGCCCGGCTGCTGGAGTGGACCGAGGGCCTGCCGGACGGCCTGGACACCATGGTCGGCGAGCACGGCGCCCGGCTCTCCGGCGGCCAGCGCCAGCGGCTGGCGCTCGCCCGGGCGCTGCTCGCGGACTTCCCCGTGCTGGTCCTGGACGAGCCCGCCGAGCACCTCGACCTGCCCACCGCCGACGCCCTCACCGCCGACCTGCTGGCCGCCACCGAGGGCCGCACCACCGTGCTGATCACCCACCGGCTGGCCGGGCTGGACGACACCACGGTGGACGAGGTGCTGGTGCTGGACGGCGGACGGGTGGCCGAGCGGGGCCGCTGGTCGGAGCTGGTCGCCGACCCGGACGGGCGACTGCACGCGATGTGGCGGCGGGAGCGGGAGGCGGACGGGCTGCTGGAGCCGGTTCCGGCCGCCGCCGGCCGGGCCGTCACCCGTTAGTCGCGCCGTCCTTCGGCTGAAAAGCGTACAAACGTAGGCTTTCTTCATGGACCCCACGCCGGACCTCCCGCCCGACCCCGCTCCGGGTTTCCCGTCGGACCCCGTTCCGGGCCTTCCGTCGGACCTCCCCGGGGCCGCCGCCGAGCAGACGCCCCACCAGGTGCCGGAGATCGCCTCGCTCGGGCTGGACACCTTGGTCACCGAGGTCGCCGAGCGCCTGCAGTCGGCCGCCGCGGTCACCGACCGGATGCAGCGGCTGCTGGAGGCGGTGGTCTCGATCGGGGCCGGGCTGGACCTGCACGCCACCCTGCACCGGATCGCCGTGGGCGCCGCCGAACTGGTCGACGCCCGCTACGCGGCGCTCGGCGTGATCGCCCCCGGCGGCACCGGCCTGGCCGACTTCATCCACGTCGGGGTCGACGACGAGACCGCCGCCGAGATCGGCGAACTGCCCGCCGGCCGGGGCATCCTCGGCGCGCTCATCGACCGCCCCGAGCCGCTGCGGCTGGCCGACCTCCGCACCGACCCGCGCTCCTCCGGCTTCCCGCCGCACCACCCGTGCATGAGGACCTTCCTGGGCGTGCCGATCCGGGTCCGCGCGGAGGTGTTCGGCAACCTCTACCTCACCGAGAAGAAGGGCGGCGGCGCCTTCACCCCCGAGGACGAGCAGGTGGTGCACGCGCTCGCCGCGGCGGCCGGCGTGGCCATCGAGAACTCCCGGCTGTACGAGGAGGGCCGCCGCCGCGAACGCTGGATCGCCGGCGCCGCCGCCGTCGCCACCGCCCTGCTCTCCGCCGAGCAGGCCGAGAGCGCGCTGACCGTCGCCGCCGAGCAGGTACGGGAGCTGGCGGACGCCGCGCTCGGCATGATCCTGCTGCCGACCGGCCCGGAGGGCGGCGGCGAGGGCGACGGGCAGATGCGGGTCGCGCACGCCTCCGGCGAACTGGCCGAGTACGTCCGCGGCGAACTGCTGCCCAGGGAGAGCTTCGCGGCGCGGCTGCTCGCGGGGGAGAGCGTCTACCTGGACGACATGTCCAGCGACCCGACCGTGGTGATCCGGCTCGCCCGCCGCTTCGGCCCGTCCATGGCCGTGCCGATGGTCGCCGCCGGGCGGGTGCTCGGCGGGCTCTGCGTCTGGCGCCCGCACGGCGCGGTGCCGTTCACCGACAGCGAGAAGCAGCTCGCCGAGACCTTCGCCTCGCAGGCCGCGCTGGCCCTGCGGCTCGCCGAGGGCCAGCGCGACCAGCAGCGGCTGGCCGTCTTCCAGGACCGCGACCGGATCGCCCGCGACCTGCACGACCTGGTGATCCAACGGCTGTTCGCCACCGGGATGATGCTGGAGAGCGCCGCCCGGCGGGCCGTCGTCCCCGAGGTCAGGGTCGGCATCGGCAAGGCGGTGGACGAGCTGGACGCCACCATCCAGGAGGTCCGCACCACCATCTACGCCCTCCAGCACGACGACCACGGCGACGCGCCGGACACCCTGCGCACCCGGGTGCTGCGGGAGGCCAGCCAGGCCGCGGCCGCGCTCGGCTTCAAGCCCTCGGTGAGCTTCGTCGGGCCGGTGGAGAGCCTGGTCGGGGAGAAGACCGGCCGTCAACTGCTCGCCGCCCTGCGCGAGATGCTCTCCAACACGGCCCGGCACGCGCGCGCCTCCCGGGTCGGCGTGGAGATCGACGCGACCACCCACCTGGGCGAGGACGGCCGCCCGGTGGGCGGCGACCCGGACTCGCTGGACCGGGGCGGCCGGCCCGGCGTGCTGCTCACCGTGACCGACGACGGGGTGGGCATCCCGGCCGGCGGCCGGCGCAGCGGCCTGCTCAACCTCACCCGGCGCGCCGAGGCGCTCGGCGGCGACGCCTGGCACGAGAGCGGGCCGTACCGCAAGGGCACGATGGTGCGCTGGACGGCCCGGCTCTGAGGGTTCCGACCGGGACTACCACCAAGAACCGGTGAAAGTTAAACGAGAGAGAACTTCCCGACCAACAGCGCAAGTTGTGAACGTTCTGGGCTTTCGGGGGCTCCGTGTGCACACATAGCTTTGCTCCGCTCGGAGGGGAAACCGGAGGGCAACCGGACGGAGGGGGCAGTGAACGCTGCCGGCCGCGGTCACACCGCAGCAGGGGCAAGTCGAGGGGGTTTCCGCGCCGAACGGGCAGCGGACGGGCGCTACCGCTGGCAACTGAAGGCGTCCAACGGCCGGGTGGTCGCGATCACCCCGGCCGCGTTCGAGACGGCGGGCGAGGCCGAGCGGGGCTTCGACGGCCTGCGCGCCGCGGCGCCCGGGCTCACCGCGCGCATCACCCACGTACGGGAGGGCATCGGCTGGATCTGGGTCGTCCCGGGCTCGCGTGCCCTCCCCGAGGTGCGCTCCAGCCGCGCGTACGAGCGGTACGCGACCTGCCAGAACGCCTTCCGGCGGTTCGTGGTGCTGCTCTCCAAGCAGCCTCCGCACGAACTCCCGGAGCCCGCCGTACCGTTGAGACGCACCGATGGCCGCTGAGCGACGCGGCCCGCGACTGCTGATCGTGCCGGCGGCCGACCGCTGCCTCGGCTGGGCACTGCGGGCCGCCAACGGGAGGCCGCTCGGGGTCGGCGTACGGACGTACCGCAGCGAGGATGAACTCGCCGAGGCCGTCCGGGTGCTGCTGATCGAACGGGCCGCGCTGCGGTGCTCGGTCGGGCAGTCCGAAGGACGTCAGTGGGTCTGGGCCGCCTACCTGCCGGTGCGCAGCACCCGGCCGGGGGCGGCCGACGCCGTCCCGGTCGCCCGCAGCGCCCGGGGGTACCTGCGGCGGGACCAGTGCCAGGCGGGGATCGAGGGGTTCCTGGCCGGACTGCAGTGGGTGGGGCAGGAGTTGCGGCGATCGGGGCGGGACGGCCGCCGGCCGCTGTAGAAGACCGCGTGCATGGCGGTCCGTCGAACGCGACGGACCGCCATGTCGGCATGTCCGGAGGCGTGTCCGGGGCGTATCCCGGGCGTATCCGGAGCATGTCCGGGGGCGGGTCCGGAGGCGGCGGTTCCGTCCACGGCCCCCGTCCGTGCAGTTCCGGTGAAGGGCAGGTTTCCGGCAACACCCCGAGCAGCTTCCTGGAGAAGAACGTCGACCGGGTTCGGAGGGCCGGTAGTGCCCCTGTCACGTGCACGCTGACCAGTGGCTAAACCTCGTCGAACCGATGAGTCGACATTCCCCGGCCGGACCCGGCCTCCCTTCCGGCGGAACCTCCCCGCCGGACAGGATCGGCACTGCCGGCGAGGCCGCAGCGGACGCGGCCACACGGCCCCGAACTCCCGAACGGAGTACGGGTTTCACGCGATGTACGTCTCTCCCCCGGAGGAAGAGGAACATGCGTAAGACCGCTGCCAAGCTGCTCACCGTCGCCGCCCTGGCGACCTCCATCGCGACCGTCGCCGGCGGCACCGCCGTCGCCGACCCGGCCGCCGGCGTGACGCCGCGCGCCATCGACTTCGTGGGCACCGGCTCCGACACCACCCAGGCCGTCGTGAACCAGCTCGCCGCCGACTACAACGCGTCGCTGACCGACCCGAACGCCCCCCGCGTCTACAGCTGGGACGCGACCCCCATCAACACCACCATCACCCCCAAGGCCGGTTCCGCCGCGATCGCCCGCCCGAACGGCTCCGGCGCCGGCATCAAGGCGCTGACCACCTACACCAACACCACGGTGGACTTCGCCCGCTCCTCGCGTGGCCCGCAGGCGAGCGACCCGAGCAGCGACGACTTCGTCAGCCTGGCGAAGGACGCCGTCGCCTGGGCCGCCCCGGCCACCGGCAACGCCCCGGCGAACCTGAGCACCGCGAACCTGAAGGACATCTTCACCTGCGCGGTCACCAACTGGCACGACATCGACGCGTCGCTGCCGAACGCCACCATCAAGCCCTTCCTGCCGCAGACCGACTCCGGCACCCGCTCCTACTTCCTGACCACCATCGGTGGCGGCGTCGCGGTCACCCCCGGTGCCTGCGTCGTCAGCGGCACCCAGGAGAACCAGGGCAGCGACTCGGTCCTGGCCGACCCCAACGCGCTGGTCCCCTACTCCGTGGCCCACTACATCGGCCAGGTCTACTACGGCCAGGGCAGCGGCGCCGACGTCCAGGGCCCGCTGACCATCCGCAACGTCAACGGTGTCCTGCCGGTGGACACCGCGGCCAAGACGATCAGCACCGCCTTCGCGGCCACCCCGTACTCCCGCGTGGTCTACAACGTCTTCCGTGACAGCGAGTGGACCTCGAACGCCACCCTGCGCGCCATCTTCGGCAAGAACGGCTGGCTCTGCAACAACGGCGCCAACGACCTCAAGAGCTTCGGCTTCCTGCCGCTGCCGGCCTACGCCTGCGGCGCCGTCACCCACTCCTGATCCACCCCGCACCACACCGGCGGCCGCGGGGCCTGGCCCCGCGGCCGCCGGGCCACCCTCACCACGACCGGACGCCGGAGGCGGGCCGATGCGCAGGGCCATGACCAAGCTGGGCGGTGCCGCCGCGATCGCCGTCCTGGTGACGACCACCGCAGGCGGTACCGCGCTCGCCGACCCGGCGGCCGGTGTCACACCGCGTGCCGTCGACGTCGTGGGTGTCGGCGACGGGACCACCCAGATCCTGATGAACCGGATCGCGAGCGGCTACAACGCCTCGCTGACGGATCCGGCGACACCGAGGCTGTACAGCTGGGACACGCGTCCGAGCGGGACCATCACCACCAAGTCGGGTGCCACGACGATGGCCCGGCCCGCGGACCAGCACGCCGGCATGGTCGCGCTGAACGGCCGCACCGGCACCACCGTGGACTTCGCCCGCGCGTCACGCGGCCCGCAGCAGGACGACCTCTCGACGGACGACTTCGTGGCCATCGCCTGGGACGCCGTCGCCTGGGCCGCCCCGGCCACCGGAAACGCCCCGGCGAACCTGAGCACCGGGAACCTGAAGGACATCTACACCTGCGCGGTCACCACCTGGAACCAGATCGACCCGGCGCTGCCGAACGCCACCATCAAGGCCTACCTTCCCCCGTCCGGGACAGGTCTGAGGGCGCACTTCCTGCTCACGATCGGTCGCGGCTACGCGGTCACCCCCGGTGCCTGCGTCACCAGCGGCATCCGGGAGAACCAGGGCAGCGACCCGCTCCTGGCCGACCCCGACGCGTTGATCCCCTACTCGACGGGCTACTACATCGGCCAGGCGTACCAGGGACAGGGCGGTGGTGAGGACGTGCCGGGTGCCCTGACCCTGAGGTCCGTCGACGGCATCGCGCCCATCGACCCGCAGACCAGGACGATCTCGGCCTCCGCCGTCACGGCGCCGTACGGGGTCGTGCTGTCGAACGTCCTGCGCGACGCGGAGCTGTACGCCGACAACACCCGTGGTGCCGCGCTGCGCGGCATCTTCGGCCGCGGCGGCTGGATCTGCCGCAACGGCGCGGACGCCATCAGGAAGTCCGGCTTCGTCCCGTTGCCGCAGATCGCCTGCGGCTCCGTCACCCATTCCTGAGCCCCGCCGAACCGCACCACCAGCACATCACCTCTCCCTCTCCCAAGGAGTCCAGCATGTCCCGCATCAGCGCCCGCCTGGCCGCTACCGGTGCCGCCGTCGTCCTCTCCCTGACCGCCGTGAGCGGCGTCGCCGTCGCCGACACGGCCACCACCCCGGCCGCCGGCCAGGCCGTGATCACCACCGACGTCAACTTCCTGACGAACGCCGCGCTCAACGGCATCGTGATCATCCCGCTGCAGCCCGCGGACCCGGCGTACGACCAGACGGCGGGCCTCACCGTGACGCTTCCGGTGACCGGCGGCGCCGCGAACATCCCGAGCTTCTACGGCGACGTGCAGTTCGGCGGCGGCCTGCTCTTCCTGAACCTCAAGACCGGCAAGAGCGTGGCCTTCAAGCAGCTCGACTTCTCGGCCGACAACGGCTACTTCACCGGTGTCCCGAACGGCTCGACCACGCCGGTCCCGCTGCTCGACCCGTCCGGCGACAACGTGATCACCCGCAGCGGCCTCACCCAGAACCTGACCTCCTCCAGCTTCGAGGTGGACGCGGCCGGCGCGCAGTACCTCGACACCAAGCTGGGCACCGGCTACTTCACCGCCGGCCAGAAGATCGGCAAGCTCGCGCTGTCCTACACCCCGGCGCACTGAACCACCCGGTACCGCTCGCCCGGTACTGAACCGCAGGTCGGCGGGCCCCCCGCGGGGGGCGGGGCCGGCGCGGGCGGGGGGTCCCACACCGGGTCGGGGGGGGGGGGGTGGGGGGGCGTGGCTAGGGT
>NZ_JBHVVE010000016.1:79585-230350 GCF_042883725.1 Kitasatospora sp. NPDC058184
AAACCTCGCCTCCCCGGGGGTGCCACACCCCCGGCCCAACCCACCCCCCCGTACCCGCCCCCCGGTTACCCCCCCCCGGGGGGGGGCCCCCGCCCCGGGGGGGGCCCCCGCCGCTTGCGGAGTTCCCAACTCCGGTACGGAGTCGTCGCGTTGTGGTCTCGTACATCTGGTCGACCGGATCCCGCCATGTCCGACTGGCCGAATAGTACGCACGGAACCGTCCGTCCCCAGCGCGATCGACGCCCTCGTGCCGCCTCCCCCGGCGGCCCGCATCTCCCGGAGGCCTCGCCATGAGAAACCGCGTACCCGACCCGAGAGGCCCAGGGAGGTGGCGCCGTCGACTACCGGCCCTGGTCCTCGCCAAGGCCGTGGTGGCGGCGCTCGCCGTCATTCCGATCGGGTTGGGCGCGGCGCCACAGGCGCACGCCGACTCGGCGGTGACCGTCCCGGGCCCGAAGGTCTGGCTTCCGGCCACCAAGCAGTACGGCCAGCCGGGAAGCGTGACCGTCTCCCAGACGGCCAACCTGACCAACCAGGTCCTCCAGGTGTCCTGGAGCGGCTTCACCCCGACGGTCTACCTGGGGTCCAACGATCCCGCGCCGACGGCACAGTCGCTGTCGACCCACATCCTCTACGCGGTGCGGATCTACCAGTGCCGGGGCACCGACCCGGCAGTGACGGACTGTTACGGCAGCACCCTCTACGGCGGCGACCGGACGAAGGGCTTCGAGCAGCCGCCCCGGCCGACGCGCACGGAGGTGCCGGAGTGGCCCACCAACCAGGTGATCGCCTCCACCGGTCCGGACGGCTCGGGCGCCGCCTCGATCGAGGTGTGGAGCGCGAAGGAGAGCTCCACGCTCGGCTGTGACGCGACCCACCCCTGTTCCCTGGTGGTCGAGCCGAACTACGGCGGCGACCCGCTGGACCTCTTCCAGGTCCTCGACGGCAAGGCCGACTGCGAGTTCCACGACCTGGACGCCGACCCGGACGCCTACACCGCCGCCGACGGGATCATGACCCCCGGCAACCAGAACTGGAAGACGGGCAACCGGACCAGCGAGCAGTGCGCCTGGCAGCACCGGACGGTGGTCCCGCTGTCCTTCGCGCCCACGGCGGACTCCTGCACGGTGAGCAACCAGGCCTTCGGTGCCGCCGGTCTGGAGATGGCCAACCGGGCCATGCAGCAGTGGCGGGCCGGCCTGTGCCTGGGCGACTCGCCGATGACCGTGGGCTACGTCCCCTCCGGTGGTGAGCCGCAGGCCCGTGCCGCGTTCCTGGGGGGCAGCAGCAGCACGGAGGTCGCGCTGACGGCGCGGCCCGACCGCTCGCCGCCCACCCGTCCGTACGTCTACGCCCCGCTCGCGACGACCGGCATCTCGGTCACGTACCTGATCGACGACCCGAAGACCGGGCGGCAGATCCGCGACATGAAGCTGAACGCCCGGCTGGTCGCCAAGCTGCTCACCCAGTCCTACGCCTCGCCGGGGACGAGCATCCCCTCGGTGGCCGGCAACCCGAACTGCCTGTTCACCGACCCCGAGTTCAAGCAGCTGAACCCGGAGACGGCGGCCAACGGGATCCACTGGCCGACGAGTTGCGGCGGCACCCTGACGATCTACCCCGGTGTCCCCGGCGGCACCACCGACTTCACCTACCAGCTGACCTCGTGGTTCGCCGCAGATCCGGACGCGAGCCGCTTCCTCGACGGTGAGCCGGACCAGTGGGGCATGCGCGTCGACAGCTTCTACCTGAAGCCGAAGTTCGCCGGCTACCCGGCGGAGGCGTTCCAGGTCCAGGACTACTCCGGGCCCGCGCAGGGCAGTGCCGGAGTCGACTTCAAGCACTGGAAGCAGTACGAGTGGAACCCCTCGCTCGACGGTCTCGGGCGGGTCGCGCGCAACCTGATGCAGTACCAGCCGAACTGCCAGCAGCCGAACACCGAGTCGGACGGCAGCCACAAGGCCTGTGCCACGCAGATCCCCGGCCAGCGGTCGCTGCTCGCCATCATGGACACCGGCCAGGCCAAGGCGTTCTCGCTCCCCGAGGCCTCGCTGCTCAACCCGGCCGGCTCCTTCGTGTCGCCCGGCACGGCCGGCTTCCAGGCCGCCGTCGGCGACATGCCGACCGACGCCGCCACCGGGGTCCAGCAGCTGCCCTACGGCACGCCGGACACCGCGTTCTCGCGTGACCAGCGGGCGTACCCGCTGACCGCGGTGCAGTACGCGATGGTGCCGACCGGCGGCGTGCCCGCCGAGAAGGCCGCGTCGATCTCGCAGTTCCTCAAGACCGTGACCACCGACGGCCAGACCTACGGCCTCGCGCCGGGGCAGCTCGCCCAGGGCTACCTCGCGCTGACCGGCGCCCAGCGGCAGCAGGCCCAGGAGGCCGTGCAGCACGTCGCGGCCCAGGACGGCAAGCTGCCCGGCAACCAGACCGCCCCTCCGCCCGGCGGCGAGCCGGGCACTCCGGAGAGCGGCAACGGTTCCTCCGGCTCCGGCGGCACGGGCGACGGCACCACCCCGGTGAGCAGCTCCGGCACCGGCGGCACCACCGCCGACGGCAACTCCGGCGGCACCGGCTTCGGCTCCTCCGACGGCCTGTCCGGCGGCGGCCTCTCCGGCACCGGCTCCACCGGGACCGGCACGGCCGGCGGTGCCGCGGCTCCCGGCGCGGCCGGCGGCGCCAAGCCCGGCGCGGGCGCCGCGCCCTCCGGCAACGCGATCGCCGCGGCCCCGGTCGGCACCCCGGTGCCCGACCGTCCCGGCACCGCCCGCCTGCTGCTGCCCGTCGCGCTGATCGCCGGCCTGGTGCTGCTGGTCGGAGGACCGGCCGCGCTGGTCCTGGGCGGTACCCCGGCCGGGGCGAAGGTGCTGACCGGCGCCCGCGCCCAGTGGTCGCGACTGCGCCGCAAGTAGGAACCCGCGCTCGGCGGGGCCGCCGTTCCGGCCCCGCCGAGCGCTTTCCCTCCCGCCGAGGCAGCGCCCCGGTCCCTCACCGAGCACGCCCGTTCCCGAGCACGGAGAGCACACCATGACATCCGCCGCCGAGCCCGCGGCACCGTACGCCGGGGCACCACGCCAACCCGACCACGGGCCCGACCAGGACGTGCCCCGCACGATCACCTCCCCCGCGACCCCGGGCGACCGGGTGTTCCGCGGCGTGCTGCGGCTGGCCGGCTTCTCGGTCTTCGCGATCATGGGACTGATCGCCTTCTTCCTGATCCTGCGCGGCTCCGACGCGCTGCGCGCCGTCGGCCTGTCCTTCCTGACCGAGCAGAAGTGGCAGACCGCCGCCCACAACTTCGGCATCGCCGCCGTCCTGCCCAACGGTCTGCTGATCGCGGTGATCGCGCTGGTCATCGCCGTCCCGGTGGCGATCGGCACCGCGATCTTCATCTCCGAGTACGCCCCGGTGCGGCTGCGGGCCGCCCTGGTCTCGCTGATCGACCTGATGGCGGCCATCCCCAGCATCGTCTACGGCCTGTGGGGCCTGTTCTTCCTGCAGCCGCGGATCATCGGCTTCGTCCGCTGGCTGGCCAACCACCTGGGGGAGTACATCCCCTTCCTCAAGGTGCGGACCGGCGACATCGGCACCTCGTACACCTCGTCGACCTTCATCGCCGGCGTGGTGGTCTCCCTGATGATCATCCCGATCGTGACCTCGCTCAGCCGGGAGGTGTTCTCCCAGGCCCCGCAGGGCGAGCGGGAGGGCGCGTACGCGCTCGGCTCGACCCGGTGGGGGATGGTCCGCGCGGTCGTCCTGCCGTTCGGCAAGGGCGGGGTCATCGGCGCGGTGATGCTGGGCTTCGGCCGGGCGATGGGCGAGACGATCGCCGTCGCGCTGATCATCTCGCCGAACTTCAAGGCCATCACCCACATCCTGGAGAACGGCGCCAACTCGATCTCCGCGCTGATCGCGCTGCGCTTCGGCGAGTCGGACGCGCTGTCGCTCTCCGCGCTGATGGCCGCCGGCCTGGTGCTGTTCGCGCTCACCCTGCTGGTCAACGTGCTGGCCGGGATCGTCATCAACCGCTCGCGCTCCGGCGCCGCGACGGCGGACTGAGCATGACCGACCGTCAGTCCGCCCACAGGGCACGCAGCCGTCCGCACCGTGAAGGGACCATCCGATGACCACGCTCGACCTGCCGCCGGTCGCGGCGTCCGGGCCCGCCGGCGAGCCCTCGCCCCCCGGGCCCCCCGGGCCCGCCGGGGCCGGGACCCCGGGCCCCGAGAAGAAGCTGCGGATCGGCGGCGTCACCCGCGACGACGTCCTCACCGTGGCGGGTGCGGCGGTCGGCTCGCTCGCGCTGGACTGGGTGCTCTACGAGCGGGTGCTGCCGTTCAGCGGCGCCTTCGGCTTCCTGCTCTGCTGGTACCTGCTCTTCCTGGCCGGCTACTACCTGCTCGGCCGGCTCCAGTGGAACCCGATGATGGTGCGGGACCGGCTGGTCGCCGTGGTCGCCTGGAGCTCCGGGCTGCTGGTGGTCGCGCTGACCGCCGACCAGATCGGCTACGTCGCCAGCCGGGGCTGGGAGGCGGCCCAGCACCTCAACTTCTTCACCGAGTCGATGGAGCGCACCGGCCCGCTCGACCCGCTCACCTCCGGCGGCGCGCTCAACGCGATCGTCGGTTCGCTCGAACAGCTGGGCCTGGCCTCCCTGTTCGCCGTTCCGCTGGGCATCGCCGCGGCCGTCTTCATGTCCGAGGTCGGCGGCCGGGCGGCCCGCCCGGTGCGCACCCTGGTCGAGGCGATGACGGCGCTGCCGTCCATCGTGGCCGGCCTGTTCGTCTACGGCATCGTGATCCTCACCTTCGGCTTCGAGAAGAGCGGCTTCGCGGCCTCGCTCGCGCTCACCGTGATGATGATGCCGATCGTCACCCGGGCCGCCGAGGTGGTCATCCGGCTGGTGCCCGGCACCCTGCGAGAGGCCTCCTACGCGCTCGGCGGCAGCCAGTGGCGCACGGTGTGGAACGTGGTGCTGCCGACCGCCCGGCCCGGTCTGGTGACCGCGGTGGTGCTCGGCATGGCGCGCGGCGTCGGCGAGACCTCGCCGGTGCTGCTCACCTCCGGCTTCACCCCGCGGTTCAACGCCAGCCCGTTCGACGCGCAGCAGGTGTCGCTGCCGCTGTACATCTGGAACTACGTCAAGCAGCCGTACGACGGGATGATCGCGCGCGGCTTCGCGGCCGGCCTGACCCTGATGGCCGTGGTGCTGATCCTCTTCGTCACCGCGCGCATGCTCGGCGGCCGCCGTCCCGGGCAGCTGACCCGGGCCCAGAAGCGCCGGATCAACCGGGAGGCCCGCCGCCAGGAGGCGGCCGCCCTCGGGGGCATCGCCCGTCCGTACGCCCTCCACTCGCAGGCGAAGCACTGATGTCCAGACCAACCACCCTCCGTACCAGAGGAGTTCACATGTCCAGGGGCCTCAGTCGCTCCGTGGCCCGGCTGCTGGCGGGGACGATGTCCCTGATGCTCGCGGCGGCCTCCCCGCTGCTGGGGCAGTCCCCGGCGTTCGCGGCCTCCGTCTCGCTGAGCGCGGACGGCTCCAGTTGGGCCGGTCCTGCCATCGACCAGTGGCGGCAGGACGTCTCCCCGCAGGGCATCCAGATCAACTTCAGCCCGGTCGGCTCCGCGGCCGGCCGCACCGCCTGGTCGAACGGGCAGGACGACTTCACGGCCTCGGACGTGCCGTTCCGCTCGGGGCAGGACAGCGGGGTGGGGCAGGGCGGCCAGGCGTCCGGGACCGGAAGCGCGGAGAAGCCGACCTGGGGCTTCTCCTACGTCCCGATCACCGCGGGCGGCACCACCTTCATGTACAACCTGGTGGTCGGCGGCAAGCAGGTCCGCGACCTGCGGCTCTCCCCGCAGACCGTCGTGGACATCTTCACCAACAAGATCACCAACTGGAACGACCCGAAGATCACCAACGACTACGGCAAGCCGCTGCCCAGCCTGCCGATCACCCCGGTGGTCCGCTCCGACGGCTCCGGCGCCACCGCGCAGTTCACCCGCTGGATGGAGCACACCCACAAGGACCAGTGGGACGCCTACTGCAAGTCCGTCAACGGCGTGAGCTGCGGTGACTACACCGAGTTCTTCCCGCCCTCCGGCCGGATGACCGCGCAGAACGGCTCCGACGTGGTGGCCGGCTACATCAAGTCCCCGACCAATGTCGGCACCATCGGCTACGACGAGTACGCCTTCGCCAAGCGCAGCAACTGGCCGGTCGTGAAGGTGCTCAACCAGGCCGGCTACTACTCGCTGCCGACCGCCTCCAACGTCGCCGTCGCGCTCACCGCCGCCAAGATCCGCGGCGTGGACGACGGCACCCCCGCGAACGACCCGAACTACCTGCAGCAGAACCTCGACGGCGTCTACACCATGGACGACCCGCGCGCCTACCCGATCTCCAGCTACAGCTACCTGATCGTGCCGCGCGCCGGAGCCTCGGCACCCCCGCCGCCGCGCTTCAACAACGACAAGGGCTCCGCGCTCAGCCGCTTCCTCTCCTACGTGCTGTGCGAGGGCCAGGGCAAGGCGGACGACCTCGGCTACTCGCCGATCCCGCGCGGCCTGGTCAAGGGCGGTCTGCTGCAGACCAGGAACATCCCCGGCAACGCCAGCCCGGTCGACCCCGACACCCTCGCCAACTGCGCCAACCCGACCTTCAACTCGGCCGGGGAGCTGACCGTCCTCAAGAACGCCCCGATGCCGAGCCCCTGCGACAAGGCGGGCAGCCCGCTGGACTGCACCGTGAAGGACGGCCAGCCCGTCAAGACCGGCTCCGGCTCGGGCGGTTCCGGCGGCGCGGCCGGCGGCTCCGGCGGTGCGGCGGGCGGCTCCGGCGGCACCGGCGGGTCCGGTGGCACCGGGGGCACCGGTACCGGCGGTGCGGCGGGCGGCACCGGCGGCGCGGGTACGGCCGGCGGTGCCGGCGACCCGAACGCCGCCGGAGCGGCCGGCGGCGACCCGAACGCGCCCGGCGCCGGTGACGGCACCGAGGACGTGATCGACCCGCAGACCGGCCAGGTGGTCGCCCGCGGCCGCGGCGGCGCCGCCACCGAGGTGGCCGCCAACGTGGTCGAGATCAGCGGCAAGCCCGAGGACTGGATGCTGTCCTCCCTCACCGCGCTGGAACTGCTCGCCGTGGTGCTCGTCCCGCCGCTGCTCGGCCGCCGTCTGCTGCGCCGCCGCAACGGCTCGGGCGGCACCTCGTGACGGCCCCGGTGCTGGAGAAGCCGGTCGAGCGGAGCGCCCCGGCGCAGCCGGCCGCCCCCGCCGCCCCCGCCGCGTCCGACGCCCCGGTCCGGCCCGCCGTCTCCCCCGGGCGGCGGCGGTTCCTCCAGGGCGCCTGGGCGGTCAGCCTGGCGGCCGCGCTGGTGCTCGGCTTCGTCGGGTACCTGTTCACGCTGTCGCACGTCCAGCAGCGGCACTACCAGTCCACCGGGTACAAGACCTTCCGCGACCAGCTGGCCCGGGCGGTCGCCCCGACCGGCGCGGCCGCCGACGGCGCCCCGGTGGCGCTGCTGGACATCCCGGCGATCGGCCTGCACCAGGCCGTGGTGGTCGAGGGCACCACCGGCCGGGACCTGATGCGCGGCCCCGGCCACCGCCGGGACACCGCGCTGCCCGGCCAGCGCGGGGTCACCGTGCTCTTCGGCCGCGGCGCCACCTTCGGCGCGCCGTTCGCCGACCTGTCCAAGCTGCGGGTCGGCGACAAGATCGAGACCACCACCGGCCAGGGCAAGTTCAGCTACACCGTCAACGTGTACGGCGACGGCGACCACCCGATCGTCGACCCGGCGGCCGGCAACCGGATGGTGCTGGTCACCGGCGACTCCGACTGGATCCCCGGCTCCACCGTGCTGATCGGCGCCCGGCTGGACGGCGACCCGGAGCAGAACCCCGGCCGCCGGCCCGCCACCGTCCCGTACGACAAGGCGCTGGCCGCGGACAAGGGCGCGCTGGCCACCCTCCAGCTCTGGTCGCTCGGCCTGCTCGGCGCGGTGGCCGGCGCCCTGGTGCTGGCCCGGTACTGGCGGCGCTCGGCCGCCTACCTGAGCCTCGCGCCGGTGGTCGGCGCGCTGCTCTGGGCGGTCTACGAGAACGCCGCCGCCCTGCTGCCCAACCTCTACTGACGCGCGCCCGGAGGACCGTTCCGATGACCGACGCACCACTGACCGACACCCCGCAGGCCGAGTTCTCACCGACCGACCCGGTCGCCGACACCATCACCCTCCCCCCGGTCGCCCCCGACCCGTACGCGGACCAGCCGTACGGGCAGGACGCGGACGGCCACCCCGACGGCGGGCCGCTCGCCGGGCTGGAGACCCGGGAGGTCTCCGCCTGGTTCGGCAGCCGCAAGGTGCTGGAGCGGGTCTCGCTGGCGATGCCGGCCGGCGAGGTCACCGCGCTGATCGGCCCGTCCGGCTGCGGCAAGTCCACCTACCTGCGGATCCTCAACCGGATGCACGAGATGGTGCGCGGCGCCGCCCTCGCCGGCGAGGTGCTGCTGGACGGCGACGACGTCTACCGGCCCGGCCGCCGGCCCGCCGAGGTGCGGCGCCGGATCGGCATGGTGTTCCAGCGGCCCAACCCGTTCCCGGCGATGTCCATCCAGGACAACGTCTCCAGCGGGCTCAAGCTGGCCGGGATCAAGGTCTCCAAGGAGGAGCGCCAGCACCTGGTGGAGACCAGCCTGCGCCGGGCCGGGCTCTGGGACGAGGTGTCCACCCGGCTGCACACCCCGGGCGGGGCGCTCTCCGGCGGCCAGCAGCAACGCCTGTGCATCGCACGGTCGTTGGCCGTCTCGCCGGACATCCTGCTGATGGACGAGCCGTGCTCCGCGCTCGACCCGACCTCCACCCGCCGGGTCGAGGAGACCATCGCCGAACTGCGCGGGCGGCTCACCATCGTGATCGTCACCCACAACATGCAGCAGGCCCAGCGCGTCTCGCAGACCTGCGCGTTCTTCCTGGCCACCCACGACACCCCGGGGCGGATCGTCGAGGCCGGGCCGACCGGGCAGATCTTCGGCAGCCCGCGCGACCAGCGGACCTCGGACTACGTCAACGGCCGCTTCGGCTGAGCACCGACCGGCTGGAGGAGCCCCGGGTTCAGCCGAGCCCGAGCAGCTCCTCCAGCACCGCCGCGACGCCGTCCTGCTCGTTGCTCACGGTGTGCAGCGGCACCGCCGCCAGCACCTGCGGGTGCGCGTTGGCGACGGCGTACGCGGTGCCGGCCCAGGCCAGCATCTCCAGGTCGTTCGGCATGTCGCCGAAGGCCACCACCTCGCTCCGGTCGATCCCGTGCCCGGCGCACCAGCGGGCCAGCGTGCTGGCCTTGGTGACGCCGGGCGCGCTGATCTCCAGCAGCGGGATCGACGCGGAGCGGGTGATCTCGGCCAGGTGCCCGGCCGCCGCCCTGGCCTCGGCGAGGAACTTGTCCGGGTCGAGGTCCGGGTGCTTGGCCAGCAGCTTGAACAGGCCCCGGACCGACCCGCCGGCCCCCAGCAGCTCCTCCGCCGGGCCGACCTCGTGCTCCATCTCGTCGCCCCACATCGGCACCGCGTAGCCGGCCTCGCGGGCCCAGCCGCCCGGGTACTCGAAGGCGAACGCGGTGCCGGGCAGCGCGGCCCGCAGCGTCTCGACCACCGCCAGGGTGGTCTCCACCGGCAGCGGGAAGGTCTCCAGCAGCTCGCCGCGCCGCACGTCCACCACCGCGCCGCCGTTGGAGCAGATCGCCACCCCGTGGCCGCCGATGTGCGGGCTCACCTGCCGCATCCAGCGCGGCGGCCGCCCGGTCACGAACACCACCCGCACCCCGGCCGCCTCGGCCGCCGCCAGCGCCGCGGCGGTGCGGTCGGTGACGGTGCCGCCGGAGCAGAGCAGGGTGCCGTCCAGGTCGGTGGCGATGAGGCGGGGCGCGGTGCGGGATTCGGTCACCGGTCCATCTTCGCCCATCGGCGCGGCCGGGGCACCGGCCCGGGTCCGCGGCCTCCGGACGCCCCCGCAGTGATCAAGCCCTTCATGCGCCGTTTCCGGCCGATCCGCCCGTACCCGGGGTGTTCGGCCGACCACGGCGGGCATGACTGCCCACGGCAACCCCGTCGGCAGGAAGAGCCATGCCCACACGCCAGCTCCGTGACCAGCCGCCCCCGACCGCCCGCCCCGACACCCGCGACCCGCAGGCCACCGAAGCGCCGCGGGCACCCGAAGCCTCGCGCGACCCGGTCCTGCTCGGCGACGTCCTCTTCCACACCCTCGCCGACCTCGCCCGCCGCACCTCCGCCCCGTCCCTCCCCGCCCAGCGCACCCGCCCGCACCCGTGACCGCGCCGCGCGGACGTAGGGTCGGGGGCATGCGACTGAGCACCGTGATCCTCCCCGTCCACCGGTGGAGCGAGGGGCAGAAGACCTGGCGGCGGGCCGAGGAACTCGGCTTCCACACCGCGTACACCTACGACCACCTCTCCTGGCGGTCCTTCCAGGACGAGCCCTGGTTCGGCTCGCTGCCGACGCTGACGGCGGCCGCCTGCGCCACCGAGCGGCTGCGCCTCGGCACGCTGGTCACCTCGCCGAACTTCCGGCACCCGGTGACGCTGGCGAAGGAGCTGATCACGCTGGACGACGTGTCCGGCGGGCGGGTCACGCTGGGCATCGGGGCCGGCGGGACGGGCTTCGACGCGACGGCGCTGGGCCAGGAGGCGTGGTCGCCGAAGGAGCGGGCGGACCGGTTCGGGGAGTTCGTGCCGCTGCTGGACGAGCTGCTGACCAACGACGCCACGACCCGTGAGGGGACGTACTACTCGGCGGTCGAGGCGCGGAACATCCCGGGCTGCGTGCAGACCCCGCGGGTGCCGTTCTACGTGGCCGCCGCCGGCCCGCGCGGGATGCGGCTGGCCGCCGAGCACGGGCAGGGCTGGGTGACGTACGGCGACCCGAAGGGCCCGGCGGACGTGCCGGTGGCGGAGGCGCCCGGCGTGGTCGCCGCGCAGATCGGGAAGCTGACGGCGGCCTGCGAGGCCGTCGGGCGGGACGCCGGGACGCTGGAGAAGGTGCTGCTCCAGGGGTCGACGGCGGAGAAGCCGCTGCAGTCGGTGGACGCCTTCGTCGACTGGGCGGGCACCTACCGGGAGGTGGGCATCACCGAGCTGGTGATCCACTGGCCGATCCCGGACTCGATCTTCGAGAACGACCTCACCGTGTTCGAACGGATCGCCACCGAGGGCCTCGCCCAGCTGGGCTGAACCGGGATCCGACGACTGACGACGAGCCGGAAGCGGCGCCGGGCGGCTCACACCACGTCGAGCCGCTCAGCGCCGCCCGCGCAGCCGAGCTGCTGCCCGGCGGCGCGCTCGGCGAAGCCGCGGGCGGCCTCGCCCATCCGCTTGCGGCCGGGCCCGTCCGGGAGGAGCTTCCCGTCCTTGCCGGTGAGCCTGAGGACGGCGCGGTAGCCGGTGCGCCGGCCGTCCACGGTGCACTCGAAGCCCACCGCGCCGAGGCTGTCGCCGCCGGAGAGCACGCCGCCGAACGACGCCTCGGCGGTCAGCAGCCGTCCGTCCCCGCCGTTGACCGAGCAGCGCACGGAGGCCGGGGCGTCGGGGGTCGCCGCCCGGTAGGCCGTCTCCACGAAGACCCGGGGGGCGCCGCCGAGCAGCCCGGTGACGGCCGGGTCGTCGAGCAGGCCGCGGCACTCGCCGTGCGACAGGGCGACGGCCGGCGGCCGGTAGGCGGTGTGGTCGAGGTAGAGGTGCCAGCCGAGCAGGCCGCCGCCGAGCAGCAGCGCGGAACCGCCCGCGATCAGGGCCCGGGGGTGCTTCACCGGCAGAGCTCCTTCGTCTTCGCCGCCAGCGCGGCGCGGGTGACCTCTTCGAGCGCCTGTCGGCCGTCCGCCCCGTCGGCGCGGGCCGCCTCCCCGGCGGTGACCCGCACCTCGACGTAGCCGCTGGGCCCGGTCACGCAGTACTGGGCCGCGGCGGCGCCGCCCGGCCAGGCCGCGGACAGGCCGGGCAGGTCGAGCGGGCGGGCGTCCGGGCGGGTGGCCTCCGCGGCGGCCAGGGCGAGTTCCCCCTCGCGCCGGACGGCGGTGAGGGTGAGCACGGCGCGGCCGTCGATCCGGACGGCGCAGCTCTGCTGGTCGGTGTCGCGGACGCCGGAGCTGGTCCGCTCCTCGGAGTCCTGGTCACCGGGCGGCAGCAGCCGTCCGAGCGGGGTGTCGGCGCCGGTGGGCAGGCGGCAGAGGTGGGCGGACCGGCCGGGGGGCTCGGACGGGCGGTGGCCCCGCCAGTCCCGGTAGCCGACGAACCCGGCGGCGGCCACCGCCACGACCAGCACGGCGGGCAGCAGCAGCGGGTCGTGCAGGCGCCCGGCCCAGCGGTCCGCGAGGAGCCGGGCCCAGCGAGCCGCGGGCCCGGCGCCGGACCCGCTCACGCGTCGCCCTTCGCGTTGGTGGACGAGTTGTTCGCCGTCCCGCGCGACATGCCCTGGAGCGCGCTGTCGCGGGCGCTGTTGGCGAGCCGGTCGATGTCCTGGCGGGCGATCCCGGTGCCGCTGCCGGCGTCCCGGACCGCCTGGTCGGCCCCCCTCGCCACCCGGCCCTCGGCCTCGGCGGTGTGGTTGCGGCTCTCCTGGCGCCCGTCCTCGGTGGTGTCCTTCTTGTTGGCCTCGATGACGCTGTCGGCGATCGAGTCGACGATCTGGTCCGCGATCTCGCCGCCGAGCGGGATCTTCTCGGTCACGCTGCCGATGACGGCGTTGAAGGCGTCCTTGCCGTAGCCGACGTTCTTCTCCAGCGCGTCGTTGAACTCCTTGTCGGAGGCGGCGTGTTCGTTGTGCACCTCGTCGATGCGGGCCTGGTTGAGGTAGCCGCTGACGACGCCGCCGGACTCGGCGTTGTGCTTGATGTCCGACTCCAGCCGGGCGAAGTCGGTCTGCCCGCTGTCCAGGTGGCCGCGGATGAGGGCGGTGGTGTACGCCTGGTTGGCGTTGGTCACCGCGCCGTAGGCGTCCGGGTCGCGGCCGAGGGCGTCGAGCAGCCCGGCCACGGAGGAGGCGTCGAGGGAGGCCGGGGAGCCGTTGACCGGCAGGTCGGTGCCGTGGGAGAGCGAGTTCTGCACGTCGCCGATGTACTCGGCGGTCATGTGCCCGAGGCTGCCCCGCATGGCGGCGAGCTTGCCGTCGCCCTTGATGTCGTCCAGCGCCCCGTCGTCGCCGTGCCGGCCGAAGGTGTCCACGACCCGCTTCATCAGGTCGGCCTGCTCGGTGGTGTGCCGGTCCGGGGGGACGGGGCCCGGCTCGTCGTACGGGTGGCCGGTGGTGGCGGCCTCCAGGGCGCGGCCGAAGGCGGCCGGACCGGCCTGCTTGCTCGCGTCCCACACCTTGGAGTCCCGGGAGGTGGTGTCCGGGATCCAGTCCTTGTCGTGGGAGTAGTAGGAGAAGTAGTCCGAGGGCTTCGGCTTGCCGCCCTGGTTGACCGTGCCGTCCTGGTTGTAGGCGGTCGGCTGCTCGGTGAAGAACCTGTTGGCCGCGTCCGGGCTGTGCGCGAGCGCCTCCAGGATCGCCGTGGTGGGGCGGAAGCCGGCGCCCGCCTCGTCGCCGCCGGTCAGGTTGAAGCCCTGGATCCTGGAGCCGGGCATCGGGGCCGGCCAGTACCGGTCCTGGGTGTCGAGCTGGGTGACGTGCTCGGCGATCGGGTCGATGAAGTGGGCGTCGTAGTTCCCGTTCATCAGGATGCCGGAGAGCACCTGGTAGCCGTACGGCACGTAGTCCAGGCCGGAGGCCCGGTACGGCTTGTCCCAGACCGGCTGGGAGCCGGCCTTGCGCAGCGCGGCGGCCCACTCGTCGGACAGGTGCGGCTCGTTGGTGGTGCGGGTGGCGGTGGCCAGGCCGAGTCCGAGGTTCTTCTGGAGGTCCTGGTAGGCCTTCCAGCGCGGGTCCTTGTCGTCGCGGGGGTGCGCCGGGTCGCCGACCATGCTGTTCCAGGACTTGATCAGGCCGTCCGGGCCGAGGTCCTGGTAGAACGTGGTGGCGAACTTCGGGTCGTTGCCGTGCGAGGCCAACAGCGAGTTCAGCTCGGTGAGTTCGGGCTCGGTGATGTCCCCGCCCCGGGCCGCGAGCTGGGCGGCGCGCCGGCCGTCGGCCTCCGGGCCGCCGCCGATGGCCTTGCCGTTGAAGGACTTCTGACCGTCCGTCATGCTGTCGGCGCGCAGCGCCCAGGCGATCCGCTCGTCGGCGGCGGTGGCCTCGGCGACGGCGGAGTCGATCGCCTTGCGGGCGGCCTCCGCCTTGTCGCCCCACTCCTTCTGGTAGTCCCGGAGGGCCTCGTAGTCGTGCCGGGTGGCGTTGTCGGCCGGGGGCCAGCTCACGGTGCCGTTCTCGGTGACGGTCAGCCCGGCCGTCCGGGCGTCGGCGACCGCCTTGTCCAGCTTGGTCTTCGCGGCCTTGAACTCGGTGGACGCCTCGGTGAAGATCGAGGCGAAGGCGTTGGCCTCGGTGACGGCGGCGGTCAGCTGCTCGTTGGTGCGCTGGAGGCCGGGGCGGGCCTGGTCGGCGGCGGGGCCGCTCCAGCAGGCGGAGTCGACCTGGGCGATCACCGTGGTGTCCCAGTCGCCGTCCATCGCGTGGAGCTTCTGGGCGACGGTGGTCCAGGCGGTGGCGGCGGTGTCCAGGACGCCGAAGTCGGCGGTGCTGAGCTCGTGGAAGTCGACCATCTCGGTGGTCCTCTCAGTTGCCGAGGTCGTGCTGGACGGCCGACTCGTTCTGCCGGTAGTTGGCGGCGGTGGCGCGCAGCGCCTGGGTGGTCTGCCCGATGGTGCCGCCGAGGGCGGCGACGCACTGGTCCCAGGTGCCGGCGGCGCCCGCCGCGGCCTTGCCGGTGCTCCAATTGGCCAGCGAGGTGGACACCTTGGCGGTGGCCTCGTCGGCGCCCCGGCCCTCGGTGTTGAGGCGGGCGTGGATCTGGTCGGAGTTGTTCCCCGCGGTGGTGAGCGCGTTGGTATCGGCGCTGAAGCCGCCCCCGCCCCCGCCTCCGCCGCCGGACGCCGAGGCCGAGTTGAGCTGGGTGCGGGCCGCTTCCCGGGCGCGGGCCGAGCCGGTCAGGTTCCCGTCCGCGTCGTAGGCCCAAGGGTTCATCATCCGGTCGAACGCGGTCGCCCGATCAGACATGTCGATCGTCCCCCTCCGTGCCGGGGCGCTGCTCCGGCACCCCCGTTGGCAAAGAGTCAGGCAAGTGTGTAAAGAGATTCGACAAAGGGTACAGGTGGATTCCGCTTTTTCTAACCCCTAGGGGTGAGGGGCTCCGACGTCATACCGCAGCAGCAGACGGCCTCGTCATTCCAGCTCATGACCCGTACCGCACAAGGCCGTTACGTTTGGTCCCGTGTCCACAGCTGTCATCAAGACGGACGGCCTCACCAAGAGGTATCCCCGTGTCACCGCGCTCGACCAGCTCACCGTCGAGGTGCGGCCGGGTGTGGTCGGTCTGGTCGGGGCCAACGGCGCGGGCAAGTCCACTCTCATCAAGATCCTGCTCGGGCTCGCCCCGGCGACCTCCGGCCGCGGCGAGGTCCTCGGCCTGGACGTCGCCACCCAGGGCTCCGAGATCCGCGCGCAGGTCGGCTACATGCCCGAGCACGACTGCCTGCCACCGGACGTCTCCGCGACGGAGTTCGTGGTGCACATGGCGCGGATGGCGGGCCTGCCCGCCACCGCCGCCCGTGAGCGCACCGCGGACACCCTGCGGCACGTCGGCCTGTACGAGGAGCGGTACCGCCCGATGGGCGGCTACTCGACCGGCATGAAGCAGCGGGTCAAACTCGCCCAGGCGCTGGTGCACGACCCGAAACTGGTGCTGCTGGACGAGCCGACCAACGGCCTCGACCCGGCCGGCCGGGACGAGATGCTGGCGCTGATCCGCCGGGTGCACACCGACTTCGGCATCTCGGTGCTGGTCACCACCCACCTGCTCGGCGAGCTGGAGCGGACCTGCGACCACCTGGTCGTGATCGACGGCGGCAAGCTGCTGCGCTCCTCCTCCACCGCCTCCTTCACCGAGGCGACGGCCGTCCTCGCGGTCGAGGTCGGCGACTTCCCGGAGGACCACGGCCGCGAGCCGGGTCCGGCGGTCCGCGAGCGGCTCGCCGCGGCCGGACTGTCCGTCCAGCCCGAGGGCTCGCACCTGCTGCTGGTCCGGCTGGCCGACGAGTCGACGTACGACACCATCCGCGACGCCGTCGCCGGACTCGGCCTCGGCCTGGTCCGGCTGGAGCAGCGCCGGCACCGGGTCGCCGAGCTCTTCACCGACGCCCAGGACACCGAGCAGAGCAAGGGAGGGACGAACGATGCCGCTGCCTCCTGAGACCAGGTCCGCCGACACCGGCGTCATCCACGACATCGGCTACCGCGGCTACACCGGCCCCCGGCTCGGCCGCACCTACGCCACCCGCGCGCTCTTCACCCAGAGCCTGCGCGCCGCGTACGGCCTCGGCCGCTCCGGCAAGTCCAAGGTGCTGCCGATGCTGGTGCTGGGCGTGATCACCGTGCCCGCGCTGATCTTCGTGGCGGTCTCGGTCGTGATGAAGCGCGACGAGCTGCCGGTCGAGTACGCGGGCTACCTCTCCATCTTCAGCCTGGTGATCTCGGTCTTCCTCGCCTCCCAGGCGCCGGTCCTGCTCTCCCGGGACCTGCGCTACCAGACCGTCCCGCTGTACTTCTCCCGCCCGATCACCCGCACCGACTACGTCCGGGCCAAGTTCGGCGCCATGGTCTGCGCCCAACTGCTGCTGATGGCATCCCCGTTGCTGGTGCTGTACATCGGCGCGCTGCTCGCCGGGATGGACTTCGGGCACAACACCGCGCACTTCCTGTACGGCCTGGTCGCGGCCGTGCTGTACGCCCTGGTGCCGACCTCGGTGGCCGTGGTGATCGCGGCCGCCACCCCGCGCCGCGGCTTCGGCGTGGCCGCCATCATGGGCTACCTGGCGGTCAGCGCCGCGCTGGGAGCGGCCGCGGTCGGGATCAGCAACCGCAGCACGACCGGCTCCGACGCCCCGCAGTGGATGTCGCTGATCTCGCCCACCGACCTGGTGGAGTCCCTGGTCAACGAGCTGTTCGGGCTCGGCGACGGCTTCGACCGCCGGCACGCCCCGGGCGGCCTCGGTCTGGCGGTGTTCGCGCTCGTCGCGGTGGCCATGGTGGTCGGCTCGTACCGGCTGCTGCTGCGCCGCTATCGGAACGTCTGAGAGGGCGGCATGGCCACCATCAGCATCGACAAGGTCTCCCGCTGGTTCGGGAACGTGGTCGCGGTCAACGACATCACCATGACCATCGGCCCCGGCATCACCGGCCTGCTCGGTCCCAACGGGGCGGGCAAGTCCACCCTCATCCACATGATGAGCGGCTTCCTGGCCCCCTCCAGCGGCTCCGTGACCCTGGACGGCGCGCCGATCTGGCGCAACCAGCAGGTGTACAAGCAGATCGGCCTGGTGCCCGAGCGGGAGTCGATGTACGACTACCTGACCGGCTGGGAGTTCGTCCTCGCCAACGCCGAACTGCACGGCCTGCCCCAGCCGGGCGCCGCCGCCCGCCGGGCGCTGGACCTGGTGGAGATGGACTACGCCAAGGACCGCCGCACCGGCACCTACTCCAAGGGCATGAAGCAGCGGGTCAAGATGGCCTCGGCGCTGGTCCACGACCCGTCCGTCCTGCTGCTCGACGAGCCCTTCAACGGCATGGACCCGCGCCAGCGGCTCCAGCTGATGGACCTGCTGCGCCGCTTCGGCGCCGACGGCCGGACGGTGCTGTTCTCCTCCCACATCCTGGAGGAGGTCGAGCAGCTGGCCCGGCACATCGAGGTGGTGGTCGCCGGACGGCACGCCGCCTCGGGCGACTTCCGCAAGATCCGCCGACTGATGACCGACCGCCCGCACCGCTACCTGGTCCGCTCCAGCGACGACCGCCGGCTCGCCGCCGCGCTGATCGCCGACGGCTCGACCAGCGGCATCGAGGTGGACGAACGGGAGCGGGCGCTGCGGATCGAAGCGGTGAACTTCCAGGGCTTCACCACCCTGCTGCCCAGGGTCGCCCGGGAGGCCGGCATCCGGCTGTACACCGTCTCCCCGGCGGACGAATCGCTGGAGAGCGTCTTCTCCTACCTGGTCTCCGCGTGAGCGCCGTCGGCAGGACCACTGTCGGCGGGACCGCTGCCGCCAGGACCGTTGTTGCCCAGGAAGGGGCCGACCGACCATGAACCCCACCGTCGCCAGGCTGACCCTGCGCGGGCTGCTGGGGCGCCGCCGCGGCCTGCTGCTGCTGGTGGCCCCCGCCCTGCTGCTGGTCGTCGCGGCCGTCGCGAGCGTGTCCAGCGCCGACCCGCACGACATGGCCAACAACATCCTCGGCGCCCTCGGCCTCGGCACCCTGATCCCGATCCTCGGACTGGTGGTCGGCACCGGGGTGATCGCCAACGAGATCGACGACGGCTCGATCGTCTACCTGCTCGCCAAGCCGCTGCCCCGGTGGCGGATCGTGACCACCAAGCTGGTCGTCGCGATCGGCGTCACCTGGCTGTTCTCGGTCGTCCCGACGCTGCTGGCCGGGCTGCTGCTGGTCGGCACCCAGGACGGCGTGGCGCTCGGCTACACCGTGGCCGTGCTGGTCGCCGGGGCCGCGTACAGCGCGCTGTTCCTGCTGCTCGGCGTGGTCACCCGGCACGCGGTCGTGGCCGGTCTGGCGTACGCCCTGATCTGGGAGTCGACGGTCGGCAACTTCGTCGAGGGCGCCCGGACGCTGAGCATCCAGCAGTGGGGCCGCTCGGTGGCCGAGGCGGTCGCGGGACAGAACGCGATCAGCTCGGACGTCTCGCTCGGGGCGGCCGTGCCGCTGCTGCTGGTGGTCACCGTCGCGGCGACGGTGCTCGCCTCGGTGAAGCTGGCCGGGATGACCCTCGCCGGCGAGGAGTGAGCCCCGTACGGCACAAGCGGTGAGCCCCGGACACCTGTGAGGGTGTCCGGGGCTCACCGCCGTCCGGAGCTGTAGTGCGCGCGCTCGGCTCAGAGGGTGCGGTTGCGGCCCGCGCCCCAGCCGGCCGCGCCGACCACCAGGACCAGCACCAGCATCAGCACCAGGGGGGTCTCCCAGCCGCCGGTCAGCTGGCGCAGCGCACCCGCGCCGACCGGGCCGGCCGCCGCGACCAGGTAGCCGATCGCCTGCGACATCCCGCCCAGCTGGGCGGCACCGGCCGCGGTGTCGGTGCGCAGCACGATGAACGCCAGGCCCAGGCCCAGCGAACCGCCCTGGGCCACACCCAGGATCGTCGCCGACACCCACGCGGCGGAGACCGGCGCGACCAGCAGCATCGCGATGCCCAGCCCGTTCAGGGCGACCATGACCACCGCCAGCGCGCGCTGGCTGGTCATCCGGCCGGCCATCAGCGGCACCAGGAAGGCGCCCGCCACCTGCACCAGGTTGGAGAAGGCGAAGACCAGACCGGCCTGGCCGCGGTCCATGCCGTGCTCGGCCAGGATCGTCGGCATCCAGGCGACCAGGGTGTAGACCAGCAGCGACGAGATGCCCATGAAGAGGCTGATCTGCCAGGCCAGCGCGGACTTCCAGATGCCCTCGATCGGCTTGGCCGGCGCTGCGGCCGCGGCCACCGCCCCCTGCCGCTCCTGGCGGGAGCGCAGCACCTGCGGCAGCCAGGCCACCGCCGCGACCAGCGCGAGCAGCGACCAGGCGCCGAGCGAGGCCCGCCAGCCGCCGCCGAGCGCGTGCTCCAGCGGGACGGAGGTGCCGGCCGCGAGCGTGGCGCCGACCAGCATGGTGGTCGAGTAGACGCCGGTCATGGTGGCCGCGCGGTCCGGGAACTCGCGCTTGACCAGGCCCGGCATCGACACGTTCAGCACCGCGATCGCCACGCCGATCACCACGCAGCCCGCGTACAGGGCCGCCACCGAGGGCAGCACCCGCAGCAGCACGCCCGCACCCAGCACCAGCACCGCGCCGAGCACCACCCGCTCGGCGCCGAAACGGCGGGTCAGCCGGGGGGTGAGCGGGGCGCCGACGCCCTGGAACAGCACCGGGACGGTGGTGATCAGACCGCTCGCGGTGGCGGAGAGGCCGAAGGTCCGCTGGATCTCGCCGACCATCGGGGAGACCGCGGCCAGACAGGCGCGCATGTTCAGCGCGACCAGCACGATGCCGGTCAGCAGCAGCAGCGGATGGGCCAGCCGGACGCGGCCGGGGAGCGGGGCAGGAGCGGTGACAACCGGCTGCTGGGCACGGGTGACGGCCATGGGTGTGCTGTTCTTTCGTGAATGTGCGGGGGAAGCGGACGGCGGAAGGGAGGCTCGCGCCGTCCTACTTCCGGGCCGCGATGGCCGCGAGCAGCTGCTCGACGGCCGCGGTCGGGCCGGCGAGCAGCGCACGACACGCCGCCTCGGCCCGGTCCGGGTCACCGCTCTCGATCGCGTCGACCAGCGCCTCGTGGGTGGCCACGACCGCCTCGGGCATGTCGTG
This sequence comes from Kitasatospora sp. NPDC058184, assembly GCF_042883725.1. NCBI lineage: Bacteria > Bacillati > Actinomycetota > Actinomycetes > Kitasatosporales > Streptomycetaceae > Kitasatospora > Kitasatospora sp. NPDC058184. Next base: position 100,098 of record NZ_JBHVVE010000016.1, read on the forward strand.
GTCGCCGAAGGCGGAGGTCATCGCCTCGCGGACGGAGGCACCGAAGTAGCGGTACACCTCGGCCAGCGCGGGGTTGTGCGCGGCCTCGACGACGGCGGTGTGGAACTCCAGGTCGTGCTCGACGGTGGCCTCGCGGCTCGCCCGCTCGGGGTGCGCCGCGAACACCTCGGCCTCACGGGCCAGGGCGGCGCGCATCCGCCGGACGTCCTCGGGGGTGTGCCGCAGCGCGGCCAGCCGGGCGCCCTCGGTCTCCAGCGCCGCACGGACCTCCAGGACGTCCCGGATGCCGGAGCGCTGGACGCCGCGCAGCACGGACGCCGGGTCGCTGGTGGAGCGGACGAACGTCCCCTCGCCCTGCCGGGAGACCAGCATCCCGGCGTGCACCAGCACCCGGATCGCCTCCCGCACGGTGTTCCGCCCGACGCGCAGCTGCTCGGCCAGCTCGTGCTCGGTGGGAATCCGCGACCCCACCGGCCACGCCCCACCGGCCAGCTGCTCCCGCAACTGCTCGATCGCGGTGTCGACCAGGGAACGCCGCCCGGCCGCCTGCAGACCGCCGCTCATGCCGGACCTCCCTTCCCACCGCACACGCCGAAACCAGTCGTCGGTCATCCTACAACCGCTTGCCCGGTCATCCTACAACCCATCCCTGACCAGCCCCTGAACCCCCCGATCGGCCTCACCCCACCCGGCGCCGGGGGTGCGTCTCCTCCCCAGACAGCAGTTCCCCGCGCCCCAGCAGGGGCGCGGGGAACTGCGCGGGGCGGAAGGCCGCAGCGGATGGCCCGATTGCCGGCGGTTCTCCGGCTTCGGGTGGGGCTGCGGGGTGTGCGAGCCCGGGGCACAGCGCACAAGGGCCGCGCCGGAGGCGTCAGCGCTGCGGGTAGAGGTGCTCCAGGACCGCGGCGACGCCGTCCTCGTCGTTGCTGGAGGTGACGGTGTCGGCGACGGCGAGGAGTTCCTCGTGGGCGTTGGCCATGGCGACGCCGTGGGCGGCCCAGCCGAACATCGGGACGTCGTTGGGCATGTCGCCGAAGGCGATGGTGTCGGCGGCGCGGACGCCCAGGCGGCGGGCGGCGACGGCCAGGCCGGTGGCCTTGGACAGGCCGAGCGGGAGCAGCTCGACCACGCCGGCGCCGGCCATCACCACGCCGACCAGGTCGCCGGCGGCGCGGCGGGCGGCCTCGGCGAGGGCGTCGTCGGTGAGGGCGTGGTGCTGGATGTACAGCTTGCTGAGCGGGGAGTCGTACAGCCCGCCGCGGTCGACCCGGACGACCGGCAGGTCGGAGCCGATCAGCAGCTCGTAGCCGGGGCCGGCCAGCACCTGACCGTCGAGGCCGTCCTGGTTGGCGGCGATGGCCAGCGGGCCGGTCTCGGCCTCGATCTTCTCGATCGCGAGCGCGGCGAGCCGCCGGTCCAGGGTGAGCGAGGTGAGCAGCTTGTGCGCGCCGGCGTCGTACACCTGGGCGCCCTGGCCGCAGACCGCTATCCCGGTGTAGCCGATCTCGTCGAAGACCGGGCGGGCCCAGACCGCGGAGCGCCCGGTGACGATGATGTGCAGCGCGCCCGCGCCGGTGGCCGCGGCCAGGGCGGCGCGGGTGCGCTCGGAGACGGTCTCCCCGCTGGTGAGCAGGGTGCCGTCGAGGTCGGTGGCGACCAGCCGGTAGGGCAGGTCGCCACCGTCGGGGGAGACGGGGCTGGGGCTGGTGGTGCTCATGGGCCGTACGTCTCCCGGGAGTGTCGCAGGTGGTGCTGGGCGGGCCGGCTTACTTGACCGGCTCGAGGACGGTCCGTCCGCCGAGGTACGGCCGCAGCGCCTCGGGCACGACGACCGAGCCGTCGGCCTGCTGGTGGTTCTCCAGGATCGCCACGATGGTGCGCGGGACGGCGACCAGGGTGCCGTTCAGGGTGGCGAGCGGGCGGGTCTTGCCGTCCTCGCGCATCCGGATCGACAGCCGGCGGGCCTGGTACTCGGTGGTGTTGGAGGTCGAGGTGACCTCGCGGTACTTGCCCTGGGTGGGGATCCACGCCTCGATGTCGAACTTGCGCGCGGCCGAGGCGCCGAGGTCGCCGGAGGCGACGTCGATCACCCGGTACGGCAGCTCCAGCGCGTTGAGGAAGTCCTTCTCCCACTGGAGCAGGCGCCGGTGCTCGTTCTCCGCGTCCTCGGGAGTGGTGTAGACGAACATCTCCACCTTCTCGAACTGGTGGACGCGGATGATGCCGCGGGTGTCCTTGCCGTAGGTGCCGGCCTCGCGGCGGAAGCAGGACGAGTAGCCGGCGTAGCGCAGCGGCAGCTTGTCGGCGTCGAGGATCTCGTCCATGTGGTACGCCGCGAGCGGGACCTCGCTGGTGCCGACCAGGTACCGGTCGTCCTCGGCGAGGTGGTACACGTTCTCGGCGGCCTGGCCGAGGAAGCCGGTGCCGTCCATGGCGGCCGGGCGGACCAGGGTCGGGGTGATCATCGGGATGAAGCCGGCCGCGGTGGCCTGGGCGATCGCCATGTTGACCAGGGCGAGCTCCAGCAGCGCGCCGACGCCGGTCAGGTAGTAGGAGCGGGCACCGGCGACCTTGGCGCCGCGCTCGGTGTCGATCGCGCCGAGGATCTGGCCGAGCTCGACGTGGTCGCGGGGCTCGAAGCCCTCGGCGGCGAAGTCGCGCGGGGTGCCGATCTCCTCGAGGGTGACGAAGTCCTCCTCGCCGCCGACCGGGGCGGCCGGGTCGATGAGGTTCGCCAGGGAGCGGAGCAGGCGGTCGGCCTCCTCCTTGGCCGCTCCCTGCTCGGCGTCGGCGGCCTTGACCTCGGCGGCCAGGTCCTTGGTGCGCTGGAGCAGGGCGGCCTTCTCGTCGCCCTTGGCCTGGGCGACCTGCTTGCCGAGCACCCGCTGCTCGCTGCGCAGTTCGTCGAAGCGGCTGCCCGAGGACCGGCGCCGCTCATCGGCGGAGAGGAGGGCGTCGACCAGGTCGACGTCCTCGCCACGGACGCGCTGCGAGGCGCGCACTCGGTCAGGGTCCTCACGGAGCAGGCGAAGGTCAATCACAGGCCCAAGCGTACCGGGAGACCGTTCCTCCACCGGTACGGCTTTTTCCCTGGGGATAACTCGTCCGCGCCTGTGGATAACTCCTGTGGGGAACTTCCCGTCGCCGGGTTATCCACAGGCCGGGCCCCGGGCCTGTGGATCAAAGGGGAGGATTGCCTTCCGCGTGAACGAACCAGGGAATTGAGGTTTCAAACCTCAATCAACCTTCTCGGGTGAGGGAATTGAAGCACTCGGACGGGTGATTTGCTGGCAACCGGGTGACTCTGGTCCGATTGGTCATCTCTGCGACGCAAACCGATGGTCCGACCGGGTCTGGGCAATGGCTATACCGGTTTGTCGACTCGTCCCCAGGCCTGTGGATAACTCCGGGCTGTGGACAGCGGGGAGCCCTGTGGACAGCGGTCTCCGGCCCCGACGGCCCCTGTGGACGACGGTGCGGTCACCCGCCCGGGCCGCCCGGGCCGGGCGAAAACAGTCGGAAAAGTCCGGAAGGACTCGAGGAGAAGCTCAGATGTCCCCGCGGCCGTCGAGCGCGCGGGAGAGCCAGTCCGCCGCCGAGGTGAAATCCCCGTCCGAGGTCCCCGGCCGGCGGTGGGTGGACTCCTGCCGGTCGGCGCGCGGATAGGAGCCGAGGTACCGCACCTGCGGGCAGATCCGCTTGAGCCCCATCATCGCCTCGCCGACCCGGCGCTCGGACAGGTGCCCCTCGCAGTCGATCAGGAAGCAGTAGCTGCCCATGCCCTCGCCGGTCGGGCGGGACTCGATCCGCATCAGGTTGACCCCGCGCACCGCGAACTCCTGGAGCAGCTCCAGCAGCGCGCCCGGGTGGTCGTCCGGCAGCCAGACCACCATCGAGGTCTTGTCCGCGCCGGTCGGCGAGGAGACCCGCCCCGGGCGGCCGACCAGGACGAACCGGGTGGCCGCGCTCTTCGCGTCCGCGATCTCCTTGACCAGCGGCTCCAGCCCGTAGATCGGCGCCGCGAACTCGCCCGCGAACGCGCCGTCGTAGCGGCCCTCGGCGACCAGCCGGGCGCCGTCCGCGTTGGAGGCCGCCGACTCCCAGTCCGCCTCCGGCAGGTTGGCCGCCAGCCAGCGCCGCACCTGCGGCTGGGCCACCGGGTGGCTGGTCACCGTCTTGATCCCGGACAGCTCGGTGCCCGGCCGCACCAGCAGCGCGAAGGTGATCGGCAGCAGCACCTCACGGTAGATCATCAGCGGTGTGCCGGAGGCGAGTTCGTCGTTGGTCGCGGTGACCGCGCCCTCCACCGAGTTCTCGATCGGGACGAACGCCCCGGCCGCCTCCCCGCCGCGCACCGCGTCCAGCGCCAGCGCCACCGAGGAGAGCGGCACCAGCTCCCGGGTCGCCGCCTCGGGCAGGGTGTGCAGGGCCGCCTCGGTGAACGTGCCGGCCGGTCCGAGGTAGGTGTAGCGGGTGGCCGACATGACGCCTCCGTGGGGTTCCGGGGTACTGCGCGGGCAGGGTGTGCCGAAGCAGTCACCCTAACGATTCAACGGCCCCGGCGGCCAAGCGTTCCAGTGGCCGGGACCGCGGCGGTGGATCCCGGGGGTCCGTGGTCGGACCCCCGGGGAACCGTCCGGGGAACTACCCCTCCAGCAGCTGCCGGCCGAGGTAGCCGCCGGGCGGCGCGCCCGGCGGCAGCGCGTACAGGCCGCTCGCCTCGTGCCGCAGGAAGCGGGAGAGGCCGTCGCCACGGGAGAGCTTGCGCTGCACCGGGGTGAAGCCCTTGCCCGGGTCGTTCTGGAAGGCGAGGAAGAGTAGCCCGGCGTCCGGTGAGCCGTCCGGCAGCAGCCCGTCGTGGTACGAGAAGCCGCGCCGCAGCATCGCCGCCCCGCCGTTGGCCGCCGGGGCGGCGACCCGGATGTGCGCGTCGGCGGGGATCGCCAGGGTGCCGTCCGAGCCCTGCGCGGTGAGGTCGACCGGGGAGCGCTCGCCGGCCCCGGCGGGCGCGCCGAGCGGGGCGCCGTCCGACTTGCGCCGCCCGATCACCCGCTCCTGCCGGTCCACCGGCAGCGCCTCCCAGTTGTCCAGCAGCATCCGGATCCGCCGGAACACCAGGTACGAGCCGCCGGCCAGCCAGGCCGGCTGGTCGCCACCGGCGGCGCAGAACACCTTGGCGGCGAAGCCGTCCTCGTCCGGCCGGGGGTTGTTGGTGCCGTCGATCTGGCCCATCAGGTTGCGCCCGGTCACCGGCTGGGCGGCGGCGCCGGGGGTGCGGGCGAAGCCGGCCGACTGCCAGCGCAGCGCCGCCGTACCGGCCGCCAGCCGCTGGAGCACCCGCAGGGCGTGCACCGCGACCAGGGCGTCGTCCGCGCCGATCTGGACGAACAGGTCGCCGTCGCCGCGGGCCGGGTCGAGCGCGTCGCCGGGGAAGGCGGGCAGCGGTGCGAGCCCGGGCGGGCGGCGGTCGGCCAGCCCGGCCTTGTCGAACAGCGTGGCGCCGAAGCCGACCGTGACGGTGAGCGAGCAGGGGCCGGCGTCCAGCGCGACCTGGTTGTCGAACTCCTCGGACGGCTCCCCGGCGGTCAGCCGGTCGGCCGCCGTCGTCCAGCGCTGGAGCAGGGTGCGCAGCCCGTCCCGGCCGACGCCCTCGGCCAGGTCGAAGGCGGCCAGCTGGACCCTGGCCTGCGGCGGGTCGGTGATCCCGGCCTGGTGCTCGCCGCGGAACGGCACCCGGGCCGCGCCCAGCGCGCCGCCCGGGCCGGCCGCGGCCCGGCCGCTCCGGTCGGGACGGTCGTAGGCGACCGCCCCGGCGACGCCCGCGCCGGCCCCGACCAGCAGCCCGGCCCCGGCGGTGCCGAGCAGCGCCCGCCGGGTGAAGCCCGCGGGCCCCGCCGAAGCGTGGTCCGCCGGGCCGTGGCCCGCCGGGTTGCGGCCCGTCGAAGCGTGGTCCGTCGACATGTCGGTCACCCCGCTCACCCGATCTTGAACTGCTGGGTCGGGGTGGTCTGGTCGATGTCGGAGGAGCGGATCTGCACCGACACCACCCAGGTGCCCGCCAGCGGCAGCTGCGCGGTGCCGCTCCAGCGGCCGGTGCCCTCCGGGGTGAGCGCGACCGGCAGCGGGCCGAGGTCGCGGTCCGGCAGGGTGAAGGCGAGCTCCACCTCGGGGACGTCCACCGGCTGCCCGTCCGCGCCGTCCAGCGCGAGCTTCACCTCGTTCGGCCCGGTCCGGGCCGGGTTGAGGGTGACGGTCGCGGTGCCCTTGGCGTTCGGCGTCCGGCCCTTGGTGTCGTACGGGAGCTTGAGGTCGACGGTGCGGCCCGGTTCGGTCTGCGGCGCCGCCGCGGCCCCGCCGGCGGCCGGAGCGGCGGCCGCCCCGGCCTTGACCTCGCCCGCCACCCGCCCGGGCGGGGAGTTGGTGAGCATCGTGGTGACCACCAGCACCGCCACCGCGACCAGCGCCTCGACCAGCACCGAGCGGCGCAGCCCGGCCCGGGTCGGGGTCAGCCCGCGGTCGCGTCCGGCGCTCCGCAGCGCGGCCCGCTGACGCTCCAGCTGCGCCTGCCGGGCCGGGTCCTCGCTGTGCGCCGCCACGGCGACCGGCTCCGGCAGCTCGGCCGGTGCGACCTCGACCGCCTCGGCCGGGGCCGAGCGCAGCCTGGCCAGCCAGGAGCGGGAGATCCAGGCGACGCCGAGCATCGCGGCCACGCAGCCGCTCTTCACCAGCAGCAGCCGCCCGTACTCGGTGCCGGTCAGCGCGCCCCAGCTGCCCAGGCCCCGCCAGGACTGGTAGATCCCGGTCCCGGCCAGGACGGCCACCGAGCCGAAGGCGATCTTCGAGAAGCGGTCCACCACCTCGGCGCCGACGCCCTCGCGCAGCGCGACCAGCAGCGCGGCCAGCCCGCCCAGCCAGAGCGCCATCGCGATCAGGTGCAGGATGCCGAGCGGCAGCGCCAGCCAGACCTGGATGCCCACCGAGGCGTGGTCGGCGCCGACCCAGGTCGCCGAGAGGGCGACGGCCAGCACCAGTCCGGCCACGCCGAGGCCGAGCCGGGCCTCGCGCTGCGGCCGTTCGGCGGCCCGCCGCTCCAGCTCGCGCAGCTCGGCGGCCTCGGCGTCGTCCTCGGCGGCCGCGCCGCGCGCGAGGTCGTCGGTGCCGGCCTCCTCCTCGTCCCGCGGCTTCGGCACGACCGGCCGCGGCGGCTGCCCCAGCTGCCCGACCAGCAGCGACAGGAACACCCCGCCCGCCGCGAGCAGCAGCAGCCGGGCGGCCAGCGCGGTGCCGATCCGCTCGTCCAGCGTGGCGCGCACCAGCGACAGGTCGAAGGCCTGCCCGATCCCGGAGCCGCGCTCGTACGGGCCGCGCAGCATCAGCACCGCGACGGTGGAGACCAGCAGCGCCGTCCAGCTGGTCATCAGCAGTCGCTGCACCCGGCGCCGGGCGGTGCCGGCCGGCCAGCAGAGCAGCACGAAGGCGGCGACGCCGACCAGCAGCGCGAAGGCGGCGTACGCGACGGTGCGCCCGGTGCCGTACAGGGCGGCGACCAGGCCGTCGGCCTCGGCGCCCTGGAGCGCGGTGGCCGACACCGAGGTGTCCGAGGGCGCGCCGATGGAGAAGGTGAACGCCCCTCCGACCGGGTGGGAGTCGTCCGAGACGGCCCGCCAGGCCACCGTGTAGGTGCCGTTGGCGAGTCCGTCGCGCAGCCCGACCCGGGCGGTGTTGCCCTTGCCGTCGGCGTGCGCCGGGTTGCCGGTGTCCACGGCCTTGCCGGCCGGGTCGAGCACCCGGACGGAGTCGCCGGAGAGCGAGACGGACTCGCTGAAGGTCAGCGTCACCGCCTGCGGGGCGGTGGCGACCACCGAGTTCTGCCGGGGGTCGGTGGAATCCAGGGTGGCGTGCGCGGAGGCCAGCCCGGCGCCCGCGAGCATCAGCGCGAGCAACGCGCCGAGCACTCCGAGCACCCCGGCGATCCGGCGGTGGGTGGCCTTCTCCAGGCCGGCCGACTGCATGGTGGCGGTCCCCTTAACTCTGGCCGGGGCGGTAGGTGAGCTCCTTGACCGGCACCTTGACCGAGATGGTGCCGGACTTGGCGAAGGTGAGGTCCAGCTCCAGCTCGTCGCCGAGGACCGGGGCCTTCTGCCATCCCATGATCATGAGGTGGTTGCCGCCCCGGGCGAGCTGCAGCGCGCCGTGCGCGGGGACGTCGAGGCTGTCCACCTGCTCCATGGTCGACGCGCTCGAGCGGTGCATGGTGACCGACTCGGCGGCCGGGCTGCTCACCTTGAGCAGCTGGTCCTGCCCGCCGTCGTTGCGGACGGTCAGGTAGCCGGCCGCCATGCCGCCGGCCGGGGGGAGCGGGATGTAGGAGTCGGCGACGCTGAGCCGGGCCGGCCCGGCGGCGGCACCGTCCTGGCCGCCCGCGCCGCCGCCCGTCCCGCAGGCGGCCAGGATGGCGCCGCCGCCCAGGGCCGTGGCGACGACGGCGCCGAGCAGGGCGCTGCGGCGGAAGCGGCCGGTCCCGGTCTGTGCCGGGGTCACGCCGCGACCCCCTTGGCGAGCAGCGGCAGGTCGTGCTCGTAGGTCTTCTCCTCGGTGCCGCTCATGTAGAGCACGTGCGCCTTGTCGTCCGAGGGGAGGAAGGCCAGCACCTGCGCGCCGTGGGTGGAGGTGACCGTGCCGTCCGCGTTGACGACCGGGTCCTCGATCATGATGCCGAGCGACCTGGCGGCGGTCTTCACCTTGGCCAGGTCCCCGGTGAGGCCTATGAAGTCGCTGCCCATCGAGTCCAGCCAGGTGCGCAGCACCTGGGGGGTGTCGCGCTGCGGGTCGGTGGAGACGAAGACGACGTTGACCTTCTGCCGCTCCTCCGCGGGGAGCGCCTTCATCGCGACGCCGATGTCGCCCATGGTGGTCGGGCAGACGTCCGGGCAGCTGGTGTACCCGAAGAACAGCAGGGTGGCCTTGCCGTTGGTCTGCTGGCGCAGGTCGAAGGGCTGGCCGGCGGTGTCGGTCAGCTGGAGGTCCGGCTTCTCGAAGTTCTTGGCGAGCTTGGTGCCCTGGTACGGGGTGTCCTCCTTCTGCCGGGTGACCTTGGCGGCGGTGGAGCCGCCGCCGGAGGAGCCGCAGGCGGAGAGGGTCAGGGCGGCGGCCAGCGCGAGGGCGGCCGCGCCGGCCAGGCGGGTGGTGCGGGGCATGGGAGTTCCGATCGTGCGGGGTGGGCCACCGGTGGGGCCCGTACCCGTGGTCCGGGTACGGGCCCCACCGGCGTGGGGTCAGGAGGCGGTGTTGCCGCTCTTGCGGCGCAGGCCGAGCACACCGACGGCGGTGCCGATCACACCGACGACGATGCCGACCACGCCCAGGGTGCGGGCGGTGGAGTCGCTGGACTTGGCGTCGCCGGCGGCGGCGGCCTGGTCGGAGCTGCCCCCGTGGGCGCCCGCGGCCGGGGAGGCGGTGACGCCGTGGCCGTCACCCTCGGCGGCCTTGGTGAGCTTCAGGACGGGCGCGGGCTTGGCCGGCTCGGGCTGGCCGTCCTTGGTCTCGTCGATCCAGCGGGCGATGTCGCCGTTGTCGTAGGTCTGGAGGGTCTTGAAGACCAGGTTGTCGGTGTCGGTCGGCAGCGGGCCGAGCGAGACCCGGAACTCCTGGAACTGGCCGGGGGCGATCTTGGTGCCGGCGTCGGCGGTCCAGGTGATCTTGGAGACGGCCTCGGTGACGTCGTTGCCGTGCACCTTGATCGGCTTGTCGAGCTTGGCCTTCTCGACCGCGGCGGTCCAGCCCGGCAGCGGCAGGGTCCGGACCGAGGCCAGCGGGTGGTCCAGCGGGAGGTTGACCTCCAGCTTCACCGTGCCCGCCGTGTCGCTCTCGTTCGGCACCCGGAAGTCGACGGCCGTGTAGCCGCCCTGGGCGGCCGCACCCGGGTTCACGGTGACGTGCGCGAAGGCGGGGCCGGCCAGCGCCACCACGGACGCGGCGGCGGTGAGGGCGACGGCGGCGAGACGGCGGGCGGGAAGGGAACGCATGATGCGGGTCTCCGATCGGAGCTCGGCGGCAGCCGGAACCGGCGACGGACGGGAGCCGTGCCGCGGGGGCCGCGGGGGTGGGGACGCGGGGGTGGAGCCTCGGGCCGCCCCGGTGGTCGGGGGAACGGCCGGACGGTACGCACGCCGGGCACCCGGGACGGCCGAGGGCCGCCAGGAAACGCCGGTCAGTACGCGAGGGCCCCGCACGGCGGGCCGCGCCGCACCACGCTGTGCCGCAGCACGGCACCCGCCGGGAGCGGGCTCTCCCCGCCCCGGGCACCGAACCGGCGGGCCGGGCCGGCCGTCCCGAACAGACCGCGCAGCAACGCGGCCACCAGCGCGAACGCCGTACGCAGCGGCGCCGCCCAGTGCTCCCGGGCGGCCGTGGCGGCCACCCGCAGCAGCTGCCACAGGGCCGCCTCGCCGCGCCGCAGCCACCAGCCCGCGACCAGCGCGGCGCCGAGGTGCCCGGCCAGCATCGACGGCGTCATGCCGAAGACCCCGGCCTGCCACCAGGGCGCGGCGGCGAACGCGTGCGGGTCCAGGCCCGCGGAGGAGACCAGCTGCTCCGGGGACGGGCTGCCCGGCAGGCCGAGCAGCGTGCCAGGTCGGGCCTCGTTGCAGATCAACCGGCCGGCCACCTGCGGCACCGTCAGCGGACCGGAGCCGCCGTGGTGCATACCGGCCATGGAGCCGCCGAAACCGTTGAAACCGTGGAAGAGGCAGTGCAGTCCGAGCTGCCCGGCACCGAGCGCCCCGGCGATGGCCGCCAGCGAACGCTCCCGCCCGCCGCAGACCACCGCGAACGCCAGCACCGCGGCGAAGCCCAGCGCCAGCGCGGTCGGCGGCACGTTCCCGCCACCCGCCAGGGCGTGCCCGGCGGCGGCTATCAGGGTGCACACCAGCGCGAACGGGACCGCCCGGGCAAGCCGCAGGTCCCAGGCGGCGGACCCCACCGGCTGGGCCGGTCCGGGGGCGCCCGGGAGCGGGGCGGCGGCGAGGGCAGTCATGGCCGGGCCATCCTCTCATTGCGTACGCCGCCGACACGGGCAGGGTGGGAAATCCCTACGAATGCCCCTTTCGGCGGCGCGTGCGAGGGGGCGTACGCGTCGCCCGGCACAGACCCCGGCCCCCGGTCCATCCGCCGAACGGGCGGTAGCGGCCCCCGGGCACGGTTCGCCGGGGAATCGCCCGGAGATACCTAGTTGTATGTGGAGCCGCAGCCAGGAGGGACCTCCCGTGGACATCTGGTGGACTCTGCACCTCAAGCGCGACCCGGCCAGCGTTCCGCTGGCCCGGCGCATCCTGCTCGGTGCGATGGCGACCGCGGGCGTCGACCCGCAGATCGCGGACGACCTCGGCGTCGCCCTCACCGAGGCCTGCGCCAACGCCGTCGAGCACGGCGCCACCGGGCGGCCCGACGACGGCTTCCAGGTCACCGCCTCGATCTGCGGCGACCGGCTGCGGATCGAGGTCACCGACTCGGGCCCCGGCCTGCCGGCCCCCGCCCCCGCCGGGGCCGCCGCCGTCCGCCGCACCCCCGCGCCGGACCAGGCCCGTCCGGCGGTGGCCGGCCGGGCGCCCCGCCGCACCCGCCGCGGCCGCGCGACCGTCCCGGCCCGCGTCCTCGCCGCGTACGGCCCCCGCCGTGACGGCCACCCGTACGACACCCACGTCCTGCCCTGTCGCCCCAGCGTCCCCACCCTGCGCCCGGTCGACCTGGACACCCTCCCCGACCTCACCGCCGAGTCCGGCCGCGGCCTCTTCCTCATCCACGCCCTCACCGACCACGTCCAGCTGCGCAATCACCCGCTGCGCGGGGCGATCGTCAGCTTCGACAAGATCCTCAAGTGGCAGGACGACGCGCTGCTGCGGGCGGCTTCGTAGGGCGGGCTTCGTTGTAGGGGACGGCGGGGGGCGGTCGTGGGCTTCGACAGGATCCTCAAGTGGCAGGACGACGCGCTGCTGCGGGCGGCTTCGTAGTTGTAGGGGACGGCGGGGGAGCCGGGGTCGGTCAGTGGCGCAGGGCTTCGGCCGGTTCGACGGCGGCGGCCCGGAGGGCCGGGTAGAGGCCGGCCAGCAGGCCCACCAGGCTGCCGGCCAGGGGTGCGGGCAGGACCGTCCAGGGCTGGAGCAGGGCGGTCCAGTCGCGGGCCAGCGCGACCAGCACCACGACGGCCACGCCGATCGCGGTGCCGATCAGCCCGCCGAGGGTGCCGAGCACGGTGGACTCGGTGAGGAACTGGGCCGCGATGTGCCGGGGCCGGGCGCCCAGGGCGCGCCGCAGGCCGATCTCGCCGGTGCGCTCCAGGACGGCGACCAGCGTGGTGTTGGCGATGCCGACCGCGCCGATCACCAGGCAGATGGCGGCCAGCAGCAGGAACAGCCCGGTGAGGTCGGTGGAGACGGAGTCCCGCAGGGTGTGCGGGTCGGGCGGGGCGAGGGCCTCGAAGTCCTGGGGGGCCTCCGGGCGCAGGGCGGTCGGGGCCTGGGAGGCGACCAGGGCGGCCGCGCCGGTCCGGGTGCGGACCACCATCCGGGCCCGGCCGTTCTCCCCGGGCGGCGGGTTGCCCCAGAGCGTCCGCGCGGTGGTGGTGGGCACCATGACGTCGAGCGCGGTCTCGGGCAGCCGGGCGCTGCCGTCGATGATGCCGATGACGGTGAAGCCGACGCCGTTGACGAACACCGCGGGGTGGGCGTCGAGGCGGCTGATGCCGAGCCGTCCGGCGGCGGCCGAGCCCAGGACCGCGACGCGCAGGCCGCGTTCGCTGTGGAAGGCGTTGTAGACGGTGCCGGCGGAGACCCGGGCCTCGATCGCGTCGAAGCCGCCGGGGGAGAGCGCCAGGACGTTGAGCCCGGCGCCGGAGCCGGTGCCGGGCACCGGGGAGGTGGAGATCTTCGGCTCGGTCAGCGGCGCGCTCCAGTAGACCCCGGCCGCGACCGCGCCGTTGAGCCGGCCCACCCGGCGGTCGGCGTCCTCGGGGAAGTCCATGGCGGCGCGGTGCTGGCCGTTGCCGAGGACCACCTCCGCTCCGCGGCCGACCAGGGTGACCGTGGTGTTCTGCAGGGCCGAGAAGCGCTTGCCGATCTGGCCGGTGGCGCTGGAGGTGAGCCCGAGGACGGCGACGAAGGCGCCGACGCCGAGGACGGTGCCCAGCAGGGTGAGCACCGACCGGCCGGGCCGCTGCACCATGCCGGACAGCGCCTCGCTCAGCAGGTCGGTCAACCCGAGCCGGGAGAGCGGGACTTCGGTGGACGTGGCGCGCCTCCTCACCGTTCGACCGCCGCCCCGGCCGCGCTCAGCCGGCCGTCCCGGATGGTGATGGTCCGCCGGGCCCGTTCGGCGACCTCGCGGTCATGGGTGATGACCAGCAGGGTCAGGCCGCTCCCGTGCAGTTCCTCGAACAGCTCCATGACCCGCAGGGCCGTCGCCGAGTCGAGGTTCCCGGTCGGTTCGTCGCACAGCAGGAGCGACGGCCGGTTCACCAACGCCCTTGCCACTGCGACGCGTTGGCGTTCACCTCCGGACATCCTGGAGGGCAGGGCCTCGGCGCGGTGGCCGAGGCCGACCTGGTCCAGGACCCGTCGGGCGGCGTCGGCCCGGCCCGCCCTGGCCGATCCGTTGTAGACCTGGGCGAGCATCACGTTCTCCAGTGCGGTCCGGTACGGCAGCAGGTGGAAGGACTGGAAGACGAAGCCGATCCGGCGGCCGCGGAGCGCGGTGCGGCGGGCCTCGGAGAGCGCGCCGGTGTCGATGCCGTCGAGTTCGTACGTGCCGCCGCTGGGCCGGTCGAGCAGGCCGAGCAGGTTGAGGAAGGTCGACTTGCCGGACCCCGAGGGGCCGATCACGGCGGCGTACTCGCCGCGGGCGACCTCCAGGTCGAGGGGGTGCAGGGCGGTGACCGGCGGTGGTCCGGGGAAGGTGCGGAACGCCCCGCGCAGCCGGATCACCGGGGTGTCGCGGTCGGCTCCGGCGCGGTCTGTCCCGGCCCCGCTCACCGGCCGACCACGACCTGCTCGCCGGGCTTGAGTTCGGCTCCGGCGGCGGGCTTGACCTCGACGAAGCCGTCCGCGGCGACGCCCGCCGTCACCTCCACGGTGCGCCGGGTGCCGTCGGTGCCCGCGACGGACACCGAGGTCCGGCCGTCGACGCCCGAGCTGATGGCGGAGGAGGGCACGGCGAGCACCTCGCCCTGGGTGGAGGCGGCGACCACGGTGATCCGGACGTCCTGGCCCTCCAGGGCCGGGTCCCAGGGGGCGTCGGGGGTGACGACGAGCGGGACGTAGGGGTCGGTGCCGGCGCCCGGGGCCGCCGGTGCCGCGCTGGCGGCGCCGCCCCCACCCCCGCCGCCACCGGGGCTTCCCGGGGTGACGAGCGCGCCCACCGAGCCGACCTTGGCGGTGAGTTGGACGCCCGTGGTCTCGGACAGCACGGTGACGTCCATGCCGGGCTTGACCAGCGGGGCGTCGCCGGGGAGCAGGTGGCCGGTCAGGTTGAGGCCGCCGGCGGTGAGGGTGAGGACCGGGGCCGTCACCTTGTCGCCGACCCTGGCGCCGACGGCACCCACCCGGGCCGGCAGCGCCGGCAGGAAGACCACCTCGGCGGCGGGCAGTTGGGGGCCGTCCTTGGCCTGGGCGCGGGCCAGGTCCTGCTGCTTGGCGGTGAGATCGGCGCGGGCCCGGGCGAGCGCGGCGGCACCTCCAGTGGTACCCCCGGCGGGTGCGCCGGTCCCGGTGGCTCCCGGGGCCGGCGCGCCGTTCTTGCCGGCCGCCGGGGCCGTGGCGGCCGGAGTGGCCGCCGCGGTCGGCTCGCCGCCGCCGCGGGCGGGCTGGCTCTCCAGGTCCCGGACGGCCTGTTTGGCCTGGTCCACGGCCTGCTGGGCGGTCCGGACGGCGGTGGCGGTCTGGTCGCCGGTGGTGGCCGCCGGGTAGCCGAGCTTCTGGTAGAGCCTGGCCACGGCGGCCTTGGTGGCGGCCCCGAAGTACCCCTTGTCGTCGCCGCCCGGGTAGTACCCCATGTCCCGGAGCACGTCCTGCAGTTGGCCGATGTCGCCGCCGGACTCGCCCGGTGCCATGTCGCGGTAGGCGGGTGTCGAGCCGGGCAGGGCGATCACCGGCCGTCCGGACACCTCGGCCAGCACCTGTCCGGAGTCCACCGCGTCCCCGCTGTTGACCTTCAGCGCCGTCACGATCGGGGTGCCGCCGCCCGGGCCGCCGGCGCTGGCCGAGACCGCGCCCGGCTGCACCGGGAAGGACTGGCCGGCCGTGAACACCCCGCGCAGGACGGTGGTGTTGGAGAGCACCCGCTGCACCACCGGTGCCGTGAGCACCGAGGCGGGCGGCGCCTTGGCGTCGGCGGCGGCCTGCTCCGGCGAGCGGATCAGGGTGGCGGCCCACATCCCGCCCCCGGCGGTGACCGCCGCGACCAGGGCGATCACGACGATCAGCCGCCGCCGTCGACGCGGGGTGGACCCGGCCGGGGTGGCGGGTTCCGCTGCGGTGGCCTCGGGCTCGGGTGTTTCCACGGCTTCCATTTCCGGTACGTCTTCCGGTGCTTCGCGCTCGGACGGGGGTCAGCTGCTGCGGGGCGCGGCGGCGGTGCCCCCGGGGCACGGCAGCGGGTTCTGGATGTCGGTGACCTTCCACACCCCGTCGATCCGACGCATCGTCATGATGCTGAGCTGTTCTGGGCGTTGGCCGACCTGGCTGATCTCGTGGCCGGTGCCCGTGTCCACGATCCGCCAGGCGTTCAGGTCGACGCAGTCGTACAGCCGGCGGGCCTCCCCGTCGGTCCGCACGCCGAGCAGCCGGTGCTTCACCTCGCCGCTCATGTGCTGCCCCTCCTGGCGCAGTTGGTCCACCGAGGCGCGAAGGATGGAGAGGTTGGGCTCGTCGGCGTGGGCGTCCAGCGGCGCGGCGGCGACGTCGCCGGCCCGGGCGACCTTCGTCCACTCGTCCCAGTAGGCGAGGTACGGCTGCCGCAGGTCGTCCCCGACCGCGGTCAGCCGCTCGCCGTTCGGGCCGGTGGCGGTGGTGCGGTCCGGGGCGGCCGAGGAGGTGCCGGAGCAGCCCGCGGCGGCCAGGACGGCGGCGCAGGCCAGGGCGGCGGCGGCCGTCCGCGCCGGGCGGCCGGGCCGGGCGCGGCTCACTGGCCGTGCTCCCGCAGCACCGTCGCCGCCTGGTCGAGCTGGGACTGGATGGCGGCGCGGTAGGCCTTCAGCTCGTTGTCGTGCTGCTCGATCAGCTGTTTCTGGATGGCGCTCTGGACGCCGAAGGCGATGCCGGAGAGGTTGGTCTGCCGGGTGCAGGCGACGTCGGCCTTGGCGGTGTCGATCTCCCGCTGGGTCACCGTGGGGCCCCAGGACTCGGTGCTGAGGCTCTCGGGGTTGCCGTAGGCGTAGCCCCGCTGCTTCATGCAGGACGCCCATTCGGTGGTGGCGGCGACCACCCGGGCGTCCGCCTTGGTGCGGTTCATCGACTGGCCGGTGAGGTCCCCGTAGACGTCGGCGGCGGGCGGCTTGTCGCCCTTGAGCTTGCGGTCGGCCTCGCCGGTGCAGCCGCCGGGCGGGGTGCTGCCGTCGGCCGGCTCGCCGCCGGTGGGGGACTTCAGCCCGGACAGCGCGGTGAACTCGGCGGGGTTCATCGGACTGCCGCTGCCGACCTTGGCTCCTCCGGCGGTGCCGGGCTGGTGGAACCCGTACTGGGCGGCCTGCGCCTCGTTGAGGAACCCGTACGGCGTGGGCATGTCGTCCTTGCCGGCCTTGGTGAGGTCGGCGTTGTTCGGCTGCCAGGAGGCGAAGCCGAGCCGCTTCATGCAGTCCTGGGTGAGCAGGCCCTGCGCCTTCGCGATGCCGGTCAGTTCCTGGGGGCTCGCCGCGAAGGCCCGCAGCGGGAGCTGCTGGGTGTCGGCCACGGTCGTCGGGGTGGGTGTCGCGGTCAGGGCGGGCGCGGCGGCCTGGCCGCCGGTTCCGCCGGTGGTCGGGGCGGCGCTCCCGCCGGAGGAGCAGCCGGTGAGCAGGGCGAGCCCGGTGGCGGCGACGACCAGGGCGGTGCGGCGGTGGGACCTCACGAGTGGACCTCATCGGGTGGGCGGGCCGGTAGTCTCGGGCGGAGCCCTCTTCGCCCCATTAGCGGTGGGGCGAAGAGGGCCGTGGTGCGGTGGGGCGGATCAGCAGCGAGTCGTCTGGCCCGTGCGGGCTCCGGAGATGTAGTCCTCGTGGGTGTAGCCCCAGACGCCGGTGTTCCGGTCGGTGTTGCTGTCCCAGTAGGACCAGCCGTTGACGGTCGAGCCGTTGGTGAAGCACCAGTCGTTGGTGCCGTGGCCCGGGTAGCCGATGCCGTTGATGGAGGAGTTGGTGTACGGGCCGCTGCGGATGTTGGCGGCGGTGGTGTAGTCGCTGACGTAGAGGGCGTTGGCGGCCCCGGTGCCGAGGGTCAGCGCGGCGACGGCGGCGGCCGCCACGGTGGCCACGCGGCCCATCCGGTTCTTGAGCATGGTGAGTCCCATCTCTCTTGGTGCGGAGGGTAGTTGCCGATGCCCCGAGTGGGGCCAGGACATCTCAGCACCGGGCCGGACGGTCCACCAGTGTCCTCAGGTACAGTCCTCCAGCCGGAACAGCAGGGCTGCCTGGGCCAGTTGGATGCGCGAGCACACGCCGAGCTGCTCGAACAGGGCGGCGGTGTGCGCCTTGACGGTCCGCTCCTCGATCCGCAGTTCGGCGGCGATCTCCTGGTTGGACAGGTCGGTTCCGATGAGTTCGAGGACTTGGGCGCGGCGCTGGGAGAGCCCCCTGACCCGGTCGGCCGCCGCGCGCATTCTCGAAAGATGATCGATCGTCAAAAGCTGTGCATCGCCCATCGGTTCCCCCCGTAGCCGAGTGTGGAGCGTACGCACGACAAGTCTCGGCCGGGCGGTAGGCCCAGTCAACGTGGATGTTACGGAGAGAGATGCTCCGGATGTCCGCGGTGAGCCGGCCGGGGGTGGGCCGTACGGGCCGCCGACCGGCGGTTCCGCTCCGGTTGCCGGGTGTGCGCGGCGGTCGGACGATGGGGGCATGATGCACCAGATGCGGGCCGAGTACGGCGCCGGCGGCGAGGCCGGCGGGGTGCGGCTGTGGCACATGGTCCGGGGCGAGGAGAGTGTGGCGATGTGCGGCCGCGAGCTCGACCCGGCCGCGCGGGTGCGGGAGGCGGTGGACTGGGGGAAGACCCCGGAGCTGTGCTGCCACACCTGCGGGGCGTACTTCCTGCGCGAGGCGCCGTACCTGGCGGCCGAGCACCCGTAAACGGCGCTACCGTGCTCGGCATGGAGGAATCCCTCGTCCGGCCGTCGCCGTTGACCGATGAGGCCGCCGGGCTGCGCGCCGGTGTGCCGGAACTTCCCGAGTACGTGGACCGGTTGTGCGCGCTGGTCGAGCGGGTGCACCCGCTGATCCACGCGTTCGTGCCGGAGCCCGGGCGGTACGACCGGCTGCGGTCGCGGGCGCGCGAGCTGGCCGTGCGGTACCCGGAGCCCGACCGGCGGCCGCCGCTGTACGGGGTGGCGGTGGGCGTCAAGGACATCGTGCACGTGGACGGGCTGCCCACGCACGGCGGTTCGGCGCTGCCGCCCGGGGTGCTGGCCGGGCCGCAGGCCGTGGTGGTGGACCGGCTGCTGGCGGCGGGGGCGATGGTCGCGGGCAAGACGGTGACCGCCGAGTTCGCCGCGAGCGCCCCCGGTCCGACCCGCAATCCGCACCGTCCGGGGCACACCCCGGGCGGCTCCAGCAGCGGTTCGGCGGCGGCGGTCGCGGCCGGGCTGGTGCCGCTGGCGATCGGCACCCAGACGGTCGGCTCGGTGATCCGCCCGGCCGCGTACTGCGGGGTGGTGGGCTTCCGGCCGACGTACGGGCGGATCCCGATCGCGGGGGTGATCCCGAACGCGCCGAGCCTCGACACCCTGGGGACCTTCACCGCCGACCTGGCGGGCGCGGCCCTGGCGGCCCCGCTGCTCTGCGACGACTGGCGGGGCGACGGCCGGCTTCCCTCCCCGGACCGGATCGGCGCCGGGGAGGTCCGGCCGCCCGTGCTCGGGGTGCCGGACGGGACGTACCTGGAGTGCGCCGAGCCGGCCGCGCTGCGCGCCTTCGAGGAGCAGCTGGCCCGGCTGGCGCGGGCCGGGCTCACGGTGCGCCGGGTCGAGCTGTTCCCGGACTTCGCCGAGGTCGCCCGGCAGCTGCAGACGGTCAACCGCTTCGAGCTGGCCCGCGGCCACGCCGACTGGTTCGCCCGCTTCGGCGGGCTCTACCGGCCGGAGACGGCGGCGGGCATCCGGGTCGGCCGGGGCGTCGCGGCCGAGGACCGGGAGGCCGCCCTGCGGTTCCGGGAGCGGCTGCGCGAGCGGGTGGCCGCGGCGGGCGCGGCGGCCGGGGTGGACCTGTGGCTGGCGCCCTCGGCGACCGGCGGGGCGCCGGAGGGCCTGCACAGCACGGGGGACGCGGTGATGTCGCTGCCGTGGAGCTTCCTCGGGCGCCCGGCGCTGAGCCTGCCGGCCGGGCGGACCGGGGACGGGCTGCCGCTGGGCCTCCAGGTGGTCGGCGCGCCCGGCGGGGACGAGCTTCTGCTGGCCCAAGCGGCGTTCGTTGAAAGGGTGTTGACGGAGCGTTAGGCGAGCGCCGGGTCGGCCGGGTCGGCGGCCTCGGCGCGCAGCAGGCGCAGCAGCAGGCGGCCGGCCCGCTCGTACGGGGTGTCCTCGTCGTGCAGCACGGCCTGGGAGTTGGCCGTCTCCAGGACGGCGATCAGGGCGAAGGCGAGGTCCCCGAGGTCGGTGTCGGGGCGCAGGGCGCCGGCCGCCCGGGCGGCGGCGAGGGTCTCGACGACGGTGTCGGACCACTCCCGGGCGCAGCCGGCCAGGGCGTCCCGGACGGCGCCGGGGCGGGCGTCGAACTCGGCGGTGACCTCGTAGAAGAAGCAGCCGCCGGGGAAGACCCGGGCGCGGGAGTAGGCCAGCCAGCTCTCGCAGAGGGCACGGGCCCTGGCGAGGCCGGGCGGGGTGTCGGCGACCGGGGCGACGACGGCGTCGGCGAAGATCCGGCGGGCGGCGCGGACGGTGGCCAGCTGCAGCTCCTCCTTGGAGCCGAAGCCGGCGAAGACGCCGCTCTTGCTGAGCCCGAGGTCGGTGGCGAGGCGGCCGATGGAGAGCGCGTCCAGGCCCTCGACGGAGGCGATCCCGACGGCGCGGCGCAGCACCGCGCGGCGGGTCTCCTCGCCGCGCAGGACCCGTCCGTCCGTGGTCGTTCCGGCCATCGTCCGCGCCCCTGTTCTGCTCGTCTGTTCCGCTCGCCCTGCGTGCCGCCCAGGGTAGTGGGTGCACCGGGGCGGCCTCGGAAAGCCCTAAAAACTGCACGAACGGTCGTGCTAATATCTCGCCGCGAACGAGGCAGGACAAGGAGCGCGAGAGCAGGGAGACCCGATGGACCCGACCCGCGGACTGATCCGTACGACCCTCAACCCCACCGCCCGGATCGCCCCCGGCCTGGCCGGGCGGGCCGCCTTCGAGCTGTTCACGCACCCGGTCCGGCGCAGCCGGGTGCGCGCGTCGGAGCGGGAGGTGCACGGCCGGGCGGCCACCGAGCGGCTCGCCGTGAACGGCAAGGCGGTGGTCGGCTACCGCTGGGGCAGCGGCGAGCGGCCGGTCCTGCTGCTGCACGGCTGGCGCTCCCGGGCCTCCCGGTTCGCCCCGTACGTGCCCCGGCTGCGGGCGCTCGGGCTGAGCGTCGTCGCCTTCGACGCGCCGGGCCACGGCGACTCCGGCGGCCGGACCACCGGCGTGCCGGAGTACCGCGAGCTCGCGCTGAGCCTCCAGGAGCGGTACGGGCCGTTCGAGGCCGTGCTGGCGCACTCGCTGGGCGTCTGCGCGGCCTTCGGGGCGCTGGCCGACGGCCTGCGGGCGGGCCGGCTGGCGGCCGTCTCCGGGGTGTCCCGGGTGGGCTTCTTCCCGGCCGCGTTCTGTGCCGGGCTCGGGTTGGACGCCGAGGTCGAGCGGGCGCTGCGGGAGCGGATCGAGCGGGAGCTGTTCGGCGGGGACGCCGGGGGCTGGGAGCGCTTCGACGCGGCCCGCCGGGTCGAGGCGGTCGACGGGCCGGTCCTGGTCGTGCACGACGAGGGCGACACCGTCGTCCCACCGAGCGAGGCGTACCGGCTGCGCGAGGCGTACGGGGAGCGGCTGGAGCTGACCATCACTCAGGACCTGGGCCACAGCAGGATTATCGCGGAGCCGACCGTTGTTGATCAGGTGATCGGATTCATCTCTGCCGGCCGGGAGGTCGCTGTCGTATGAGGATTGTCGAACTGCACGCACAGGCCATGGAGTTGGCCGTCCAGGTGGTGGACGGCCTACGGCCGGACCAGCTCGACCTGCCCACCCCCTGCGCGGGGTGGACACTGCGCAAGCTGCTGGAGCACTGCGTCGGCCAGCACCAGGGCTTCGCCGCGGCCGCCCGCGGCGCCGGGCCGGACCTGGCGCTGTTCGCGGACGCCCCGCTCGGCGCCGACCCGGCGGGCGCCTTCCGGCGCACCGGGACCGACCTCACCGCGGCCTTCCGGGAGGCGTCCACCGCGGACCGGCCGATCTGGCTGGCCGAGATCCGCGACGGCGGCCCCTTCCCGCTCACCCAGGCGGTGGGCTTCCACCTGCTGGACACCCTGGTGCACGGCTGGGACGTCGCCGCCGCGCTCGGCACCCAGGACGCGCTGGTCGCCGCGGTGGACGGCGACGACGCGCTGGCCACCGCGCTGCTGACGGTGACCGAGGCCGTCCCGAACACCGAGGAACACCGGGCGCCGGGCCGGGCCTTCGCCCCGGGGCTCGAACCCGGCGGCGGCACCGGCCGGTTCGACCGCGCCCTGGCACTGCTCGGCCGCGACCCGGCCTGGAAGCCGTAACGGCGGTGGTGGCCCCGGGGTTTCCGGAACACAGGGGATTCCGGAAACCCCGGGGCCTGCCTTCGGCCCGCGTCCGCGGTCGGGCAGGCCCTACGGGCGGCGGGCGGCCCCGGCGCCCCGGCTCTCGGGGCCGCGCTGCTCGTCGGGGAAGCGCGGGCCGCCGATCAGGAAGAGCAGTGCGGCGGTCGGGAAGCCGAGCGAGGCGGCCAGCAACACGATGAACTCCCAGAACATCTTCCGCTCCTCGTCAGTCGCGGGCCGCCCGGACACCCGAAGGTGATCCCAAACCCGACCCGCTCCGATTGGCCGAATCGTCCGGTCACTGTCCGACGGTATGGCCGAATCACCCCGGCTGCCACCGGGCGCCGGCCCCCGGCCCGCGCCACACCGGCGCACGGGTCTGGGCGCGGGCCGGGGGCGGCGGCCACACTGTCGGGATGCAGCTACAGCTCGCAGGGGAAGCACGGCGGCCCGACCGCGAGAGCGAGGACTTCGCGGTGGCCTCGCCGGAGGCGCTGGTCCTGCTGGACGGCGCGAGCTCGCCGGTCGGCCTGGAGTCCGGATGCCGGCACGGGACGGCCTGGTACGTGCGCCGGCTGGGCGTGCACCTGCTCGCCCGGCTCACCGACCGGGCGGACCGCTCGATCGCCGACTGTCTGGCCGACGCCATCGTGGAGACGGCCGCGTTGCACGGCGGCCGCTGCGACCTGGCCCACCCGAACACCCCCGCCGCGATGGTCGTCGCGGCCCGGCGGCACGGCGAGGCGCTGGAGTACCTGGTGCTCGGCGACTCCCTGCTGGTGCTGGAGTTCAAGGACGGCCCGCCGAAGGTGATCGGGGACAACCAGCGCTTCCCCGGCGGCGAGGAGCTGCGCCGGCAGGTCTGGGAGACCGTCCCCGGCTCGGCCGAGCGGGCCGCGCTGCACCTGGAGTACGTGCTGGCCGTGCGCGCCGCCCGCAACCGGGGCAACGGACCGTGGATCGCCGCCGCCAGCCCTCGGGCGGCCGAGCACGCCGAGACCGGCTCCGTCCGGCTGGACCGGCTGCACGCGCTGGCCGCCCTCACCGACGGCGCCTCGCGCTACACCGAGCGCTTCGGGCTGGGCAGTTGGGGCGACGTGCTGCGGCTGCTCGCCGAGTCCGGGCCGGGCGAGCTGATCGCCCAGGTCCGGGCGGTGGAGCGGGCGGACGCCGGCTGCGAGCGCTGGCCGCGCGGCAAGACGCACGACGACGCCTCGGCCCTGTACGCGCTGCTGTAGGCGGTGGACGCGCGAGGGCCCGGACCGGGTGCGGTCCGGGCCCTCGCGAGCGGGCGGGCTCAGTGGCCGTCGGCGGGGATGGTGCCGAGGCGGCCGGCCTGGAAGTCCTCCATGGCCTGCTGGAGCTCGCGGTGGCTGTTCATCACGAACGGGCCGTAGTGGGCGACGGGTTCGCGGATCGGGAGGCCGCCGAGGAGGACGACCTCGAAGTTGTTGTCGCGGGAGTCCTGCTTCTCGTCGGCGCGCAGGGTGATCGAGTCGCCGTCGCCGAAGACGACGGCCTGGCCCCGGTGGAAGGGGCGGTGCTCGGTGCCGGCCGAGCCGTTGCCGGCGAGGCCGTAGGCGAGGGCGTTGAAGTCGGCGCGCCAGGGCAGGGTGATCTGGGCGCCGGGGTTGATCGAGGCGTGGATCATGGTGATCGGGGTGAAGGTGGTGCCCGGGCCCTGGTGACCGTCCAGCTCGCCGGCGATGACGCGCAGGAGCGCGCCGCCGTCCTCGGTGCTGAGCAGCTTGACGCTGCCGCCGCGGATGTCCTGGTACTTCGGGGTGATCATCTTGTCCGAGGCGGGCAGGTTGACCCACAGCTGGAGGCCGTGGAAGAGGCCGCCGGACTGCACCAGGGACTCCGGCGGGGTCTCGATGTGCAGGAGGCCGGAGCCGGCCGTCATCCACTGGGTGTCGCCGTCGGTGATGGTGCCGCCACCGCCGTGCGAGTCCCGGTGGATGAACGTTCCGTCGATGATGTACGTGACGGTCTCGAAGCCGCGGTGCGGGTGCCAGGGGGTGCCCTTGGGCTCGCCGGCCGCGTAGTCCACCTCGCCCATCTGGTCCATCATGATGAACGGGTCGAGGTACTTCTGGTTGATCCTGGCGAAGGCGCGGCGGACGGGGAAGCCCTCGCCCTCGTAGCCCTCGGGGGCGGTCGCCACGGTGAGGACCGGCCGTGCGCTCGTGACGGCGGGGTCCGGCGTGGTGACGCGCGGGAGGGTCAGCGGGTTGTCGACGGTCACGGCGGGCATGTCGGCCTCCTTCGGGGGGTGTCTGGCCTACATCCATGAGATTAGTTCAATCCTCAACAACAAGCAAGTTGAAAGTTGAACTATGTAGTGACGGAGGAGCGCAGGGCTCCTCGTCCAGCATGGCTCAGCCGTACATCCGGCGCATCGTGAAGTCGACCATCTGCTCGACGGCCTTGGCGTCGAACACCATCCGGTGCTCGCCCTCCATGTCCAGCGCGAAGCCGTAGCCGGTCGGCAGCAGGTCCAGGACCTCGGCGCCGGTGACGGTGAAGTGCTTGGAGTCCTTGCCGGCGTAGCGGCGCAGCTCCTTCAGCGAGCTGAACATCGGGATCACCGGCGTCGGGGTGTTGTGCAGCGCCAGGAAGCCGGGGCGGTCGCCGCGGGGGCAGTGCACCTTCGAGGTGATGAAGATCGCCTGGAAGTCCTCGACCGCCATCGAGCCGGTGGTGAAGGCCCGGACGGCGTCCGCGAGTGAGGGCGGCGAGGGTTCGGGGTACAGGGACTGCTGGGGGGCCTGCGACTGCCCGCCGTAGGCGTCGGGTCCGGGCATGCCGTTCATGCCCTGCTGCGGTCCCGCCTGCTGCTGGTAGGGGTCGCCCGGGTATGTGTTCTGGTCATATCCGTACACACGGACAGGCTAGCGGGAGCGCACCCCTCTCCGCTGGCACCGATCCTGACAAGGAGTGGCCGCGTCGGCTGTGGGACGTGACCACGTTCATAGCGGATTCGCCGGCGGGGGCTTGCCCAAGTTACCGCTGGGTAGCATCATGATGCCTACTGGTGGGTACGGGACGCCGGAACGCGGCGGTCTCCCGGAAGCGACGAACCGGAGATAACGGCCATGGGTCACTACAAGTCCAACCTGCGGGACGTGGAGTTCAACCTCTTCGAGGTGTTCGGCCGCGAGCAGGTGTACGGCACCGGACCGTTCGCGGACATGGACGTCGAGACCGCGAAGAACATCCTCAGCGAGATCGCGCGCCTCGCCGAGAACGACCTCGCGGCGTCCTACGCCGACACCGACCGCAACCCGCCGGTCTTCGACCCGGAGACCAGCACCGCGCCGATCCCGGCCACCTTCAAGAAGAGCTACCAGACCTTCATGGACGCCGAGTGGTGGCGCCTGGGCATCCCGGAGTCGATCGGCGGCCAGGTCACCCCGAACTCGCTGATCTGGGCCTTCGCCGAGCAGATCCTGGGCTCCAACCCGGCCATCTGGATGTACTCCTCCGGCCCGGCCTTCGCCGGCGTCATCGCCGAGGAGGGCACCGAGGAGCAGCTCGAGGTCGCCAAGCGGATGACCGACCGCCTGTGGGGCTCCACCATGGTCCTCACCGAGCCCGACGCGGGCTCCGACGTGGGCGCCGGCCGCACCAAGGCGATCCAGCAGGAGGACGGCTCCTGGCACATCGAGGGCGTCAAGCGCTTCATCACCTCGGGCGAGCACGACATGTCCGAGAACATCATCCACATGGTGCTGGCCCGCCCCGAGGGCGGCAAGCCGGGCACCAAGGGCCTGGGCCTGTTCATCGTCCCCAAGTTCGACTTCGACTGGGAGACCGGCGAGCTGGGCGAGCGCAACGGCGTCTACGCCACCAACGTCGAGCACAAGATGGGCCTCAAGGCCTCGAACACCTGCGAGATGACCTTCGGCGCCAAGCACCCGGCCAAGGGCTGGCTGCTCGGCGACAAGGTCGACGGCATCCGCCAGATGTTCAAGATCATCGAGTTCGCCCGGATGATGGTCGGCACGAAGGCCATCGCCACCCTCTCCACCGGCTACCTGAACGCCCTGGAGTACGCCAAGGAGCGCGTGCAGGGCGCCGACATCTCGCAGTTCCTGGACAAGACCGCCCCGCGCGTCACCATCACCCACCACCCGGACGTGCGCCGCTCGCTGCTGACCCAGAAGGCCTACGCCGAGGGCATGCGCGCGCTGGTGCTGTTCACCGCGTCCACCCAGGACGACATGATGGCCGCCAAGCTGCGCGGCGAGCACGACGAGGCCGCCGAGCGCCTCAACGACCTGCTGCTGCCGATCGTCAAGGGCTACGGCTCGGAGAAGTCCTACGAGCAGCTCGCCCAGTCGCTGCAGACCTTCGGCGGCTCCGGGTACCTCCAGGAGTACCCGATCGAGCAGTACATCCGGGACGCCAAGATCGACACCCTGTACGAGGGCACCACGGCGATCCAGGGCCAGGACTTCTTCTTCCGCAAGATCGTCAAGGACGGCGGCCAGGCGCTGACCGCGCTGTCCGAGCAGATCCAGAAGTTCGTCGACTCGGCCGCCGGCGGCGACGCCCTGGCCGCCGAGCGCAAGCTGCTCGGCAAGGCCGCCGAGGACCTGGCGGCCATCGTCGGCAAGCTGATCGCCGACCTGACCTCGGTCGAGCAGGACGTCAAGAACATGTACAAGGTGGGCCTGAACACCACCCGCCTGCTGATGGTCTCCGGCGACGTCGTGGTCGGCTGGCTGCTGCTGCGCCAGGCCGTGGTGGCCCTGGCCAAGCTGGAGGCCGGCGCCTCCGAGAAGGACGTCCCGTTCTACCAGGGCAAGGTCGCGGCGGCCCGCTTCTTCGCCAAGAACGTCCTGCCGACCGTCACCCCGCAGCGCCTGATCGCCGAGGGCATCGACAACGAGATCATGGACCTGGCGGAGGAGGCCTTCTAGGCCCGTCCGGGACCGCCGGGCCCGTCCGGGCCCGCGCACCCCTCGAACCGCCTGACACACCCTCGCACCGAAGGGCCCGGCTGCCACCGGGCCCTTCGGTGCGTCCGGGACCGTGGTCGGGGCGTGCGTCCGGGGCCGTGGTCCGGGTGTGCGTCCGGGCGTGCGTCCGGCGGCGGAAAGCTCCGACCGTGCGCGGCGGTTCACGGTCGTGTCCGGGTCGTGCACCGAACCAGGTGTTCCGAATGCCCTGTCCGTGTACGGGCATATGCTCAGGTGCGAAGCCGACTCCCCATCCGGCTTCGGCCCTCACTCGACCCAGGAGCAGCATGTCGACCGCCGCCCGCCAGGCATTCTTCGACCGGACGCACAGCGACGACCTGATCGCGTTCCTCGGCACCTCACCCTCCCCGTACCACGCGGTGGCGAGCGCCGCGGAGCGGCTGGAGAAGGCGGGCTTCCGGCAGGTCGCCGAGACGGACGCGTGGGACGACGCGGCCGGCGGGCGCTACCTGATCCGCGGGGGCGCGCTGATCGCCTGGTACCTGCCGGAGGGAGCGGGCCCCGAGACGCCGTTCCGGATCGTCGGTACCCACACCGACTCGCCCAACCTGCGGGTCAAGCCCGTGCCGGACACCGGCTCGGAGGGCTGGCGGCAGGTCGCCGTGGAGATCTACGGCGGCGTCCCGCTGAACACCTGGCTGGACCGCGACCTCGGCCTCTCCGGCCGGCTCGCGCTCAAGGACGGCACCGCCCGGCTGGTCCAGCTGGACGAGCCGCTGCTGCGCGTGCCGCAGCTCGCCATCCACCTGGACCGCCAGGTCAACGAGGGCATGAAGCTCGACAAGCAGCGCCACCTCACCCCGATCTGGGGCCTCGGCCCGGTCGACGAGGGCGCGCTGATCTCCTACGTCGCCCAGCGGGCCGGTCTGGACGCCGCCGACGTGGCCGGCTGGGACCTCATGACCCACGACGTCCAGCCCGCCTCCTACCTGGGCCGCGACCGCGAACTGCTGGCCGCCCCGCGCCTGGACAACCTGCTCTCGGTGCACGCGGCCACCGCCGCGCTCGCCGCCGTCGCCACCGCCGAGGGCGCCGCCAGCCTGCCGTACATCCCGGTGCTGGCCGCCTTCGACCACGAGGAGACCGGCAGCGAGTCCGACACCGGCGCGCAGAGCCCGCTGCTCGGCACCGTGCTGGACCGGACGGTCCACGCGCGCGGCGGCACCACCGAGGACCGCGCCCGGGCCCTCGCCGGCACCGTCTGCCTCTCCTCGGACATGGGCCACGCCGTCCACCCGAACTACAGCGAGCGGCACGAGCCGGGCCACCACCCGATGCCGAACGGCGGGCCGATCCTCAAGGTCAACGTCAACAACCGCTACGCGACCGACGGCGTCGGGCGGGCGGTGTTCGCGGCCGCCTGCGAGAAGGCGGGCGTGCCGTGGCAGACCTTCGTCTCCAACAACGCCATGCCCTGCGGTACGACGATCGGCCCGATCACGGCGGCGCGGCTGGGCATCAAGACGGTGGACTGCGGCATCGCGGCGCTCTCCATGCACTCGGCGCGCGAGCTGTGCGGCGCGGAGGACCCGTACCTGCTGGCGAGCGCGCTCAAGGCCTTCCTGGAGGGCTGACGGCGGACGCGGAAGGGGCCCGGCGGTCGTCCGCCGGGCCCCTTCCGCGTTGTTCGGATGCGGGTCGTTCCGGG
Organism: Kitasatospora sp. NPDC058184; assembly: GCF_042883725.1. NCBI lineage: Bacteria > Bacillati > Actinomycetota > Actinomycetes > Kitasatosporales > Streptomycetaceae > Kitasatospora > Kitasatospora sp. NPDC058184. The sequence goes on from NZ_JBHVVE010000016.1 coordinate 128,702, forward strand.
TTACTCCATCCCGGCCAGGACCAGCGGGAGGCGGCGGGCGCCGTCGGCGACCAGCTTCACCGGCACGCCCCAGTCCTGCTGGTGCACGTGGCAGGCCGGGTACTCGATCTCCGGGTCGTCGTCGCAGGAGGCGGCCATCGCCGAGACGTGCAGCACGCCCTCGGCGACCTCGGCGGAGAGCACCAGCTCACGGGAGAGGTCGGTGTCCGCGCCCGCGCCGGAGACCAGCAGCTCGGGCGGGGTCGAGCTGACCAGCAGCCGGGTGGACGGGCCGTAGCGCTCGTCCAGCTTCTGGCCGTTCGGCGCCTCGAAGACCACGTCCAGCCGGAAGGCGCCCGGGGCGACCTCGGTGGCCGCGCGGCGGGTGCGGTGCGCCACCGACTCGACCCGTACCGCCTCCTCCGGCAGCCGCAGCCTGGTCAGCCGGTGCCGGGCCGACTCGACCACCACGATGTCGCCGTCCACCAGCACCGCCCCGGAGGGCTCGCGCAGGTCGGTGGCCAGCGTGCTGACCTCACCGCTGGCCGGGTCGTAGCGGCGCAGCGCGTGGTTGTAGGTGTCGGCGACGGCCACCGAGCCGTCCGGCAGCACGGTGACGCCCAGCGGGTGCTGGAACAGCGCCTGGTCGGCCGCGCCGTCGCGGTGGCCGAAGTCGAACAGGCCGGTGCCGACGGCGGTCCGGACCGCCCCTGTTTCACGTGAAACCCAGCGCAGCGCGGAGGTCTCGGAGTCGGCGACCCAGAGCCGCTCGCCGTCCGCGGAGACCGCGAGGCCGGACGGCTGGGCGAACCAGGCCTCGGCGGCGGGCCCGTCCACCAGGCCCTCGTTGGTGGTGCCGGCCGCGACCGCGACCGTGTCGGCGGCCGGGTCGAACGACCACAGCTGGTGCACGCCGGCCATCGCGATCCACACCCGGCCGTCGAACCAGGCGACGTCCCACGGCGAGGAGAGGTCCACCTCGCGGGCCGGGCCCTCGGTGGCCGAGCCCTGCCACCACTGGCGGCCGGTGCCGGCCAGGGTGGTCACCAGGCCGTCGGCGAGGCGCACGCCGCGCAGGGCGTGGTTGACGGTGTCGGCGACGACCACGTCGTACGCCGAGCCCTCCGGCAGCAGCGCGAGGCCCTGCGGCTCGCTGAACCGCGGGCCGGCGCCGTCCGTGCCGTCGCCGTCCACCAGTCCGCGCTGCCCGTCGCCGATCCGGCGCACCACCGTCTCGCCGTCCTCGGCCAGCTCGACCAGCGAGTGGTGGCCGGAGTCGGCGACCAGGAAGTGGCCGTTCGGCAGCCGGACCGCCTTGCCGGGGAACTTCAGGCTCCCCGCGGTCGGCTCCGGCGCCACGTACGGGCCGTCGCCGCGGCGCAGCGTGCCCTTCGCGGCGTGCTCGGCCTCCAACTCCTCGACCAGCCGGGCCAGCGCGTGGGCATGCCCCTCGCCGGCGTGCTGGGCGACCACGTAGCCCTCCGGGTCGATCACCACCAGCGTCGGCCAGGCCCGGACGGCGTACTGCTTCCAGGTGGCCAGCGCCGGGTCGTCCAGCACCGGGTGGTGCACCTCGTAGCGGGCGACGGCGTCGACCACGGCCTGGTGGTCGGCCTCGTGCACGAACTTCGGCGAGTGCACCCCGACGATCACCACGGTGTCGCGGTGCGCCTCCTCCAGCTCCCGCAGCTCGTCCAGGACGTGCAGGCAGTTGATGCAGCAGAAGGTCCAGAAGTCCAGGATGGTGATCTTGCCCCGGAAGTCGGCGAGCGTGAGCTCCTTGCCGCCGGTGTTCAGCCAACCGCCTGCCCCGACCAGTTCGGGGGCGCGTACACGTGCACGAGATGCCATGCGTCAATCAAACCGCACGCCCGCTGCCCGCATTCCAGGGCGGGGCGTCATGCCGTGGAGCGGGGCCTGCGCTGGTGTTTGGCGGCCTTGTACGCCGCGACGGACTTGCGTGACGAGCGCCAGACTCCGTCAGGGCCCTGCACGGCGTTCAGGCGACCGCGCTGGGCTGCTTGCCGGAGCGCTGCGAGAGACAGCTCTTCATCGACGAGTGCGGCGAGCGGGACCATCCTCGCGGGGCCGGCCACGTTGGGGACGATGAAGCGGTTGAGATTGTCCTCCATCGCCCGGGCGATCAGCTCGCCGAGGGTGCCGTAGTCTCCCGCGTCCGCCCTGCGTAGTGCGGTCAGGTACGCGTCCCGCTGTCGCTTGAGGATGATGATCGGTGGATACCCGAGGCGGACGAGGACAAGGTTCATGACGAGTCGACCGGTTCGGCCGTTCCCGTCGAGGAACGGGTGGACTCGTTCGAACTGGTTGTGGATCCTGGCCAGTTCCTCGGGGAGGGGCCGGTCGAGATCCGTGCTCTCCTCGATCAGCCGTCCAAGAGCACAGACCTCGGTAACCCACTGCTCGACCTGTGCCGGCACCAGCGGCCAGCGTGGCGGCGTCATGCCTTCGGTGAAGGGGGCGATGTCGTGCTCGCGGAAGTTGCCGGGGCCTTCACGGTCGCTCGCGTCCGGGTGAGGTGCCACGTTCCAGACCGGGGTCATCGCCGCGTGGTGGATATGGCGGATCTCGCTGAGGGTAACGAGGCGGCCGTCATGCCAAGCGTCCGGTTCCAGTGCCTGGCCGTAGACCCAGCGGGCGGCGTCAGCGTAGCCCTGGACCTCGTTGTACTCGCTGAGCGGCTTCGCTCCGACGGCTCGACCCTGGTCCAGGAGTGCTTGCACCTCGCGAAGGACCAGGGTGTTGCCCTCAAGCGCGGTGGAGTGGTGTGCTTCCTGGTGCCAGATGTCGTCCCAGATCTCCTGGGCTTCTCGGGGACTGGGGAGTCCGCCGAAGCGCTCGTTCAGCTCGGTCAGCGCGCCGGCGAGTCGGTTGTAGACGGTACTGCGGCTGGGCCTGCCTCGTCCTGCCAACGTCGCTCTCCCCAGAGTTGATACATGCCATCAGTGGCTAATTGAACTTATCAACTCTGAGGGCCGCAAGGATCTGACCAGTGCATGGTGACCGCGCGGGCCACGAGGGGTTACGGCCGGGTGAGGTCGGCCTGCCAGCGGGTCTCGCCGTCCTGGGTGTGGGCGGTGCGGCGCAGGCCGAGGGCGGTGGCGATCCTGGCGGAGGCGTGGTGGTCGGGGTGGATGTGGGCGAGGGCGGTGGTGACGCCGGCGGCGGTGAGGTGGGCGAGCAGGGTGCGGGCGGCCTCGGTGGCCAGGCCGCGGCGCTGCCAGGGGGTGCCGACCACCCAGGCGAGTTCGGCCCCGTCGGGGCGGACGGTGGTCTGCACGTAGCCGGTGAGGGCGCCGTCGGCGCGCAGCCGCAGCACCCAGTTGCCCCAGGCCTCGGCCGGGTCGGGGGAGCCGGCGGCGAGCCGGGCGCAGCGGGCGCGCAGCTCCTCGACGGTGGCCGGGCGGCCGCCGGTGAAGGCGTGCAGGGCCGGGTCGGCGAGCGCGGCCGCCAGCTCCTCGGCGTGCCCGGGGGCGATCGGCAGCAGGTCGAGGCGCTCGCTGCGCAGCTCGGCGGTGGTGAGGTCAGGGTGCATGGCCGTATTGAAGGGGATCGGGGGCCGTTGTGCGACGGGGTTTCCGGTCGGCCGTTCCGTGGCGGTGCTTTCCCGCGGCCGGGGGTCCGGGGTCGAATGGGGCGGACGTCAACACGAGGAGGTCGCACGTGCGGTACCTGGTCAGGGAGAAGCTGTTCGCGGTCGGCGACGACTACTGGATCGAGGACGACCGGGGCCGCAAGGCGTACCTGGTGGACGGCAAGGTGCTGCGGCTGCGGGACACCTTCGAGCTGAAGGACGCGCACGGGCGGGTGGTCGCGGTGGTGAAGGAGAAGATGCTCACCGTCCGCGACGCGATGAAGATCGAGGACGCCGACGGCGAGGTGGTCGCCACCGTCCGGGACAAGCTGTTCACCCCGTTCCGGGACAAGTACCTGGTGGAGCTGGCCTCCGGCGGCGAGCTGAAGATCCACGGCAACCTGATCGACAAGGACTACCGGATCGAGAACCAGCACGGCGACGACCTGGCCCGGATCAGCCGCAAGTGGTTCAGGATCCGGGACACCTACGGGGTGGAGATCGCCGACGGCGCGGACACCGGCCTGCTGCTGGCCGTCGCGGCCTGCGTCGACCACCTGGTGCACGAGGACGACTGACCCGTCCCCGGTTTCCGGATCCCGGTCCGCCCCTCACCCGGGTGGGGTATCTTTTGCCAACCCTTGACCAAGGCGGTCGGGGGCCCTGACCAGCCGGTCGGGGGCTGGCGTGAGCGGACCGGGGGCTGGAACCACGATGAACGACATCCTGCACGGGCTCGGTGCGGCGGCGGCCTACGGCGCCCTCGGCGTGGTGCTGCTGCTCCTCGGCATCGGCCTGGTCGACCTGCTGACGCCCGGCAGGCTCGGCCACCAGATCTGGGTCGAGCGCAACCGCAACGCCGCCGTCCTGCTCAGCTCCGCGCTGCTCGGCATCGGCGGCATCGTCTTCACCGCGATCATGTACACCTACGCCGACTTCGCCAAGGGCCTGCTGTCGACGGCCTGTTACGGCCTGCTCGGGCTGGTGCTGATGGCCGTCGCGTTCTGGCTGGTGGACCTGCTGACGCCGGGAAAGCTCGGCGCGATCCTGGTCGAGCCGGAGCCGCACCCGGCGGTGTGGGTGTCCGCCTCCTGCAACATCGCGGTGGCGGCGGTGGTGTCGGCCGCGATCGCGTAGGGCCCGCGCCACGTTGGGTGCGGCGCCCCGTGCGGCCGCGCTACGCCGGGTACGGCGCCCCGCCCAGGAGGTGCTCCCGGCCCCAGGCGCCCAGCGGCCCCAGCGCCGTGTTGAGGCGGTGCCCCGCCTCGGTCAGCGCGTACTCGACCCGCGGCGGCACCTCCTCGTACGCCTCCCGGTGCACGATGCCGTGCGCCTCCATCTCGCGCAGGTGCGCGGCCAGCACCTTCTCGGTGATCCCCGGCAGCAGCCGGCGCAGCTCGCCGAAGCGGCAGCGCGGGCGCTCGCCCAGGGCCCAGAGGATCGACACCTTCCACTTGCCGCCGATCACGTCCATCGCGGCGTCCGTCCCGCAGATGTACGCCCCCGGCCTCGGCACGGTCGCCATGCCCACCCCTTCCGAACCTCCGACCTGGATACTGACCCCAGGGTAACCACCCACTCCGAAGTGCGTACTTGATCGTTTCCGGGGGCAGCGCGGAGGCTGACTGCCATGGCAACCAACCCCGTTGAGAACGCGTCCGAGACCCCCTCCACTCCACTCTCCCCGTCCACCCCGCTCACCCTGCTCGGCCTCGGCGCGATGGGTACCGCGCTGGCCGGGGCCTGGCTCGCCGCCGGGCACCCGCTGACCGTCTGGAACCGCACCGCCGCCCGCGCCGAGGGGCTCGCCGCCCGCGGTGCCGCCGTCGCCGCCACCGCCGCGGAGGCGGTCGCCGCGAACCGGCTGGTCGTCGTCTGCCTGCTCGACGACGCCTCCGTGCCGGAGGCGCTGGACGGCGTCGACCTGACCGGCAAGGACCTGGTCAACCTGGTCACCAGCACCCCCGCGCAGGCCCGCGTCCGCGCCGCCTGGGCCGAGGAGCGCGGCGCCCGCTACCTGGACGGCGGGATCATGGCCGTCCCGCCGATGATCGGCGTCCCGGCGACCGGGGCGTACGTGTTCTACAGCGGCTCGTCCGAGCTGTTCGAGGAGCACGGGGCCACCCTCGCCGTCCCGGCCGGCACCCGGTACGTGGGCGCGGACGCCGGGTACGCGGCGCTGCACGACGTGGCGCTGCTCAGCGGGATGTACGGGATGCTCGCCGGGATCGCGCACGCCTTCGCACTGGTCCGCGGCGAGGCCGTGGCACCGAGCGAGCTGGCGCCGCTGCTGGGCGGCTGGCTCGCCGCGATGTCCGGCTCGGTGGCCAGGACCGCGGAGCAGCTGGAGAGCGGCGACTACACCCAGGGCGTGGTGTCCAACCTGGCGATGCAGGTGGCCGGCCGGCAGACGCTGCTGAGCACCGCCGAGGAGCAGGGGGTGAGCGCCGAACTGCTGGAGCCGTACTTCCGGTTGATGGAGCGCAGGCTGGAGATCGGCGGTGGCGAGGAGGACCTGACCGGGGTCGTCGACCTGCTGCGACGGTGAGGCCCGGCCGGTAACGTACCGGCATGGCAGACCTCGAAGAACGCGCCACCGTCGTCGCGTCCCACTCACGGCAGGCCGGAGCGGGGGTGCTGGTCCGACCGCGCCGCGCCGACGACCTCGCCGACTGCGTCCGGGTGCTCGGCGACGTCCACGCGGCCGACGGCTATCCCGCCGACTGGCCCGACCGCCCCGCCGCCTGGCTGACCCCGGACGGCCAGCTCGCCGCCTGGATCGCCGAGTCGGACGGCCGGCTCGCCGGACACGTCGGCCTCGCCCGCAGCACCCCGGACGACCTCGCCCCCGCCCTGTGGGGCCACCGCACCGGCGGCCGCCCGGAGCTCACCAGCGTGATCGGCCGCCTCTACGTCGCCCCCACGGCGCGCGGCCACCTCATCGGCGCACGATTGCTGGCCTGCGCCGTGGCGCACGCGCGGGCGCTCGGCCTGCACCCCGTGCTCGACGTCCTCGCCACCGACACCGCCGCCGTGGCCCTCTACCGCCGCCTCGGCTGGACCCACCTCGGCAGCGGCGACCAGCGGTGGGCCTCCGGCCGCACCGTCACCGTCCACTGCTTCGCCGCCCCGAGGGGATGAGCCCCGGCCCGCCCGGCCACCACGGCCGGGCGGGGTGGCCCGGTCGGAGCGGCTATACCGCGATGACCTCGATCCCCTGCTCCAGGCCGATGAAGTCGTCCGCGTTCCGGGTGTAGAGCGGTAGGCCGTGGGCGGCGGCGGTGGCAGCGATCATCAGGCCCATGCGGCGAGGGCGGGGGTCGCGCTTGGCCTGGATCGTGAGTGCGATCAGTGTTCCGAATCGCCGGGCGGCCTCACGGTCAAACGGGAGGGCGGTGAACTCCGCCTCCACGTCGGCCAGCCGTTGGGCCCTGGCCAGCATCTGCACTGGGTCCTTGGCCATGGCGACACCCTGGGAGAGCTCGGCCAGCACCACCGAGGGCACGGCGACCTCGAACGGCAGGAGTTCCGGATCGATCTGCGGCAGATCGATCACCACACAGGTGTCGAGCAGGCCGCACTGGCGTCGTTCGCTCACGCGCGCTCCCACGGGTCGCCGCTGCCCTCGACCCGGTCCTCGTCGCCGTAGAAGGTGTCGGCCTCGGCCCGCAGCTGTGCGGCGTCGACGGCGGGTGCGCTCCGCCACTTGCGCTGGAGCTCTTCCACGGGGACGAACCGTCGGCGGTTGCTGATCGGTCGGACTTCGGCGATCTCCGTGCCGTTGCGGGTGATGTGGTAGATCTCGCCGGCTTCGACGTCGTCGAGTACGGCCTTGGACCGCGCCGCGAGTTCGCGCTGCGTGATGGTCTTCATGGCACAGTGTATCGCGCCGCAATACACTGTGCCACGCTTTCCCGTCCCGGCTGGTCGTCGAGGCCGGGCAGGACGATGGTGGCACCGTGGTCCACGGTGCGCGGGCCGGTGATCGCCGGGCTGGCCGTCGAGCGGGTCGCTGGGGAGGCTCGCGGCACCGGTGGTCCGGGCACGGTCGTCGTGGTCGAGGCTGCCGATGAAGCCTCGCATGGGGTTGTTCCCCTGGTGCTGGCTCAGTTGTGCGTCAGGGACTGCGAGTTGGAGTGATATCCGCTGCGCGTGGTGCGGGCTCCCCCGGGTGGGGGAGGGGGATCACCGTGCCGGGGGAGGGGCGGGGCGGGTGGCGCGGGTGAGCCTGGCGGCATGGTGAGAAGCGGGTGGGCGGTGGCCGGCTGGGGGCTCGGGTACGCCGGGTTCGGGGCGGGGTGCGGGCTGAGCGGGACGGCGCTGTTCGGCGCGCACTGGCCGGGGTGGGTGGTGGCCGGCGTGGGGCTGCTCTCGGCCGTCGCCGGAGCGCTGGTGGCGCGCCGGAAACCGGTGCGGCCGCAGCGGCTGCTGTGGCTGCTCTGCGGGGCGGCCGCGGTGGGGGCCTGGAGCCTGCTGATGGACCTGGTGACGCTGGTGTTCGGCCAGCGGGTGGACAGCGTCCCCGACACGGTGGGGCGCGCCCTGGCGGCGCTGGGGGCGGTGCTGCTGGCCAGGGCCGCCCTGGGACTGCGGCCCGGTGCCCGTGCCGGCCGGGCCGGGCAGGCCGCGCCGGCTCCCACGGCGGCTCCACCGCTCGTCCAACTCGCCGCCTGGACAGGGACTCTGGCGTTCGTGCCGTACGTGCTGATGAAGCTGGTCTGGGCGCTCGGCGGCAGTTTCGCGGGGATCAGCGGTGACCGGATGTACGCGAGCTATGTGCGCAACGGCTCCTCCGGGCTCTGGCTCGCCCTGGAGCGTTGGGGACTGGACGGCACGATGCTGCTGGCGCTGCTCGGGGTGTTCCTGCTCTGGGGGCTGGTCCGTCCGTGGGGGCAGGTCTTCCCGCGCTGGACCCTGCCGCTGCGCGGCCGCCGGGTGCCGCGCTGGCTGCCGCTCACCCCGGCCCTGCTGGGTGCGGCCACGCTGGCGCCGTACGGGGTGGTCGGGGTCGGCTACCTGGGGCTGTGCACCGCCGGGGTGACGCGGATCAGGCTGGGCGAGTTCGCCGGTGAGCAGAGCGCGCTGGAGGTCGCCTGGGTGGGGATGTGCGGGTTCGCCGGGTACGGGGTCGCGCTGGCGGTGGCCGCCCGGTCGTACTGGCGGCGGACGGGGGCGCGGGCCGCCGAGGTGGGCTGAGGGCGGGGTCGGCTCGGGGCCGGGGTTTGCTGAGGCGGCAACATTGCTTGCCGATCCGGTGGGGTGGGCCGCAGCCTGGCGGTGGAGGTGAGCGCCATGGGCGAGACGACCGGGACGACCAGGACAGCCGGGGTGACCGGGAGCAGGGAGAGCGAGCGCTACGACGTGGTGGTGGTCGGCGCCGGAGCGGCGGGGCTGAACGCCGCGCTGGTGCTGGGCCGGGCCCGGCGCCGGGTCGCGGTGGTGGACGCCGGCGAGCCGCGCAACGCGCCCGCCGCCCACATGCACGGCTACCTGAGCCGGGACGGCATGCCCCCGGCGGCGCTGCTGGCGGTCGGGCGGGAGGAGGTCGCCCGGTACGGGGCGGACCTGATCGACGCCCGGGTCGAGCACATCGAGCCCGCCGGTGCCGATGCCGATGCCGGTGCCGGTCCGGCCGGGTCCGCGGCGCCGGGCTTCGTGGTCCACCTGGCCGGCGGGCCGGTGCTGCACGCACGCCGGGTGGTCGTCGCCACCGGGCTGCGGGACGGCCTGCCGGAGCTGCCCGGCCTGGTCGAGCGGTGGGGCCAGGATGTGCTGCACTGCCCGTACTGCCACGGCTGGGAGGTCCGCGACCGCCCGCTCGGCGTGCTCGGCACCGGCCCCGGGGCGGTCAACCAGGCGCTGCTGCTGCGGCAGTGGTCGGCGGACGTGGTGCTGCTCGCGCACACCCTCGCACTGACCGACGACGAGCGGGAACGGCTCGCCGCCCGGGACGTCCGGGTGGTCGAGGGCCGGATCGTCCGCCTGGTCTCCGACGACGGGCGGCTGCGCGGCGTCGAGCTCGCCAACGGGCAGGTGGTGCCGCGCGAGGCGGTGTTCGTCTTCCCGCAGCCGGTGCCCCGGGACGCGCTGCTCTTCGGCCTCGACTGTGCCCGGGACGACAACGGCTGGGTCACCACCGACCGGACCGGCCGCACCAGCCTCCCCGGCGTCTGGGCGGTCGGCAACGTCGCCGACCCGCGCGCCCAGGTGGTCACCGCCGCCGGGATGGGCGCGGCGGCCGCCTTCGCGCTCGACCACGACCTCGCGGCGGAGGAGGTCGAGCGGGCCGTCGTGCGGTACCGCGCGTCCGGTGCCGCCGTGCCCGCCTGAGCGGGGAAGCTTTCGTCAACCCACGATCGGAGAAACCCTGATGTCAGCGCACCAGCACGACCACTCCCACTCCCACGGCCCGTCCCACGGGCACTCCCACGGGCACGTCCCCGCCGCCGACTTCGACTGGGACGCGCTCGCCGCGCACCTGGAGCTGGAGGGCGACCTGCGGGCCGACGCCGTCACCGAGGCCGGGCGGTGGCTGCTCGGCCTGCACGGCGAGGGCGCGGTTCGGCGGGTCCTCGACGTCGGCAGCGGGCCCGGGGTGATCGCCGGACTGCTGGCGGAGGTCTTCCCGGCGGCCGAGGTGGTGGCCGTCGACCAGTCGGCCGCCCTGCTGGAGCGTGCCCGGGTCCGCTCCGGCGGCCGGCTCGGCACCCGACAGGCCGACCTGCCCGCCGAGTTCGACAAGCTCGGCGAGGCCGACCTGATCTGGTCCGGCAACGCCATCCACCACCTCGGCGACCAGCAGGCCGCGCTCACCTCGCTCGCCGGGGCGCTGCGGCCCGGCGGCCTGCTCGCCGTCGCCGAACGCGGCCTGCCCGCGCGCTACCTGCCGCGCGACTTCGGCCTCGGCCGGCCCGGCCTCCAGGCCAGGATGGACGCCGCCCACGAGGACGGCTTCACCACCATGCGGGCCGAACTGCCGGACAGCACCGAGGAGATCGAGGACTGGCCGGCCATGCTCGGGCGGGCCGGGCTGACCCCGACCGGCACCCGCACCTTCCTGGTCGACCACCCCGCCCCGCTCGCCGGCCCGGTCCGCGCTTACCTGCACGTCCAGCTGACCCGGCTGCGCGACCGGCTCGCCGAACAGCTCGACACCGAGGACCGGGCCACCCTGGACGCCCTGCTCGACGAGGACGCCCCCACCGGGATCCTGCACCGCCCGGACGCCTTCTACCTCTCCGCGATGACCGTCCACACCGCCCGCCGGGACTGACCCGGCGGCCTCGCGGGTTGGCGGGGACGGGGGTGGGGCCGTCCGTGCGGCCCGTCGCTTCAGGGTGCGAGGAAGGCGGCCACCGTACGGGTGAAGGCGGCCGGGTCGTCGAGCCACGGGTAGTGGCCGGCGGCGGGCTGGACGGCGGTACGGGCGTGGCGGAACAGCGCGGCCGTGGCGCGGACCGCCCCGGGCCTCGGGTCGGGGTCGTACTCGCCGGCCAACAGGAGTGCCGGGGAGGCGAGTTCGGCCACGGCGGCGCGGACGTCGGCGGGTTGGAAGCCGCCGCCGTGGTAGGCCGCGGCGGCCTCCGGGTGGCTCTGGGCGGTGCGATCGGCCTCGTGGGCGCGGGCGGCGGCGTCCCAGGTGCCGTGGAAGAGCGGTGCCACGGCGTCGGGGTCGGCGGCGCCGCCGGCGAAGGCGGTGCGGACGGCGGCCCGGGCGGCCGGGTACCACTCCTGCTCGGCGAGGCCGCGGGCCTCGGCCGCCTCGCGGTAGTCGTCCTCGGAGGAGGTGCTGCCGAAGATCCGGAGGCTGGGCGTGACCAGCACCAGCCGACCGGTGCGTTCCGGGTGCCGCAGCGCGTACAGGGTGGCGAGCGAGCAGCCGGCGGAGTGGGCGAGGAGGTCCACCCGGTCGAGTCCGAGGTGGGTCCGGAAGGCCTCGACGTCCGCCACCTGCCGGTCGACCCGGTGGTCCGCCGGGTCGGCCGGGCGCTCCGAGCGGCCCGTGCCGCGCAGGTCGAGGACGTGCAGGGCGCGGTGCGCGGAGAGGCCGCCGAGGCCGCCGAGGTCGCCGAGGTACGCGGCGTCGCGCATCGGGCCGCCGGCGAGGACGAGCAGCGGCTCGCCCCGGCCGAGCACGCGGTAGCCGAGCCGGGTGCCGTCGGGGCCGGTGAAGGTCGTCATCGGCCGATCGTGGCAACCGCCGTCCGGCCGGGGCAACGGGAATTCGGCCGACCCGTCCCGGGGTACCGTCGGCGCATGACAGCGAGTGAGCGGCGCTTCGTCGTGGTGACCACGACCCACGAGAGCGAGGAGCGGGCCCGGGCCCTGGCGTCCGCCGTGGTGCGGGAGCGGCTGGCGGCCTGCGCCCAGGTGTACCCCGTACGGTCGGTGTACTGGTGGGACGGCGAGGTGCAGGACGCCGAGGAGTGGCGGATCGACCTCAAGACCAGGGCCGAACTCGTGGACCGGCTGGGCGCGTTCGTGGCCGGGCGGCACTCCTACGAGACGCCCGAGCTGGTCGCCGTACCGGTGACGGGCGGCAGTCCGGGCTACCTCGACTGGGTGGCCGCGGAGACCGTGCCCGAGGGAACCACGACCCAGGGCGCCGAGGACTGAGGACGGCTCAGGGCGCGACCTGGAGGAAGGCCAGCACGGCCAGCACCCGCCGGTGGTCCTCCTCCGAGGGCGGCAGGTCGAGCTTGAGGAAGATGTTGGCGGTGTGCTTCTTCACCGCCCGCTCGGTGATCACCATCCGTTCGGCGATCGCCGCGTTGGAGCGCCCCTCCGCCATCAGGCCCAGCACCTCGCGCTCACGCGGCGTCAGGCGGTCCAGCGGCTTGTTGCGTTCGTTGCTGCCGACCAGCATGGCGATCACCTGCGGGTCGAGCGCGGTGCCGCCGGCCGCCACCCGCTGGACCGTCTCCACGAACTCGTCGGGGTCGAAGACCCGGTCCTTCAGCAGGTAGCCGATCGCGCCGGTGCCGTCGGCGAGCAACTCCTTGGCGTAGAGCTGCTCGACGTACTGGGAGAGCACCAGCACCGGCAGCCCGGGGATCCGCCGGCGCGCCTCCAGGGCGGCCTGGAGGCCCTCGTCGGTGAACGTCGGGGGCAGCCGTACGTCGACGACGGCCACGTCCGGGCGCTCGGTGAGCAGGGCCTCCAGGAGGGCCGGTCCGGTGTCCACCGCGGCCACGACCTCGAAGTCGTAGGCCTCCAGCATTCGGACCAGTCCGTCCCTCAGGAGGAAGAGGTCCTCGGCGAGGACAACTCGCACGGCAGCTCCATCGTCAGGGTCGTGGGGCCGCCGATCGGGCTGCGGACGGCCAGGACGCCGTCGAAGGTAGCAAGCCGCCGTTCCAGGCCGCGCAGCCCGGTGCCGCGCGAGGGGTCGGCGCCGCCGGTGCCGTCGTCGGTGACCTGGGCCTTCAGGGTGCCGTCCTGGTACCAGAGTTGGACGTCGACCCGGCTCGCGCCCGCGTGCTTGGCGGCGTTCGTCAGGGCCTCGGAGACGGCGAAGTAGACGGCGGACTCGACCGGTGCCTCGGCGCGGCCGGGCAGGTCGGCGGTGACCGTGACGTTCAGCGGGCTGTCCATGCCCAGGGCCCGTACGGCGTCGGCCAGTCCGCGGTCGGCGAGGACCGGCGGGTGGATGCCGCGGACCAGGTCGCGCAGCTCGTTGAGGGCGGTGGCGGAGGCCTGGCGGGTCTCGGCGAGCAGCTGCTTCGCGGCCTGCGGGTCCCGTTCGACCAGCCGCTCGGCGACGCCCAGGTTCATCCCCATGGCCACCAGCCGGGCCTGCGCGCCGTCGTGCAGGTCCCGTTCGATCCGGCGCAGTTCGGCGGCCTGGGCGGTGAGCGCGTCGCGCCGGGTCTCGGTCAGGTGGACGACCTTGCGCTGGGCGGCCAGCGCCTCGGCGCGGGCGGTCGGGCCGAGCAGGGCCCCGGCCAGCGCGGTGTGGCCGCGCAGCGCGCCGGGGGCGATCGCCGGACCGGCCAGGAGGGTCGGGACGGCGAGCAGGACGGCGATCCGGGCGCTGCCCGGGTCCGTCACGTGCACCCACCAGTACCAGGTGTTGCCGTCGGCCGAGGCGATCGGCTCCCAGAGCCAGGGCTGCAGCAGGCCGAAGAGGCCGAAGGCGACCAGGGCCGGCGGGAACAGCGCCACGGTGAAGCCGATCACCGGGTCGACCAGCAGCCAGAGCAGGTCCCGCCAGGTGGCCGGGTCGCCGAGCAGGGCCCGGCAGCGCTGCCAGGCGCCCTTGAGGCCCGGCTCGGCCGGCGGCAGCGGCCGGTACGGCTCGCGGACCGCGACGCCGGACCAGCGGGCGGCCAGCGTGCGGCGGCGGCCGGCCAGGGCCCGGACGGCGAGGACGGTCGCCGGCACCAGCAGGACGCCGAGGCCCGCGCCCAGCAGGACGGCGGTGACCGTGGCGGCGACGAGCAGCAGCAGCTGCGGCACCGCGAACCCGGCCAGCGCCGTCGCGCGCAGCAGGTCCCGTACGGCCCGGCGCGCCCGGTCGAGCGGGGTGCCCGCGCTCCGCCCGGCGGCCTCGGTGCCGTCCCCGACTTCCTTGCCCACGCTGCCCGTTGTCACTGTCCGTCCCCCTCCGTACCGGCCTCGCGGCCGCCGTCCCGACCCTGCGGACCACCAGACTGCCCTACCCCGCCGCCCTGTTCACGGGGCCTCGGCCCCCTCTCGGCGGTACCTGGGTACACCCTCCGATCGACGCCCAGGGGCCCTGCCCCGGCCCACCGCTCCCGGCCTAGCGTTCGAGGTGTCCGGAAGCGGCCCGTCAGCGGAGCGCCGGATCCCCGCCAACCACCGCAATGATCACGGGAGTTCGCCATGTCCGAGCGCTTCGCCGCCGGCCGTCCGCTGGTCCGTCTGGTCCTGGTGCTGGCCGCCCTCGGCCTCTTCCTCCACGGCCTCACCCCGGCCCACGCCGCCGGGCGCGCGTCCGGAACAGGTGCGCCGACGGCCGGAAGCGGCGCGCCGCCCTCCCCGGCCGACCCCGTCCAGGTGAGAGCCCTGTTCGACGAGCTGCTTCCCCGGCTGCTCGCCGAGCACCGCATCCCCGGCGCCGCCGTGACCGTGGTGGCCGGCGGGCGGGAGGTCTTCTCGGGCGGCTACGGCGTCGCGGACACCCGGACGAACCGGCCTGTCGACCCGGCGCGGACCGCCTTCTTCATGGGCTCCGACGCCAAGGTGTTCACCGCCGTCGCCGTCCTCCAGCAGGTCGCGGCGGGAAAGCTGGACCTGGGCACCGACGTCAACCGCTACCTGACCGCCTTCAAGGTCAGGGACGGCTACCCGGGCCGCCCGGTCACCGTCGAGAACCTGCTCACCCACACCGCGGGCTTCGACGACAGCTTCATGGGCCTCGCCCAGGCCGGGCCCGAGCGGGTCGAGGGCCTCGGCGCCTCGCTCGCCGCCCACCAGCCGGACCGGGTCCGCGCCCCCGGCACCGCCGCGGCGTACGACAACTACGGTGTGGCGCTGGCCGGTTACCTGGTCGAGACGGTCGCCGGGCAGCCCTTCGACCAGTACGTCTCGCAGCACATCCTCCAGCCCCTCGGGATGGACCGCACCACCTTCAGCCAGCCCCACCCCGCCGCGATCGACGCCGACCTCGCCCGCGGCCACCGCCCCGAGGGCGACGGCCAGACCGGGACCGCGGGCCTCTACGGCCCCTGGACGCCCACCGGCGCCGCCGCCGTCACCACCGCCGACGACATGGCGAAGCTGCTGCTCGCCCTGCTCCCGCAGGGCGGCCCGGACGCCCGGCGGATCCTCGACCCGGCGACGGCCGAGCGGCTGCTCGCCCGCCACTACGGCCCCGACCCGCGCCTGCCCGGCCTGGCCTACCTGCTGGAGCAGCGCACCCACGGCGGCGAGCAGCTGCTGGTCAAGGACGGCGACGTGCCCGGCTTCCACAGCAACCTCGCCCTGCTGCCCCAGCGCGGCCTCGGCCTCTACGTGACCCTCAACGGCGACGGCACCGACGCCAGCGGCGGCTGGGCCACCCAGCAGGTGCTCACCGCCTTCCTGGACCGCTTCCTGCCCGCGCCCCCGGCCGCCGCGACCGCGCCGCTCACCGGCGGCCTGGACGCCTACACCGGCGACTACCGCTCCACCCGCACCAGCCACGCCGACCTCACCCGGGCCGCCGCCCTGATGGCCTCCCCGCACGTCACCGCCGAGCACGGCCGGCTCACCGTCACCGGCCCCGTCACCCGGGACCCGGAGGCGGCCGAGACGCACTGGGAGCAGCTCGAACCCGGCCTGTTCCAGCAGGTCGGCGGCACCGCGCGGATCGCCTTCCAGCGGGCCGCCGACGGCTCCCTCACGCTGCTCACCGACGCCGACCCGACCATCGCCTACCAGCGGCTCGCCTGGTACCAGGCACCCGGCCCGCACCAGGCGGTCGCCGTCGGCAGCCTCGCCGTCCTCGCCCTCACCCTGCTCGGCTGGCCGGTGGCGGCGGCGGTCCGCCTGGCCCGCCGCCGGGGCCGGGCCGACCGGCCGGCCGTACGGCTGCTCGGCTGGACCACCGGGGCGCTGCTGCTCGCCGCCACCGGCTGCTTCGCCCTGCTGACGGCGGACGCCAACGCGCTCAACCAGACGCTGTTCCTGGGCGATTCGCCGCTGCTGACGGTGGTCCCGGCCCTCGTCGTGACGGCCCTGGTGCTCTCCCCGGTGATGGCGCTCTGCACGGTGCTGGCCTGGCGCGGGCGCTGGTGGAACCTGTTCGGGCGGCTGCACTACACGGGGCTGACGCTGGCGGTGCTGCTCTTCCTGCTCCTCGCGGGGGCGTACGACCTCACCGGGACGGGCGCGCTGGACCTGCTCGGCTGAGGGCGGCGCGCCGGCAGGACGGTACGGCGGTACGAGAACGGCGGCGGGGCCCGGGAATCACCCCGGGCCCCGCCGCCGTCACGCAGCCGTCCAGCCGCTCAGCCGTCCCGCCGCTCAGCCCGCCGAGCCGCCGAAGCGCTCCGTCCAGGCCGCCAGGTCCTCGTCCGTGATCTTGGCGAACAGCACCGGCGGCACCGTGAACGCCGTCCCGGCCGGCACCAGGTCCAGCGCCCGCGCCTCCTCCGGGCCGATCCAGTCGCGGGTGGCGGCCGGCGAGTCCGCGGGCAGCGCGAAGGCGCCGCGCATGGCCGCCGCCGTGGTCGGGATGAACGGCTCGGAGACCACCGCGTACAGGTGGATCAGGTTCATCGCGGTGCGCAGGGTCAGCGCCGCCGCCTCCGGGTCGGTCTTCACCTGGAGCCAGGGCGCCTTCTCGTCCAGGTACGCGTTGCCCGCGCTCCACAGCGTGCGCAGGGCCTGCGCCGCCTTGCGGAAGTTGAGCGCGTCCAGCTGGGCCTCGTACTCGGCGAGCAGCCCGGCGACCTGCTCGCCGAGGCGCTGCTCGGCCTCGCCCGGGGCGTGGCCGCCCGGGACGTCGTCGCCGAAGCGCTTGCGGCTGAAGGTGAGCACCCGGTTGACGAAGTTGCCGAGGGTGTCGGCGAGGTCCTTGTTGACGACCGAGGCGAACAGGTCCCAGGTGAAGCTGGAGTCGTCCGACTCGGGCGCGTGCGCCATCATGAAGTAGCGCCAGTAGTCGGCGGGCAGCAGGTCCAGCGCGTCGTTGCCGAAGACGCCGCGCCGCTGGCTGGTGGAGAACTTCCCGCCGTAGTACGTCAGCCAGTTGAAGGCCTTGACGTAGTCGACCTTCTTCCAGGGGCGGCGCGAGCCGAGCAGCGTGGCCGGGAACATCACGGTGTGGAACGGGACGTTGTCCTTGCCCATGAACTCGGTGTACCGGACGGTCTCGTCGGCCTCGTACCACCAGGACTTCCAGTCCCGCAGGTGCCCGGCCGGGGCCGCGTCCGCCCACTCCTTGGTGGCGCCGATGTACTCGATCGGGGCGTCGAACCAGACGTAGAACACCTTGCCCTCGGCGGCCAGTTCGGGCCACACGTCGGCCGGCACCGGGACGCCCCACTCCAGGTCGCGGGTGATCGAGCGGTCCTGGAGGCCCTCGGTCAGCCACTTGCGGGCGATCGAGGAGGCCAGCACCGGCCAGTCGTCGGCGTGGGCGTCGATCCAGTCCTCGACCTCCTCGGTGAGCTTGGACTGGAGCAGGAACAGGTGGCGGGTCTCCCGGACCTCCAGGTCGGCGCTGCCGCTGATCGCCGAGCGCGGCTCCAGCAGGTCGGTCGGGTCCAGCACCCGGGTGCAGTTCTCGCACTGGTCGCCGCGGGCCTTGTCGTAGCCGCAGTGCGGGCAGGTGCCGACGATGTAGCGGTCCGGCAGGAAGCGGCCGTCGGCGTTGGAGTACACCTGGCGGATCGCGCGCTCCTCGATGAAGCCGTTGCGCTGGAGCTCGCGGGCGATCTCCTGGGTGATCTCCCGGTTCTGCGGCGAGGAGCTGCGGCCGAAGTGGTCGAAGGAGAGCCCGAAGCCGTCGTACACCGCCCGCTGCGCGTCGTGCGCCCGGGCGCAGAACTCCGCGACCGGCAACCCGGCTTCCTGGGCGGCGAGTTCGGCGGGCGTGCCGTGCTCGTCGGTGGCGCAGATGAACAGCACCTCGTGCCCGCGTCGGCGCAGGTAGCGGGCGTAGACGTCCGCCGGGAGCATGGACCCGACCATGTTGCCCAGGTGCTTGATCCCGTTGATGTACGGAAGGGCGCTGGTGATCAGGTGCCGAGCCATCCTCGGATGCTCCGATTTCTCCCGCACGCGCACCCCACCCGGAGTGCCGTGTCGGGCGCAGGGTCCACTGTGGGCTGCCAGCCTAGGGCAAGGAGCGGGGGCCGGGGCGCAAGGAGCGGGGCCGGTCGGCGGCGCCGCCGCACGCGCCGGGCGGGGTCGGGAATCACGGCCGGGATCACGACCGGACGTCAGGGCCGGGCGTCAGGGCCGGGTGAAGTCCCCGTACCGGTCGAACTCCCCGGACTTCACCCCGCGGACGAAGGCGGCCCACTTGCGCGGGGTGGTCCGCACGACGACCTCGGGCCGGTCCGACTCTCGGATCTCCACCAGTTCGCCCGCGGCTCTGACCTCGACGCAGTCGGTGCTCTCACCGCTGGCCGAGGCCTTGCGCCAGGTACTCATGCGAAGTCTTTCAGCAAGCACCGGATGAACTCCCGGGACTCGTCCGGTCCGAGTGCGATCGCCGCGGTCTCCTCCTTGATCCGGCGGTAGGAGGCCAGTTCGACCTGGGTGTGCACGAATGTCGGCCCGTGGGAGAGATCGATCTGGACGGTGTCGAGCTCCGGGACGGGCCCGCGGGCGAGGTACAGGCTCTCCCCGGAGCCGGTGTAGGTGGGCACGCTGAACGGGATCACCCGGATCTCCACCCCGGGCCGTTCCGAGTTCTCCAGCAGGCCCCGCAGCTGGTCGCGCAGCACGTCCGGGCCGCCGAACTGCATGCGCAGCGCGGATTCGTGGAGGAACGCGCTGTACGGCTTCGGGTGGTCGACGAAGATCTGCTGGCGCCGGATCCGGAACGCCTTCCGGATGTCCGCCTCCTGCCGGTACTGGGGGGGAAGCCGCTCGAACACCGCGGCGGCGTAGTCCGGGGTCTGCAGCAGGCCGGGGATGAAGGTGCTGTTCAGGATGGACAGGGAGGAGGCGTGGTGCTCCATCTCCGCGATGTCGATGATCGCGTTCGGCAGCCGGCCGCGGTAGCCGTCCCACCAGTACTTGCGCCGGTCCTGCGTCATCGCCAACAGGGCGTCCAGGTAAGGGCCGTCCTCGCAGCCGCAGGTGTGCGCCCAGATCCGGAGCCGCTCGGCGCTGATGCCCGACTTCCCGTTCTCCATCTGGGAGATCTTGGGCAGGTCGGTGCCGATGGTGGCGGCCAGGCTCTTGGGCGTGACGCCCACGAGCTCGCGCATCCTGCGCAACTCGATCCCGAGGCGCTGCTGGCGCACGGTCGGCGACAAGCGGGGTGGCATGACTCTCTTCTCCGGGTCGCGGCTCGCGTCGATGCTTCCGGTGAAGTGTGCCGCGCGTACCGGGCCCTAGCTACCAAAATGGGGGATACCCCACGATGGAGTGAACGTCTTCCCGCTCGGTAGCAACTCTGGCACCTTGACCCTATGGTCATCCGTGTCACTCACTGACTTGTTGCCGCCTAAACAGTCGTCAAACAGTCGTCTAACAGCCGACATTCGGCCGTAATGACACATCAGATGCATGGTCGCGGCGCCCGAAATCACCGACCGGAGACAGCCATGCCACTCCCCACGCCCCTCGGCCCTCCCCACCGGCCCCATCCACCCCGGCGCATTTCCGCATCCCGGTGAATGCGCTTCTCGTCGCCGGATTGTCGGCGCTCCTGCTCGCCGTCCTGTTCGTCGGCTGGCTGGTCTGGCTGGTGAACATCCAGGCCTGTGAACCCCGCGCGGCCAAGCGCGAGTTCGCGGCCGGCCATTCCGCCCGAGGCGAGCGGAAATAGCCTCCGCGCACCCTCGAACTCCGCCGGTCCGGCGGCTCAGCCCCGTGAAAGCCGCTCGGCCAGACGGGACTTGGCCGCCGGCCACTCCTCGGCGAGCATCGAGAAGTAGGCGCTGTCCCGCCAGGTGCCGTCGGGGCGCCGGCGGTGGCGGCGGAGGGTGCCCTCGTACTGGGCGCCGAGGCGTTGGATCGCGGTGCGGGAGCGCTCGTTGCGGGCGTCGGTCTTCCAGAAGACGCGGCCCATGCCGAGGTCCTCGAACGCGTGGGAGAGGAGCAGCAGTTTGGCCTCGGTGTTGACCGCCGTGCGCCAGACCGAGCGGGCGTACCAGGTGCCGCCGATCTCGACGGACTCGTCCTGCGCGCTGAGGTCGTGGTAGCCGGTGACGCCGACGGCCCGGCCGCTCGCGAGGTCGACGGCGGCGAAGTTCACCGACTCACCGGCCGCCGCCTCGGCGACGCGGATGTCGAGGACCGCGCCGAACTCCTGCTCCGAGACGGGCGGCAGGTGCATGGTCCAGCGCCAGACCTCGGGGTCGGAGCCGACGGCCGTCCAGAGGTCGGCGAGGTGGCGGCGCTCCAGCGGCTCCAGGCGGATGTGGCGGCCGGTGAGGACGACGGGTGAGGGCAGCTTCGCGGTCATGATCCGAACGTAGCGCCGCCCTGCACTAGAAGCAAGAGATGTTTGCACTAGTGCAAATCTGCCGCGCGAGGCAAAACGAGGGCCCCGCGGGACGGATCCCGCGGGGCCCTCGAAGTGTCAGCCGAGGATCAGGCTCAGATGAACGAGTTGATCTGGATCGTCTCGTCGCGGCCCGGGCCGACGCCGATGGCCGAGATCGGCGCGCCCGACATCTCCTCCAGCGCCTTCACGTACGCCTGGGCGTTCTTCGGCAGCTCGGCGAAGGTCTTCGCCTTGCTGATGTCCTCGGTCCAGCCCGGCAGCGTCTCGTAGATCGGCTTGGCGTGGTGGAAGTCCGACTGGTTGTAGGGGAGCTCCTCGACGCGCTTGCCGTCGATCTCGTACGCGACGCAGACCGGGATCTGCTCCCAGCCGGTCAGCACGTCCAGCTTGGTGAGGAAGAAGTCGGTGAGGCCGTTGACCCGGGTCGCGTAGCGCGCGATGACGGCGTCGAACCAGCCGCAGCGGCGGTCGCGGCCGGTGGTGACACCGCGCTCGCCACCGATCCGGCGCAGCGCCTCGCCGTCCTCGTCGAGCAGCTCGGTCGGGAACGGGCCGGAGCCGACGCGGGTGGTGTAGGCCTTGAGGATGCCGATGACCCGGTCGATCTTGGTCGGGCCGATGCCGGCGCCGGTGCAGGCGCCGCCCGCGGTCGGGTTCGACGAGGTCACGAAGGGGTACGTGCCGTGGTCGACGTCGAGCAGGGTGCCCTGGCCGCCCTCCAGCAGGACGACCTTGTCGGCCTTCAGAGCCTCGTCCAGGACGAGGGTGGTGTCGGCGAGGAAGGGCTTGATCTTCTCCGCGTAGCCCAGGTACTCCTCGACCACCAGGTCGGCCGGGATGGTGCGGCGGTTGTACAGCTTGACCAGGATCTGGTTCTTGTCGTGCAGCGCCGCCTCGATCTTCTGGCGCAGGATCGACTCGTCGAACAGGTCCTGGACCCGGATGCCGACGCGGTTGATCTTGTCCGCGTAGGTCGGGCCGATGCCGCGGCCGGTGGTGCCGATCCGGCGCTTGCCGAGGAAGCGCTCGGTGACCTTGTCCAGGGTGCGGTGGTACGGCGTGATCAGGTGGGCGTTGCCCGAGATCAGCAGCTTGGAGGTGTCGATGCCGCGGTCGTTCAGGCCGGCCAGCTCGGAGAGCAGCACGGCCGGGTCGATCACGACGCCGTTGCCGATCACCGGCGTCACGTTCGGGCTGAGGATGCCGGAAGGGAGCAGGTGCAGGGCGTACTTCTGGTCACCGATGACCACCGTGTGACCGGCGTTGTTGCCGCCCTGGTAGCGGACCACGTAGTCCACGGAGCCACCGAGGAGGTCGGTGGCCTTCCCCTTGCCCTCGTCTCCCCACTGAGCGCCAACGAGCACGAGTGCCGGCACAGGCGTACACCCCTTCCGGTTGGGGCATCCTGCGTAGGCCGCAGTCTGCCCCGAGATAGACGAAGCCCCTGGCGCAATGGCGCAAGGGGCTCTTGCACCGAGAGATTACCTGAGGAAGGACCGGTCGTGTCGTCCCTGTCCACGCCTGCTACCGGCGGCCCGGAGCCGCTCCTGCTGCTCCTCGACCCGGTGGCCCGGCAGACCGACGGCGAGTCGGTGCGGATCGCGAAGGACGTGCTCTGCGGGGGAGCGGACGTCAAGGTGGTCTTTCCGGAGAGCCCTTCCGAGCTCGACCGGGTGCTTTCGCACCGGGGTCGGAGGCGACCGGTGGTGATCGGTTCCGACCTCGCTCTGCAGCGGGTGCTCCAGGCCCTGCACCGCCAGCGTGAGCTGGGCGACGAACCGGTGGGGATGGTTCCGGTCGGCCGCTCGGAGGAGCTGGTCGCGGCCCGCGCGCTCGGCGTGCCGGGGGAGCCGGTCCGGGCCGCGCGGGCGGTGCTCTCGGGCGCGCCGCGCCGGCTGGACCTGCTGGTCGACGACGGCGGCGGGGTGGCGCTGGGCGGGGTGCGGATCACCGGCGGGGCCGCGCGCCGTCCGGTGGGCCGTCCGGGGGGCTGGCGTTCGCTATGGGCGAAACTGGCTGCGGCCGAGCAGGCGAACGCACTCACCCCGGACGGCACCGACCACGGCTCCCGGGTCCGGGTCGAGGCCGACGGCCGACTGCTCGCGGACGTCCACCGGCCGGTCCGGCTGGTCCAGGTCTCGCTCCCGGCCGGCGCCTCGCACGGAACGGGCGAGATGGAGGTGGTGGTCGCCGCCTCCGGCGCCCTGGTGCGGGCCCGGGCGGCGAGCGTCTCGGTGGTCGGGCGCGGCTTCGGCTACGAGGCGGACGGCCATCCGGTCGGCCCGGTCCGGGCCCGGACCTGGACGGTGCACCCGGGGGCCTGGGGCCTGCTGCTGCCCGCGGCCTGACGGGAGAACCACCGGCGGGCTGACGAGGGAGCCACCGGCGGGCTGACGAGGGAGCCACCGGCGGGCAGCCGGGGAACCACGGGCGGACGACCGCCGGACGACCGCCGGGCGACCGGTGGGGGAACCCCGGGTGAGCAGGCTCACGTTCGTCCGCCCCCCGACCCCCGCCGTCGCGCACACCGAACTCCCCAACAGGCGCGAACCGCAAGGCCAACCGCCACGCGCCGGAATTCCCCCCACCCGAAATGCCGGACCGGTAAGGGGTTTTGTCTACGCGCGTTAACTCGCGATCGCGGGACAAAGCCGCAGTCCCGGGGTCCGGAAGCCCGGGTCAACTGCCCTAGACTCGAAGGCGTGCCACGTGGTGACGGAAGACTCAACCACGATCTTCTTCCCGGTGAGAAAGGCCCCCAGGACGCTTGTGGCGTCTTCGGTGTCTGGGCTCCCGGCGAGGAGGTCGCCAAGCTCACGTTCTTCGGCCTTTACGCCCTGCAGCACCGCGGTCAGGAATCCGCGGGCATCGCAGTGAGCAACGGCTCCCAGATTCTCGTCTTCAAGGACATGGGGCTCGTCTCCCAGGTCTTCGACGAGGCATCGCTGGGGTCCTTGCACGGGCATATCGCCGTCGGACACGCCCGCTACTCGACCACCGGTTCCTCGGTCTGGGAGAACGCCCAGCCGACCTTCCGCGCGACCGTTCACGGTTCGCTGGCCCTCGGGCACAACGGAAACCTGGTGAACACCGCCGAACTGGCGGCCATGGTCGCCGAACTGCCCGGCGAGGAGCACGTCTCGCGCTCCGGCCGGAACGCCGCGACCAACGACACCGACCTGGTGACGGCCCTGCTCGCCGGCCACCCGGACCTCTCCATCGAGGAGACGGCCAAGGTCGTGCTGCCCAAGGTCAAGGGCGCGTTCTCGCTCGTCTTCATGGACGAGCACACCCTCTACGCCGCCCGTGACCCGCAGGGCATCCGCCCGCTGGTGCTCGGCCGGCTGGAGCGCGGCTGGGTGGTCGCCTCCGAGACGGCGGCGCTGGACATCTGCGGCGCCTCCTTCATCCGCGAGGTCGAGCCGGGCGAGCTCATCGCCATCGACGAGAACGGCATGCGCAGCTCGCGGTTCGCCGAGGCCAAGCCCAAGGGCTGCGTCTTCGAGTACGTCTACCTGGCCCGCCCCGACACCTCCATCGCCGGCCGCAACGTGCACCTCTCCCGCGTGGAGATGGGCCGCCGGCTGGCCAAGGAGGCGCCCGTCGAGGCCGACCTGGTGATAGCGACGCCCGAGTCCGGCACCCCCGCCGCGATCGGCTACGCCGAGGCCAGCGGCATCCCGTACGGCTCCGGCCTGGTGAAGAACGCCTACGTGGGCCGCACCTTCATCCAGCCCAGCCAGACCATCCGCCAGCTCGGCATCCGGCTCAAGCTCAACCCGCTGCGCGAGGTCATCGCCGGCAAGCGCCTGGTGGTCGTGGACGACTCGATCGTGCGCGGCAACACCCAGCGCGCGCTGGTGAAGATGCTGCGCGAGGCCGGCGCCGCCGAGGTGCACATCCGGATCTCCTCGCCGCCGGTGAAGTGGCCCTGCTTCTTCGGCATCGACTTCGCCACCCGCGCGGAGCTGATCGCCAACGGCATGACCATCGAGGAGATCGGCCGCACGCTCGGCGCGGACTCGCTCTCCTACATCTCGATCGACGGCATGATCGAGGCCACCAAGCAGCCCAAGGACCGGCTCTGCCGGGCCTGCTTCGACGGCGAGTACCCGATGGAGCTGCCGGACCCGGCGCTGCTCGGCAAGCTCCTGCTGGAGGCCGAGATCAAGGGCGGCCAGCAGCCGCCCGCCGTCCGCGGCAAGCCGACCAGCGGCAGCGACCTGGACGGCGTCCAGTCGCTGCTCGGCGGGGCGGGCGCGGCCGACGCGCTGCGCCGCCCGTAAGAACGCACGGTGGGGTCCCGCGAACCGGGGCCCCACCGCTGTTTCCGAACCACCCCCACCTGACCCGAAAGGGCCGCACGCAGTGACCAGCAACCAGAACGGCGCCACCTACGCCGCCGCCGGTGTCGACATCGAGGCGGGCGACCGCGCCGTCGAGCTCATGAAGCAGTGGGTGAAGAAGGCCAACCGCCCTGAGGTGGTCGGCGGTCTCGGCGGCTTCGCCGGCCTCTTCGACGCGTCCGCCTTCAAGAACTACGAGCGGCCGCTGCTGGCCTCGGCCACCGACGGCGTGGGGACCAAGGTGGCCATCGCGGCCGCCATGGACAAGCACGACACCATCGGCCACGACCTGGTCGGCATGGTCGTCGACGACCTGGTGGTCTGCGGCGCCGAGCCGCTGTTCATGACCGACTACATCTGCGTCGGCAAGGTCGTCCCGGAGCGGGTCGCCGCGATCGTCAAGGGCATCGCCGAGGGCTGCGCGCTGGCCGGCTGCGCCCTGGTCGGCGGCGAGACCGCCGAGCACCCGGGCCTGCTGGGCCCGGACGAGTACGACGTCGCGGGCGCCGGCACCGGTGTGGTGGAGGCCGACGCGCTGCTCGGCGCGGACCGGGTCCGGGCCGGCGACGTGGTGATCGCGATGGCCGCCTCCGGCCTGCACTCCAACGGCTACTCGCTGGTCCGCCACGTGCTGCTGAACGAGGCCGGCTGGAAGCTGGACCGCAAGGTCGAGGAGTTCGGCCGGACGCTCGGCGAGGAGCTGCTGGAGCCGACCCGGATCTACTCGCTGGACTGCCTGGCGCTCACCCGCGCCACCGAGGTGCACGCCTTCTCGCACGTCACCGGCGGCGGCCTGGCGGCCAACCTGGCCCGGGTCGTCCCGGACGGCCTGCACGCCCGCCTGGACCGCGGCACCTGGACCCCGCTGCCGGTCTTCCGGACCGTCGCCGAGGTCGGCAAGGTGGCCACCCTGGAGATCGAGAAGACGCTGAACATGGGCGTCGGCATGGTCGCGGTCGTCCCGCCGCACTCGGTGGACGCCGTGCTGTCGATCCTGGAGGACCGCGGCGTGGAGGCCTGGCTGCTCGGCGACATCGTCGAGCGCGGCGAGGAGCACGAGGGCGGCGCGGCCCTCTACAACGCCTACGAGGGCTTCCGGGCGAACTGACCCGGCGCTGACGACGGAAGGGCCCCTCCGGAGCTCCGGAGGGGCCCTTCCGTCGTCAGGACCGGCCCGCGCGGCGACCGCCGTACGCGGGAACGCCGAAGACCGGCCCGGCGCCCAGGGCGCCCGGACCGGTCCGGCGGGACTGCTTGTTACGAGCGGCGGGAGGCCTGCGACGGCCCGGTGCCCGGCTCGGTGTCGCCGTCGTCGTCGAGGTCGGCGTAGCGGGCGGCGTACTCCGCGTACGGGTCGTCGTCCTCCTCCTCCTCGATCGGCTCCGGCTCGATCGAAGCGGTGGACGGCGATACGCCCAGCTCGTTGGACAGACGGTTAGCGTCGAACCCGCCGCTGTTGTACTTCAGCTCGCGGGCGACCTTCGTCTGCTTGGCCTTGGCCCGGCCGCGCCCCATGGGTCGACCCCCTCAACGATGGGGCTCACGGCCCCGAGTCTGACACGTGTTCATGATCAGGACCGGCCTGCCCGAATGGGAGGACCGTCCCTTGGAGCATTAACGGTACCTGTTTCCGCCGCTGGACGGTACGTCGTCAGTGTGACGTGGCGCGCACCGACCGCACCCGCGACCAGGTCTTCCCAGGTCAAGGGAGGTTTTGCGGCGTTTTGCGCGCTGTCCAGAGGTGTCTTGGGTCCGTCGTTCCAGGACTGATTATCCCCCCTAGGGGGGCTTCGGATCACCCGTTCGGCCGGAGAAGTGAGAATCCGGTTCCACATCGTGATGCGCGGGGGGCCACTGGGACGGCCCCCCGCGCCCCACGGGGCCGGCTGGTGACCCGTCAGCCGCGGCGGGCGCCGGGCAGCAGCACCGTGCGCAGGGCGCTGATCTCGCGCATCCGCTTCTCGGCCAGGCGGTCGGCCGCGACCGCCGGCGGGACGCCGTCGGCCGTCGCCCGGGTGAAGATCTCCAGGGTGGTGTCGAAGATCTTCGTGGCCTTGTTCTTGGCCCGCTCGAAGTTGAAGCCGTCGATCTCGTCGGCGACCTGGATGACGCCGCCGGAGTTCACCAGGTAGTCCGGGGCGTAGAGGATGCCGCGGTCGGCGAGGTCCTTCTCGACGCCCGGGTGGGACAGCTGGTTGTTGGCCGCGCCGCAGACGATCGAGGTGCCGAAGCCGCCCAGCGCCGCGACGACGTCGTCGGTCAGCGCGCCGCCGAGGGCGCAGGGGGCGTAGACGTCCAGCTTCGCCTGGAGCAGGGCGGCGGTGTCGGCGACCACCTCGACCTCGGGGTGGGCCGCGCGCACGCGGTTGACGGCGGCCTCGAAGGGGTCGGTGACGACGACCGTGGCGCCGTCCGCGACGAGGTGGCCGACCAGGTAGTGGCCGACCTTGCCGACGCCCGCGACGCCGACCCGCTTGCCGCGCAGGGTCGGCTGGCCCCAGCGGGCCTGGGCGGTGGCGCGCATGCCCTGGAAGACGCCGAAGGCGGTCAGGATGGACGAGTCGCCGGCGCCGCCGTGCTCGGGCGAGCGGCCGGTCACGAACTCGGTCTCGCGGGCGATGACGTCCATGTCCTGGACGTAGGTGCCCACGTCGCAGGCGGTGATGTAGCGGCCGCGCAGGGACTCGACGAAGCGGCCGTAGGCCCGGAGCATCGCCTCGTTCTTGTCCTTGTTCGGGTCGCCGATGATGACGGCCTTGCCGCCGCCGAGGTCCAGCCCGGCCAGCGCGTTCTTGTAGGACATCCCGCGGGACAGGTTCAGCGCGTCCTCCAGCGCCGCCTCCTCGGAGGCGTACGGGAAGAAGCGGGTGCCGCCGAGGGCCGGGCCCAGGGCGGTCGAGTGGATGGCGATGATCGCCTTCAGACCCGAGCTGCGGTCGTGGCAGAGGACGACCTGCTCGTGACCGTCGCCGGGGGCGCCGTCCTGCTCGGTACGGAAGATCCTGCTGAGCACGCCGGGTGCGGGGTGCGTGGCGGGGGTCTGTACGTCGGTCACTGTGGTGACTCCAGTATTGAAGGCCCGCTGCTGTGGTGCGGGCGCCTAGGGCGAAGCGTAGTCGGGGGCGCGCCGCCGGTCCGGCGTCTTGCCCGAGCCGGGGCCGGACGTCCGAGGGGTGAGACGGACGGCGGTGCGGAGTGCGGGCGCGAACGGTGCGGGGGCGCGCTCTCCCGGGGCCGCGCGGCGCGTGCGACCATGCAGGACGTGACCGTCGTACGTACCTCCGTACAGCCGCCCTACGCGGCCCACCTGCGGGTCTACGAGCCGCTGGCCGCCCACCCGGAGCCCGACCGGGCACGCTGGCAGGCCTGGGCGGCGGAGCACGGGCCGGACGCCGCGGAGCCGGCCCAGCCGGTGGCGGCGGCGGTGCTGGAGGAGCAGCGGGAGGCGCTCGCCGGGCTGGCCGCCCGCACGCCCCGGGCACTGCCCGAGCGGGAGAGCGGGCGGGCGTACCTGCGGCTGGTGGACGGCGTCCTGTACGTCTGCCCGTGGGCGACCAGGCTGCGCAGCTGGCAGGCGCTGGAGGAGCTGCGGGCCGGGGCGCCGGTGGCGCTGCTGGACACCGCGCTGCCGCCGGTGACCCGGGCGGCCGCCGAGGCGGACCGGGAGCGCTGGCGGGCCGAGCACCCGGACGCCCGGCCGTGGATCCTGACCAGCCGGTGGGAGGTGCCGGTGCACTGGTTCCTGCCGTTCGGGGACGAGGACCGCTGCTTCGTGCCGGGCGGGGAAAGGCCGGGGGAGGAGGGGTCGGTGGACGGCCCGGGCGGGGGAGCGGGGCGGGGCGGCCGGCCGGCGGCGCTGTTCTACCTGGTGCCGATGGCGCAGGCGCGCCGACGGGTGGCGCGGGCCTTCCGGGCGCTGCGCGAGGCGGCGCCGGACGGGGACCTGGTGCGGGGGGCGGAGCGGGTCGGGCGCTGGCTGGAGGAGTTCCACCCGCGCTCGCTGGTGGAGCTGGACTACGGGGGCCTGGTGCATCTGCTGGGCCCGGAGCGGCTCCTGGCGGACCGTTCGGCGGGGGAGCTGGAGGAGGGGCTGCGGGCGCTGCGGGCCGGGGACACCGCGGAGGCGCTGCGGGTCCACGGGGAGCTGACGGTGCGGTGGCGCCGGGTGCTGGCGCTGCGGCACGCGAACTGACGTCCGACCGCGCGTGTATGACTGTAAGAGTCCTAAGGGCTGCACATCGGATGACCAAGGTCCCGGTTCGGGTCAATAGCTGCCGAACGTGACACTACTCACCGTTGACGCGAACTTACCCCTATGTGCAAAAATGGGACAACCAGCCCAACTTCACGTGAGCGTGCCCACTTTTGGGTGGTTCTGGAGTCGATGCGTGCTTTGCGGGGAAACGGAGGGTCTGGTCCCCCCGTAACCGGATGTCATCACTATGTGACTGTCCGCTATGGGGTGGTCCATCGCCATCCGTCGGCCTTGAACCCGTGAGGGGTCAATTTTGGCGGTTTGGTCGATAGGGCTGGACGGATGGTGTAGTTGTAGACACCAGGACAAGCCGTTCGTCCTATAACCGACTCGGCCCGTCTATGCCATTTCGGGCATCGCGGGCCAAGGTGCAGAATTTGAAGGATAGAACCGCCCTGGTTCGGTTCTCCCGAGGAGGCCGCTCATGACCGCTCGTACCCCTGATGCTGAGCCGCTGCTGACGCCGGCAGAGGTTGCCACCATGTTCCGCGTGGACCCGAAGACGGTCACCCGCTGGGCCAAGGCAGGCAAGCTGACGTCGATTCGCACGCTCGGTGGTCACCGCCGTTACCGTGAGGCGGAGGTGCGCGCTCTGCTGGCTGGGATTCCCGCCCAGCGTACTGAGGCCTGATAGGCCGAAGGCTCTTTTAAAGGGGCCGCTTACCGGACTCCGCCGGGTCCGGTAAGCGGCCCCTTTGTCGTGCCCGCCCGAGGGTGTTCGGGTGTCGGCCGAGTGGTCGGAATGTTGAACTCCGGATAACGATTTGATGCGCGTGGGGTGGGGGGGATTTACAGTGAATAGCTGTACAATTTTACATATTAAATTAACAGGGTTCCGGAGAGGGCTCCACGAGGCCGGCTCCGGAGGGGACCGGGTGACGACCGTCACACGGTCTGTCACTTGTGGTCTAGACCTACTCGGGGTAAAGGGCCGAACGACCAAAAGCGAGAGGCCCGGAACCTGACGGTTCCGGGCCTCTCGCGTTGCGGCGATCCCGACGGGACTTGAACCCGCGACCTCCACCTTGACAGGGTGGCGAGCTAACCAACTGCTCCACGGGACCAGGGTTTCCTGATCTCGTTCACTCGCTTGCCGCGCTGCGAACAAGACAGACTGTAGCCCATGGTGGGCCCCCAGGTCGAACTGGCTCCTGAACGCCCACCCGCACCCGTCCGCAGCTCACAGCACCGGCGGGGGCGGTCACCCGCCCCCGCCCGGGTCAGAGCGTCGCCCGCGCCGCGTCCATCGCCTTCATGATCCGCTTCTCCGAGACCGGGCTCGGCGTGCCCAGCGACTGGGCGAAGAAGCTGACCCGCAGCTCCTCGATCATCCAGCGGATCGCCCGCACCTCCGCGGACGGCTGGTGCCCGGCCGGCACCGCCGCCAGCAGCTCCCCGTACGCCTGCTGGACCTGCTGCACCTTCAGCAGCTGCTGGGCGTCCCGCTGCGGGTGGTTGGGCAGCGCCTCCAGGCGGCGGTCCACCGCCAGCAGGTAGCGCTTGAGGTCCGGCAGCCGCTGCCAGCCGGTGGCCGTCACGAAGCCCGGGTGCACCAGCGAGGCCAGGTGCAGCCGGACGTCGTTCACCGCGTTCAGCAGCACCGGGCTGCTCACCGACTTCAGCCGGGTCGAGGCCTTGTGGAAGGCGATCAGCGCGGTGGCCGTCTTCAGGGTGGTGTCCGCGGACAGGTCGTACAGGTCCGCGCGCACCTTGTCGTGCAGCTTCCCGAAGGCCGCCTCGTCCCAGGCCGGGCCGCCGTTCAGGGCCATCAGCCGGTCCGTCGCGGCCGACACCACGTCCTCGAACAGGGCGGTGATCGAACCGTGCGGGCTGTGCGAGAGCGCCAGCTTCGCCTGGTTGCCCAGCCGGCCCTGGATCGACTTGGCCGGGGAGTTGGTGGTCAGCGTCAGCAGCCGCCGCGTCCCCTCCCACATCGACCGGGCCTGCGCCTCCGGGGTGTCGAACAGCTTGACGCCGACCGACGGCCCCTCGTCCACCAGCGCCGGGTAGGCGCGCATCGAGTGGCCGCGCGAGCGCTGCTCGAAGGTGCGCTGGAGCACCGGCAGCGAGGCCGGCCAGGCGGTCAGCCCGCTCTGCTCGATGCCCTGGCCGGAGGCGGCCGAGGAGAGCGTCTCCTTGAGCTTGGGCTTGAGCTTCAGCCGCAGCTCCTCCAGGTCCTTGGACTCGGCGAGCTTGCGGCGCCCGTCCACCACCCGGAAGGTCACCTTGAGGTGGTCGGGGACCCGTTCGTCGTCCCAGGCCTCCGGGGGCACGGTGACCGCCGTCAGGCGCTTCAGGGCGTGCTCCAGGGCCGGGAGGAGCGGTTCCTGGCGGTCCTTCACCGCGCGCAGCGCCGCCTTGGCGAAGTCCGGCGCCGGGACGAAGTTGCGGCGGACCGCCTTCGGCAGCGACTTGATGTACGCGGTGACCAGCTCCTCCCGCAGACCGGGGATCTGCCAGTCGAAGCCCTCCGCGGTGACCTGGTTGAGCACCGGCAGCGGGATGTGCACCGTCACGCCGTCCGCGTCGCTGCCCGGCTCGAACTGGTAGGTCAGCTTGAAGCGGAGCTTGCCCTGCTGCCAGTGGTCCGGGTAGTCGGCCTCGGTGACGCCGCCCGCGGCGTCGTTGATCAGCATCGACTTCTCGAAGTTCAGCAGGTCCGGCTGCTCGTGCCGGGCCTTCTTCCACCAGGAGTCGAAGTGCCGGGTGGAGACGACCTCCTCGGGCAGCCGGGCGTCGTAGAACTCGAACAGGGTCTGGTCGTCGACCATGATGTCCCGGCGGCGGGCCCGGTTCTCCAGCTCCTCGACCTCGCCGAGCAGCTTGCGGTTCTCCGCGAAGAACCGGTGGTGGGTCTCCCAGTCGCCCTCGACCAGCGCGTTGCGGATGAACAGCTCGCGGCAGAGCTCCGGGTCGATCCGCCCGTAGTTGACCTTGCGCTGGGCGACGACCGGCATCCCGTAGAGGGTCACCTTCTCGTACGCCATGACGGCGCCGGCCTTCTTCTCCCAGTGCGGCTCGCTGTAGTTCCGCTTGATCAGGTGGCCGGCCAGCGGTTCGACCCACTCCGGCTCGATCTTCGCGTTGATCCGCGCCCAGAGCCGGGAGGTCTCCACCAGCTCGGCCGACATCACCCAGCGCGGCGGCTTCTTGAACAGGCCGGAGCCCGGGAAGACCGCGAAGCGGGCGCCGCGCGCGCCGCCGTACTCGCGCTTCTCCACGTCGAACAGGCCGATGTGGGAGAGCAGGCCGGCCAGCAGCGACTGGTGGATCCGGTCGGCGTCCGGCTCGGCGTCCTCGTGCGGCTCCTCGATCGTGACGCCCAACTGCTTGGCGACGGTGCGCAGCTGGACGTAGATGTCCTGCCACTCCCGTATCCGCAGGTAGTTGAGGAACTCCGACTTGCACATCCGGCGGAACGCCGAGGAGGAGAGCTCCCGCTGCTGCTCCCGGACGTAGCGCCACATCGCCAGGTAGGAGAGGAAGTCGGAGGTCTCCGAGTTGAACCGCTTGTGCCGCTCGTCGGCGGCCTGGCGCTTCTCGGCCGGGCGCTCGCGCGGGTCCTGGATGGAGAGCGCGGCGGCGATCACCATGACGTCGCGGACGCAGCCGTTGCGGTCCGCCTCCAGCACCATGCGGGCCATCCGCGGGTCCACCGGGAGCTGGGCGAGCTTGCGGCCGAGCGCGGTCAGGCGCTTGCGCGGGTCCTTCTCGTCCGGGTCCAGCGCGCCCAGCTCGTGCAGCAGGTGGACGCCGTCCTTGATGTTGCGCGAGTCCGGCGGGTCCAGGAACGGGAAGGCGGCGATGTCGCCGAGGCCGGCCGCGGTCATCTGGAGGATCACCGAGGCCAGGTTGGTGCGCAGGATCTCGGCGTCGGTGAACTCGGGGCGGGAGAGGAAGTCCTCCTCCGAGTAGAGCCGGATGCAGATGCCGTCCGAGGTGCGGCCGCAGCGGCCCTTGCGCTGGTTGGCGCTGGCCTGGCTGATCGCCTCGATCGGCAGCCGCTGCACCTTGGTGCGGTGGCTGTAGCGGGAGATCCGGGCGGTGCCCGGGTCGATCACGTACTTGATGCCGGGGACGGTCAGCGAGGTCTCGGCGACGTTGGTGGCCAGCACGATCCGGCGGCTGCGCGAGCGCTGGAAGACCTTGTGCTGCTCGGCCGAGCTGAGCCGGGCGTACAGCGGCAGGACCTCGGTGTTCTTCAGCTTCAGCTTGTCGAGGGCGTCCGCGGTGTCGCGGATCTCGCGCTCGCCGGAGAGGAAGACCAGGATGTCGCCCGGGCCCTCGGCCTGGAGCTCCTCGGCGGCCTCGCAGATCGCCTGGACCTGGTCCCGGTCCCGGTCGCGGTCGACCTCGTCCGCCTCGTCGTCACCGTCCTCGGCGAGCGGCCGGTAGCGGACCTCCACCGGGTAGGTGCGCCCGGAGACCTCGACGATCGGGGCGTCGCCGAAGTGGCGGGCGAAGCGCTCCGGGTCGATGGTCGCGGAGGTGATCACGACCTTGAGGTCCGGGCGGCGGGGGAGCAGCTGCTTGACGTAGCCGAGGATGAAGTCGATGTTGAGGCTGCGCTCGTGCGCCTCGTCGATGATCAGGGTGTCGTACTGGTGCAGGTCGCGGTCGGTCTGGATCTCCGCGAGCAGGATGCCGTCCGTCATCAGCTTGACCAGGGTGTCCTGGCCGACCTGGTCGGTGAACCGGACCTTCCAGCCGACCGCCTCGCCGAGCGGGCTGTCCAGCTCCTCCGCGACCCGCTCCGCCACCGTGCGGGCGGCGATCCGGCGCGGCTGGGTGTGGCCGACCAGGCCGCGCACGCCGCGGCCCAGCTCCAGGCAGATCTTCGGGATCTGGGTGGTCTTGCCGGAGCCGGTCTCGCCCGCGACGATCACCACCTGGTGGTCCCGGATCGCCGCCAGGATCTCGTCCTTCTTCTGGCTGACCGGGAGCTCGGCGGGATAGCCGATCTCCGGCACGGCCTTCCGGCGGCGCTCGACGACCAGCTCGGCGCGGTCGATGTCGGCGGCGATCTCGGCGGCGACCTTCTGCCGGGCCTCGGGCTTGCGGACCCGACGGGCCCCCTCCAGCCGGCGCCCGATCCGCACCTGGTCGCGCAGGGTCAGCTCGGGCAGACGGGCGGCCAGCTCGCCGATTCCGGGGCCGCCCTCGGCGGGTACGGTGGCGGACTGGACTGCGGGAGAACTCACTGCGGGCATCCCTCTAGGTTCGCAAGGAGGCACGGCGGAGCGCACCTCGGTTTTCGAGCCCCTCCAGTGTCACAGCCGTGAGCGGCGAATCGCGAACGCCGGGCAACGGTCCACGGCCGTCCCGGGCTCTGGGGGGGTGAGGAGGTGCTCATGGGAGCCCACAAGACCGCCCGGGACGAGGAGTTCCGGACGTTCGTCGGCAGCGCCTGGTCACGGCTGCTCAGGACGGCGTACCTGCTCGCGGGGGACCGGCACGGAGCCGAGGACCTGGTCCAGCAGGCGCTGGAACGGGCGTACGCGGCCTGGAACAGGGTGCGCGCCGCGGACGATCCGTACGCCTACGTGCGCCGGATCGTGATCAACGAGCACGCCCGGCGGTTCCGGCGGCGGCTGGTCGAGTACCCGGTCACCGAGTTCCCGGACCGGCCCGCGCCGGCCGGCACCGACCCGGACGACCGGGCCGTGCTGCTCGCCGCGCTCGGCACCCTGCCGCCGCGGCAGCGCCAGGCCGTGGTGCTGCGCTACTGGGAGGACCTCAGCGAGACCCAGACCGCGGAGGCCATGGGCTGCTCGGTCGGGACGGTGAAGAGCCAGGCGGCCCGAGGGCTGGCCAAACTCCGCGGGGCCTCCTCACTCATCGGACTGACGAGCATCGGAGGGGCAAGATGAGCAACCAGTACCTGCCCGGGGACGAGGCGGGCGGCGACGAGCCGGCCACCGTACGGGCCCTGGGCGAACTGGCCGGCAGCGTCGAGACCGGGACGGTCCCGTACGACCGGCTGGTCGCCGGCGGCCGGCGGCGGCTGCGGCGCCGACGGCTGCTGACCGCCGGGGTGGCGGCGGCGCTGGTCGCCGGGATCGCCGGGGGGACGGCGGTGCTCGGCGAGCGCGGCCGGCAGGCCGTCTCGACCGTGGTCGCGGCCTCGGCCACCGACGTGGCCGTCCCCGGCTCCGCGGGCGGCACGGCCACCCCGAAGGCGCCCGGCGCCCGGGACCCGTTCAACCCCACCCGGGTCAAGGTCGGCGAGGGCACCGCGAACGGCCACGCCTGGGAGGCCTGGGTGGCGCTGTGGCCGACCTCCCCCACGAAGGAGGGCGCCCTCAAGCAGGCGCAGCTGATCCGGGCGGAGCGGTACGCCGTCAACCCGGACGTGAAGCCGGTCAGGCAGGGCGACGTCGACAGCAACTGGGACGCGGGCATCGACGAGGTGAACTACTACTACACGGTGGACGGCAAGCGGCAGGCCGACGACTCCGTGCACGCGGTCTCCTCCCCGGGCGGGTACCCGGCCGCGGTCGGCGGCGCGTCGCTCGGCCTCAAGCACGCGACGGGCATCCCGCCGGTGGTGATCGAAGGGGTCCGGGCCGAGGTCGCGAAGGTCGCGGTCGACTGGAAGACCGGCGGCACCACCGAGGCGGTGCCGGTCGCCGTCGGGGACTCCCCGTTCCGCTACTACGGCGTGCTGGCGAAGCCGGGCACCGACGCCGCGAAGATCACCCAGTACGCGGCGGACGGCTCGGTGGTGAGCAGCACCGACAGCTGGCTCCGGACCTCCTGACCACCTGACCGGGCCGGATGGCGGGCTCGACGGAACCGAGCCCGCCGTCCGCGACCCTACTCAGGCGCCAGGAACACGGTCAACGCCGCCCGGCCCCACCGCCCGGCTCACCGTGCCGCCGCCCGGCGGACGGTGAGCCGGGCGGCCGAGACGACCGCGAACAGCAGGCCGCCCGCCAGGAAGAACGGCTCGTAGCCGAAGGTCGCGAACCGGGCCATCGCGTCCAGCTCGGCCCCCGACCGGCCGCCGGTGGCCAGCGCGATCCAGTCCGGCACCGACGGCGCGGCGTGCAGCACCAGCAGCGCGGTGGTGCCCCACAGCGCGAAGCCCAGCAGCCGGGCCGGCACCCGGGCACCCCACCGCCGCACCGGCGCCAGCGCCACCGCCGCGGCCACCGCGCACAGCGGGATCGCGATCACGTCGATCACCAGCAGCGGCGTGCTGCTCCACACCGACAGCCCGTCCGGCAGCCCCAGCCGCCCGTCCGCCAGCCAGTACACGTGCACCAGCGCGAAGGCCACCGCCCACCCCGCCGCCGCGTACCCGGCGCCCCGCGCCACCCGGTTCCACCCCGTGTCCCGTGTCGTCTCCATGCCGTCCACGGTCCCGCGCCGCCCCACCCCGCCGGATCGTCCCGCGGGCGGTACCCCCTCCCCCTCCAGGGGGAAACGGTCGCCCACCCGGAAGTGCCAGCAATATGCAGCTGGTGCAGCTAAAATGCAGGCATGACAGCCATCACCATCCGCGAAGTCCCGGACCCGGTCCTGGACACCCTCAAGCTGAAGGCCGCGCAGGCCGGAAAGAGCCTCCAGGCCTACCTGCTCGACCTCGTCACCCGCGAGGCGGCCACCCCGTCGCTCGCCGAGATGATGACCAGGCTCGACCGGGAGGCCCGGACCGAGATCAGCACCGCCGACATCCTCTCGGCGATCGACGAGGGCCGGGAGCGCCGGTGACCTCCACCGTCGTCGTGGACTGCTCGGCCCTGGTCCGGGCACTCGCCGACCACGGCCCGGCCGGCCACGCCGTCCGCGCCCGGCTCCGCGACCTGGATGTGCTCGCCGCCCCGAGCCTGCTCGACTACGAGCTCGTCTCGGCCCTGTTCGGCATGGTCCGGGGCGGGAAGCTCACGGCGAAGGAGGCGGAGAAGGCGATCGCCGACTACCAGGCGCTCGCCGTCACCAAGCACGAGACGCTGGTCCTCTGGCAGCGGGTCCGGGAGCTCCACCACAACATCAGCGCCTACGACGCCCAGTACGTGGCACTCGCCGAGACCCTCGCCGTCCCCCTGGTCACCAGCGACGCCCGCATCCGACGCAGCGGCGCGGCCAGGTGCGCGATCGAGGTCTTCGCCTAGTCGGCCGACGGGGCGGGAGAACGGCGAAGCCCCCGTAGCGAATTCGCTACGGGGGCTTCCGGGTTGTGGCCAGGGCCGGGGTCGAACCGGCGACCTTCCGCTTTTCAGGCGGACGCTCGTACCAACTGAGCTACCTGGCCGTACTGCACCGTCTCTTGCGAGACGAGCGATCCCGACGGGACTTGAACCCGCGACCTCCACCTTGACAGGGTGGCGAGCTAACCAACTGCTCCACGGGACCTAGAAGTGGCGAACCACTCAGGGTCTTGCGGTCTTGCGCACTGCACTTTACTACGGTACTGCGTGCCCCCAACGGGATTCGAACCCGTGCTACCGCCTTGAAAGGGCGGCGTCCTGGGCCACTAGACGATGAGGGCTTGTGGCCTGTCCCGCTGTTCCCAGCGTTCGGGGACGTCGAGAAGCATATGGGATGCGGGGCGGATCGCCAAAACGGGTTTCGGCCGGGTGGGGGGCGGGGCCCGTGGGCGGGGGTCAGGACCAGCCCAGCTCGTCCAGTTCGTGGTCGTCGAAGCCGAAGTGGTGGGCGACCTCGTGGATGACGGTGGTGCGGACCTCCTCGACCACCTGCTCGTGGGTGTCGCAGTGGCGCAGGGTGGGGCCGCGGTAGATCAGGATGCGGTCGGGCAGGACGCCCGCGTACCACTCGCCGCGCTCGGTGAGCGGGGTCCCCTCGTAGAGGCCGAGCAGCTCGGGGTCGCTCGGGTCGGGCTCGTCCTCGACGAAGATCGCGACGTTGTCCATCATGGCCGCGAGCTGCGGGGGGATCTGGTCGAGGGCGTCGCCGACCAGCGATTCGAACTCTTCCCGGGTCATCTCCACCGGATCATTGTCCGGTGCCGGATGACGGTGTGCCAGGTGGCGGGGGCCGGTGTTTGATGGGGCTGTGACGACTTCGGAGGGCGCCGTGGACGACGCCGCGGACGGCACCTCGCCCGGGGGCACCGCGGCGGACGGCCCGGCCCGGGTGCTGCCGTCGGGCGCGGCGCCGGCCCCCGGCGGACGGCCCGGCCGGGCCCGGCCGCCGGTGCTGCGCGGACAGGGGCGGGCGGTGGCGGTGGTCGCGCTGGGCGGGGCGATCGGGGCGGTCGCCCGGTACGCGGCCGGGCTCGGCTGGCGGACCGGGCCGTCGGCCTTCCCGTGGACGACGCTGCTGGTCAACGTGGTCGGCTGCGCGGTGATCGGGGTGTTCCTGGTGGTGATCACCGAGGGGCGCCAGGCGCATCCGCTGGTGCGGCCGTTCTTCGGCACCGGGGTGCTGGGCGGGTTCACCACCTTCTCGACGTACGCGGTGGACGTCCGCCGCCTGCTGGAGGGCGGCCGGCCGGGGCCCGCCGTGGCGTACCTCGGGCTGACGCTGGCGGGCGCGCTGTTCGCGGTGTGGGCGGCGGCCGGACTGACCCGGCGTCTGGTGCACCGGGCCGTCCGCCGCGGGGCCGAACGGGGCGCGACGGCGCCCGGCGGGGGCGTGCGGTGAGCCGGCTGAGCGGGCCGGCGCTCCGGCTGACCGTGCTGGTCGGGGAGAACGACCGGTGGCAGCACCGCCCGCTGTACAGCGAGATCGTGCACCGGGCCCGGGCGGCCGGGCTGGCCGGGGCGAGCGTGTTCCGGGGGATCGAGGGGTTCGGGGCCTCGTCGCTGGTGCACACCACGCGGCTGCTGTCGCTGAGCGAGGACCTGCCGGTGGCGGTGGTGATCGTGGACGAGGAGGAGCGGGTGCGGGCGTTCCTGCCGCGGCTGGACGGGATGGTGGCGGAGGGGCTGGTGCTGCTGGACCGCTGCGAGGTCGTGACCTACGCGGGCCGGGGGCCGGCGGCGGAGCCGGGCCGGGACGCGGGCCGGGATCCGGGCCGGGGGGAGACGGCGGAGTGAACTGGCTGCTGGTGGTGGCGGGCGCGGTGGTCGGCGCGCCGCTGCGGTACCTGACCGACCGGGCGGTGCAGTCCCGGCACGACTCGGTGTTCCCGTGGGGGACGTTCACGGTGAACGTGGTCGGCTGCCTGGTCCTCGGGCTGGTGACCGGCGCGGTGGCGGCGGGCGCGGCCTCCTCGCAGGTCCAGCTGCTGCTGGGGACGGGGCTCTGCGGGGCGCTGACCACCTACTCGACCTTCTCGTACGAGACCCTGCGGCTGGCCGAGACCGGGGCCGGACGGTACGCGCTGGCCAACGCGGCCGGCAGCGTGGCGGCCGGGCTGGCCGCGGTCTACGCGGGCGCGGAGCTGGCCTCGGCCCTCTGGGGCTGAGCGGGGCGCCGGAAGCGCCCGGGAGGGGCCGGTGCGCGCTCCCGACCCGGGCGAGCTTGGGCGCTGCCCGTGTCCCGCCGGGCCGGGCGCGCGTTGGGCACCAAAAGCGGCCGCGCGCGAGTGGGCGGCCCGGGTGGGGCGGTAGAGAGGGACCTCAGTGGCTTCGGTACGGGCGGCACGGACGGTGCGGGCGGTACGGGCGGTGCGGGTGCGGCTGGCCGCGGCGCGTACGGCTCCGGGGCGGGCGGCGGCGCTCCCGCGCTCGCGCGCGGTACGGGCGGCGGCGCTGCTGACGGTGACCGGGCTCGGGCTGACCGGGTGCATGTCCGTCGGCCCGGCGGCGGAGGAGAAGCACGGCGTGGCGCCGGTCGGGCAGGCCGGTCCGGCGGCCCGGCCGGGGGCGACGGGCGGGCCCTCGGCCTCGCCGGGGGCCGGGCACCCGGGCGGGGCCTCGGGCCATCCGGAGCGGCCGGGGGGCCTCCAGGGCGAGGGCGGGGCGAACGGGG
This sequence comes from Kitasatospora sp. NPDC058184, assembly GCF_042883725.1. Taxonomy (NCBI): domain Bacteria; kingdom Bacillati; phylum Actinomycetota; class Actinomycetes; order Kitasatosporales; family Streptomycetaceae; genus Kitasatospora; species Kitasatospora sp. NPDC058184. The sequence goes on from NZ_JBHVVE010000016.1 coordinate 168,892, forward strand.
CCACCGTGACGGCGCCCGGCGAGGCGGCCCCGGGGGCGAACGGCGCGGTGGCCGGGGTGGTCCCGGTGCCGGGGTCGGGCGCTCCCGACGGCGGTCCGGGCGGCGGTTCGGCGGGCGGTGCGAACACAAGTCCCGTGCCGCACCCGGGCGGTGGCCCGGGCGGGTCGGGCGGTACGGCGGGCTCCGGCGGTACCGGCGGGGCGGGCGGCACCGGGGAGGGCCGCTCCGGCGGCGGCTCGGCCGGGACGCCCTCGTCCACCCCGAGCAGCCACCCGTCCGGCACCCCCGCGCCCGAGCACAGCTCGCCCGCCGCGACCGTCCCGCCGGCCCCGGACCCGTCCTCCGGCAGCTCCGGTTCCTCGGCCCCGAGCCCGCGGGTGGTCGCGCATTAGGTGATTGAGCAGGGGGTTTGCCTCTGATCCCCAGGTTCGTCTATGGTGGTAGATCGTTCGTTTGATCCATTTGACTGGCGCCCTATTCCCATCTGGCGCCCTTGGCGCGTTCCGGCGATCCGTGGCTGACCGCATAGAGGCGGTTGTGAAACAGAACCCCGGACTTTGGCGCGTGCCACTTCCGGAAGGTTTTGCATGTCTCTCGTTGACGACGCCCGCTTCGCCATGCCCGCGAACGAGGCCGCCGCCGATGTCACCGACACCAACGACATCACCGACACCGCCGCGGACGAGGTGATCGCCGAGGCCGTGGAGACCGTGGAGGCCACCGAGGAGGCGGCCGCCGAGCCCACCATCACCTTCGGCGACCTGGGCCTGCACGACGACGTCGTGCGTGCCCTCGCCAAGCGCGGTGTGACCACCCCGTTCCCGATCCAGGCCGCGACCATCCCGGACGCCCTGGCCGGCAAGGACGTGCTGGGCCGTGGCCGTACCGGCTCCGGCAAGACCCTCAGCTTCGGCCTGCCGCTGCTGACCCGCCTGGCCGACGGCGAGCGCACCAAGCCCAAGCACCCGCGCGGCCTGATCCTCGTCCCGACCCGTGAGCTGGCCATGCAGGTCGCCGACGCCCTGGAGCCGTTCGGCTCGGTGCTCGGCCTCAAGCTCAAGGTCGTCTGCGGCGGCACCTCGATGTCGAACCAGATCTACGCGCTGGAGCGCGGCGTCGACATCCTCGTCGCCACCCCCGGCCGTCTGCGCGACCTGCTGAACCGCGGCAGCGCCAAGCTCGCCGACGTCCGGACCGTCGTGCTCGACGAGGCCGACCAGATGGCCGACATGGGCTTCCTGCCCGAGGTCACCGAGATCCTCGACCAGGTGCCGGCCGGCGGCCAGCGCCTGCTGTTCTCCGCCACCCTGGAGAACGAGATCGACACCCTGGTCAAGCGCTACCTGAAGAACCCGGTCACCCACGAGGTCGACCCGTCGGCCGGCGCGGTCACCACCATGACCCACCACATCCTCGTGGTGAAGCCCAAGGACAAGGCGCCGATCACCAACGCGATCGCCGCCCGCAAGGGCCGCACGATCATCTTCGTCCGCACCCAGATGGGCGCCGACCGCGTCGCCGAGCAGCTGATCGAGGCCGGCGTGAAGGCCGACGCGCTGCACGGCGGTATGACCCAGGGCGCCCGTACCCGCGTCCTCGGCGACTTCAAGGACGGCTACGTCAACGTCGTCGTCGCCACCGACGTCGCCGCCCGCGGCATCCACGTCGACGGCATCGACCTGGTCCTGAACGTGGACCCGGCCGGCGACCACAAGGACTACCTGCACCGCTCGGGCCGCACCGCGCGCGCCGGCCGCTCCGGCGCCGTCGTCACCCTGGTGCTGCCGCACCAGCGCCGCGGCGTCTTCCGCCTGATGGAGGACGCGGGCGTCGACGCCTCGCGCCACATCCTCGACCACGCCTTCGACGCCGAGGTCGCCAAGATCACCGGCGCCCGTTCGCTGACCGAGGTCCAGGCCGAGAGCGCCGCCGGCATCGCCGGTGCCGCCGAGCGCGAGCTCGCCGACATGACCCGCCAGCTGGAGCGCGCGCAGCGCCGCGCCACCGAGCTGCGCGAGGAGGCCGACCGCCTGGCCGCCCGTGCGGCGCGCGAGCGGGCCGAGCTGGGCATCGAGGACGAGGAGCCGGCCGCCGAGGCCGAGTCCGGTGAGTCGGCCGAGGCCGCTCCGGCCGCCGAGGCCCCCGCCGCGGCGCAGGCCGAGGACCGTGCCCCGTCGTACCGCGAGGCGCGCGGCGAGCGTCCGGCCTACGGCCGTGACCGTGACCGTGACGACCGCGGTGGCCGTTCGGGTGGCTTCGGCGGTGGCCGTGACCGCGATGACCGTGGCGGCCGTTCGGGCGGCTTCGGTGGCGGTCGTGACCGCGATGACCGTGGTGGCCGTTCGGGTGGCTTCGGTGGCGGCGACCGCGAGCGCGGTGGCTTCAACCGTGACCGTGGCGGCTTCGGCGGTGGCCGTGACCGTGACGACCGTGGTGGCCGTTCGGGTGGCTTCGGTGGCGGCGACCGCGAGCGCGGTGGCTTCAACCGTGACCGTGGCGGCTTCGGTGGCGGTCGTGACCGTGACGACCGTGGTGGCCGTTCGGGTGGCTTCGGTGGCGGCGACCGCGAGCGCGGTGGCTTCAACCGCGACCGCGACGACCGCGGCGGCCGTTCGGGTGGCTTCGGCGGCGGCGACCGTCCGGCCCGCTCCTTCGGCGACCGTCCGTCCTTCGGCCGGGACCGTGACGAGCGCGGCGGCAGCAGCCGTCCGTTCTCGCGCCGCGACGACCACCGCTCCGGTGGCCGTCCGCAGTCCGACCGCGGTGGCTTCAACCGTGACCGTGGCGGCTTCGGCGGTGGCCGTGACCGTGACGACCGCGGCGGCCGTTCGGGTGGCTTCGGCGGCGACGACCGCAAGCCGCGCTGGAAGAACTGACGCCGCACCGGCGGTGACCGACCGCCGGCCGGGCTGAACGTGCGGCCGGGCCGACCACATGGCCGGGCCGACCGCGTGAAACGCACGAAGGGCCCGCTCCTCCCCGGAGCGGGCCCTTCGCGTTTCCCCCCCCACGCGGACACCCCGCCATCCCCCCGGGGTGTTGTTCTGGAAGTGAGAATAACCTGTGGCGCACGGGCGCGGTAGTCCCGTAGCGTCGCGGCCATGAGCAGCAGACTGCACGACGTGGCACGGGTGAACGAGGAGATCGCCGAGCGCGGGAGCTACCGGACGGCCGGGGGCGAACTCGTGCGGGTGGGGGAGGAGTTGGCGGCGGCGAAGGCCGGCACGGTGTCGTACGCGCCGGAGCGGCTGGACGCGCTGCTGGCGGAGGGCGGCCGCGGGCCGGGGCCGGCGGCCGGGCGGATCGAGGTCACGGCCGAGGGGAGCGTCCAGGCCGCCCGCCGGCTGGTCGACGCCGGGGCGGGGCCGGTCGGGGTGCTGAACTTCGCCTCCGCGCGCAACCCCGGCGGCGGCTACCTGCGCGGCGCCCGCGCCCAGGAGGAGGACCTGTGCCGCAGCGCGCTGCTGTACAGCTGCCTGCTGGAGGCGCCGGACTACTACGAGGCGCACCGGGCCTCCACCGACCTCCGGTACAGCCACCGGGTGATCGTCTCGCCGGCGGTGCCGGTGATCCGGGACGGGCGCGGCGAGCTGCTGGCGCGGCCGTACCCGGTCTCCTTCCTGACCTCGCCCGCGCCCAACGCCGGTCAGCTGGAACGGCGTTCACCCGGTACCGACGTCCGCGGCGTGCTCGCCGAGCGGGCCGTGCGGGTGCTCGCCGCGGCCGCCCGGCACGAGCTGCGCACGCTGGTGCTCGGCGCCTGGGGCTGCGGGGTGTTCGGCAACGACCCGGCGCAGGTCGCCGAGGCCTTCGAGGGGGCGCTGGCCCGGTACGGGGCGGCCTTCGACCGGGTGGTGTTCGCGGTCTGGGACCGCGCGCCGGTCTCGGCGAACCGGGCCGCCTTCGAGGCCCGGTTCGGTGCGGAGCGCGCGGTCCGGTGAGGGCCGGCTAGCGCTTGCGGGCGGAGAGCGCCGTCGCGGCCGTGGAGGCCGCCGCGACCACGCCGGTCACCGCGAACACGGACGGCCAGGCGCCGATCTTCTTCGCCAGCGGGTGCGAGCCGCCGAAGGCCGCCACGTACAGGCCGGTCAGCGCCGCCGCGGTGCCCGTGCCCGAGCTCCGGCGCCACTGCGCGGCCGCTCCGGCGCCGGCCACCGCCAGCACCGCGCCGCCCAGTTCGCGCCGGCCGCTCCAGCGGGCGACGCCGTAACCGCCGACCAGACCGCTCGCCGCGGTCAGCGCGGCGGGCGCGGCGGCCGCGAGCACGTTCGGGACCTTCGCCATCGTCGACTCCACTCGTAGGGGGCTGTGTCGGCTTCCGACCCTAACCCGGTGAACGGGCGGGGCCGTCGGGGCCTCCCGGAACGCCTGGACCCGCCGGAGTGCCCCGGTCTACCGGAACGCCTCGGCGGGCGTCTGCCCCGGCACCGTGGCGGCCAGCCGGCGGGCGGCCTCCGCCGGGTCGAGCACCCGCTCCAGCCGCAGGTCGCCCGGAACCTCCTGGATGAACCGCCCGGCCGACCAGCTGCGCTCGTACGGCAGCGGCTCCAGCACCAGGGTGCGCACGCCGTCCACCACCGGGATATCGCCCGGCGTCCCCTCGTTCCAGATCCAGGAGCCGTCCGGCGCGACCAGGTTGAAGGCACCGGTGGCGATCACCCGGCGGCCGTCCAGGAACGCCGTCCGGGCCAGCGCCACCACCTCCCGCTCCTGCGGGGTGCCGGGCAGGTGGCCGCCGCCGATCAGCACGTCGGCGAGCAGGGTGTGCAGCTGGAAGGTGTCGCTCAGGCCGCTCATCCGCAGCAGGTAGCCGGTGCCGGTGGGGCGGTCGAGCACCAGCAGCGGCTCGTCGTCCAGCATCAGCGCCAGGTGGACCAGGCCCTTGAAGTCGTGCTGCTCGCCCTGGTAGCGGTCGAACAGCTCCAGGAACACCTCGGTCACGCCCGAGGCGCGGGCCTCGGCCCGGACCTCCGCGTGCGCGTACACCGCCCAGGCCGCCTGCTGCCACAGGTGCAGCGTCCACCAGGCGACCACGGCCAGGTGCGCGTGCCACTCGTCCAGGTGCGCCGGGTCGGCGATCCGCTCGTGCGCCTCGGCCGGATCGTCCTCCTCCGCGCTGGGCAGCGGGCCGCCGCCGGTGGAGACCCAGCGCCGGACCAGCAGCTGCGCGCCGGTCAGCGCCCCGCGCAGGCCGGCCAGCACCGGGCCGGAGCAGGCCACCGGGTCGGCGCCGTGCTCCACGCAGGCGCCCACCACCATGGCCAGGTGCGCGCGGGGGAAGGGCGGGGCGTCCGGCAGCAGCGCGGCCAGCCGGGGGCCGGCCGCCACCCGCTCCGCCGGGTCGGCCGCGCCGAACAGCCCGCCGACCAGGCCGAGGGCGGGCCCGAACCGCTCGTCGTCCCCGGCCGCGACCACGGCCTCCAGGGCGGCCACGGCTTCGGAGAAGGTGGGCTGTTGACGGTGCGACGGTATCTGCTCGGTGGACATTCGCCGCAGCATAGGGGGCGGGGCCGGTCCGGCGGAAACTCCTCCGCGCCCCCGGCTCAGAGCCCTCGGCCGGCGGCCCGCACGGCGGCCCGTACGGCGGTGCGGGACGGCCTGTCGGTGCCCGGTGGCAGACTGCGGTCGTGACAGACTCCGCGATCACCGACGGCAGCTACCTCGTCCGCAACGTCGGCAGCGGCCTGCTGCTGCGGGTCGCCGACGGCTCCCGGCGCAGCGGCGCCCGGATCGTCCTCGGCGCGGACGACGGCAGCGACGCCCGGCTCTGGCGGCTCACCGCCGTCCACCCGGGCGGCGCGCTGTTCCACATCGAGAACGTCGGCAGCGGGAAGCGCCTGGACGTCGCCGGCGCCTCGACGGAGGACGGCGTCCGGATCCAGCAGTGGTCGGCCAACGCCTTCGGCGCCCAGGAGTGGCTGCTGGAGGCCCACGTCGACGCCCCGGGCACCTACACGGTGACCAGCTTCATCAGCGGCAAGCCCCTGACGGCGGGCGACACCCCGGAGGCCGACGTCCACCAGCGGGAGGACGCCGACACCCCGGCGCAGTGGTGGCGCTTCGAGCGCCGGGAGGGCTGACGGCCGGTCAGTCCGAGAGCTTGGCGCGGACGGCGTCGAGTTCGGCGTCCGTCGTGCCGTGGTGGCGCAGGTAGTCGGGGACGGTGCCGTGGTGGTCGTGGATCCAGGCCAGCGAGGAGGCGAGGTGCCCGGCGTCGACCGGGCGGGAGATCCGCTCGGTGCCGGTCTCGTCGACGTACGGGGTGGGGCCCTTGTCGAGGCCGAGGCCGACGTTGGAGCGCAGGAAGTCGGTGGTGATCTCGGCCTCGGAGGCGCCCAGCAGGGACTGGAGGACGGCGATGGTGAGGCCGGTGCGGTCCTTGCCGACGGCGCAGTGGACGACGGCGGCCAGTGAGTCCGGCGCGGCGAGGCGGCGGACCACGGCGGCCAGCGAGGGGCCGGCCGTCTCGGCCATGAAGGGGTAGAGGGCCGCCTGGTCCTCGGGCCAGGGCCGGTCGACGTCCTTGCGGTCGGCGGGCAGGGTCGGCAGGTTGAGGGACTCGTGGTCGAGGCCGTGCCGCTGGTCCGGCCAGGTCCGCAGCTCGAACGCGCTGCGCAGGTCGAACACCGTCCGCAGGCCGAGCGCCTTGAGCCGCCGGGCGCCCTCCTCGGTGAGGGTGTGGAAGGACCCGGAGCGGTACAGCACGCCCCGGCGGAGGGCGCCGATCCCGCCCGCGTCACGGAAGTTGCGCACACCGGGGATGTCGATGAAGGCGTCGGTCATGGCCACCACCGTACGGGCGGGGGCGGACGGGCGGAAGGAAACCGGAGGGGGCCGCTCGGTGGCGGGACGACGCTGGCCGAAACCGGCCCCCTCCGGTACGGAACCGGGCTGTTCAGCGCCCGCCCGAGACCTCCAGGAACGCCCCCGTGGTGTACGAGGCCGCCGGGGAGAGCAGGAAGAGGACCGCCTCGGCGACCTCCTCCGGCTGCCCGCCGCGGCGCATCGGCAGGTTGGGCGCGACCCGGTCGACCCGGCCGGGCTCGCCGCCGAGCGCGTGGATGCCGGTGTGGATCAGCCCCGGTCGCACCGTGTTGACCCGGATGCCCTCGGCGGCGACCTCCAGGGCCAGGCCGCGGGTCATCGAGTCCACCGCGCCCTTGGCGGCCGCGTAGTCGACGTACTCGTTCGGCGAGCCGATCCGGGAGGCCGCCGAGCCGACGTTGACGATGGCGCCGCCGTGCCCGCCGTACCGGGTGGACATCCGGCGGACGGCCTGGGCCGCGCAGAGGAACGGGCCGGTGATGTTGGCGGCCCAGATCCGGTTCAGCCGGTCCTCGTCGATCTCCTCCAGCCGGCACTGCTGCTCCAGCGTGCCGGCGTTGTTCACCAGCCCGGTGAGCGGGCCGAGTTCGGCGTCCACGGTGGTGAACAGCCGCTCCACCCCGGCGGTGCGGCTGACATCGGCGCGGACCGCGAGGGCGGTGCCGCCGTCGGCCCGGATCTTCTCCACGACGGCGGCCGCGTTGGCCTCGTCCGTACGGTAGTTGACGCAGACCCGGTAGCCGCGGCGGGCGGCCAGCAGGGCGGTGGCGGCACCGATGCCGCGGCTGGCGCCGGTGACGATCAGGACCTCATCGGTCAGGGTGGTCGACATGGCCCGTACGCTACCCGGCGGCCCGGCCGGGGACACCCGCCGCGGCCGCCCGCGGGGCCGCGATCCTCGGGGCCCGGTATCGGCGGCCGGGCCGGCGCCGGAGCGGAATTCGCTCGCCCGGCGCGGCCCGCTCCGGCGAGGATGCCCGGACGAGGATGCGGTGCCCGCCCGTCCGTACGAGAGGAGTCCGCCGATGTCCGCCGTTCCCGTTGCTCCCGTCCCTCCGTCCGTCCCCGGCACGGTGCTGCTCTCGGGCATCGTCGGCTCCACCGCGTACGGCTTCGCCCACGCCGGCTCCGACCTCGACCGGCTGGGCCTGTTCGCCACCCCCACCGAGGAGTTGCACGGCCTGCACCGCCCGGCGGAGTCCCAGGTGACCACCGCGCCGGACCTCACCCTGCACGAGGCCGCCAAGTGGTGCCGGCTGGCGCTGAACTGCAACCCGACCGCCTCCGAGCTGGTCTGGCTGCCGGACGGGCTCTACGAGGTCCGCACCCCGCTCGGCGACGAACTGGTCGGCCTGCGCACGGCCTTCCTCAGCGCACCGGCCGTACGGAAGGCCTACCTCGGCTACGCCGACCAGCAGTTCCGCAAGCTGCTGACCCGCGACACCACCGACCCGGCCACCCGCCGCCGGGCCGCCAAGCACGCCCGGCACCTGGTCCGGCTGGTCGAGCAGGCCGTCCGCCTGCACGAGACCGGCCGCAACCCGATCCGGCTGCCCGACCCCGAACGCATCCGCGAACTGGGCGAACGCATCGCCGACCACCCCGCCCTCGCGGAGGGCCTGCTGGCCGACGCCGCCGACCGCCTCGCCGGCCCCGGCGTGCTGCCCGCCGCGCCCGACCCGCGCCCCGTCGAGGCCTGGCTCCGCCGGGTCCGCGCCGCCCACTACACACCGCCTCAAGACCCGCTCCACAACCCCGGCACGCCCGCGCAATCCACTGGCGGAGCCCTGGGCCCCACCGGGTAGGATCGCCGTGGTCCTCCCACCCGGAACCCCGGGTGTTCCAGGGCCGCGGGGCGCTAGCTCAATTGGCAGAGCTGCGGACTTTTAATCCGTAGGTTCAGGGTTCGAGCCCCTGGCGCCCCACCGCACCGAGGCCGGATCGGGATGTTCTCCGATCCGGCCTCCGCCGTTCCCGGGCGTGGGCGTTCCGCCGCCCGGAGCCGCGCGCCGCCACGGGCCGCGGCCGGTCCTGGCGGAAGCCGCCCGGGCCTGCCCCGCGTGCCCAACTCCGGTGCGTGCGAGGGCGTTGGGGTGCCTGGTCCGGGGGTGGGCCGATCCGCTGCCGTCCGTGGCCGGTTCGCGCCCCGCGGCCGGTGCCGATCGCGTGGCGTCCCCACCTGCCGTGCCGGTGGCTGGAATTCGGTGTGGACGCGGACCGGTGGAGTGGCATGGGTCACGTCGGAATCGGGCGTTTTCGACTGTTCTGCGGTGGTGTTGCCCGTCGGTCGGCGGGGTTGTCCGAGGGCCGAGGGTCGGTGATCGTGTCGGGCCTAAATATGATCGGAAGCCACGATCGTCGGTTAGTGGTGACGGTCGTATGTGCAACCTGGGAACGGTTCGGGCCGTCTCTCTGTGTGCGGTGCGCCGGATCGTCAGGGGCGTCGCTTCCGTCGGTGAAAGGTACGCGCATGTCAGGTCGGAGGGGCGAGAGCCCGGCTCGGGGCGAGGACATGCCCACGACGGAAGATGCCGAGAGCTCAGTGCCCGGTCCGCGCAGCGGTGGCCGGGCGGAGGCCCGCCGTGCCGCGCAGGGCAAGGGTGGCGGTTCGGCCACCGCGGGTGCCGCGGCCGCCGCGGGTGGCGGCCGGGCCGCGGCGCGCAAGAGCGCCAAGCCCAAGAAGAACGTGAAGAAGATCGTCGCCTGGTCGACGGCGGGCGTGCTGGTGGTCATCGCCGGTGTCGGCGGCGCGATCTACCTCAAGCTGAACGCCAACATCAAGTCCTTCGACGCCGACGCCATAGCCCGCAACCGCCCCCCGGAGGCGAAGGCCGACGCGGACGGCAACAGGCCGGTCAACGTGCTGCTGATCGGCTCGGACAGCCGCGGCAAGAACAACTCCGACCTCGGCGGCGGCGCCGACGACGGCGGCGCCCGCTCGGACACCACGATCCTGCTGCACGTCTACGCCGACCACAAGCACGCCGTCGGCATCTCGATACCGCGCAACGCCAAGGTCGAGCTGCCGTCCTGCAAGCTGCCCAACGGCAAGTGGACCAAGGGCGGCAACACCGACCTGTTCAACGCCGCGTTCTCGATGGGCGGCAGCGACGACGGCAACCCGGCCTGCACCCAGAACACGGTGGAGAAGCTCACCGGCATCCGCGTCGACCACACCCTCGTCGTCGACTTCAACGGCTTCGCCGCGATGACCAAGGCCGTGAACGGCGTGGACATCTGCCTGCCGAAGCCGATCTACGAGGGGGACATCAACCCCAACCTGAAGAGGAAGGGCGACCTCGTCCTCCCGCAGGGCAAGCAGACCGTGGAGGGCCAGCAGGCGCTCGACTACGTCCGGCTGCGGCACGGCATCGGCGACGGCTCGGACATCGGCCGGATGAAGCGCCAGCAGGCCTTCCTCGGCTCGCTCGCCACCAAGATCAAGAAGGAGGGGATGAACCCCACCACCCTCCTGCCGCTGGCCGACGCCGCGACCAAGTCCCTGGTCGTCGACCCGGGCCTGGACTCGGCCGACAAGCTGGCCTCCTTCGGCCTGTCGCTGAAGAACATCGACATGCACGACCTGAAGTTCGTGACGGCACCCTGGCGCTTCCGCACCCAGGACAAGGACCTCGACCTGGTCCAGCCGGACGCCAACAAGCTCTGGGAGACCCTCAAGGCCGACCAGACCATCGACGGCCAGAACGCCACCGGCCAGCAGCCGGACGCCCCGGCGGACGGCACCGGCCCGGCTCCGCAGCAGCCCGCCGCGCCCACCACCCCGGCCGCCCCGGCCGCGGACACGTCCAACTCGGCGATCAGGGTGGCGGTCTACAACGGGACGATGACCAACGGCCTGGCCGGCAAGGCGACCGAACTGCTGAAGGGCGCCAAGTTCACCGCCAGCACGGCGGGCCAGGCCGCGAGCACCAAGTACAAGACCACCACGATCGAGTACGGCACCGGGCAGAAGGCGAACGCCGAGAAGGTCGCCGCGCTGTTCCCCGGCGCCAGCCTGGAGTCCAGCACCGCCCGGGGCATCTCGGTGATCACCGGCCAGGACTTCGCGGCCGCGATGGGGATGTCGACCGGTGCCCCCGCCGGCGGCGGCGCGACGGCCGCCACCCCGGGCGTCCCGGCGCCCCCGCAGCCGCTGCCGACCACCATCACCAACGACGCCCGCTCGGCGGACGACGACATCTGCGCGAACACCAGTTACGGCAGCGGCGGCTGACCGCACCGGAACGACCGCACCCACCGGAACGACGGGGACGACCCCCGGGCCGGCGCCCCCTCCGGGGCGCGCGGGTCCGGGGGTCGTGCCATGGTGGGCGTAAGGGAATCCGGCGGCCACCGAAAGGCGGACCCATGCCCGAGATCGCCCTCCAGCTCGACATCGCCGCGCCCCGGGACGTGGTGCTCGCCGCACTCACCACGCACGACGGGCTGACCGCCTGGTGGACCACCGGCGTGGACCGGGACGGCGACGTCCTGCTGTTCGACTTCCCCGACGTCCCCGAGCCGTTCCGGCTGCGGGTGGAGCGGGCCGACCGGGACCGGGTGGTGTGGACCAACGCCGGGTCCTTCCCACCGCACTGGGCCGGCACCTGGATCAGCTGGGAACTGTCCGACCAGCCCGTCGCCCCCGACGAGCCCACCGCCTCCGAGCCCGGCCGGCCCGCCGTGCCCGGGCGCACCCGGCTGCTGTTCCGGCACGGCGGCTGGCAGCCGGGCAGCGAGGACGGCGTCCCGGCGGTGGCCGGCACCTGGGCCGAACTGCTGGTCCGGCTCAAGGACTACGCGCAGAGCGGCAAGGTGCAGCCGTACTTCGTCACCGGGCACCACCACGACGCCCCGTGAGCAGCCCGGGGAAGAGTTCGGGGAACAGCCCCGGTGAACAGCCCGTGAGCACCCCGCCCGAGCCCCGTGACGGTCCGGCCGCCGGTCGCCCGCCAGGGCGCCGTCCGGTGGCGGGATCGCGACGGCGGGCCGAAGGTGGCGGTGTACCGCCGTCGTCCCGGCCGGGCCGTACCCCCACCAGGCCCGGCCGGGACGAGGGCCCGACCGCTCCGACCGTCCCGACCACCACAGCCGGCCACCACCGCCTCCGGGAGGCCCAGCAATGCCCGTAGTCACCGATCCGTACAAGCCCGGCACCCCGTGCTGGGTCGACCTGATGGCGAGCGACCAGCAGGCCGCGCTCGACTTCTACCGCGACCTGTTCGGCTGGCAGGGCGAGGTCGGCCCGGCCGAGTTCGGCGGCTACGCCGTGTGCATGCTCAACGGCCGGCCGGTCGCCGGGATCATGGCGCAGGCGGCGCCCGAGGGGCAGCCGACGCCGCCCGTCGCCTGGACCACCTACCTCGCCTCGGACGACGCCGACGCGGCCCGGGCGTCCATCACCGAGGCCGGCGGCACGGTCCTGTACGACCCGATGGACGTCGGCACGATCGGCCGGATGCTGGTCGCCGCCGACCCGACCGGCGCGGTGTTCGGGGTCTGGCAGGCGATGGACTTCATCGGCGCGGGCGTGGTCAACGAGCCCGGCGCACTGGTCTGGAACGAGCTCAACACCGCCGACACCGGCGCGGCCGGCCGCTTCTACCAGCCGGCCCTCGGGCTGCGCCCGGCCACCATCCAGGGCATGGACGGCTACTTCTCGCTCAACGTCGCCGACCGCACGGTGGGCGGCATGCAGGCGATCCCCGGCTACCTGGCGGCCGGGACGCCCTCGCACTGGATGACCTACTTCTCGGTGGACGGCGCCGACTCCACGGTGGACGCCCTGGTCAAGGCGGGCGGCTCGGTGATCCAGCCGGCCTTCGACATGCAGTCCGGCCGGATGGCGGTGGTCCAGGACCCGCAGGGCGCGGTCTTCGCGGTCATCGAGGCGCCCGAGGCGCAGATGCCCGACTCGCCGTAACGCCGCCCCGGCGCCGTAACGCCGCCCCGGCGCCGTAACGCCGCCCCGGCGCCGTAACGCCGCCCCGGCGCCGTAACGCCGCCCCGGCGCCGTGACGCCGCCCCGCCCCGGTCCGGTCCGGTCCGGTCCGGCCCCGCCCGGCAACCGGAAGCCGCCCTTCCCGCGACGCGCCGCCGGGAAATGGGCGGCTTCCCCCCGTTCCCGGGTAAGACTGCACCCATGCTGGGGCTACCGGACGACATCCGTGCTTTCCTCTTCGACCTCGACGGGGTGCTCACCCAGACCGCGAAGGTGCACGCCGCGGCCTGGAAGGACACCTTCGACGCCTTCCTGCGCGCCGAAGCCGCCCGCACCGGCGGCCAGTTCGTCCCCTTCGACGCCGTCACCAACTACGACACCTACGTGGACGGCCGCCCGCGCCTGGACGGCACCCGCGCGTTCCTGCGCAGCCGGGGCGTCGACCTGCCCGAGGGCACCCCGGACGATCCGCCCAACTCCCCCACGGTGCAAGGGATCAGCCGGGCCAAGAACGACACCGTGCTGCGGCTGATCCGGGAGCAGGGCGTCCAGGCGTACCAGGGCTCGGTCGACTACGTGCACCGGCTGCGCGCGGCCGGGCTGCCCAGCGCCGTGGTCTCCTCCAGCGCCAACTGCCGGGACGTGCTGCGGGCGGCCGGCATCGAGGAACTGTTCGAGGTGATCGTGGACGGCAACACCGCCAAGGCCGAGGGACTGCCCGGCAAGCCGGCCCCCGACACCTACCTGTACGCCGCCCGCGCCCTCGGCGTCGAACCCGCCCACGCCGCGGTCTTCGAGGACGCGCTCGCCGGGGTCGCCTCCGGCCGGGCCGGCGGCTTCGGCGCGGTGGTCGGGGTGGACCGCACCGGCCAGGCCGCCGAACTGCGCCGGGACGGCGCCACCGTGGTCGTCCAGGACCTCTCCGAGCTCCTGGGGGAGGAGGAGGCATGACTCCCGGGGACAAGAACTTCGCGATCGACCCCTGGCAGATCACCGAACAGGGCCTGGACCTGGCCTCGATGGCCCGCGCCGAGTCGGTCTTCGCGCTCTCCAACGGCCACATCGGCCTGCGCGCCAACCTGGACGAGGGCGAGCCGCACGGCCTGCCCGGCACCTACCTCAACGGCGTCTTCGAGCTGCGCCCGCTGCCGTACGGCGAGGGCGGCTACGGCTACCCGGAGTCCAGCCAGAGCGTCATCAACGTGACCAACGGCAAGATCATCCGGCTGCTGGTGGACGACGAGCCCTTCGACCTGCGCTACGGCGAACTCGTCAGCCACAAGCGCTGGTTGGACGTCCGCGAGGGCCTGCTGCACCGCGAGGCGGAGTGGACCTCCCCGGCCGGTCGGACGATCAGGGTGCGCTCCTCCCGACTGGTCTCGCTCACCCAGCGCGCCGTCGCCGCCGTCGAGTACAGCGTCGAGGCGGTGGACGGCCCGGTGCGGATCGTGCTCCAGTCCGAGCTGGTCGCCAACGAGCAGCTGCCCGGCGGCCCCGAGGGCGACCCGCGGGCCGCCGCCGTGCTGGAGGCGCCGCTGCAGCCCGAGGCGCACCACGCCAGCGGGACCAAGGCCATCCTGGTGCACCGCACCCGGTACAGCGGCATCCGGGTCGCGGCCGGGATGGACCACATCATCGAGGGGCCGGAGAAGTCCGACACCGTCGCCGAGGCCGACGCCGACCAGTGCCGGATCAGCGTCACCACCGTGCTCAAGGCCGGACAGCGGCTGCGGCTGACCAAGTTCATGGCCTACGGCTGGTCCGGCACCCGCTCGCTGCCCGCCGTCCGGGACCAGGTGGAGGCCGCGCTGACCGCCGCCCGGTACACCGGCTGGGACGGGCTGATCGCCGAACAGGCCGAATTCCTCCAGGAGTTCTGGGAGACCAGCGACATCGAGATCGAGGGCGACGTCGAACTCCAGCAGGCCGTCCGGTTCGCCGTCTTCCACGTCCTGCAGGCCGGCGCCCGCAGCGAGGAGCGGGCCATCCCCGCCAAGGGGCTGACCGGGCCCGGCTACGACGGGCACAGCTTCTGGGACACCGAGACCTTCGTCCTGCCGGTGCTCACCTACTGCCTGCCCGCCGCCGTCAACCAGGCCCTGCGCTGGCGGCACACCACCCTGCCGCTGGCCCGCGAGCGGGCGGTCCAACTCGGCCTGTCCGGCGCGGTGTTCCCGTGGCGGACGATCCGCGGCGAGGAGTGCTCCGGGTACTGGCCGGCCGGCACCGCGGCCTTCCACATCGGCGCCGACATCGCCGCCGCCGTCGCCCGCTACGTCCGGGCCACCGGCGACGCGGAGTTCGAGCGCGAGTACGGGCTCGAACTGCTCGTCGAGACCGCCCGGATGTGGCGCTCGCTCGGCCACCACGACGTGGCCGGGAGGTTCCGCATCGAGGGCGTCACCGGCCCCGACGAGTACAGCGCCGTCGCGGACAACAACGTCTTCACCAACCTGATGGCGCAGACCAACCTGCGCGCCGCCGCCGAGGCCGCCGTCCGCAACCCGCACGAGGCCGCGCTGCTCGGCGTGGACACCGAGGAGACCGCCGCCTGGCGCGACGCGGCCGCCGCGATGTACATCCCGTACGACGAGGACCTCGGCGTGCACCCGCAGGCCGACGGCTTCACCCACCACCAGGTCTGGGACTTCGAGCACACCCCGCCGGAGAACTACCCGCTGCTGCTGCACTACCCGTACTTCGATCTGTACCGGAAGCAGGTGGTCAAGCAGGCCGACCTGGTGCTCGCCATGCAGGTCCGCGGCGACGCCTTCACCGACGAGCAGAAGGCCCGCAACTTCGCCTACTACGAGCGGCTGACCGTCCGGGACTCCTCGCTCTCCGCCTGCACCCAGGCGGTGATCGCCGCCGAGGTCGGCCAGCTCGACCTCGCCTACGACTACACGGCCGAGGCCGCGCTGATGGACCTGCACGACCTCGGCGGCAACACCCGCGACGGCCTGCACATGGCCTCGCTCGCCGGGGCCTGCATCGCCCTGGTGGCCGGCTTCGGCGGGCTGCGCGACCACGGCGAGGCGCTCTCGTTCCGGCCCCGGCTGCCGTCCGGGCTGATGCGGCTGAGCTTCTCGCTGCTGGTGCGCGGGCACCTGCTCGGCGTCGAGATCACCCACGAGCGGACGACGTACACGCTGCGCCGCGGCGAGGTCCTCCACGTCCGGCACGACGGCGAGGCGGTGCAGGTCAAGTCCGGTGCCCCGGTCGCCCTGCCGACCACCGCCCCGCCCGCCCAGGAACGGGTCGCCCAGCCCCCGGGCCGCGAACCCGGCCGCCGCAAGCCCCAGGCCGGCCTCGCGGCGGGCAAGCTCGGCCAGCAGGACCACCTGGCGGCCGAGTAGCCCGTACCCCGCTCCCGCGCTCCCGGGTCCGCCGCCTCACCCGTTCGCCCCGCCCCGGCTGCGCCGCCCCCGGCCGCCCCGGAGAGTGCTGGTGTCCCGTGGAGCCGCCCCAGCGAAGGAGTCGCCGCCGTGCCGAGCGTGGCCGAACAGATGGTGGAGGTGCTCCGGCAGGCCGGGGTGGAGCGGGTCTACGGCGTGGTCGGGGACAGCCTCAACCCCGTCGTGGACGCCATCCGGCGGGCCGACGGCATCAGCTGGGTGCACGTGCGCAACGAGGAGGCCGGCGCCTTCGCGGCCGCCGCCGAGGCCGAACTCTCCGGCCGGCTCGCGGTCTGCGCCGGCTCCTGCGGCCCCGGCAACACCCACCTCGTCCAGGGGCTGTACGACGCCCAGCGCAGCGGCCTGCCCGTGCTCGCGCTCGCCTCGCACATCCCGTCCGGGCAGATCGGCACCGGCTTCTTCCAGGAGACCCACCCCGAGCGGGTGTTCACCGACTGCAGCACCTGGTGCGAGATGCTCTCGACCCCCGCCCAGCTGCCCCGCCTGCTGCGGGTCGCCGTCCAGCACGCGCTCGGCTCGCACGGCGTCTCGGTGCTCGCCTTCCCCGGGGACGTCGCCGCGCTCTCCGCCGCCGCCCCCACCGGCACCAGCCACTTCCTCACCGAGCAGGCCGTCGCCGCCCCGCCCTGGTCCCAGGTGCAGGAACTGGCCCGGCTGCTCAACGCGGCCCGCAAGGTGGTGCTGTTCTGCGGCGCCGGGGTGCGCGGGGCGCACGCCGAGGTGATGGCCGCCGCGCAGGCCCTGAACGCGCCGGTCGGCCACTCCCTGCGCGGCAAGGAGTGGATCCAGTTCGACAACCCGTACGACGTGGGCATGAGCGGCCTGCTCGGCTACGGGGCCTGCCACGAGGCGCTGCACTCCGCCGACCTGGTGGTGCTGCTCGGCACCGACTTCCCGTACGACTCCTTCCTGCCGCAGGCGCACACCGTCCAGGTCGACCACGACGCCACCCGGCTCGGCCGCCGCACCGCCCTCGAACTCGCCGTCCACGGCGACGTGGCCGCCACCCTGCGGGCCGTGCTGCCGCTGCTCGACGCCAAGCGCGACCGCGCCTTCCTGGACGGGATGCTGCGCAAGCACTGCCGGTCGCTGGAGGACGTGATCGGCGCGTACACCCGGGACATCGAGAAGCACCTGCCGATCCACCCCGAGTACGTCGCCTCGGTGCTCGACGAGGTGGCCGCCGAGGACGCCGTGTTCACCGTGGACACCGGCATGAACAACGTCTGGGCCGCCCGCTACCTCCAGCCCAACGGCCGCCGCCGGGTGATCGGCTCCTTCCTGCACGGCTCGATGGCCAACGCCCTCCCGCACGCGATCGGCGCCCAACTCGCCTGCCCCGGGCGGCAGGTGGTCGCGATGGCGGGCGACGGCGGGATCGGCATGCTGCTCGGCGAGCTGCTCACGGTGGCCAAGCACCGGCTGCCGGTGAAGACGGTGGTCTTCAACAACGGCGCGCTCGGCATGATCAAGCTGGAGATGCTGGTCTCCGGCTACCCGGAGTTCGAGATCGACAACGGGGACGTGGACTACGCCGGGATCGCCCGGGCGATGGGCATCCAGGCCAAGCGGGTGACCGAGCCGGCCCGGGTCCGGGAGGTGCTGGTCGAGGCGCTGGAGCGGCCGGGCCCGGCCCTCGTGGACGTGGTCACCGACCCCAACGCGCTCTCCATCCCGCCGCACATCACCGCCGCCCAACTGAAGGGCTTCGCGCTGGCGGCGGGCCGGACAGTGCTCTCGGGCGGCGTCGGACGCATGGTCGACCTGGCCCGGAGCAACCTGCGGAACATCCCGCGGCCGTGAGCGGGGGCCGGTCGGGGCGCCTGTCGGAGAGGTCTTGCCTCTGAGGCAAAATTCTTGCCCGTGCGGCACGGCGGGTGTCCACTGGACACATGACCAGCAGCTCCACCGGCGCCGCCGCAGCAGGCGAACAGCTCGACGACCAGGAGGTCGCCGGCCTCGCCGCCCGTCTCCGTGAGCACCGGCTCAGCAGCCGTCTCACGCTGGAGGTGGCCGCCGGGCGGGTCGGGCTCTCCCCAGCCTATCTGTCCCGACTGGAAACCGGCCGCCGGCAGCCGTCGCTGCCCGTCCTGCTCGGCCTCGCCCGCGCGTACGGGACCTCGGTCTCCGGCCTGCTCGGCGAGACCCTCGCCGAGCCGGACCCGATCGTCCGCGGCGGCGCCATCGAACCCGGCCGGGCCGGTGGCTGGGGCTACCGGCGGGCCGGCGCCCCCGGCCGCGCGATGCAGGCCCTGCGGGTGCACGTCCCGCCGGGCGTGCAGGACACGGTGGTCCGGGTCCACCCGGGCGAGGAGTGGCTGTACGTCCTCAAGGGCGCGCTCCGCGTCACCCTCGGCGACCGCGTCCACCACCTCGCGGTGGGCGACTCCGCCCACTACGACTCGCTCACCCCGCACTGCATCGCCGCAGAGTCGGACAGCGGCGTCGAACTGCTCTTCGTCCACACCCTGCTGCAGAGCCCCGGCGGCGAACTCTGCCTCGGCGGCGGCCCCGCCGCCGTTCACTGACCTGCCGTCAGAACACCCCGGAGGAGATCACCATGGCCGATCCCACCACCACCGTCACCCCGGCCGCCGACGCCGAGAACCCGGCCGCCGGTGCCGACACTCCGGCCGGCCCGAAGACCATGGACGCCGGCAAGTGGGCCAACAAGCGGGTCTACCACCGCCTGGTGCTCTACACCGTCGGCTGCCACCTCTTCGCCGGGTTCATCATCCTCCTGTTCCAACTCGGCAGCCGGAACAAGTAGTTCACACCCCGAACCGTCCGCCCGCCCCCACCCCCGAGGGGGCGGGCGGACCGCCGTTCCCGCACCGGCCCGGCCCACCTGCCTTCTCCCCTTCCCGCTCAGGCCCCGCGCAGCAGTTCGCAGAGGGCCTGGACCGCCGCCGGGAAGGCGTGGTCCGGTGAGGTGGCGTAGCCGATGACCAGGGCGGTCGGGGCTTCGTCGGGGGACGGGGTGGTGCGGTGCCAGGCGAGGCCGTGGAGGGCGAGGCCGGCCTGCTGGGCGCGGGCGAGGAGTTCGGGTTCGGGGGTGGAGCCGGGCGGCAGCCGGATGACGACGTGCAGGCCGGCCGCGATGCCGGTGACCCGGACCTGCGGGGCGTGTTCGGCGAGCGCCGCGACCAGGTGGTCGCGCCGGCGCCGGTAGTGCAGCCGGCAGCGCCGTACATGGCGGTCGTACGTGCCGGAGGTGATCAGTTCGGCGAGCGTCAGCTGGTCCAGCACCGGGGACATCGTGTCGGCCAGCGCCTTCAGCCGGGCGACCGGCTCGACCAGCGCGTCCGGCAGGGCCAGCCAGGCCAGCCGCAGGCCCGGCGCGAGGCTCTTGGCGGCCGTCCCGGCGTACACCACCCGTTCCGGGTCCAGCGCCTGCATCGCGCCGAGCGGCTGCCGGTCGTAGCGGAACTCGCCGTCGTAGTCGTCCTCGATGACGTACCGGTCCTGCTCCCGCGCCCACCGCACCGCCTCGGCCCGCCGGTCGGCGGAGAGTGCCGCGCCGGTGGGGAACTGGTGGGCGGGGGTGAGGAGGACGGCGCCGGCCCGGGGGTCGAGCCGGTCGACCAGGGCGCCGTCCGCGTCCAGCGGCACCGGGGCGGTGGCGAGTCCGGCGGCCCGGGCGACCGCGTGCTGCGGCGGCAGCCCGTACTCCTCGACGGCCAGCGTGCGGGCGCCGCGTTCCCGCAGGGCGGCGCAGAGCAGGCCGAGGCCCTGGGTGACGCCGGTGCAGACGAGCAGGTGGTCGGGGTCGGTGCGCACCCCGCGGACCCGGGCCAGGTAGTGGGTGAGCGCCTGCCGCAGTTCGATCCGGCCGAGCGGGCTGCCGTAGTCGAGGGCCTCGTGCGGCGCGGTGGCGAGGGCGCGGCGGGCGGCGGCCAGCCAGGCGGTGCGGGGGAAGAGCGAGAGGTCGGGCCGTCCGGACATCAGGTCGTACCGGGCGGTCTGCCGCGCCCGTACCGCCCGGGGGGCCGGCCGCCGGCCCTGGACCGGTTCCGGGACCGTCCGCCGGGCGACGGTGGTGCCGGAGCCCTGCCGGGAGCTGAGCCAGCCCTCGGCGGTGAGCTGGCCGTACGCCTCGACCACGGTGTTGCGGGCGATCCCGAGGTCCTCGCCGAGCGCCCGGGAGGACGGCAGCCGGGTGCCGGGGGTGAGCCGCCCGTCCTGGACGGCCTCGCGCAGCGCGTCCTCCAGGGCGGCCCGCAGTCCGGCGCCGGCGGCCCGGCGCTCGGTGAGGTCCAGGTGCAGGTCGCCGCCGAAGGTGGTCCAGGAGGTGGTCCGGGAGGTGCTCACGGCCTCCATTCTCGCCTGTCGCCAGGGGGCGCGGGCGGGGTCACCGGGTGGCGCCGGAGGGCTCCTCCTCATCGTGTCCTCCCGGTCGGTTAGCGTCCGTCACTGGACCGACGGATCCCGACCCGAGGATGTGACAGGGTGAGCGAGGAGAACCTCCCGGCCGAATCGGCCGAGCCGGCTGAAGCAGTCGAACCGGCCGAGCCGACCGAACTGGCCGAACTGGCCCGGCGTTTCGAGGCGGAGCGCCCCCGGCTGCGGGCGGTGGCCTACCGGATGCTCGGGTCGCTCGCCGAGGCCGAGGACGCCGTGCAGGAGGCCTGGCTGAAGCTGGGCCGCAGCGATGTGGGCGGGGTGCGCAACCTCGGGGCGTGGCTCACCACCGTGGTCGGCCGGGTCTGCCTGGACCAGTTGCGTTCCCGTGCCTCCCGCCGGGAGGATCCGCTGCCCGAGCAGGAGGGCCGGGTGCGGCTGCCGGACCCGGTGGTCGGCGGGCTGTCGGCGCTGGACCCGGTGCACGAGGTGCTGGTCGCGGACTCGGTCGGGATCGCGCTGATGGTGGTCCTGGAGACGCTCTCCCCGGCGGAGCGGGTGGCCTTCGTGCTGCACGACATGTTCGAGGTGCCCTTCGACGGGATCGCCGAGGTGCTCGGCCGGACCTCCGCCTCCACCCGGCAGTTGGCCAGCCGCGCCCGCCGCCGGGTCCAGGGCGCGACCCCGGCCGCGGACTCCGACGACGCCCGCAAGCGCGAGGTGGTGGAGGCCTTCCTGCGGGCCGCCCGGGGCGGGGACTTCGACGCTCTGCTGACGGTGCTCGACCCGGACGTGGTGGCCCGGTCGGACGGCGGCACGCTGGTGCCGAGCGTGCTGCGCCGCGGTGCGGCGGACGTCGCCTCGCAGGCGATCGCCTTCGCCCGCTTCGCCGCCGACGGCCGGCTGGTGCTGGTCAACGGCTCGCCCGGGGTGGTGTCCTTCGCCGGGGGCCGTCCGCTGTCGGTCATGTCGTTCACCGTCCACGGGGGCCGGATCACCGGGCTGGACATCCTCACCGACCCGACCCGGCTGGCCGCCCTGGGCCTCACCACCGGCTGACCCGGAACCGCCGGGGGCGCCCGGGCGCGGGCGGGGCGCCCCCACCGTTCCTCCACGTGGTGTTTCCCGTCGCTTTCCGGGCCGCCGTCACACTCGCGCGCTACGGTGCCGCCCATGGCGAACTTTGTGCTGGTGGCGGGCGCCTGGCTCGGCGCCTGGGCGTGGGACGAGGTCGTGGCGGAGCTGCGCGCGGCCGGGCACGGGGCGTACCCGCTGACGCTCTCCGGGCTCGCGGAGAAGCGCGGCGCGCCCGCCGGGCAGCAGGCGCACGTGGCGGACGTCGTCGCGGAGGTGGAGCGGCTGGACCTGCGCGAGGTGGTGCTGGTCGGGCACAGCTACTCGGGCATCCCGGTGGGCCAGGCCGCCGAGCGGATCGGCGGGCGGCTGGCCGGGCTGGTCCTGGTGGACGCCAACGTGCCGGTGGCGGGGGAGTCCTTCGCCGACCAGCTGCCGGAGCCGGCCGCGCTGCGGGCCGACCTGGCCGCGCACGGGGGCTGGTGGCCGCCGCTGCCGCCGGCCGAGTTCGCCGAGCAGGGGCTGACGGTCGGGCAGATCGCCCGGATCGCCGCGGGGGCGACCCCGCACCCGGGCCCCTCGCTGACCGAACCGGCGTTCCTGGAGGGCCCGTTGAGCGGGCTCCCGGCGGTGTACGTGAAGTGCCTGATGGACTGGCCGGAGCCGCCGCCGGTGGTCGCCGGGCTGGTCGCGGACGGCCACTGGCGGCTGGTGGAGCTGGACACCGGGCACTGGCCGATGTTCTCCCGGCCGGCCGACCTCGCCGGGATCCTGGGCGAGGCGGCCCGTACGGCGAAGAGCGGTGGCCGGACGGCCCGGAGCGGCGGCCGGACGGCTCAGAGCGACAGGTAGACCGCGCTGCCGACGCCGGCCAGGAAGCAGTACAGCGCGAACGGCGTCAGGCTGCGGGTCTCGAAGTACCGGGTGAGGAACCGCACCGAGACGTAGCCGGCCACGAAGGCGGCGAGGCTGCCCGCGAGGACGGGGCCGAGCACGCCGGAGTTCTCCGGCCTGAACAGCTCGGGCACCTTGAGCACCGAGGCGGCCAGGATGACCGGGGTGGCGAGCAGGAAGGAGAACCGGGCGGCGTCCTCGTGGTGCAGTCCGCGCAGGATGCCGGCGCTCATGGTGACGCCGGAGCGGCTGATGCCCGGGAACAGCGCGAGGATCTGCGCGGCGCCGATCCAGGCGCCCTGCCCGTAGCCGAGCCTGGTCAGCCGGTGGTCGGAGGCGATCGCCGGGTCCAGGCCCGGCTCGTCGGCGGGGTGTCCGGCGGAGTGTCCGGCCCGGCGGCGGCCGGTGCCGCCGCGCTTGAGCCGCTCGGCGCCGAGCAGCACGAGCCCGTTGAGGGCGAGGAAGACCGCGGCCGGGACGGGCTTGCCGAGCGCGTTGCGCAGGGCCTTCTCCAGCGCGAGGCCGGCCACGCCGACCGGGATGGTGGACAGCACGAGCAGCCAGGCGAGCCTCTCGTTGCGGGTCTCCACCCGGCGGTGCCGGATCGAGCCGAACAGCCCCTCGACCACCCGGACCCAGTCCTTGCGGAAGTAGACCACCAGGGCGAGCGCGGTGGCCAGGTGCAGGGCGACCAGGGCGGCGAGGTACGAGGAGCCCTCGGCGGTCATGTCGAGGTCGTGCTGGATCCGCCCGCCGACCAGGGCGGGCAGCAGGATGCTGTGGCCGAGGCTGGAGACCGGGAAGAGTTCCGTCACGCCCTGGAGCAGGCCGACGCCTATCGCTTCCGGGTAGGTCAGGGTCGACATCGCGCACCTTCGCTCGGGGGGTCGGTGGCCGGCCGGGTCGGGGGCCCTCGCGAAGCTACTACGCGCATGTAGACGTTCGGCAGCCCCGCCGTCGGAAGTTCACCGACCGTACGGCTGCGGGACACCGGGGGCGAGGTGCCCGATCAGCGCCGCCGCCACGGAGGCCAGGACGGTGGCGGACGGGACGGCCCGGTGCGCCGCGTCGCCGAGCAGGACGACGGCGGTCACCGCGGCCGGCATGCCCGCCAGCGGCAGGGCGACGGTCAGGACGGCGAGCAGGCGGCGGGGGCGGCGCGGGGGGTCCGGGCGGGTCACGGCGGTCTCCTTCGGGCTCGACCCGGGCCACGATGCCGCCTCCCGCAGCGTCAGGTGCAAGCCCTTTTCCCGGCGCCGCCCGCAGCCGCCCGCCGCGACCCGGCGGGTCAGCCCGTCGCCACCCGCCGCCACCCCGGCCTGTCCGCGGCCACCGGCGCGGCCGCGAAGTCGTAGCGCAGCAGGTCCGGCCCGAGCGCGAGCAGCGAGATCGACGAGGACCCCCAGATCCGCCCGTCGCCGAAGTCGCGCCGCTGGATCAGCGCGGCGTCCGCGTCCGGCGCCAGCCCGTCCCCGGCGACGATCGGCAGCCATCCGCCCCAGGCCGCGGCGGCCGGCCCGTCGGTGGTCGGTTCGGGCCGGGGTTCGGCGGTGAGGCGGGACCGGAAGTGGGCGGCCCGCGCGGCCATCAGGTCGCGGATCCGCTCGGAGGTGGTCCGGTCGGCCGCCCGGCCCTCCAGCCCGTCGTTGAGCACCACGCTCAGGCCGGACGGCAGTTCGCGCTCGTCCAGCCGTCCGCCGCTCCAGCTGGACACCCGGGCCCCGTCGGCCCGGACCAGGACGAGGTGGAACGGGTCGTACGGGGTGAGGTCGAGGTGGCCGATGCCGCCCTCCCGGACGGCGGTGAGCGGCAGCCGGCCGCGGGTGCGCCGGGCCTCGGCGGGGGCGAGCGGGCCGAAGCCGTTCAGCAGGCAGGCGGCGGTGCGCCGGACGGGGTCGACGGCCAGCCAGGTGCCGCCGGCCGCGAGGTCCAGTCCGCCGAGCAGGTCGGGCCGGTCCGGCCAGTGGTGGTCCGGCGGCAGCCAGGCGCGGCCCAGGTACTCGTCCCGGACGGACAGCAGCAGCACCGGCACGGCCGCTTCCGGCTCGATGCTGACGAACGCCGTGCACACGACCGGGCCCCCTGACCTCGTCCTGTCGGAGACCTCCTGGCGGTGATCTCCTGCCGGCGATCCTCGCACGGTCGTTCGCACGCCGGAAGTGGCCCAAGGAACGCGCGGCCGAACGCACCAGGACGGCAGGCCACCCCGCTCCTAGGCTGGCGACCATGACGACGAACGAGACCACGCGCGCGACCGCGGACGGGACGGCCGGTACGGACGGCGCCCCGGTGCCCGCCCCCGAGCAGCGCCTGCTGATGCACAAGCTCGCCCCCGCCTACTACCAGGCGATGGTCGCCGTGGACCGGGCCTCCCGGGAGGGCGTCGACCCGGTCATCGCCGAGCTGGTCAAGGTGCACGCCTCGATGATCAACGGCTGCGCCTTCTGCATCGACATGCACGCCACCGACGCCCGCAAGCACGGCGAGCAGGACCACCGCCTGGTCTCCCTCCCGGCCTGGCGCGAGACCCCGTGGTTCACCGCCCGCGAGCGCGCCGCCCTGGCCCTCACCGAGTCCGTCACCCTGCTGACCCAGGGGCACGTGCCGGACGCCGTGTACGCGGAGGCCGCCGCGCGGTTCGACGAGACCGAGCTGGCCCAGCTGATCGCGCTGATCGCCACCATCAACGCCTGGAACCGGATCGGCGTGTCCACCCGCATGAGCCCGGCCGCCAGGTGAGCGCCGCGGACCCCGCCGTCCGGCGGGAGCGGGCCCGGCTGCTGCGGGAGCTGCACCGCCCGGGCGAGCCGCTGGTGCTGGCGAACGCCTGGGACGTGCCGAGCGCCCGGCTGGTGGCCGCCGCCGGGGCGCGGGCGGTGGCGACGGCCAGCGCGAGCGTGTCCTGGTCGCTCGGCAGCGCGGACGGCGGCGGCGCCGACCCCGGGCAGGTGCTGGCCCGGACCGCCCAGGTGGTCCGCGCGGTCGACCTGCCGGTCACCGCGGACCTGGAGGGCGGCTACGCGGACACCGCCGCCGGGGTCGGGGAGACGGTCGCCGCGCTGCTCGCCACCGGTGCCGTCGGGGTGAACCTGGAGGACGAGGGGCGCCCCCCGGCGGAGGCCGCCGAGCGGATCGCGGCCGCCCGGGCCGCGGCGGACGCGGCCGGCGTGCCGCTCTTCGTCAACGCCCGGACCGACGTGTTCCTGCGCGGGATCGGCGCCCCGGAGGGCCGGCTGGACGACGCGGTGCACCGGCTGCGGGCGTACGTCGAGGCGGGCGCGGACGGGGTGTTCGTCCCCGGGGTGTCCGACCCGGAGACCATCGCCGCCCTGGTCGGGGCCGTCCCGGCGCCGCTGAACGTGCTGGCCGGCCCCGGCTCCCCGGCGGTCGCCGAGCTGGCGAAGCTCGGCGTGGCCCGGATCAGCCTGGGCCCGGGCCTGGCCGAGGTGGCGTACGCGGCGGTCCGCCGGGCCGCCGAGGAGGTGTACGGGAGCGGCACGTTCACCGCGCTCGCGCAGGGGCTGGGCTACCCGGAGCTCAACCGGCTGTCCGCGCTCTGAACCCGGCGGCCTGAGCGCCGCGGGTCGAGCGGTCGTCGTGCGTCGGGTGGCGTGGGCGGCCGGCCGTTCGGGGGTCGGCCGGCCGCCCGCGCTCCGGTGGCGGAGCGCCGGGTCAGTTCAGGATCTGCCCGCTGAGCCCCGGGTGGGCCATCTGGTTGGTCCCGATCGCCTCGATCTCGTTGGCGGGCTTGCCGAGCAGCGGGAGCTTGCCCACGGTCCGCAGGGCGAGGTCGCCGGGGGAGACTTCGAGCCCGTCGGTGAGCCCGCCGGTGGCGTCCGGCGAGGAGGCGGTCTGGGAGGTGGCGGAGGCCGCCGGGACGGCGAGGGCGAGGCCCGCCATGGTGAGGGCGGCCAGGGTGGCGAGTTTCTTCATGCCCTGCCGAACGACCCGGACCGCCCTCAGGTAACCGGTCGGCTCAGACCGTCACCCACAGGGTGCGCACGCTGTTGCTGACGAACGAGGCGATCGGCTCGTCGGTCCGGCCCTCCGCGAGGGCCAGCCCCGGGAAGCGGGTGAACAGGTGCCGCAGCGCCGTCTCGGCCTCCATCCGGGCGAGCCCGGAGCCGAGGCAGAAGTGCGGGCCGTGGCCGAGCGACAGGTGCTTGGCGGGCTGCCGGGTGAGGTCGAAGCGGTCCGCGTCCGGGTGGTGCCCGGAGTCCCGCCCGGCCGCCGCGTAGGAGGCCAGCAGCGCCTCGCCGCGCCGGATCACCACGTCGCCGACCGCGATGTCCTCGCTCGCGTAGCGCAGCGGGAACTGCCCGACCGGGGAGTCGTAGCGCAGGGTCTCCTCGACCACCGCCGACCACGGCTGCTCCCCGTCCAGGACGAGCCGCAGCTGGTCCGGGTGGGCGAGCAGGGCGCGGACGGCGTTGGTGATCAGGTTGAGCGTGGTCTCGTGCCCGGCGACCAGCATCAGCAGCAGGGTGCCGACCAGCTCGGCCTCGCTGAGCCGGTCGCCCGCCTCGTGGACGGCGATCAGGTCGGTGGTCAGGTCGTCGCCGGGCTCGGCCCGCTTGGCCGCCACCACCGAGGCCAGCAGCGCGTTCAGGCCCCGCTGCGCGGCCAGCGCCGCCGCCGGGGTGGCCGAGCTGGAGACCATGGTGTCGGACAGCTCGTGCAGTTCGTCCTGCTCCGCCAGCCCGAGGCCGAGCAGTTCGCCGATCACCTGCATCGGCAGCGGGTAGGCGAAGTGCCGCCGCAGGTCGAACTCGCCCTCCAGCTTCGCGAGCCCGTCCAGCAGCGCGACCGTCCGGGCCTCGACGGCGGGGGCCAGGTCGGCTATCCGGCGCGGGGTGAAGGCCTGCGAGACCAGTCCGCGCAGCCGCCGGTGGTCCTCGCCGTCGGCGGTGACCATGCCGGGGACGACGATGAAGTTGAGCAGCGGCCAGCCCTCCGGCAGCCGTCCCTCCCGGAAGGTCGTCCAGAGCCGGGCGTCCTTGCCGACCCGGGGGTCGGACAGCAGCGACTGGAGGGTGTCGTGGTGGGTTACCGCCCAGACCACCACCCCGCCAGGGAGCTCCACCAGGACCGCGGGGCCGGCTTCGCGGAGTCGGGCGTTCTCGCCGTGCTGGTCGCGGCCGAAGGGGTCGAGTCTGACGGGCTCGGCGCGGGTTCCGGATTCGGTGGTGGTGTCCATGCGGGCCTCTCGGGGGCGGGCGGGCGGGGCGGGGTGAAGGCGCTGTAGAGCACCGGGAGGGCGGTCAGGGCCCGGGACCACGGGGACGGGCGCCAGGCCAACTCGCCGGGCGGTACGGCCAGTTGGAGGTCCGGCAGGCGGTGCAGCAGGGTCTCGACGGCGGTCTCGACGATGATCCGGGCCGGGTGCTGGGCCGGGCAGACGTGCCGGCCCGCGCCCCAGGCGAGGTGGGCCCGGTTGCCGCCGAGCGAGCCCTGCGCGGCGGCCGAGACGCCCTGTGCGGCCGGGTCGGCGTTGGCCGCGGCCAGGCCGAGGACGAGCATGTCGCCGGCGCTGATGTACTGGCCGCCGAGCACGGTGTCGCCGGTGGCCCAGCGGCCGGGGAAGTTCTGGGTGGGCGGGTCGCGCCAGAGCACCTCCTCCAGCGCGTCGGAGACGGTCAGCCGCCCGCCGGTGAGGGTGGCCCGGAAGCGCCGGTCGGTGAGCAGCAGCCGCAGCGTGTTGCCGGTCCAGTTGATCGAGGTCTCGTTGCCCGCGACCATCAGCACCACCAGGTGGTGCACCGCCTCCTCGTCGGTCAGCCCGGCCGGGTGGGCGAGCAGCCAGGAGGTGAGGTCGGCGCTGGGGGCGGCCCGGCGGCGGCGCACCAGGTCGACGAGCAGTGCCTGGAACTCCAGTCCGGCGCGCTGCGACTGCGCGCTGCTGTCCACGAAGTGGCTGATCAGCTCGACCACCCGGGGCCCGCTCTCCACCGGCAGTCCGACCAGCTGGGTGAAGACCAGCAGCGGCAGCCGGCGCGCGTACTGGGCGACCAGGTCGGCGGTGCCGTCCGGGCCCCAGCCGTCGATCAGCCCGTTGGCGGCTGCCTCGGTGGTGCCGCGCAGCTGGCGGTGGTCGATCTGGGCGAGGGTGTCGGAGACGGCGGCGCGCAGCCGCTGGTGCTCGGCGCCGTCCAGGTTGAGCAGGGTGGGCCGCCAGGAGGTCATCGGCAGCAGCCGGGAGTCGGCCGCCAGCCGGCCCTCGGCGGGCACCCGCCAGCGGCGCGAGTCCTTGGAGAACAGCGCCTCGTTGCGGGTGAGTTCGAGCAGCTCGGCGTAGCCGAGGACGAGCCAGGCCTCGACCCCGGGCTCCAGCTCGATCGGGGCGACCGGTCCGTAGCGCTCGCGCAGCCGGGCGTAGAGGCCGTGCGGGTCCTCGGCGACGGCCGGGCCGTACAGCGGCGTCAGCGGCACGCCCACGGGCAGCCCGCCGGGCCGTCCGCCGCCGTGGGCGACGGGGCACCCGGGGGCTCCCGGGTGTTCGGGGGAGGTCATCCCTGGAGCTCCAGGATCGAGTTGCGGTGCAGGTGGTCGACGAAGTCGATCAGCAGGTCGTAGGACTGCCGGCGGTCGCGCGCGTCGCAGTGCAGGATCGGCACCTCCGGCAGCAGGTCCAGCGCCGAGCGCAGCTCCTCCTCCGGGTAACTCGGCGTGTCCGGGAAGGTGTTGACCGCGACCGCGAACGGGATGCGCTGCTCCTCCAGCCGGCCGAGCACGTCGAAGCTCTCGTCCGGGCGGCGCAGGTCGACCATGGCGATGGCGCCGAGCGCTCCGTGCGACAGGTCGTCCCAGAGCGGCCAGAACCGCTGCTGCCCGGGCGTGCCGAACAGGTACAGCGCGAGCCGCGAGTTGAGCGTGATCCGGCCGAAGTCCAGCGCCACCGTGCTGGTGGTCTTGCCGGCGCGACCGGTGAGGTCGTCGATGCCGGCGCTGGCGGCGGTCATGGTCTCCTCGGTGCGCAGCGGGGTGATCTCGCTCAGCGAGCCGACCAGGGTGGTCTTGCCGACCCCGAACGGACCGGTGACCAGGATCTTGACCGCGCCCTGCACCGAGGAGGGCAGGTACTGCGGTCCGGCGGCGGACCCGGCGGCGTCGGTGGCGCCCGGTGCGTCCGGGGCGTCGGGGACGGCTTCAGCGGAGTTGGCGGAGGCCAACGAGCACCTCCTCCAGGAGGGTTGCGGGCAGGCGTTCGGCCTGGGGGACGGGCGGGAGCACCTGCACGGCGCCGAGGTCCCAGAGGTCACCGACCAGCACCTTGACGACGCCGAGCGGCAGCCCCAGGTGGGCCGCCACCTCGGCGACGGACAGCAGGCTGTGGCAGAGCGCGAGGATGCGCCGGTGCTCACGGTTGATCAGCTCGTGCTCGGGCAGGTCCGGCGGCTCGGGCAGTCCTAATGGTCCGGGCACGGCGCTGACCAGGCTCTCCACGGCCAGATCGGACCGGGTGGGGCGGCTGCGCCCACCGGTGATGACGTACGGCCGGACCGGGCCGCTCACCGGTGGCCCCCCGCCGCGTGGTCGACGCGCGGCGGGCTGGTGAGGTGGGTGCCGATCCGCTCGACCAGGACCTGCATCTGGTAGGCGACCAGGCCGGCGTCGACCGCCTCGCCGGCCACCACGGCCAGGTGCGCGCCGGCCCCGGCGGCGACGACGAAGAGGTAGCCGCCGCCGTACTCGATGATGATCTGGCGGGTGGCGCTGCCCGGTCCGCCGAAGCCCGTCGCGACGCCGCGGGCCAGCGACTGCAGTCCGGAGCAGGCGGCGGCGAGCCGTTCGGCGTCGTCGCGCGGGATGCCCGCGCTGCGGCCGATCTCCAGGCCGTCGTTGGAGACGACGACGGCGTGCTGGACCTGCGGGACGGCGATGATGTCGGCGAGCAGCCAGCCGAGATCAGGGGTGGTGGTCATGGAACTCTCCGGAGCGCTGGGGAAGTCGGGGGGAAGCGGGAAGGGAAGGGGTGGACTGGGCCCGGGCGGCGGAACGGCCGCTGGCCGTCCCGGCCTGGAACATCGCCATGAACGCCTGCGCGTCCCGGGCCGAGCGGTACGGCGGCGCGGGCGGCGGTGGGGGAGCGGCGTGCTGGGCGGGGCGGCCCGTGCGGCCGCGCCGGTGGCTCCGGCGGGGCAGCGGGGGAGGGGTGTCACCGGTCGCGGCGTGCCGGCCGGGCGGCGGGGTCTCCACCAGGGGGTGGCCGGCGGGAGAGGCCGGCCGGGGGCCGGGGTTGAACGCCCGGTCGTCCGGCCCGAGGCCGGGGACGGTGGGCGGCAGCGGCTCGGTGAGCAGCGCGTTCGGCAGCAGCAGGACCACCCGCACGCCGCCGTACGGCGAGGGCGCCGAGCTGAGCGTGACCCGGAAGCCGTACTGCTCGGCGAGCCGGCCGACCGCGGCGAGGCCCAGCTGCGGCACCTCGCCCAGCCGGGAGACCTCCAGGGTGCTGCCGCCGGCCAGCGCGGCGGCGGCCTTGGCGACGGCCTGTTCCGGCATGCCGACGCCGCCGTCGTCGATCTCGATGACGGCGCCGTTGTGGACCGGCATCAGGGTGACGAACACCTGGGTGCTGGGCGGGGAGTAGCGGGTGGCGTTGTCCAGCAGCTCGGCGATCGCGTGGATCAGCGCCTCGGCGGCGGCGCCGACCACCGCGGTCTCGGTCCGGCTGCGCACCACCACGCGCTGGAACGGCAGGATGCGCGACTGGGCGCCGCGGACGACGTCCTCCAGGGAGACCGGTTCCGGCCAGTGCCGGCCGGCCCGCGCGCCGCACAGCACGGCCAGGGTCTGGGCCAGCCGGGCCTGTTGGGCGGCCGCGTGGTCGGCCTTGAGCAGGCCCTCCAGCAGCGTCGGGTCGTCGTGGGTGCGCTCCATCTCGTCCAGCAGCGCCTGCTGGTCGTGGGCCATCACCAGGATCCTGCGGGCGACGCTGAGGAAGGCCCGCTGGGTGGAGGCGGTGTGCTCCTGCTCCTGCTGGACGGCGGCGAGTTCGGCGCCGCGGCGGGAGAGCTCGGTGGCCAGCTGTTCCTGGACGGCGAGGAGTTCGCCGCGCAGCCGGTCGGCGCGGCCGCGCTGGGTGACGGACACGGCGCGGTACCGCGCGGCGGCCACGAGGGCGAGGACGGCGAGTACGCCGGTTGCCGTTACGGACCACTGAGTCATCGTCACGCCGCGAATTCTAGGGTGATGATCCTACGAAGGTGTGAACGGATCTCGCCAAGTGACCGGATCTCGTCAATATCGAGTCAATTCGGCGTCAATCGGCAATCGTTCGACCCCGATCCCACCGCCTGACGAGGTATCGGAGCGGCCCGACCGGCACTGCTGGGGACCGTCGGGATCGAGCCGCCCGGCCGGATCGCGTCCGGTGATGTGTGGGGCCTGTGCGCACGGTGTTACGGAAGGGGCGCCGTCCGGTGCAGGAGCAGCAGCGCCACGTCGTCCGGCCGGGACCGCCGCTCGGTCACGTTCAGGGTGAGCAGATCGGCCAGCCGCTCCAGCGCCGGCGCCGGGCCGATCCGCCCCGGACCGGTCTGCCGCGCCCACAGTTCGAGCCCGCCGAGCATCCGCTGCACCGACTCGTCGTAGTCCTCCTCGCGGTCCTCGACCAGCCCGTCGGTGTACGCCAGCAGCGTCTCGCCGACCGCCAGCCGCTCCACCGCCAGCGGGTACGGCCGCTCCGGGGCCACCCCCAGCGGCGGCCCGCCCGGCAGCTCCAGCTCGACGGCCGCGGCGTCGGCGGTGATCCGCACCGGCGCCGGGTGCCCGGCCCGGGCCGCGGTCAGCACGCCGTCGGCCGGGTCCAGGGTCAGGTAGAGGCAGGTCGCGAACAGCTCGGTGTCCAGCTCGGCCAGCAGCCGGCTGGTGCGGGTCAGGGTGGCGGCCGGGTCGTGCCCGTCCGTCGCGTACGCCCGCAGCCCGCTGCGCAGTTGGCCCATCACCGCGGTGGCCTCCGCGTTGTGGCCCTGGACGTCGCCGATCACCAGCCCGATCCGGCCGTCCGGCAGCCGCAGCAGGTCGTACCAGTCGCCGCCGATCTGCATCCCCTCGGTGCTCGGCAGGTAGCGGGCGGCGCTGGCGATCCCGGCCAGCCGCGGCAGGGTGCGCGGGAGCATCGCCCGCTGCAGCTCGGAGGCCCGGTGGTGGTGGGTGTCGTACAGCCGGGCCCGCTCCAGGGACTGCGCCAGGATGCCGGCGAAGGCCGAGTACAGGGTGCGGTCCTCGCGGCTGAACGCCCGCTTGGCGGCGAAGGTGATCAGGCACGAGCCGACCTGCTGCCCGGAGGCGACCAGCGGCAGCACCGCCCAGGCGGCCGGGGTGAGCGGGTCGCGCCGGGTGCGGGCCGCGGCGGGCTCGCTGAACAGCGGGGCGGAGCGGGCCAGCGAACGCTGCATCACGGACTCGGACAGGTCCGCCAGACGGGTGAGCTCGGTGCGGCGCGGGCCCCCGTACACGGTGTGCGAGACGGGCAGCAGCCGGCCCTCGTCCACCAGGTCCAGGACGATGCCGGCGGCGCCGAGCGCCGGGCGGGCGACATCGGTGACGGCGGTGGTGACGTCCCGGACGGTCACCGCCCGGGACAGCGCCCGGGTGAGCGTCAGCAGCAGCGCCGTCCGGGCGGCGGCCGGGGAGTTCCGCCCCTCGGCCGGCGGCGGCTCCCGGTGCCCGGCCTCGGCCAGCAGCCCGGCGATCCGCACCGGCCGCCCGTGCACGTCCAGCATCACCTCGCCGGACTCCTCGACCCGGGCGACCTTGCCGCCGGGCCGCAGCACCCGGTAGCCGATCCGGTAGCGGCCGCCGGCGGCCAGCGCCTCGGCGAGCGCCGCCTGCACGTCCGGCAGGTCCTCCGGGTGGACCAGCCGGTCCAGCTCGGGGGCGGCGCCGTCCGGGGCGGGTGGGCGGCCTGCCAGCCGGAACGCCTCGGCGTCCCAGTAGCTCTCCCCGGTGACCAGGTCCCGCTCGAAGGCCCCGTGCCCGGCGGCCCGCACGGCCAGCGACAGCAGCGGGTGGGCCAGCCCGGCGGGGCGGCCGTCCGCCGCCCGCGGGTCCTCGGGTAACCGGACGCCGTACGGTGCCCGGGTGCCGTACGGGAGGTGGGCGTCGGCGTGGTCCAGCAGATGGGCCAGCCGGTGGGCGCAGGCCTCGGCGAGGGTCTCCAGGACGTCCAGGTCGCGGCGCGGCACGGTGCCCCGGTGGGCCAGCGCCAGGGCCAGCACACCGATCGGCCGCTCGTCCACGACCATCGGCAGGGTGATCACGGCGACCATCCCGGTGCCCATGCCGGTGTTCCGGTTCGGGTAGTCGACGCTGGTGTGCTCGGGACTGAGCAGGTACGGGCGGCGCAGCCGCAGGGCCATCGCGGCGGGCAGCTCACCGGCCGGGTCGACCACGCTGTAGCGCTCGTGCGCCCAGTCCGGCAGCCCGTGCGAGGCGGTCAGCCGGAGCATCCCGGCGGAGTCCAGCAGGTACAGCGCGGACCCCTCGCCGGTGATCCAGCTCGGGCCCTCGGCCAGGACGGTGCCGAGCAGCTCGGCCGCGCTGGTGCAGCCCAGCAGCAGCCGCACGCAGCGCATCGCACTGCGCGCGGTCGGACTGCCGGCGGGCTCCAGGGGCACTGGTCCTTGATACCCCATTTCCCCCACCGGCGAAGGCCGACCGAACCGCCGCACCAGCACCACCGCCACCGCGGGAAGTCGGCCGGGCCGACTTCCTGTGCAGCGCCCGGTGCGGGGCCGGCCGCTTACGCGGGCCAGGCGCGGAGGCCGGTGGTGAGGGTGGCGATGAGGCGGTCCTGGGTGGTGGCGAGGTCCTCGGTGAGCTGGAAGGCGCCGGCCGTGGTGAGGGAGGCGAAGCCGTGGGCGACGGAGCGCACGGTGCGGGCGGCGTGGACCGCCTCGGAGCCGTCGAGCCCGTACTCCCGCAGCACGGCGATGATCACGCCGACGAGTCGGGCGGCCGCCCGGGCCAGGTCGTCGTCGGGCTGCGGGGCCTGGGGGAGGGCGTTGTAGCGGTGCGGGTGCTCGGTGGCGTACGCGTGGTAGGCGCGCAGCACGGCGGCGACGGCGTCGTCCCCGCTGCGTCCGACGGCCGCCCCGGCCAGCCGGTCGGCGAGGTCCCCGGTGACCCGGACGGCGATCAGCCGCCGCAGTTCGGCGAGGCCGCCGCTGACGTGCTTGTACAGCGAGGGGGTGGCGACCCCGGCCCGGGCGGCGACGGAGGCCAGGGTGAGGGCCTCGGCGCCCTGCTCGTCGATGAGGGCGAGGGCGTGGTCGACGACCTGGTCGGGGGTCAGTCCTACGCGGGGCATGGGTTCGGGCTCTCCGTACGGATCAGGTCGGGCAGGGGCGGGCAGCGGACGGGCGGGGCTCAGCCGAGCTCGGCGAGGAACGGCAGCAGGGCGTCCGCGGTGGCCGCCGGGTTGTCGGCCATCGGGTAGTGCCCGGACCCCTCGATCATCGCCTTCCGCGCGCCGAGCGCGGCGGCCTGCCGGTCGGCGACCAGCTCCGGCTTCGGGAAGTCGGGGTCCTTGCTGCCCATGACGACCAGGGCCGGGCACCGCACCGCGGCCGTCCAGCCGACCGGCGCCGAGTCGCCGTGGACGTACCCGCGGGTGGCGGTCTTCCGGCCCGGGGTGCGCAGCGCGGCGACCAGCCCGTCCACGTACGCGTCGAAGTCGGCGGGCCTGGCGCCGGGGAAGGCCATCCGGCGCAGGTAGAAGCCCCAGGCGGCCGGCCAGTGGACGAGGGCGGCGCCCATCAGGCCCATGGCGCCGCGCATCAGGGCGCCCTGCGGCGGGTTCTCGACGAAGGCGTTGAGCAGGACGATCCCGGCGACCCGCTCGGGGGCGTCCCCGGCGGCCTTGACGACGGTGGCCCCGGTGTACGAGTTCCCGGCGAGGACGGCGCGTTCGATGCCGAGGTGGTCGAGCAGGGCGAGGACGTCGCCGGCGAGGGCGGCCGGGCCGTAGTCGTCCCAGGTGATCGAGGATTCGCCGAAGCCCCGCAGGTCCATGGTGACGACCCGGTGGCCGGCGGCGACGAGCAGCGGGCGCAGGTGCCGGTACGCGGCCCGGCTGTCGAGCATGCCGGGGAGCAGGACGACCGGGGTGCCGTCGCCCTGCCGGGTGTCGTCGTAGGCGATCCGGCCGCCGGGGACGGTGAGGTACTGGGTGCTCGGGGTGATGGTGCCGTTCATGGGGTCCTCCTCGGGCCGCCGGTGCGGGGCATCGGCGTTGCTGCCGATAGCCATAAAGCTAAGGCTAATAGCCTTAGCCGTCAAGCGGTCGGGCGTCGGAGGCGTCGGAGGCGTCGGAGAAGAGGGGGAAGGGAGCGGTCAGACCCCTTCGACCTTGAACGGGTCGTGCTCGCTGAGCAGCTTCTCCAGCCGGGCCTGGTCCACCCGGGTGACCATGTCGTTGGACTCCTGCCGGTCCCGGATCACCTTCGCCAGCGTGAACGCGGAGCTGACCGTGAAGAGGAGGCCGAGCCCGAGGAAGGCCCGGGTCCACCCGCCGACCGGCAGGTAGACGATCCCCACGGCAAGGGCGGTGCCCGACAGGGCGAAGGACAGGACGGCCTGGAGGTAGTAGGCGGCCGTGGTGCGGGTCTGCATCGGTGCGCTCATGGCGTCAGGATGCTGCGGCCCGGCCGGGCCGCACATGAGTAGGCGTACTCAGATGGGGCCGTGCATGAGGGACCGTTCGTTGACGTCCGATCACCTGCCGCGGGGCTGCTCCGAACGGATGGCTTGGAATCAGAGCCTCCTAGGATTAACGTTTGATAACGCAGCGCGGTTGTCAACGCCGTACCCAGACGGCACCGTGCGCCGTCGCCTAATCCCACCGACCGGCCTCCGGGCAGGTCAGGGAGCCGGGGAACCACGTTCCTTGGGGTGAATCGGCGGGGCTCCGGCCCGGCCGTAGGAGACCTTCCTGCTCCGAACCCGTCAGCTAACCCGGTAGGCGCGAAGGAAGGAAAGGAGCGCGCCTCCGTGGCGTCGACGCACACCCCGGCACACCCGGCCGGCTTCGCAGCCGGTACCCAGCTCCTCGACCACCCCGGCCCGGACGGCCCCGAGGCCTTCGGCCCGGAGGACTTCGCCGCGGAGGCCGAGACCAACCGCCACCGGATGCCGCGTCAGACCCGCGGAACCTCCCCGCTGCTCGGCGTCACCGCCGTCGCCGCCACCCTGGGTGCCACCGGCTTCACCTCGGCGACCCCGGCCGCCGCCCCCGCCATCGAGGCCCCGGACGAGACGGCGGTCGCCCTCTCCGCCGACCCCGGCCTCGCGCTCGCCGCCCGCATCCAGAACCAGGCCGACAGCCAGCGCACCGCCGCCGAGGAGACCGCCCGGCTCCAGGCCGCCCAGGAGGCGGAGGCCAAGGCCGCCGCCAAGGAGGCCGAGGCCAAGCGCGCCGCCGAGGAGGCCGAGCGGGCCAAGGCCGCCGCCCTCACCCTCCCGGTGACGGACTACCGGCTCTCCGCCCACTACGGCCAGAGCGCCCGCTACTGGGCCAACCTGCACACCGGCCTGGACTTCGCCGCCGACACCGGCACCCCGGTCCACGCGCTCGGCCAGGGCACCATCACCTCGGCCGGCTGGGCCGGCTCGTACGGCTACCGGATCGTCGAGACCCTGCCCGACGGCACCGAGATCTGGTACTGCCACCTCTCCGCGATCACCAAGGGCTCCGGCAAGGTCGCCGCCGGCCAGCAGATCGGCAAGGTCGGCGCGACCGGCAACGTCACCGGCCCGCACCTGCACATGGAGGTCCGCCCCGGCGGCGGCGCCCCGGTCGACCCGGAGCCCTGGCTCCAGCAGCGCGGCCTCAACCCCTGACGCACCCGCCCTGAGGCACCCGCCCGGGCGGACCCAGCGCGAAGCCCCCGGCCCGGAGCACCAGCACCGGACCGGGGGCTTCCGCGCGGCGTCTCACTCCTCGGCGGGCAGCTGCGCCAGGTACGCCTCGATCTCCTCCTGGCCCGGCTCCGGCGCCAGCTCCGGGAACTCCGTCACCAGCAGCTGCGGCAGCCCCGGCACCGTCCACTCGCCGAACAGGTCGAGCGCCGCCTCGACCGCCGCCTCCTCGAACCGCCCGAAGTCCCCGGCCAGTTCCT
Organism: Kitasatospora sp. NPDC058184; assembly: GCF_042883725.1. NCBI lineage: Bacteria > Bacillati > Actinomycetota > Actinomycetes > Kitasatosporales > Streptomycetaceae > Kitasatospora > Kitasatospora sp. NPDC058184. The sequence continues at coordinate 206,502 of NZ_JBHVVE010000016.1, forward strand.
CCGGCATCGGCCGCCCCAGCGCGGTCAGCTCCGCCAGGTTGCGGTAGCTGCGCCGCATCAGGCCCTGCTCCAGCAGCCGCCGCGCGCCGTCCGTGGCCATGCCGACCGACAGCACCCGGCCCGGGCCCCAGCCCTGCTCGTCCGGCTCGTCCAGCCAGCCGGCCGGTGCCAGCGCCTCGTACGCGGCCAGCCGCTCCTCCTCCGGGAGCTCCCCGAAGCCGGCCAGCCAGTCCCGCACCGCCGCCGGGTCCGTGACGTCCACCCCGTACGCGTGCAGCAGCAGCGCGTACAGCCGGGGCCAGGTCACCAGGTCGGCGCGGCGCAGCAGCCCGGCCGCGACCTCGCCCTGCCACTCGGCCTCCGCGTGCAGCCGCTCCTGGCGCTTGGCGTTCAGCCGCCGGGACGCCCGCTGGTGGTCGACCAGCAGCCGGACGGCGTCGCCGTAGGCGAACGGGTCCTCCTCGGGCGCGGGTTGGACGTACAGGTGGAGCCGCTCGTACAGCAGGTGCTCCACCGCGTCGGAGGTCAGTTCGGGCCAGCCGTCGTGCATCCTGCCCTCGCCCAGCTCCAGCAGCGCCAGCACCGCGCGCAGCGGCCCCTCGGCCACCGGCGCGCGGCCCTGCTCGGCCGCCCAGGCGAGCAGGTCGGCGGCCTTGGTGCGCGGGGCGAGCCGCAGGTCTTCGTCGTTCATAGTCCGAACGGTAGCCGCCGGGCGGGGATAGGGTCGGCAGCCATGGTCCCCGTACGACTCACCGGCCCGCGCCTGGCCGTCCGCGAGTACCACCACACCGAGGAGGAGGTGGACGCGCTGCACGCGCTGTTCGGCGACCCCGAGGTCACCCGCCACCTGCCCTTCGGGCCGAGCGGCCGGGAGGACTGCGCCGACCAGATCGAGCTCTACCTGGAGGAGGCGATGGCCGAGGAGCGGGACACCTACCGGCTCGCCGTCACCAGGCTCGCCGACGCCGAGGAGCCCGGGGACGCGACGCCGATCGGGCAGGCCGCGCTCACCCTCGACGGGCACGGCGCCGCCGACCTCGGGTGCGTGCTGGCCCGCGGGTCCTGGGGCCGGGGCTACGCGGGCGAGACCGTCGGCCTGCTCCGCGACTTCGCCTTCGGCACCCTGGGCCTGCACCGGCTGACCGCCCGGACCGCCGCGGCCAACCCGGCCCCCGGCCGGGTGCTCACCCGGCTGGGCTTCCGGCCGGAGGGGCGGCCTCGGTCCGACGGGTCCGAGGGCGGGGTCCGGTCCGCCGGGTCCGCGGGCGGCGACCGGTCCGACGCGTACCTCTTCACGCTGCTCGCCGAGGAGTGGCCGGGCCCGGCCGCCCGGGTGGAGGGGGGTTAACCCCACCCCGGATCCGCCAGGCCTCCGGATCACGGCCGGGCGGCGCGTCCACCAGACTGGACGCAGTCAGCGGGACGAACGAGCGACAGACGACAGCACGAGGGGCCGGGGGCCGGGAACATGAGCAGCAGCCGCAGCGTGGAGGACCGGGAGTGGGACGTTCTGGGCGGTCGCGGTGACGACCCGCGCCCCGTCCGGGCCCGGCGGACCGAGCGGCGTCCGGCCCTGTGGCGGGCCCCGTTCTCGGCGTACTACTACCGCGAGGTCGGCTACGCGCTCACCGGTCTGCCGGTGGCGATCCTCGGCTTCGCCGTCGCGGTCACGATGTTCTGCTTCGGCCTCGCCACCTTCGTCACCGCGCTGGGGCTGCCCGTGCTGGGCGCCCTGACCGCCACGGCCCGCGGCTTCGGCCGGCTGGAGCGGGCCCGGGTGCGCGGCATGCTGGCCCTGGACGTCCCCGGCCCGGAGCCGGTGCGCCGGGTCCGCCAGGGCAGCTGGGGCGCGGTCACCGCGCGGCTGGCGGACGGGGCCGGCTGGAAGGCCGTGCTGTACCAGGTGCTGATGCTCCCCTGGGCGGTGTTCAGCTTCGCGGTGACGCTGGTGTTCCTGCTGCTCGGCTGGGCGGCGGCGCTCTACCCGCTGTACCACTGGGTCTTCCCCACCTACACCTCCTGGCACGGGTACCGGGTGTTCGACTTCTACGACAGCCACGACATCCGGCACGTGTACGACATCGAGGCGCCCTGGCAGATCGCCGGGCTCTCGCTCCTCGGGGTGCTGCTGGTCCTCCTCACCACCCAGCTGGTCCGCGGCCTGACCAACGTCAACCGGGCCGCCGCCCAGGGCCTGCTCGGCCGCTGACCGCCCGGCTCCACCCAGGCCCCGACGGCCCCGCCCGCGTCCCGGACCCCTCCCGGATGCGGGCGGGGCCGCTCCGTGTTCGGATGGCCGGGTGGCCGCCGGCCCTCACCCCGCCCTCCCGGACGTGCTGGTCACCTCCCGTCCGCTGGACGAGTACTGCGCCCTGTTCGGCCTCACCCGGGCCCGGCTCGCCGCCCTGCCCGGGCCGCTGCTGGACTGCCCCGGGGGCGCGGCCGGCCTGGCCGCCGAGGCGCGCGAACTGGGCTGCCGGGTGGTCGCCGTCGACCCGGCGTACGCGCTGCCGCCGCCGGTGGTCGCCGACCTCGCCCTGGCCGCCCGGGCGGCGATGGCCGCCTCGATGACCGCCCGCCCGTGGCTCCACCCCTCGCCCCGCCCGTACCGGCCCGAGCGGTACCTGCGCAGCTGGGACCGGGCCCGCCGGCTGTTCGCCGCCGACTCGGCCGCCCACCCGCAGCGGTACGTGGCCGCCGCGCTGCCCCGGCTGCCGTTCGCGGACGGCGCCTTCGCCCTCACCCTGAGCGGCTACCTGATCTTCGCCTACCCCGAAGTCTTCGGCCCGGAGCGCCAGTTGGCGGCGCTGACCGAGCTGGTCCGGGTCACCTCCCCGGACGGCGAGGTCCGGGTCCAGCCGCTGAACGACGGGCACGGCCGCCGCTGCGGCCACCTCGACCCGCTGCGGTACGCGCTCGGCGAGCGCCGGATAGCCAGCGAGATCCTCCGCTGTCCGGGGCCGGTGGACGGCCGCACCGTGCGGGTCCTGGTGCTGCGGGCCGCCGACCGGCGCCGCCGGTCGGCCGGGCAGCCGGTCATGTAATAGTCACTAATCCGGTTTGCCCCTATACTCGCCGCCATGATCGAGACGACTATCCGGCGCGCAGAGGCGACCGACGCCGACCGGCTCACCGACCTGATCCAGGCCTCCTCCGCCTACCACGGCGAGTACGCGCCGATGATCGACGGCTACCGGGTGACGCCCGACTACATCGCCGGCCACGAGGTGTTCCTCGCCCTCGACCCGGCCACCGACCAACTGCTCGGCTTCTACGGGCTGATCCGCGAACCGGCCGAACTGGACCTGATGTTCGTCGCCGACGAGGCCCAGGGGCGCGGCACCGGCCGCGTGCTGATCGCGCACATGCTGGAGCAGGCCCGCGCGGCCGGCATCGCCAGCGTGCTGGTGGTCTCCCACCCGGACGCCGAGCGCTTCTACCTGCGGGTGGGCGCCGAACGCGTCGGCACCTTCCCCGCGCACGGCAGGATCACCTGGGACCGTCCCGAACTGCGCTTCACCATCCGGTAGTTCCTCCGGTCAGGAGGTCCCCGCGGCCGACGGCCCGCCCGGCCCGCCCGGCTGGGCCGGTACGGCCTGCGGGGCGGGCCGGGCCGGCTGCTCCGGCACGAGGGCCGTCCCCTGGAGCCGGGACAGGATCTTCTCCGCCAGCCAGCTGCGGTCCGACCCGTACGGGATGCCCCGCGGGTCCACCAGCTGCGTCGCCACCGCGTCCCGCAGCCGCTGCGCCCCGGCGGCGGGCAGCCAGGAGAGCAGCCCCCGGGCGGCCAGCAGGGCGTGGTACTGCTCGAAGTCCGAGCGCGGGTGCTCGATCGCGTCCAGCACGCTCGGCAGGTCCGCCAGCGCCGGGTCGCCCTGCATCAGCGCGAGCGCCTGGATCCGTCGGCCCTCGGAGCCGTCCGCGAAGAGGGCCCGCACCTGGTCCGCGGTCAGCGCCGAGCGCCGCGCGGTCGAGCGGACCTCCGCCACCACGCCCTCCGGACCGGCCGGCGCACCGGAGGCGGGCGGCAGCTGCCCGGCCAGGGCGGCCTGGCGCTCCGCGCTGCCGCCCAGCAGCCCGAGCTGCTGCATCGCGCGGACCCGCAGGTCGTCCGCGCCGACCTTGTCGCCGTGCCGGTCGCGGTCCTGCCCGGCGAGGAAGAGGTCCAGCGCCTGGTCGGTCTCGGTCAGCACCTGCGGCAGCGCCAGCCTGGTCACCAGCCAGCCGGCCAGGAAGCCGAAGACCAGGAAGTACAGCACGAGCGCCGCCGCGAACGGCACCGCCTCCGGGCCGCCGCCGAGGGCGGGCGCCAGCGCCGTACCGAGGTCGTGCAGCCGCTCGCCGAGCGAGCCGAGCTGGGTCAGCCCGACGCCCAGCAGCACCTTGGTCAGCCAGTCCGAGACCTGCTCCAGATTGGTGTTCGGCGCGTACGAGCCCTGCGGCTCACCGGTGCCGCCACCGCGGACCCGGGGCACCCCGAACAGGAAGCCCAGCCCGCCGCCCAGCACCACCGAGGCCCCGACCACGACCAGTCCGCCGCCGAGCGCCTGCCAGGCGTGCTCCCGGCCGAGCGCGAACAGCAGCAGTCCGAGCAGCCCCGTCCCGGCCAGCACCCCGGTGGCGCCCCACCGCGCCGTCCGCAGGGCCGCCCCGCCGTCCCGCCGTCGCGCCTTCGCCATCGCCTACCCCCTGTGCCCGCGCCGCTCCGCTCCGGAACCCGCGCAGACTCTAGCGCCGCGGCCCCGCCCCGGACACGCGACGGCCCTCCCCGGACACGCCACGGGGAGCCTCCGGCACAGTGCCGGAAGCTCCCCGGGAACGCAGACGACCCGCGGGCTGCTCCTCTACGCCGGCCCGTGCACTGGCCAGGCGCCGAGGCACCGGGGATGTACCGGTGAGCCCGCGGGCCGGGTGACTGCTGTGGATTTCGCCTGCCGGAGGCCTGGGGCCTCACCCTGCGCAGGCAGGGGCGGCTCTAGCGAGCAGCCACCTCACGCATCCTGACGGTACTCAACTCAGGATCACCTCCCTTCAGTGTGCTGCCAGCCTAGGCAGCGCTCCGGCCGGAGGCAACGGATTATTTCGCGGTCCCCGCGTCCGCCGCTCAGGCGGTCTTGAGCTGGTCCTTGAACTTGGTGAAGTCGATCGTGCTGTCGGCCGACGGGACCTGGACGGTCAGCGGCTTGTCGAACTCGCTGAAGTCGATCTTGCCGTTGCCGTCCTTGGCACCGGCGTGCTCGATCCGCACCGGGTAGGGCTTGCCCTCGGTCGCGATCTGGAGGGTCGTGACCTCGCCCTTGGAGTCGGTGCTCTTCAGGCTGAAGGTCTTCACGCCGTTGACGTCGCCGGCGGAGCCCTTCTCGACCTTGTCGCCGCTGCTCCTGCTGTCGGTGATCTTCTTGCTGAAGTCGGCCAGGTTGCAGACCTTGGTGAGGGAGCCCATCGACGGGTCGCTCTCGAAGCCGGTCAGGTAGCGGCCCTTGAACAGCTCGGCGGCCTTGGCGCCGTTCGGGCCGCCCACGGCGGTCCAGAAGGCGGTGTCCGGCTTGACGTACGAGGTCTTGCCGTCGCTGATGATCTCGAACTTGCCCATGCCCGGCATCGCCATGGTGCCGGTGCACTGGCTCTTGTTGTCCATCGTCAGGTTCAGCTCCATCGCACCGTCGCCGGTGTCGACGGTGCCCGCCATCTTGAGGGAGGTCGCGGAGGCCAGGGCCTCCTTGGCCTGCTTCTCGATGTCCTGGGCGCTGAGCTTGCCGGTGTCGAGCTTCTGCGCGGAGCCCGCCTTCCCGTCGCTCGTGGCACTGCCGCACGCGGCGGTGCCGGCGGCCAGGACGAGGCATATCGCGGCGGTGCTGACCAGGCGCTTCGACAGCATGTGGTGATTCCTGTCCGGGGTGGCCCGTGCGGCCCCCCAATTGGATGAATTTTTCCTCAGTATGGTTCAGGTCCCTGACAGGTGATCGTCGGACGGGCCGCTGTTACAGCTTCGTGGCAGGACCGTGCCGCGCCCGTACCCGGACATGCGAAAGGCCCGGAGGAAGAATCCTCCGGGCCTTTCCGCTACTGAGTAGCGGGGACAGGATTTGAACCTGCGACCTCTGGGTTATGAGCCCAGCGAGCTACCGAGCTGCTCCACCCCGCGTCGGTAAACACAACAATACGTGGAAGTCGCCGAGATGGGAAATCGGTTCCCCGAGCACCTCTTGAAGGCACCGCTCGAGCTCCTCCGCAGGCACCTGTTCAGGGCACCCGGGCGGCCCGCCGCCGGGCGGGCGCCGCGTGCCGGCCCGTGCGGCACCTCGCCCAGGCCGCGAAGCAGACCAGCGCGGCGAAGCAGGGCACCATCAGCGCCCCGTACACCACCAGGAAGCCGTCCGTGCCGAGGTCGGCGGCGGCGTTCCAGGTGCCGTGCAGCGCCATCGCCAGCAGCAGCCCGGCCGGGACGGCCAGCCGGGCCAGCCAGCGCCGCGCGGTGGTGAGGGCGAGGGCCAGGCCGATCCCGGTGAGCGCGGTGAACAGCGGGTGGGCGAAGGGGGAGAGCAGGGCGCGCAGCACGAAGGTCTGCACGGTGCTGTCGAAGTCGCGCAGGCTGGGCGGGTCGCCGAGGCCGATGCTGTCCAGCCGCTGGCGCTGGTCGCTGGTGAAGGCCCGGCCCAGGTAGAGGGCGTTCTCGGTGAACGCGAAGCCGCAGGCGGTCATCCCGCCGAGCACCACCCCGGCGGCCAGGGTGCGCGGCCGGGAGCGGCGGTGCGGCGCACCGGAGGGCGGGGCCGGGCGCAGGTAGGGCAGCGGCCGCAGGTACGGGCGCAGCCGCGGCCGGCCGCGGGCGTGCGGCCCGACCGGGTGGCGCGGGTACGGGCGGGGGCTCCGGGGCGCGGGCGACCGGCGCAGCAGCGGCGCGCAGGGGCGCCCGGTGCGGCGGCCGTGGCAGCGCAGCCGCTGGCCGAGCGGGAGCAGGAGCACCAGCAGGGCGGTGGCCTTGGCGGTCTCCTCGATCACCGGGGTGGCGATCCCGGCGCCGAGCAGTTCCCCGAACGGGCCCCGGTACCGGGCCAGGTAGTTCGCCGTCCAGTTGTTGGCCAGGATGGCGACGGTGGTGGCCGCGCAGGCGCCCCAGCCGAGGCAGAACACGGTGTGCCGCAGCGGCACCCGGGCGGTGAGGTTGAGCCAGGCCAGGCCGCCGAGCACGAACGGCAGCGGCACCATCGCCAGGCCCAGGCCGACCAGCAGCCCGACGGTGCCGGTCTGCCGCTGGACGAGGTGCAGGATCAGCACCCCGCAGCCGATCAGGGTCAGCACGGCGGTCGCGGTGACCGAGGAGAGCGCCACCGAGCGGCTGCGGCCCTGCGGGGCTCCGGGGGTGGCGGGGGCTCCGGGGGCGGCGGGCGTCCGGGCCGCGGCGGGGGTGACGGCCGGGGGCCGGGCCGCTACCGGGACGGCGGCGGTGCCAGGAGCGGGCAGCGGGCGGTGGGCCCGGTGCCTCCGGGGCCCCGGGATGGTCCGGGTGTCGCCGGTGCGCGGGACCGTCTCCGGTGCGCCGGCGGCGGCGACCGTCGTCCGACCGTTCGCCCGGAACCCGCCGCCGGACGGGCTGCCCATGCGGCACAGGGTAGGCCACGGCGGCGGCCCGCCGGGAGGACTCGGGACGAACCGTCCGTCCCGGTCCCGCCCGTACGGCCGCCGCGCGGTGGCCCGTTCGAACCGGGCCGGTGGGTCAGCGGCGGCGGAACAGCAGGTCGTGGACGACGTGGCCCTTGGCGATCCCGGCCCGTTCGAACTTGGTGACCGGACGCCAGTCCGGCCGCGGGGCGTAGCCGGGGACGCTGCCGTCCGGGTGGTCCGCGGGCTCCAGCCAGCCGGTCCCGTCGCCCTCGGGGTGCAGGTTCTCCAGCTCCGGCGAGGCGGACAGCACGGCCAGCATCTGCTCCGCGTACGGCTCCCAGTCGGTGGCGCAGTGCACCAGGGCGCCGGGGGCGAGCCGGGGCAGCACCAGGTCGAGGAAGGAGGGCTGGACCAGCCGGCGCTTGTGGTGCTTCGGCTTGGGCCACGGGTCGGCGAAGTAGACCCGCAGACCGGCCAGCGAGGCGTCCTGGAGCATGTCGCGCAGCAGGATCACCGCGTCCCCGGCGGCCGTCCGGACGTTGCGGGAGCCGTCGCGCTCCAGCATGCCCAGCAGGTTGCCGTGGCCGGGGGTGTGCACGTCGGCGGCGAGGATGCCGGTGGCCGGGTCGGCGGCGGCCATCGCGGCGGTGGTCTCGCCCATGCCGAAGCCGATCTCCAGGGTCACCGGCAGGCCGCCGAACAGCTCCGGCAGGTCCAGCGGGGTGCCGTCGATGGGGATGCCGTACGTCTCCCAGCTCCGGTCCAGGGCGCTCGCCTGGGCGTTGGTCATCCGGCCCCGGCGCGGCTGGAAGCTGCGGATGCGACGCTCGCGGTGCTGGGCCTCGGTGGCCTTGTGCGGGTACATCGGCGCGGGGTAGGCGGCCGGCGCGGCGGACAGCCGGGCGGACGGCGAGGGCTGGGGGATCGGGGCGGTGGCAGTCACAATCAACCGAGTCTACGGGGCTGCCGGGGCGCCCCGGCCGGGCCTGTGACCGGGCTCATCCGGGCCCGTCCGCCCGCCCTCCGTCCGGTGCGCCGACCCGCCCCCGAAGCCTCCGCCGCCCCGCTACTCCTCCCAGGGCCAGCGGGCGTTCGCCCCGGCTTCCAGGAGGGGGACCAGCCGGAAGGCCGCGTCGCTCAGGCCGCCGAAGGTGTGCCGGTGGGCGCCGCCGCCGGGGCCGTGGCCCGGGGCGTAGCCGGCCAGGTTCCAGGTGTAGACGGGCACGTGGGCCGGGACGGCGGCGAGCGGGTCACCGCCCCGGTGGCCCGGGCCGGTCTGCTCGTCGGTGACGATCACCACCCGGTCGTGGCCCCGGTAGCGGGCCCGGACCGCGTCGGCGGTGTTGGTGCCGCCGAGGCTGGAGAACCGTTCCAGCACCCGCAGCACCGCCTCGCCCCGGCCGACCTCGACGACCCGGCTGGTGGTGCCGAACTCGACCAGGTCCGCCTCGGCGGCCCGGAGCTTCAGCGTGGTGCCGAAGATCGCCGCGGAGTCCGCCCGGTTGAGCTCGGTCGGCCCGCCGGAACGGTCGAACATCGAACCGGAGCGGTCCACCAGGATCAGCGTCCGGCCGGGCAGTTCCGGCACGTTGGCCAGCGAGTGGCCGAGCGCGGTCTCCAGCGCGTGCCCCCAGCGCAGCGAGGGGACGTTGCGGTACGCGGCCAGGTAGCGGAACGGGAACTGGCGCGAGCGCCGCACCTCGTCCTGGTCGGAGATCCGCCGGGCGACCTCGGCCGCGACGGCGTCCGGGACCCCGGCCCGGTCGAAGTTGCGCAGGTTCCGCACCAGCGCCATCGGACCCATCGACGGGATGACCGCCTCCCAGACCGCCGCGTCCAGCGGGCCCTGCAGCCAGCCCGCCAGGGCCTCCCAGGTCAGCCCGGCGGCGGCCAGCCGTTCCGCGCCGCCCTCGGCGGTCACCGCCGCCCGGCGCTCCTCGACGGGCAGCGCGAGCAGCTCACGGTTGGCGGTCAGCACCCGGTCACCAGCCGGCGGGACGGCCTCCTCCGGCCGGTGCCGGCGGTCCAGCGCGTGGGCGAACAGCGCGCCCTGCCAGTGCTTCCGCGGGTCCGGCGAGGGGTGGGTCAGCTCGATCACGTCGCCGAAGCGGTAGCCCTTGCCGGCGGTGTCGTACTTGAGCAGCGAGCGGGCGTCGTAGAGGTGCCGGACGGCGTCCGCGACACCGCGCTTGAGCGGCTTGGGCAGCGCCCGGCCGTAGCGCGAGGTCCAGTAGGCGAGCAGCTCGCCGGGCTCGTCGGCGCGCCGCAGCACCGCCGCGACGGCCTGCCGGGAGTGGCCGTGGGCGCCCGCGTCCAGCCGGGCGCGGGTGAACTCGGCGGCGCCGACCAGGGCGGCGGTGCGCAGCTGGGCGGTGTGGCGCAGCCAGCGCAGCAGTCCGAGGGCCCACTCCGGGTCGGCGACGGCGAGTTCACGCACCAGCGCGGTGTAGCGGTCGTCGCGCTCGCCGCCGCGCTCGTGGAAGGTGTCCTGGCCGACCATGTTGGCCACCGCGAGCAGGAAGAGCTCGGACTTGCGGTCCCGGACGAAGCCGGGGCCGCCGTTGTGGTTGACGGTGCGCGCGCCGGTGGTGGTCACCGGCGAACTCGGACCGGACTTGGCCCCGCGGACGTTGAACCTGGACATGCGGCAGCCCCCCTCGGCGTGCTGGTGTCGGTGGGAGGGAGGCGTGCTGCGGCAGCGGTGCCCGGGTCCCGTCACGGCTGACGGGACCCGGGCACCACGAGGAGCCGCCTCCCGAGATCAAAGGTGGCGGCGGTGTTTCGCGGGCTCGAACCGCAGCGCCCAGGGGGCGCCTCACCAAGAAGTAACCGCTGCCGTCGCACCGGGAGGTGCGGACGAACTGTTCACGTGTGGGTGTCCAGAGATCGAGGACGGCTGAGGTGACATAGCTGCTCTACCGACTGAGCTACACCGGCCCGAAGCCGGTGACGGGACTCGAACCCGCGACACGCCCATGAAGAGTGGAAGTAACCTCTGCCTGCGCACCTGGACGGGAGAAACCCTAGCCAGGCCCCTCCCGCCGGCGCACCTCAATTACCGCCGGGCCCTCTCGCCGTTCCGGTGGCTGTTCCGGTCGCCGTCCGATGACCAGTCTGAGTCGCCGCTCCGGCGCTCACGCCGGGGCGACGATCACCGCGCGCGCCCGCTCGGTCAACTCCCGTACCCGGCGTTCACCCTGGAAGGGCTCCAGCCGCCGGAGCATCTCCACCACGTACTCCCGGCTGCGCTGCGAGGAGATCCGGCCGGCCACCTCGACGGCGCGTTCGCCGGCGGCGACCGCGGCGTCCAGGTTGCCCGCCTCCGCCTCGGCCATCGCCGAGACCACCAGCCGCAGGCCGTGCGAGCGGACGAAGCCCTCGGTGGGCGTGGCCAGCGCCTCGCGGGTGAACTGCCGGACCTTGGAGGGCACTCCGAGGTCGCGGAAGCACTCGGCGGCGTCGGCGGCGAGCCGGTCGTAGGCGTAGAAGTCGATCCACGCCGGATCGGGATCCCCGGCGCGCGCCCGTTCGAGCGCGCTCTCCGCGGCGCCGAGCGCCGTCGCGCACGCCGCCGCGTTGCGGGCCTTGGCCTGGGCCCGGGCCTCCACCAGGTGGAAGAAGCTCATGGTGCGGGCGGTGGCCAGGCCCCGGTTGCGCTCCAGCGCGGCCTGGGCGAGGTCGACCGCCTCCTCGGCGAAGCCCCGGTAGCCGGCCTGGAGGCTCATCGAGGCCAGCACGTAGCCGCCGAGCGGCACGTCGGCGGCGGCCCGGGCCAGCCGCAGCGCCTGGATGTAGTAGCGCTGGGCGGCCTCGTGCTGCCCGGTGTCGAAGGCCATCCAGCCGGCCAGCCTGGTCAGTTCGGCCGTCGCGCCGAACAGCGCCCGGCCGACCGCGTCGCTGTACGAGGCGAGCAGCAGCGGTGCCGCCTCCACCCGCAGGCACTCCGGCACCATCGACGAACGCCAGTCCCCGCCACCGTACTTGGAGTCCCAGCGGCGGGCCTCCTGGGCGGCCTCGCGGAGCTTGGCGGCGTCCGAGTGGCCGACCCGGTAGGAGGAGGTGTCGGTGGGGGAGCGCGGCACCTCGCGGGCCACCGAGCCGTCCGCCGGGGTGATCAGCCAGCGGGAGACCGGGGTCGCGTAGGCGGCCACCGAGAAGGTGCCGGCCAGGCTGTCGCTCCAGCGGCCGCCGCCGGGGCCCCGGCGCAGGTCGAGGTCGACCCGCCACAGGTCGGTCGCGGAGCGGACCGCGTCGGCGACCTCGCGCGGGAAGGCCAGGCCGAGTTCGGGCGCCGGGTCGGTGTCGCCCAGGCCGATCTCCTCCAGCGGGACGGGCCGGCCGAGCTTGCCGCCGATGGCGGTGGCGATCAGGTGCGGGACGGGCCCCTGCGGCACCATGCCCTTGCTGACCCAGCGGGCCACCGAGGTCTTGTCGTACCGCAGGGTCAACCCGCGCTGGGCGCCGAGGTCGTTGACCCGGCGGGCCAGTCCGGCGTTGCTGATCTGGGCGAGGGTCAGGAGCGTGCCGAGCCGTTCGTTCGGTCCACGTGGGCTGACGGTCATGGTGGCGGCGGCACCTCCTGCGGCCTTGTGCGCGGGGCCCGGGCGGCACCGGGCCGTAGCTGCTGTACCTAGCGTAGTCGGACGCGTTCCGACGGTTAAGAGGTCGCATTCCGGATGGCGGGATCGCGCACTCGGCGGTGCCGCACCGGAGTTGGTCCGGACCACTCGGATCCGGCCGACCGCGCGGCGCTCCGGAGCGTCGTGCTCCGGTCCCGTGTACACGTGCGCCCGGCCGTGCCCCCTGGCCCGACCGGCAGGTCGGCGATTCGCTGGTGGTCGTGGGTCGGCCTGCCGTCGAGGACCCGGCGGGCCGGGGGACGCCGCCGCCTCAATCCCCGCGGGCGGCGGTGGAGTCCGGGAGGGCGTGCGGATGCCCTCCCGGGCCGGGCGACGCCTTTCGGCCATCTCGCGATGCCCATGCCAAAGGCGTTCGTCGGCGGTCCGGGCCGGGGAGGGGGAGGCCCGGCCCGTCCGCCCCCCGGGAGCGCCCGGACGATCGAACTCCCCTACGAAGCACGGCACTTGCCCACCCGGCGTGATCGGGCGCCGCCCGGGCCCCGGCGGAACCCCGGGCCCTTGAATGCATCCCCAGGCGCACCCGGGCCGGCCCGCCCCGCCGCCGCGGCCGTCGAACGGGCGGTGCGAACGGAAGCGGAACCCGAAACACCGACCACGGCGACCGCCCGCGGTGGCACGATGTCCACTGACGGCGCGTCGAGCTGCGGGGGCACGCCGGGACGCGCACGGGCCGCCACGGCACACCACCCGGCCGCCCGGCGGGCGGCGAACGAACGCACCGCACGGATGCAGGTCCTCGTCCGGTGGAGGCGCGATGCGGTGGCTGACGGGCTGGTGCACGGGCGCGTCGAGCGCGGGCACCCCGGCGTACGAGGCGCTGGCCAGGGTCGAGCCGATCGCCGCGCGCCCGCTCTGGGCCGGACCGGACCCGCTCTGGGCCGTGGGCGACTGGCGCCCCGGGGAGATCCGCCTGGTCACCCTCCGCCCCGGCGCCCCCGCCGTGGTCAGCACCGGCCCCACCGCCCCCGACCAGGTCGAGGACACCCCCGCCACCTCCCGGCTCGCCGTCCTCGGCCACTGCGGCGCCACCGACGCCGAACTCGCCGCCGGCCTCGCCGCCGCCCGCGGCGGCGCCGTCCGCCACCTGACCGCCTGGCCCGGCAGCTACACCGTCGTGCTGCGCTCCGGCACCCGGTCCACCCTGCTGCTTACCGACCTCGCCGGCGCCCAGCCCGTCTTCCACACCCCGTGGGCCGGCGGCACCGCGTACGCCACCGCCGCCCTGCCGCTCGCCGACCTGGTCGGCGCCCCGCTGGACACCGGCCACCTCGCCGCCCGGCTCGCCTGCCCCGAGTCCCCCGAGGCGCTCGGCACCGGCACCCCGTACGAAGGCGTCCAGGGGGTGCCGCCCGGGCACGTGCTCGGCATCCGCGGCGGCCGCCCGTACCTGTCCGGCTACGACGACCCGGCCGGCGCCGAGCAGCCGCGCGACGAGGCGCCCGCCGTCCGCGAACTCACCCGCGCCCTGCTGGAGTCCGTCCGCTCCCGGGTCCGCACCACCTCGCCGGCCCCCGTCCCCGACCCGGCCGACCCGGTCGGGCGGGCCCGGCTGGGCGTCGACCTGTCGTACGGGACGGCCTCCGCGACCGTCGCCCTGCTCGCCGCCGCCGTCCCGCTGCCGTCGGCTCCGGCGACCGCCTCCACCGCGGTGGTCCGGGCGGCCGCCGCCGGGGCCAGGAGCGGTGCGGTCAAGGGCTCCTGGGCCCGCGCCGCCGCCCAGGAACCCGCCGCCCCCGAGCAGTTGGCCGCCGTCACGCTCGGCGAGACCGAGCCCCCGGCCGGCCTCGCGCTCGCCCCCGACACCCCGCGGCTGCGGCACACCGTGCTCGACCCCGGCCCGGACACCCTCCCGTACGCCGGGCCGGGCGCCGACCCGCAGTCCGGCCGGCTCACCGACGAGCCCGGGCCCGAACTCGTCGCCGCCGCCCGGGCCGAGGCCCGCTTCGACGCCGGCGGCACCGACCATCTCACCGGCTACGGCGCCCGGCAGGTGCTGGACGGGCACCCGGCCCGGCTCGCAGACCTCCTCCGGGCCGGCCGGCCGCGCGAACTGCTGTCCCCGGTGGTCGCGCTGGCCGGCGCCGACCGGGCGGCCGCGGGCGTCCTCACCGGCACGCTGCGCACCCCGCTCACCGTGGTCCGGGCCGCCCACCGGCTCTCCCGGGTCCGCTACGCCGAGGCGCTGGACGAGGCGGCCGCCAGGCTGACCGCCCGCCACGTCCCGGACGGTGCCGGCACGGCCGGGGCCCGCTCGGCCGCCGACCTCGCCTGGTGCGTGCCCGGTCCGGCCGCCCGCTGGCTGTCCGACGAGGCGCTTTCCGCGGTCGCGCTGCGGCTCCGCCTGGCGGCGCGTAGACCGGCGCCCGGGGAACACCCCGGCGCACACCGGGCCCGGCACGCCCTCTACCGGCAGGCGCGCGGGTTCCGCACGCTCGTGCACGCCGCCGAACAGCCCGGCCAACGGCTGCACGCGCCCTTCCTCGACAACCAGGTGGTGCGTGCCGCCCGGCTGCTGCCCGACGACGTCCGCCTCCAGCCCGGCGCCCGGCACGCCCTCCTGCACGCCGTCCTCACCGGCGCCGGCCGCACCGACCTGCCCCCCGACTGGGGCCGCGTCCCCCGCCCCGACCGCGCCGCCCCCGCCCGCACAGGCCTGCGCCTCGCCGCCGACGGCCTCGCCGAACTCTTCGACGCCCCGCTGCTCGCCGAAGCCGGCCTCATCGACCTCCCCGCCGTTCGGGCCGGCCTCGCCCAGTCCACCGACCCCGCCACCCCCCTCTCCCCCTCCGCCCTCGCCGGCCTCGCCGACCTCGTCTCCACCGAACTCTGGCTCCGCCGCATCCGCGCCCGCCGCCACGGCGCCTGCTGGACCGGCCTCCCCACCCCCCGCCAACCCGCCCTCACCTCCTGAGGCCCCGCCGACACCTCGGCGCGCCGACCGCTGCTCCCAGCCCGCGCCCCCGCCCCTCCCCGCCCTGCGGCGCGGTTGCCGGGTCCCGATCGGCGGGGCGGTGATGATGGCGGGGGTGTGGATCCGGGGTGAGGAGGACGTGCGGTGGCCGGTGGGAGCGCGGGGCGGGAGGTGCCGGTCGTGCTGTCGGTGCTCGGGCGTCCGCCGGCGGGGCGGCCGCCCGGGGTGCTGGCGGCGTGCGACGGGTCGGACGGGTCGCTGTGGGCGTTGGACCGGGCGATGACGGAGGCCGAGCTGTTCGGGCTGCCGCTGTACGTGCTCGCCGTGGTCAACCCGGCGCCGGCCGGTTACCCCCCGGGGATGGCGGAGCTGGTGCAGGAGAGCGTGGAGACGCTGGTCGAGAGCATGGCGGACGGGCTGCGCCGCTCGGTGGCCGCCGTGCAGCGCCGGCGTCCCGTGCCGTACGCGGGGGAGCTGTCGCTGCACGTGGTGCTGGGCAATGTGATCGAGGTGCTGCTGGAGGCGGCGACCCGGCAGCACACGCTGGTGATCGGCACCCGGGGCAACGGCGGCTTCGCCCGGTTGCTGATGGGTTCGGTGAGTTCGGCGGTCGTGCACCACGCGGCCTGCCCGGTGCTGGTGGTTCCGGCGCCGCCCGCGGCCTGACCTGGAGCGGAGCGGGAAAGACGCCCGCAGGGTGCCGGGAATGTACCGAGATGGTTCATCGTTCACCCATCTTGTCCCCATCCCACAAGACGCCCCCTGGAGCCCCCCGCATGAAGGTCGAGATCTGGAGCGACATCGCCTGCCCCTGGTGCTACATCGGCAAGCGCCGTTTCGAGCAGGCCCTGGCGGACTTCCCGGGCAAGGAGCAGGTCGAGGTCGTCTACCGTCCGTACCAGCTGGTCCCGGACGCCCCCGCCACGGCGAGCCCGCACCGCGCCTGGCTGGCCGAGCGCTACGGCCCGCAGTCGGTGGCGATGGACGCGCGGGTGGCCGAGCTGGGCCTTGCCGAGGGCATCGCGTACGACTTCGACGCCGCGCTGCACGCCAACACCTTCCTGGGCCACCGCCTGCTGCACCTCGCGGAGTCCGAGTACGGCCCGGCCGTCCAGGGGCGGCTGAAGGAGGCGCTGCTGAAGGCGCACTTCACCGACGGCGTCGACGTCGGCGACCGTGCCGCGCTGACCGACGTCGCCGTGGCGTCCGGCCTGGACCGGGACCGGGTGACCGCCTACCTGGCGGGCGACGAGGGCACCGCCGAGGTCAACGCCCAGCTGGCCGAGGGCCGGGAGCTGGGCATCAACGCCGTGCCGACCTTCGTCTTCGAGGGCAAGTGGGCCGTCCAGGGCGGCCAGGACGCCGCGACCTTCGGCAAGGTGCTGGAGCAGGTCGCCGCCGAGATCGGCGAGCGCCGCCCCGCCCCGGTGCAGGTCGCCCCGGCCGGGGAGGCCTGCGCGGACGGCTCCTGCGCCATCTGACGGCCGACCGGGCCCAGGCCGCCCACCCCGGCGGCCAACCCGGGCACGGCACCGCGGACCCGAGGCCCGCTCCAGCACCCCTGGAGCGGGCCTCCGTCATGCCCGCCCGGGCGCCCGGGTCACGAGCAGCGGAAGCGGGCCTCGGCCCAGTCCGCGACGTTCAGCGCCGACCAGATCCCGCTCACCGGCGTGACCGACAGCTTGATCGCCTTCTGCCCGGCCAGCGGCACGTGCACCGGCACCGCGTCGTCGCCGACGGCCAGCGCGCGGGAGCGCCACAGGACGGTGCCGTCGGTGCCCTGGACGGTGAAGACGACCCCGCCCGGAGAGATCGTGGCGTCGTCCACCCCGGCCAGCGCGTCGAAGGACGTGCACGTGCGGTTGAGGTCGATCACGGTGGCCGCCGGGGCGTGCACGGTGATCACGTGCGGGTGGTAGTCGCCGCCGATCCAGCCGCCGTCCCGCTGCCAGAACTTGTCGCTGTCCTTCTGCCGGATGCTCGGCTCGGGCGGCGGCACCCGGTTGTTGCCGGGCTTGAGCACGGGCAGCGAGTTGCCCCAGAAGTCGCTGAGCACGGGCGGCGTCGGCGTGGGGACGGTCGGGGTCGGCACCGGCGGCAGGGTGGGCGTCGGGACGACCGGCACGTCGGGGGTGGGCAGCGGCGGCAGGCTCGGTACGGGCAGCACCGGGGGAGTGAAGGTCGGCGTCGGCGTCTTCGGGCTGCCGGACGTGGGCGTGCCGGACTCCGGCGCCCGGGTGGTGGCGGGCGGCGGGGCGGGCGTGGACGCGGCGGCCGGCTTGGTGTCGGCGCTCGACGCGGGCGCCTCCGGGGCCGGTGCGGCGGCGCCGGGCGCCGGGGCCGCGGCGGGTGCCGCGGGTGCGGCGGACGCGGCCGCGGGCGGCGCCGGGGAGGCGGCGGCCGGGGCGCTGGGGGCCGGAGGAGCGGCCGCCGGGGGCTGCGGCTCGGGTGAGCCGGTGAGCGCGTACGCGGCGACGGCGGCCGCGGCGACCGCGATGGCGGCGGCGATCCCGGCCTTGGCGGCGGTGCCCAGGCCCTCGCCGGCCGCGGCGGCGCCGGCCCCGCCCCCGCCGGAGGCCGCACCGGCCGAGCCCGCAGCGCCCGCGGCCCCCGCGGACCCGGAGGTCGCGGCGGCCGTCCCGGCCGCTGCCGCACCGCCGACGGCGGCGGCACCGCCCACGGCGGCCGCGGCGGCGCCGAACCCGCCGACGCCGATCCAGACCAGCACCCCGCCGGGCAGCAGGGCGCGCAGCCCGGTGTTGATCTCGGTCAGTTCCAGGCAGGCGGCCGTGCAGCGGTCGCACTCAGTGAGGTGCCGGCCGACCTCCGCCGAGGCCCGCTTGCGCAGCGAGCCGCGCGCGTACGCGCCGAGCCGGTTGGCGTACGCCTCGCAGGCGCTGTCCTGGCTGCCCGAGACGTGCGCCTGGAGGAACGCGGCGGCGAGCCGGTCGCGGGCCCGGTGGGCCTGGACGGCGGTGGCGTTGGCGGTCTTGCCGAGCATCACCGCGACGGTCTTCGGGGACTCCCGCTCGACCTCGGTGTGCCAGAGCACCATCCGGTCGTCCTCGGGCAGTTCGGCGTAGGCCTGCATGACCATCCGCTGGTCGGCCATCGCCATCGCCCAGGCGTCGGCGCCCGGGTCGGCGAGGTCGAAGTCGACCACGGCGGCCGAGGTCTGCGCGAACACGGCGAAGTCGTCGACGAGTTGCTCGCGCCGCTCGCTGCGGTGCCAGGCGGCGGCGACGTTGCGCACGGCGGTCAGCAGGTACGCGCGGACGGCGAACTCGGGGCCCTTGCCCGCCCGCAGCGCCTGCAGGGTGCGGGCGAAGACCTCGCCCGCGAGGTCCTCGGCGGTGAAGCTGTCCCGGCAGCAGGTGCGGGCGTAGCGGCGCACCGAGTCGGCGTGCCGGCGGTAGATCTCCTCGTACGCGGTGTCGTCGCCGGCCCGCACCCGGGCGGTCAACTCGGAGTCGGAGGCCGGGCGCTCGCCGTCCACCGGGTCGGCGGGGGCGGGCACGGTCGGCCGGGCGGTGCGGCCGTCGCCGGCGAACGGTTCGCCGACGAACGCCTCGGGGGCGACGCCGCCCCGGCCCGCCGGGGCCTGCCCGGGCACCCGGCCCGGGGGCAGTGCGGCGGCGGAGGCGGAGAGCGTCTCGCGGCTGGGCATCCCGGCCTGGTCGGGGACGTGGCCGGCGGCCGAACCCGCTGCGGCGCCCGGCACTTGGGCCGTACCGCCGGCGCTGCCGAGACTGCAGGGGCCCGCGGCGGACCCCTCGGCGGTCTCACCGGAGCGGCCCCCGAAGTCGAGGCCGTACCCGTAGTCGTTCTGTTCCTCGGCGCTCACAACGGACCCCAGATTCCACGACAGCCCCCGTAGTGTGGCAGGGCGCGCGGGAGTGCGTAGGCGCACGGTTCCCCGGCGTACGGCGCCGACGGCGCGCGAACGGCGCGCATCGGGACATTGGCTCCAACCACGGGCAAAGGATGGCATAGCGCAGGGATCGGCGGTAGCCGGACCGGTCGCCTTCCACTCCTCCGAGGGGCCGTCGCGGGGGCGTTCGCCCAGCGTGCGGTGGTGGGGTGTGCGACTCCCGCACCCCGGCGCGCGCACTCGGGTCGCGCGCCGGTCCTCCTCCCAACTCCCGTGCCCGTCCGGCGTGGCGGCCCGGCCGGCCGACGGGCGTCAGCGCTCCCGCAGGCCGTCCAACAGGATCTGCAGCAGCCGGTCCGAGGGCCCGGCGACCGGCTGGCCCTCCGTCTGCGGAGAAATCGGCGAGAAACCGACGGCCGTCGGCGCGGAGACCGACGGACGGGCCGCGTGCACCGGCACCGAGGCCGTCAGCACCAGCACCACGTCCGACACCGTGACGCCCGGCCGCAGTTCGCCCGCCGCACCGGCCCGCGCCACCAGCGCGGCCAGCAGCTGGAGCAGCAGCCGGGGATCGGCGTCGGCCGCCGACGGCTCGACCGCCCCGCCGGAACGGGCCTCCTCGCCGCGCAGGTCGAAGCGGACCGCGGCCGGCGGCTCCGCCGCCCGCTGCTCGGGCACCCGGCCCAGCTCCTCCGCGTACCGGAACGCCTCCGGCGGCAGCAGCCGCCCGGCGCCGCTGCTCACCGCGCGGGCCAGGTAGCCGGCCAGCGCCTCCCAGGCGCCGTCACCGCCGTACAGCGACTCCCGCGCCTGCGCGGTCAGCCACGCCACCTCCTCGGCGGCGATCCGCTGGACCAGCACCTCCTTGCTCGGGAAGCGCCGGTAGACGGTGCCGACCCCGACCCCGGCCCGGCGCGCCACCTCCTCCATCGGCGCGCCGTAGCCGAACTCGCCGAACACCTCGCGCGCCGCCCGCAGCACGCTCTCCAGGTTCCGCCGGGCGTCCACCCGCAGCCGGGCCCCCGGCACCGGCACGGCGGCCGGCGCGGGCTCGACCCGGTACGGGACGGCCGCCCGGGCCAGACCGGCCGGTGCCGTCCCGCCCTGCGGCAGGTCCACCGGGCCGCGCTGCTCGGGGACCATGCCCGGTCCGACCTGCGACGCACCCGCCCGCCCCAATACCTGCTCCTGATCCATCATCCCAACTCTCCCCCGCAGGCGTCCGAAACCGGACCCTGTCGTCGCCCGCCCCTGCACCCCCCGGTGCAGCTCGGCCCGTCAGAAGTGACCCGATGACCCATGCTCGTGCCGCCCGTCCCGATCCGGTGACCACGGTTCGTGCCGCCGTGCCGGGTCCACGTCCGGCTCGGCGCGTCGGCACCGACCGGGGCCCTGTCCGGGAACTACCCTTCCCCGGATGACCGTCCCCCAGTCGGGTTCTCACGCCAACGCTGGAACTGGCCGTAGTGGCCGCTCCACGGTGCGTCGCCGCCGATTGTCATGGCGACGGCCGCCCCGGTACACAATCCGACCATAGTTCACCACTCTCCGAGGCCGAAAGTGCGTCAGAAAGTCGCCCAGTAGGCACAACTGGCCACGACGGTCACTCGCGTCGCAACCAGCCCCGTACGGACTGTGGACAAGACGACCCCCGCCGGTCCTTCATAGGGGGCGTGATGGGGGACACCCCCGGCCGCGGGGTGGCCGGGACGAAACGTCGCATCGGCAGGAGGCGCACCATCAGGATCCTGATCGCCGGCGGCGGCTGCGCCGGAACGGCCGCCGCACTCCACCTCCAGCGCGCCCTGCGGGAACGGCTGCGGCGCGGCGAGGCGGAGATCACCGTCGTCGAGCCCCAGGCGTACTTCACCTACCACCCGCTGCTGGCCGAGGTGGCGGCCGGCTCGATCGACCCGAGACACGTGGTCGTCCCGTTGCGCCGGGTCCTGCCGGACTGCCGGGTGCTCACCGCCCGGATCACCCGGATCGAACACGCCGCCCGGCGCGCCCTGGCCGACGCAGCGGGCCCCGGCGAACCCCCCGCCCCGGTCGAACTCCCTTACGACGTCCTCGTGGTGGCCCCCGGATCGGTCTCCCGCACGGCGCCGGTGCCCGGCCTCGCCGAGCACGGCCTCGGCTTCTCCACCGTCGGCGAGGCGGTGGGCCTGCGCAACCACGTCCTGGAGCAGCTCGATCTCGCCTCCGCCACCCGCGACCCGGCGCTGCGCCAGGCCGCGCTCACCTTCGTCTTCGTCGGCGCCGGCTACGCGGGCGTCGGCGCGCTCGCCGAACTGGAGGACATGGCCCGCACCGCCGTGCGCGGCTACCACAACGTCCGCGCCGAGGACCTGCGCTGGGTGCTGGTCGAGGCGACCGGCCGGATCCTCGCCGAGGAGTCGCCCGAGCTCGCCCGGCACACCCTGGGGGAGCTGCGCGAACGCGGCGTCGACATCCGGCTGAGCACCACCCTGGAGTCCGCCGCCGACCGGGTCGTGGCGCTCTCCGACGGCAGCCGCTTCGGCGCCCGCACGCTGGTCTGGACGGCGGGCGTCCGGCCGTCCCCGCTGCTGCGCGCGACCGACCTACCGCTGGACACCCTCGGCCGGGTGCGGTGCCTGGCGACCCTGCAGGCCGTCGGACCGGACGGGCGCGCCCTGCCCGGCGTCTGGGCGGCCGGCGACTGCGCCGCCGTACCGGACCCGAACGCGGACGGCGCCCCCTGCGCCCCCAACGCCCAGCACGCCTTCGCCCAGGCCGAGCTGCTCGCCCGCAACGTCGTGGTGGCCCTGGACGGCGGCCCGCACGCCCCGGGCCTGGCCGACTACCGGCCCGGCCCCGCCGCCTGCTCGACCTCGCTCGGCCCGCACCGGGCCGTCGCCCACACCCGGCGCGGCGGCAGGCTCACCGGCCGCCGGGCCTGGTGGCTGCACCGGGCCCGGCACCTGCGGCGGCTGCCGAGCACCGAGCGCCGGGTGCGGGTGCTGATGGACTGGGTGCTGGGCGGGGTGTTCTCCCGCGAGCCGGTCTCGCTGGGTGCGATGGAGCACCCGCGTTCGGCCTTCGAGGAGGGGTTCGGCCCCGAGCCCGGACGGCCGTCCGACGCCGGCCCCGATGCTCCCCGGTGACCGCGGCCGCCGACCCGGGCCTGCGGCCGACCGGACGGCGAACCGGGGAGTGGGTCGGACGGCGGATCGGGCGGCCACGCCGGGCGCGCGACTTCCGGAACCGGGCCTCCGCCTGACAGGATCAGCCCGACCTGGTCATTACCCCGTGTGCTGCTGCGCACACAAAAAGTGATGATATGCCTGGAAAACGAGGAAGCGGCCGTCGTTTGAACCTCATGCGCTGGAGCGCCCGGCTCGCCGGAGTCCCCTGGCGTGCCCTCCCGCCCCCCGGGACCGGCACCGAGGACGGTGCGCCCTGCCCCGAGGGCGTCGTCGTGCCGGGCCCCCGCGATCCGGCCGGCCCCGCCGCCACCGCGGAGCTCCCCGACCCGCACAAGCCGCAGAACCTGCGCGAGGTCCTCAACCGCATCCCCGCCCCGGTCGCCGTCACCTACGGCCCGCTCCACCAGCTCGGCTACGCCAACCGCGCCTACCGCGAACTCTTCGGCGAACGCCCCACCGGACTGCCGGCCGCCGAGGCGCTCCCCGAACTCGCCACCATGGGCGTCCTGCCCCTGATGGACCAGGTCATCCGCGGCGGCCGCCCGCGCAGCGTCAAGGCCCGCTGCATCCTCGGCCTCACCGGCAACCGCTACTACAACGTCTCCTGCGTCCCGCTCGGCACGGGGGAGGGCGGCGACGCCCCCGCCGAGGGACCGCCCGCCGGCGTGCTGATCTTCGCCGCCGAGGTCACCGACCAGGTCCTCGCCGCGGCCCGCCTGCGCGAAGCGGAACGCCGCCAGCGCGAGGCCGCCGTCACCCTCCAGCGCAGCCTGCTCCCGCAGAAGCTCGACCAGCCGGCCGGCCTGCGGGTCGCCGCCACCTACCAGCCGGGCGGCGCCGAGGCCGCGGTCGGCGGCGACTGGTACGACGTCATCGCCATCGACGGCGGGCGCACGGCACTCGTCATCGGCGACGTCATGGGCCGCGGCCTGCGCGCCGCCGCCGTCATGGGCCAGCTGCGGACGGCGGTCCGCGCCTACGCCCGCCTCGACCTCCCGCCGCACGAGGTGATGCGCCTGCTCGACGGCCTCGCCATGGAGATCGACGCCAACCAGATCGCCACCTGCACCTACGCCGTCTGGGACCCGCGGCGCCGCACCCTCTCCTACGCCTCCGCCGGACACCTCCCCGTCCTGCTGCGCTGCCCGGACGGCACCATCCTGCGCAGCGAGGAGCAGAACGGCCCGCCGCTCGGCACCGGCGGCGGCCTGCACGTCTCCCACACCCTGCGCCTGCTCCCCGGTACGACCGGTGTCCTCTATACCGACGGACTGGTCGAGCGCCGGGACGAGGACATCGACCAGGGCCTCGACCTCCTGGCCCGCACCCTGACCGGTGCGATCGGCGCCCCCGAGGTGATCTGCGCCCGGCTGCTGCGGGCGATGGGCGTGACCTCCGAGCACGACGACGACGTCGCCGTCCTGGCCTTCCAGCTGCCGGCGGAGGAGGGCACCGAGAATTCGGTTGCGCCACTTGACCCGGCGACTCCAGAGGTCTAGTGTTCTTCGAGCTGCCTGGCAGGGAGCACCGGACACGCATCTGCGCGGACGGTCCCGCGGTGGCCAATCCTCTGAAACACCACTTCCGGTTCGTGCCGGTCGTTTGCGCTTTTCGGCGCTGTGACCTGGTGCTTATTCGGCGTGCTCGTTTTATCG